>NZ_CP039127.1:0-577500 GCF_023100865.1 Pseudomonas sp. A2
GTGTCAGTGGAACTTTGGCAGCAGTGCGTGGAGCTTCTGCGCGATGAACTGCCTGCCCAGCAATTCAACACCTGGATCCGTCCGCTACAGGTCGAAGCCGAAGGCGACGAGTTGCGCGTCTATGCGCCTAACCGTTTCGTTCTCGATTGGGTCAATGAAAAGTACCTGGGTCGTTTGCTCGAGCTGTTGGGCGAAAACGGCAGCGGCATTGCGCCTGCCCTTTCCTTGTTGATCGGCAGCCGTCGCAGCTCTGCGCCACGTGCCGCACCCAACGCTCCAGTAAGTGCTGCGGTGGCCGCCTCGCTGGCCCAGACCCAGGCTCAGAGCCAGACACAGAAGGCAGTGCCGGCAGCGGTCGAACCCGTCGCCGTGGCGGCGGCCGAGCCTGTGCTGGTCGATGAACTGGCCGAGCCATCCTCGCGTGATAGCTTCGATGCCATGGCCGAACCGGCTTCTGCGTCGGCTGGCAGTGCCCGGACCGAACAGCGCACCGTGCAGGTTGAAGGTGCGCTCAAACACACCAGTTACCTGAACCGCACCTTCACGTTCGACACCTTCGTCGAAGGTAAGTCGAACCAGCTGGCGCGCGCGGCTGCCTGGCAGGTGGCAGACAATCCCAAGCATGGTTACAACCCGCTCTTCCTTTATGGTGGTGTGGGCCTGGGTAAAACCCACCTCATGCATGCTGTGGGTAACCACCTGCTGAAGAAGAACCCGAACGCCAAGGTCGTGTACCTGCATTCGGAGCGCTTCGTCGCGGACATGGTCAAGGCGCTGCAGCTCAACGCCATCAACGAATTCAAGCGTTTCTACCGCTCGGTGGATGCGTTGCTGATCGACGATATCCAGTTCTTTGCCCGTAAAGAGCGCTCGCAGGAAGAGTTTTTCCACACCTTCAACGCCCTGCTCGAGGGTGGTCAGCAGGTAATCCTTACCTCTGACCGCTACCCCAAGGAGATCGAAGGCCTGGAAGAGCGTCTGAAGTCGCGCTTTGGTTGGGGCCTGACGGTGGCCGTCGAGCCACCAGAGCTGGAAACCCGCGTGGCGATCCTGATGAAGAAGGCCGACCAGGCCAAGGTCGAACTGCCGCATGACGCGGCCTTCTTCATTGCCCAGCGCATCCGTTCCAACGTCCGTGAACTGGAAGGCGCATTGAAGCGGGTGATCGCTCACTCGCACTTCATGGGCCGCGACATCACCATCGAACTGATTCGTGAGTCGCTCAAGGACCTGCTGGCGCTCCAGGACAAGCTGGTCAGTGTGGATAACATTCAGCGTACCGTCGCCGAGTACTACAAGATCAAGATCTCCGATCTGTTGTCCAAGCGTCGTTCACGTTCCGTGGCGCGTCCACGCCAGGTGGCCATGGCCCTGTCCAAGGAACTGACCAACCACAGTCTGCCGGAAATCGGCGACATGTTCGGTGGTCGCGACCATACGACCGTGCTGCACGCCTGCCGCAAGATCAACGAACTGAAGGAATCCGACGCGGACATCCGCGAGGACTACAAGAACCTGCTGCGGACGCTGACGACCTGATGGCCGTCTGCGCAGCTAATTGAAGGCAAGGGACTAGACCATGCATTTCACCATTCAACGCGAAGCCCTGTTGAAACCCCTGCAACTGGTCGCCGGTGTCGTCGAGCGCCGCCAGACCTTGCCGGTCCTGTCCAACGTATTGCTGGTCGTGCAAGGCCAGCAACTGTCGTTGACTGGTACCGACCTGGAAGTCGAACTGGTAGGCCGCGTGCAACTGGAAGAGCCGGCCGAGCCTGGCGAAATCACTGTCCCGGCACGCAAGCTGATGGACATTTGCAAAAGCCTGCCGAACGACGTCCTGATCGATATCAAGGTCGACGAGCAGAAACTGTTGGTCAAGGCCGGCCGCAGCCGCTTTACCCTGTCGACCCTGCCAGCCAATGACTTCCCGACCGTGGAAGAAGGCCCGGGCTCGCTGACCTGCAACCTGGAACAGAGCAAGCTGCGCCGCCTGATCGAGCGCACCAGTTTCGCCATGGCCCAGCAGGATGTGCGCTACTACCTCAACGGTATGCTGCTGGAGGTTTCCCGCAACACCCTGCGAGCTGTGTCCACTGACGGTCACCGGCTGGCGCTGTGCTCCATGAGCGCACCGATCGAGCAGGATGATCGCCACCAGGTCATCGTGCCACGCAAAGGTATCCTCGAACTGGCACGCCTGCTGACCGACCCGGAAGGCATGGTCAGCATCGTCCTGGGCCAGCACCACATTCGCGCCACCACCGGTGAATTCACCTTCACTTCCAAGCTGGTGGACGGCAAGTTCCCGGACTACGAGCGCGTACTGCCCAAGGGCGGTGACAAGCTGGTGGTCGGCGACCGTCAGGCGCTGCGTGAAGCCTTCAGCCGTACTGCGATTCTTTCCAACGAAAAGTACCGCGGTATCCGCCTGCAACTGGCTGCTGGCCAACTGAAAATCCAGGCCAACAACCCGGAGCAGGAAGAAGCTGAAGAAGAAATCAGCGTGGACTACGAAGGTAGCTCGCTGGAAATCGGCTTCAACGTCAGCTACCTGCTGGACGTGCTGGGCGTAATGACTACCGAGCAAGTTCGTCTGATCCTGTCCGATTCCAACAGCAGTGCCCTGCTGCAGGAAGCTGGCAATGACGATTCTTCCTACGTTGTCATGCCGATGCGTCTGTAACGTAGCAGGCGAAATGTCTCTTCGACGTATCATGGTCACCGCGGTGCGCAACTTGCACCCGGTGACACTCTCACCGTCCCCCCGCATCAACATCCTTTACGGCGCCAACGGCAGCGGCAAAACCAGCGTGCTTGAGGCCGTGCACCTGCTCGGGCTGGCGCGCTCGTTCCGCAGCACCCGCCTGAACCCGGTTATCCAGTACGAACAACCGGCCTGTACCGTGTTTGGCGAAGTGCAATTGGCCGAGGGTGGCAGCAGTAACCTGGGTGTATCCCGGGAGCGGCAGGGGGAGTTCACTATTCGCATCGATGGGCAGAATGCGCGGAGTGCGGCGCAACTGGCTGAATTGCTACCGCTTCAGCTCATCAATCCGGACAGTTTCCGCTTGTTGGAAGGCGCTCCGAAAATACGCCGCCAGTTCCTGGATTGGGGGGTGTTCCACGTGGAACCTCGTTTTCTGCCAGCCTGGCAACGGCTGCAGAAGGCACTCCGGCAGCGGAACTCATGGTTGCGGCATGGTACACTTGACCCAGCTTCGCAAGCCGCCTGGGACCGGGAATTGTGCCTGGCCAGTGCGGAAATAGATGAATACCGTCGCAACTACATCAAGGCCTTGAAGCCCGTCTTCGAGCGAACCCTGAGCGAACTGGTCGAGCTGGACGGGTTGACCCTTAGCTACTACCGAGGCTGGGACAAGGACCGGGAACTGCAAGAAGTACTCGCTTCCTCTCTCCTTCGCGATCAGCAGATGGGCCACACCCAGGCCGGTCCGCAGCGTGCTGATCTGCGTCTTCGTCTGGCTGCCAACAATGCAGCCGACATCCTGTCGCGTGGTCAGCAAAAGCTGGTGGTGTGCGCATTGCGCATTGCCCAAGGCCACCTCGTTAGTCAGGCTCGCCGCGGTCACTGTATTTATCTCGTGGATGACTTGCCGTCCGAACTGGACGACCAGCATCGCCGCGCGCTGTGTCGCTTGCTTGAAGAACTACGCTGCCAGGTGTTCATCACCTGTGTAGATCACGAATTACTGAGGGAAGGCTGGCAGACGGAAACGCCAGTTGCTTTGTTCCACGTGGAACAAGGCCGTATCACCCAGACCCACGACCATCGGGAGTGAATGCATGAGCGAAAATCAAACGTACGACTCCTCCAGCATCAAGGTGCTGAAAGGTTTGGATGCCGTGCGCAAGCGCCCCGGCATGTACATTGGCGACACCGATGATGGTAGCGGCCTGCACCACATGGTCTTCGAGGTGGTCGACAACTCGATCGACGAAGCCCTCGCCGGTCACTGCGATGACATCACCGTCATCATCCACCCGGACGAATCCATCAGTGTGCGCGACAACGGTCGCGGCATTCCGGTCGACGTGCATAAAGAAGAAGGCGTTTCCGCAGCCGAGGTCATCATGACCGTGCTGCACGCTGGCGGTAAGTTCGACGACAACTCCTACAAGGTATCCGGCGGTCTGCACGGCGTAGGTGTTTCTGTAGTGAACGCCCTGTCCGAGAAACTGGTACTGACCGTTCGCCGTAGCGGCAAGATCTGGGAACAGACCTACGTTCACGGTGTTCCACAGGCACCGATGGCGGTTGTCGGTGACAGCGAAACCACCGGTACCCACATCCACTTCAAGCCTTCGGCTGAAACCTTCAAGAACATTCACTTCAGCTGGGACATCCTGGCCAAGCGTATCCGCGAGCTGTCGTTCCTCAACTCGGGCGTTGGCATCCTGCTGAAGGATGAACGTAGCGGTAAGGAAGAGTTCTTCAAGTACGAAGGTGGCCTGCGTGCGTTCGTTGAATATCTGAACACCAACAAGACCCCGGTCAACTCCCAGGTGTTCCACTTCAACGTCCAGCGTGACGATGGCGTGGGTGTTGAAGTCGCCCTGCAGTGGAACGACAGCTTCAACGAAAACCTGTTGTGCTTCACCAACAACATTCCGCAGCGTGATGGCGGTACTCACCTGGTGGGCTTCCGTTCCTCGCTGACCCGTAGCCTGAACAGCTACATCGAACAGGAAGGCCTGGCCAAGAAGAACAAGGTGGCGACCACTGGCGACGACGCCCGTGAAGGCCTGACCGCGATCATCTCGGTGAAGGTGCCGGACCCTAAGTTCAGCTCGCAGACCAAGGACAAGCTGGTCTCCTCGGAGGTGAAAACCGCCGTGGAACAGGAGATGAACAAGTACTTCGCCGACTTCCTGCTGGAAAACCCGAACGAGGCCAAGGCCGTCGTTGGCAAGATGATCGATGCTGCCCGTGCCCGTGAAGCAGCACGTAAAGCCCGTGAAATGACTCGCCGTAAAGGCGCGCTGGATATTGCCGGCCTGCCAGGCAAACTGGCGGACTGCCAGGAAAAGGACCCTGCCCTTTCCGAACTGTACCTGGTGGAGGGTGACTCCGCGGGTGGCTCGGCGAAGCAAGGCCGCAACCGTCGTACCCAGGCGATCCTGCCGTTGAAGGGTAAAATCCTCAACGTCGAGAAAGCGCGCTTCGACAAGATGATCTCGTCCCAGGAAGTTGGCACGCTGATCACTGCACTGGGCTGTGGTATCGGTCGCGAAGAGTACAACATCGACAAGCTGCGTTATCACAACATCATCATCATGACCGATGCTGACGTTGACGGTTCGCACATCCGTACCCTGCTGCTGACCTTCTTCTTCCGTCAGCTGCCGGAGCTGGTCGAGCGCGGCTACATCTACATTGCCCAGCCACCGCTGTACAAGGTGAAGAAAGGCAAGCAGGAGCAGTACATCAAGGACGACGAGGCCATGGAAGAGTACATGACCCAGTCGGCCCTGGAAGATGCCAGCCTGCACTTGGACGAGTCGGCGCCAGCGGTTTCCGGTGTGCAGCTGGAAGCACTGGTGAATGAGTTCCGTAGTGTCATGAAGACCCTCAAGCGTCTGTCTCGCTTGTACCCGGAAGAGCTGACCGAGCACTTCATCTACCTGCCGGAAGTCAGCCTGGAACAGCTGGGTGACCATGCTGTGATGCAAGCCTGGCTGGCCAAGTTCCAGGAACGTCTGAACAACAGCCAGAAGTCCGGCCTGGTTTACAAAGCCAGCCTGCGCGAAGACAAAGAGCGCAACGTATGGTTGCCAGAAGTGGAAGTTACCTCCCACGGCCTGGCCAGCTACGTCACCTTCAACCGGGACTTCTTCGGCAGTAATGACTACCGTACCGTAGTTAACATTGGTGCCAAGCTGTCCAGCTTGTTGGGCGAAGGTGCTTATGTGCAGCGCGGTGAGCGCCGCAAGGCAATTGTCGAGTTCAAGGAAGGCCTGGATTGGCTGATGAACGAAACCACCAAGCGCCACACCATCCAGCGATACAAAGGGCTGGGCGAGATGAACCCTGAGCAGCTGTGGGAAACCACCATGGACCCAACCGTCCGCCGTATGCTCAAGGTCACCATCGAGGATGCGATCGCTGCCGACCAGATCTTCAACACCCTGATGGGTGATGCGGTCGAGCCGCGTCGTGACTTCATCGAAAGCAACGCGCTGTCGGTATCGAACCTGGACTTCTGATTCGGTGTAGGTTCACAGAAAAGCTGCACGCTTTCACAAATAGATGACCGGCCGGGCTTCAACCATGGCCCCTGTCGGTCACCATCAAGCCCGCCTTCGCGGGCTTTTTTTTGCCTGGAATTCCTGCCGGGGCGCCCTACTCCGCTCATTGGAAAATGATGCAGATGGGGGGATTTGAGGAAGTGATTTGATGGGGCGCTGGAAGTGCTGAGAGGGTCGGCGGGCGGATCTGAGCAGCAGAGAGATTGAGAGGACTTTAAAACTAATATTTGAACACCTTAATAGTTAATTAAGCGTACGTGTTAAGTATTAATTTGAACAATTTAGTATGGAAATGGAATTTGGTGGAAGTTGCCATTTTGGATTTTTTGTAGATTTCGAAGGGATGTTGGAATAAGATCTATGACCAACTTTTCCGCTTTGCACTGAAGATTTTCAGCCAAATCAGCTGTTTGAAGCGAGAGCTTCAGACCTGATCCAAATTGCTCCAGCGATCACGAAGTGGCCGTTTAGAAATAAAGAGAGCAAGCCGATTGCTTTAGATTCTGATCAGTCATGAGAGTCATGACCAATGAGAGAAAAGGAGACCTGAAAATGTAGAAAAACGCGATCAATCCCGAGAGGACTGACCGCGCTTAGCGAAGCAGACTTGCGTCCTCAGAACCCGCAATGTCTGCTTTTTCGAAGCGACTGTCAATCCTCTCCCATTTTTTCGACCTTAGCGAGGTTACTCGACGGCACAGTGTTGCCTGTCGAAAGGCCTCACTTCGCCCGCCCTGCGCCTTGATTTTTTGGCGCAGCGTCGGCGCTCGTTTCGAGATTTTCGGAGGTGTTTCATGACAGTACGAAAGGTGGTCACGCGGCGGTCCAACCATTACCGCGGCTACTTCCCATCGCTCAAAAATAAAAAGCCTGTGCCCTGGGAGTCCCAGCTCGAAGGCGCTCTTTTTCGGCTTCTTGAGCTGTCTCCTGCGGTCATCGGCTACGTCCCGCAGCCCAGTGAGGAACGTGTTCCATCGCTCCAGGGCTACTTCAAATATTACCCAGACGTACAGGTTTTCCTCGCGGATGGGCGCGAGTGGTGGTTTGAAGTGAAGCCTCACGACCGACTGAAGATTGCCAGCGTCAGGCAGCGACTGGATGCCGCTGAGCGCTACTTCAACGCCACTGCCCGTAACTTTTCGGTGATCACTGAAAAGTTAATTGAAGCTGAACCCCTGGCTACCAATCTTAGAAGGCTGATGTATCACCGGCGCGGTCCAGAGCTTTCGCATCAGGCGTTGGAGGAGGTAATGGCGACCTTCAACGAATGGCCGCCTATGACCGTTGCAGATCTGCTCTACGTGGTTGGTGAGGGGAAAGCCTGGCGCTTGTTAGGCCTTGGGGTGGTGGGCATTGACCTTGATAGGTCAATTGACACTGACTCCCCGGTCTTCCTGCAAGGGGGGCACCGTCATGCAAACCTTTTCCCTTAGGGTGAAATTGGTCGTCATCGTTCGTGGCGTACTGATGGTGCTTGAGAAGAGGCTTATTGACCGGAAGCTGCTCTTTTTCGATGAGCTTGGTGAGCCCACGAAGCTATCCGAGAAGGAGTTCTATGAGGCCTACGAGAAGCGCGAGATCGAGATCTCCGCTGATCAGCCATACCTTGGGAGGGTTCCGTATGTGCGGAACGTCCCTCCAGATATTTCATGCTTCCCCAAAAAACATGGAGATGAGGCATTGCGTCGACGCAAGTATCTGGACGACCTAACTAAGCGCGGTAAATACAAGCTACCGGGTGACGAAGACATGATCAAGAAGCTTAGAGATATCGCCAAAAAGATTGGGGATGCGTGCGCACCCTCGGTTTCCACTATTCGACGTTGGGCAGCCAAATACATTGGCCAGAACGTAGTAAAGCTTATCCCTCAGCATGCCAAAAAGGGTCGGGCTGCCGCGATACAGGGAGAGCTCGAAGTTATTCTTGAAGGGGTGATTAATAAAACCTACCTGCAGGATACGATTCCAGCGGTCAGCGTGGTCGTTTCAGAATTCGAGGATCAGATAAAAGAGAGGAACAAAAGTCGTTTGCCTTCGGATCAGCTCAAGATCCCAAGCGGAATGACTGTCCGAAGGTACATCGCCAAGCTGGATCCGTACCTTGTGGATAAGGAGAGGCTCGGAAAACACGCAGCAGACAAGAAGCACCGTGTTGCGGCGGGTGTCCTACGTGTCCATGAGATTTTGGAACGTTGGGAAATTGATCACACCTTGTTGGACGTCCAGCTTGTGGATGAAACCTCGGGGCTGTGCATTGGGCGCCCCTATCTGACGATCGTCCTCGACCGCTTCTCTCGAATGGTGATGGGATATTTGCTCCACCTGTCGGCGCCAAATACGGAAACCGTGCTTCGTGTGATCGAACGCTCAATCCGTCCAAAAGCCGAATTGCTGAAGCGCTTTCCGAAAGTGAGAAATGAATGGTGGGCACGTGGGCTGCCGGCTCGAATAGTCCCAGACAACGCAGCGGAATTTCACGCGGGCGATCTCATCATGGGATTCAACGAGTTGGGTATCGAGATCATGTATCCCGCTTCAAGGGCCCCTCAAAGGAAAGGTGCCGTCGAACGCTTTTTCAGCACACAGAACCTGGGGCTTATCCACAACCTCCCGGGTACCACCTTCTCGAATATCCAGCAGCGTGGCGATTACGACTCGGAGAAGAATGCATGTTTCACGCTCCCTCAATTGGAGGCGGTGGTAGTGAAATGGATCGTCGATGGTTACCACCAGACTCCTCATCGGGGGCTGGACAACAGAACACCGGCTCAAGTCTGGGGGACTAGCGAGGCGAACCATGTCATCAGCCTTCCCGTCGACCTGGACTCGTTGGAGTGCATTCTGGCCAAGCGGGCCTCGGTGAAGGTTCACCATTACGGCATCGAGGTTGCCAAAGTGGGCTACCACTCTACGGAACTTGCTGAGCTCCGTATGCGTTTGGCAGACGGAGAAAAGGTAAACGTCCGCTATCGAGACGAAGCCGGGCACGTTTGGGTTCACGACCGCTTCAGAAACTTGTTCTTCAAAGTGCCCGCCAAAGATGAGCGAATGGCCGGTAAGAGCAGGGAGGTGTGGAAGGCTGCCGAGAAAGCGCTGCGAGAAAAATATAATGAGCAGCCTAGCTTCGAGGCTACGCACAGGTGCTACCAGGAAATTATGGAAGATGCAGACGAGGCCCGCCGTTCGCAGACGCTCAGAAAACGACGCGCAGCTGCCATAGCGAAAATCGACAAGGAGGGTCGAGTGACCGAAAGCACGCCTCCACCCAAGGTACTCGCTGAAGTGGAATGGACCGGTGACTCTATTCCTAACATTCCGCCAGCAGCCTTCAAGGTCTCGGTTCGTCGCCCTGCTGGGAGTTCTAAGCCATGAACGCCATCAATCTGTACGAATGCTACGAGCATGGTGAATACAGCTTTACGCTCCGCGATCGTTTTATTCACAGCCCTCAAGTCGAGCGAGCGTTGACGCGACTAGGCGATATCCACGGCGATAGTCGGCGTACCAGAGCAAGTAAAGGGTTGCTGATCCAAGGTCCAAGCGGAGTGGGCAAGAGCACATTGGTCAAGGAGTACATTCGGTCATTGGAGGAATTGGAGAGCCATGACCCACAGAAGCGGACAGTTCTGTTCGTCGAGATGCCTTCGTCTCCAACCAAAAAGAACCTGGCAGCAGCCATTTTGGCAGAGCTGAAGGATCCCTTCGCAGAGGCACGAGGACATTCGGCAGAGGTTAAATTTGCGCGAGTAGTCCTGCTGCTGAAGAACCTTGGCGTGGAGATGTTGGTCCTCGATGAGGCGCAGCACCTGGTCGATTATCGTCGTAATGGTGCGTATGAGGCAGCAGACTGGATCAAGAGTCTGATGAATGAAACCAGTATCGCGTTTGTTCTGATTGGGCTGAAGCGCACCGAAAATCTCCTGCTAGCAAACGAGCAACTGCGACGCAGGTTTTCGGCCACGGTGGCATACGATCGCTTCACCTTCTCCGCTAATACGTCTCTTCATTTCGTGATGTTGTTGCAGGCAATCGAGGGCGAACTGCCTGTTCAAACCATCAGTTTTGTAGAGCCAGCGATGATTAAACGCTTCTACCTGGCTTCCTATGGATTGATCGACTACCTCATCAAGATTGTGGACAGGGCTGTTTGGTTGGTTCAAGTCCAGGACCTTGTCGGGATTGAACTTCCTGTGCTGGCCCAGGCTTTTGAAGACGAGGTTTGGAGCTACGCCACCGAGGATCGAAACCCCTTCAGTGCGAGCTTCAATTTCCAGCCTCTGTTCGGGAAGCGGGAGCCGTTTGAGACGTTCGAAGAGAGCAGTACCTGACGGCCAAGGGCCGGGCTTATCGGCCCGGCTCTACTCCCCTGATTTTTATGTCTTCGATTTCATGGATGTGTAGGAATGTTTGGTCTTTTAATCAACCCACGACCACACCAAGACGAAAGTCTTTTGGGGTACCTGCAGCGCCTGGCGAAAGCCAACGGATTACCCAGAAAGGAACTGCTCACCGCCTTTGCACGAGCCGACGAGACCGATGTTGCGGACTGGCTGCAGATGATGGAAGGACCACTGAGCTGGCCTGCGGTATCTGCTGAGTTTCGTGATCCAAGGCCCAAGGGGGTCAAGTTATGGACGACTCATCACGCTCGTTACTGTCCGATCTGTTTGGGCGAAGCCGGTTATTGGAGAGAAAGCTGGGGCTTGACCCTGGTTACGACGTGTTCTGTCCACGGCACTGAACTCCACGGGCGGTGCCCCAACTGTCTGAAGGAAACCGATCCAAGCGCAATGAGTGCGAATAGTTGCCAAGCGTGTGGCACCTCATTGAGTGGGACCAATTTTGAGATCGCGCCGGCGAGTGATACGGCCGCCTGGCTCACCTCTGGCTTTGAAGATAGGTTTTACGCCGACTCGTTGCCAGCTGACGCGGGATTGGCGGCCCTCACCTACGAACAGTTTCACGAGTTGTCATCGCGTCTCGCTGTCAGAAGTTTGCCTACGGAAAGAACCCAGCCGCTGAAGGTTGCTGATTCGGGTTCGCTAGAGATATCGCGGCTTATGGCAAACGCGGCGGGCGTGGTTCTCATGAACTGGCCTCTCGCATTCAGAGAACTGCTGAGTGGCCTCAAGGCAGTCCATTCCGATAACGAACATTGGACGCTCAGCAGATCGTTCGGCCCGATATACCACGACATCCACCGTGATCTGGATGACTCTTGTTTTGACTTTCTTCGTCGAGAGTTCGAATCATTTCTGCAGCATGCGTGGGAAGCACCGTTAGCGAAGCGAAATCGCAATTTGAGTGAGGAGACGATTGAGAGACATCGTTGGGTGTCGTTCGATTCTGCTGCTGAAGCTTGTGGTCTCGGGGTATCAGTCATAAAACGCCTTCATCAGGAGGGACAAATCGCCTATCGGGAGAAGGTCCATGAAGATCGAGTCTTTACGGTCGTGGACCTGGATCATTTGAAGGCAATCTCGCAGCATCTCCAGGGCGTGGCTGATATGAAAGAAACCTCGACTTTGCTAAGCCTCTGTCGCAATCGGGTTAGGCAGCTGCTAGCTGGTGGTACCCTCCAGTTCTTTGGTGGAGAACCGCGCCCAGGCGAAAGGTGGCTGATTGACTGCCGCTCGATCAACGAATTGATTGATGAGAAGCTGCCTACCAGCTCTGACCAGAGCCTGGTGTCGATCAACTACTTGGCCAAGCATTCTCTGCCCAAGGGGGGTGGGTTGGTCGAGTTGGTTCAGGCAATACGTGCAGGTGAACTTCGCGCTTACGGCCCAGCTGAGAATGGCTCGGTTGCGGTAGGGGCGTGGTTACTCAAGCCGCAAGATTTTGCAGCGTGGCAACAAGCCCGAGCTGAGAACAAGAGTCCGGTCTTTCCCGGCCTGTCGGTAGTCAAGGCTGCTGCGCTGTTAGGCGTCAAAGAACAATGCGCATACGCGTTCGTTCGACTGGGTCTGCTATGGAGCACTGCTGTCGAACGAGGCCGGCGTACGCAATTGATGGTTAAGCCTCAAGCCATCGACAGATTCAGGCGTGGCTATATCTTGGGACCGGAGATTGCGGTGTATTTGGGGAAGTCGACCAGGGAGGCGTTCAAGCACCTTTGGGAGGCCAGGTTTCGCCCCGTTGCGGGGCCATCCATTCCAAACGCGGCTTGCCGGCAGTACGTTTGGGTAAGAAGCAAAAAGCTGATCGATTACCTCGCAAGTGAAGCCGCCCAGATCGACGATCCTGAAGCCATCACGTTTTTATCCACACCGATCGCTCAGCCTCGTGATTGCCGATTCAGGCATGTGGGATCAAGATAGTTAGCACGCTTTCTTTCTTGATTGCTAAAATCATCGAACCCATTTTGGAGAATCTTATGTCCCGTCTCGCTGAATTCCGCCTGCTCGAACAACAGCTCGCAGCCCAACTGGCGGAGCTGGAAGCGCTGAAAAATGACTCTGCCCTGAAGCAGGAAATGGAATTTGAAACGAAGCTGCGCAGTTTGCTCAACGAGTATGGCTACGGCCTGCGCCAAGTGGTGCTGATCCTCGATCCGCAAGCGGTGGCTTCCACTGATATGGCCCCAAAAACCTCTCGGAAACCACGCGAAGTGAAGGTCTACAAGAATCCACACAGCGGAGAGGTTGTTGAGACCAAGGGTGGTAATCAGCGTACGCTTAAGGCCTGGAAAAACGAGTATGGCGCTGAGGTAGTCGAGTCTTGGCTCGCCAATTGATTGCACTGCAGGCGGCTTCTGGCACGAGATGAATCGTGGTGCGCCCCGAATGCAAATTCCCATTCTGGGGCGTGACGAAATTTTCTGCGGGTGGTGGATTTAGAGAATTAAAACTGTCGCTAGAGGGTCCCGTCTTTCGCGGCCTGCAGCCATTTGGAGAGGAAACGCAAAACTGTCGCAATCACCCAAAACGCCGGTTCAGACTGATTCGCTAGAGAATTAAAACTGTCGCAGCCTGAAACGACGCGGCTTTCACGTGTATTCAGAGCCATCATTATCGATAGCCTGCTTACAAACATGTAATTCCTGGATCACGTGGATGACAGCTCCCAGTCGGTAAGCTTCACTCATGTCTTCATGGAGTAACAGAAATGAACACCGCTAAAAGCATTGCCGCCCTCATGCTCGTAATCGCCTCCTCATCCGCTTTAGCTGAAGGAGGATCTGATCGCTTACACGGAAAGATGATTCAGGCAAATGAGCAAGCAATGCGTGCCTACGCCGCTGCCAATGGAAAAAAACCACCTGAAGTGATCCATTATCGCTACGGAATGAAACTGGATGTGGCGAGAGTTATCAGTATGACTTCGCTCAAAGGTAGCTGCGACGTGATGCCGACACAGATGAATTACGAGGACTCAACAGGTGAGTTGAAAATCCTCGAATATCGCTCTGCTGGAATTAACTGTAGAGGTCAAAACTGACCGAAGGGACAGGGTAAGTCTTGGAGTAAGCTGACCACGACCAGCGCTGCAGCTGGTCGGCTGGCCGGCAGAAGCCCTTCCCCCGGGGCATCTTGCATTACGTGTCAGGATAACTGGCAACTACTTGATCGTCCCCACTCTTGGTGAGGCCGATGACTTGATAGGCGTGTTTCATGCCATCAACCTCCATACCTGGTGAGCCAGCGGGCATGCCAGGTACCGCGACGCCTGCCAGGTCGTTGCGCTTTATGAGCTCCTGCACCTGGGCTGCGGGGACGTGACCTTCCACAAACTTGCCATCGATAACCGCGGTGTGACACGAAGCCAGCCTCGGAGCTACTCCTAGCTCTTGCTTCACCGCCCTCATGTCCGTTTCAACGTGGTCGACGACCTTGAAGCCGTTTGCCTCCAAGTGCGCTATCCATTTCTTACAGCAACCGCAATTAGCGTCCCGGTGCACATCGATAGTCAGGGGCTCCGCAGCAAAGGCGGCTGAGGCGATTAGAAGTGACGCTGCGGTACTTAAACCGAGGAAGCGGCGCTTACTTGTCATGAGTGTGCTCCTTCCCGTCTTTGTGCACATGGGTTTTGGGAGTAGAACCTGTGTGGTGGTCCGAGTGCGCCTCGCCGGACTCGTGTTCACCGTGGTGCTCCGCTACTGATGAAGACTCCGAATGCGAACTGCCATGATCATGACTTTCCTCAGCCACGCCGTTTGCTGCGGAATCATCATGATTTCCATGACCTGATTTCGCACCACCGTGTTGGCCTTCATGGTTATGCATATCGCTTTCGCCACCGCCATGTTGGTGACCACCACTGGAAGCGACCATCATCTGGTACTGCTCAGCATTGAGTTGCGGTAGCTGGTCCAGGAACGCGACGATTCCCCAGATGTACTGGTCGTCCATGCTCTTACCCCAGGCTGGCATGCCTGTCGCTTTGATACCGTGCTTGATGGTCCAAAACGCAGCAGCAGGGTCACCGCTTACACCTATCTCGGTGAGGTTTGGTGGGGATGGGTATAGGGCTTGGCTGAGTTCAGTTTTCTCCACCCCTGGCGCGAGGTGGCAACCGATACACATGGCGTTGTAGTTGCCTGCCCCTGCTTGGATGAGAGCAGGATCTTTAAGGTTTGGCACCTCAATGTCGCTTGCTCGGACTTCAATCGAGCGATCCCGCGCCATGGCCAAAAACGCATGCACAGCGGGGAAGTGTGGGTCGTCCGCACCAACGTTCACGAGACCGAAGTAAGCAGCACCTAGCACTGCTGCGCTAGTAACAGCACCTGCCGCCACCAGCGTTGTAATTGTTTTTTTCATGTTGAGTTCTCAAAACCACATCCGAATACCGGCCACAAAACGAGCTTCGTCCACGTCCCCGCCTTCATCCCGAATGAAATCGGCGGTTTTGCCGTAGGAACGGCTCCAGGTGACACCTATGTATGGCGCGAACTGGCGAACAATCTCGTACCGTAACCGCAGCCCGACTTCGGTGTTTGCCAGGCCAGAGCCGACGCCGCGTTCCGGGTCGTTCTTGCCATAAAAGTTGGCCTCAGCGGTTGGCTGAAGAATTAAACGATTGGTTAGCAAGATGTCGTACTCGCCCTCCAGACGGGCAGCGGTTTGACCGTTCTCGCCGATAAAGGCGGTGGCTTCAGCTTCGAAGTCATACAGGGCCAGGCCCTGAATACCGAACGCAGCCCAGGTCTGCGGATCCTCCGGTTTGAAATCCTGCCGGACGCCGGCGACAACATCCCACCACGGGCTTACCGAGCGGCCATAGAGGAGCTGCAGCTCAGCATCTTCAGTCACACCATTGGTTCGTTCACCTTCCGAGCGAATCCAGAGCCTATTGATATCGCCGCCCACCCAGCCGGATGCATCCCAAGCAAGCGTGCTACCTTCATCGGCATCTTGGTATTCCAGTTGGTCTAGCAAGAAAAAGCTGTTGAACCCGCTGTCATCCATTTTGTGCCCGTCAAGCGGGGGGAAGGCAGCCTGCCGGTCGGCATCAGTCAGCACCGGGATTGGCGTACGGCTGGTCGGGGTCGGCGAATCAGCGTTCCCGTTTCCCATCGTGGAATGACCCATCGCGCCATGATCCATGCCTTCCATGGACCCGTGATCCATGCCTTTCATGCTTCCATGGTCCATCTTGCTGTGGTCCATCGAGGCGGGTTTCGCTTTGGGCTGGCCATGGCCCATTTTGCTGTGATCAACGGGTGCAGGTTGCGTGGGTTGCTTGCTCGCGCCCATCTGGCTGTGGTCCATGCCCGGCATCGCAGCCTGTGATGAGGCGTGGTCCATCTGCATGGCACCGTGGCCCATTGCCGAGTGGTCCATTCCGGAATGATCCATTTCAGCGGCGAAGCTGGGCGAAACGCCCAGCACACCTAAAGAAACGGCGAATGCCAGCAGCGATGGTCGTGCAACGCTATTGGCCATTTTTCCCTGCCTTAGCTTTGTCGCTGCCATGCGATTCCATCATTTTGCTGTGATCCATTCCTTCCATGGAACCATGATCCATGCCCTCCATAGAGCCATGATCCATGCCTTTCATGGAGCCGTGATCCATGCCTTCATGGTTCATGCCCTGGGCTTGCTTGCTCTTCGAGCCGTTCGATTGCGCCGCGTTGGACGACTTTTGAGAGTGCTGATCATGGTTGTCACTGGACCAGGAAGACGGGGCGTACACCGCGAGCAGGCCAACCATCGCGGCAGAGAGGAAAAAGGCGCTTCGTTTCATTGGTTTGCTCATCTCGTATCTCCAGTTCATTCGTCCACGCGGACTTCTCGGAACATGCCCATCTCCATGTGGTACATGAGGTGACAGTGATAGGCCCAGCGCCCGAGTGCATCTGCGGTTACGCGATAGCTTCGTTTCGAGCCAGGCGGCATATCGATCGTGTGTTTTCGCACCATGAAATTGCCGTCCTCATCCTCCAGGTCACTCCACATGCCGTGCAGATGGATGGGGTGAGTCATCATGGTGTCGTTGACCAAGGTAATACGCAGGCGCTCGCCGTACTTGAGCCGCAGCGGCTCTGCGTCAGAAAACTTGATCCCATCGAAGGACCAAGCGAACTTTTCCATATGCCCGGTAAGGTGCAGTTCGATTGTCCGGCCAGGTTCCCGGCCGTCAGGGTCGATGAAGGTGCTACGCAAATCCGAATACGTGAGAACCCGACGCCCGTTATCGCGAAGCCCGATCCCCGGATCGCTCAGCTTTGGCGTAGGGGTCATGGTCTGCATATCGACCAGAGGGTTGTTTGTTTCGGAGGCGGGATGGTTCTGCATGGCACCGCTGGCGGCCATATTGCTTTGGTCCATACCGGTCATGTTGCCGTGGTCCATGCCAGCCATCTTGCTATGGTCCATACCGGCCATGCTGCCGTGGTCCATGCCAGCCATCTTGCTATGGTCCATACCGGCCATGCTGCCGTGGTCCATGCCAGCCATCTTGCTATGGTCCATACCGGCCATGCTGCCGTGGTCCATGCCAGCCATCTTGCTATGGTCCATACCGGCCATGCTGCCGTGGTCCATGCCAGCCATCTTGCTGTGGTCCATACCGGCCATGCTGCCGTGATCCATGCCACCCATGCTGCCGTGGTCCATCCCCATATCACTCATGGAGATGAGAGGCCTTGGATCTACAGCCGGCACCGGTGCCTGCAGGCCCTCACGGACAGCCAAGGTACCCCTTGAATAGCCGGTGCGATCCATGGATTGAGCAAAGATGGTGTAAGCCTGCTCGTTTTCAGGCTCGACAATGACATCGTAGGTTTCAGCAACGGCAATCCGGAATTCATCGATCGACACTGGCTTAACGTACTGACCGTCGGCTGCGACAACCGTCATTTTCAAGCCGGGGATCCGCACGTCGAAATAGGTCATCGCCGAGCCATTGATAAAGCGAAGCCGGATTTTCTCCCCTGGCTTGAAGATTCCCGTCCAGTTCCCATTTGGCGCCTGGCCGTTCATGAGGTAGGTGTAGGTGTGCCCGCTCACGTCAGCGAGATCGGTTGGGCTCATCTTCATCTCGGCCCACATCTTTCGATCGGCCACAGCAGCAGACCAACCTTTCTCGCTCACGTCGTCGACGAAGTCGCCAACGGTGCGCTTGTGGAAGTTGTAATAGTCCGACTGTTTTTTGAGCTTGGACATAACCCGCGCCGGGTCTTCGTCGGTCCAATCACTCAGCATGACGACATAGTCACGATCGTAGGTGAAAGGCTCTGGATCCTTGGCATCAATCACCAGCGCACCGTAAACACCGACCTGCTCCTGGAAGCCCGAATGGCTGTGGTACCAGTAGGTGCCGTTCTGGTGGACCTTGAACTTGTACTCGTACATGCCGTCGGGAGCGATGCCATGGAAGCTTAGACCCGGCACGCCGTCCATATTCGCCGGCAGGATGATGCCGTGCCAGTGGATGGACGTGTCCTGCTTCAAGCGGTTGCGAACCCGTAGCGTGACCGTGTCGCCTTCGCGCCAACGGAGTATTGGTCCTGGCAGCGAACCGTTGATGGCCATCGCCGTTCGAGCTGCCCCGGTAATGTTCACCGGGAGCTCCCCGATGTACAGGTCAAAATCGGTGCCGGTCAGTACGTTAGGCTGGCCAGGGCTGGTTACGGCCCAGACCGGCGCGCGCCACATGCCCAGCCCACCCAGTAGTCCGGTAGCAGCCAGGCCTTTGACGAATGAACGTCTCGTGGTTTTGCTTTGCATGCCGTTGCGTCCAATCAGGTAGATCGCTGATATCCAGACTGCGGGATCCGCAGCCATCTGGTTTCAATTGAGCTCCCCCAAGCCTCGTAGACTTTCGCCAAAGCACAAGGATTGCGGGAGGCAATACCCCGAAAGCTGACATAGTTCAGATTCCGGGGTGATTACATTTCTGTAAGCTAAGCTCAGCAGCTCTCGTGGCCGGGGTGCTTTTGGCTTTGGGCGGTAACAGGAGCCTCTGCTTTTTTCTCCTGAGCAACCTGGTAAGCCTGCATGGAAGATGCACGTGCAGCTTCCATCCTGGCGAAGGTGCGATCCGCGCCGCCTTCAGCCAGGGCGAGGCTCGCCATGCCGAAGGTGACTACCATCACAATCGCTTTGATCATGTTCATTTGCGTTTCCTCTAAGGGTCAGTTTCGCCTGATTGGCGCCGTTCACAGTGCTCAAGCTAGCTACCCGGCACTGTCAGCAAGCTGAGCCCGACATTACTTTTCCGTCAGCTTCTGGTTGGGTGCCTTTTTTGCTGCACACTGAAGGGCATCCAAGGGGGCGCAGCAGATGAAATTACTCGTAGCCGAAGATGAGCCAAAAATCGGGGCCTACCTGCAGCAAGGGCTGACGGAGGCAGGCTTTACCGTCGATCGTGTGGTCACAGGGACCGACGCGCTGCAATACGCTTTGAGCGAGGCGTATGACCTGCTGATTCTTGATGTAATGATGCCGGGGCTAGACGGCTGGGAGGTGCTGCGGATGGTACGTGCGGCAGGGAAAGAGGTCCCAGTCTTGTTTTTGACGGCCCGTGATGGCGTGGACGATCGCGTGAAAGGGTTAGAACTCGGGGCTGACGATTACCTGGTCAAACCCTTTGCATTCTCGGAACTGCTAGCGCGTGTGCGCACTTTGCTGCGAAGAGGCAGCAGTGGCTATGCTCAGACCACTATGAAGATGGCTGACCTGGAGGTAGACCTGCTTAAGCGCCGGGCCACCCGAAATGGCAAGCGGATCGACCTCACAGCCAAGGAGTTCTCCTTACTGGAACTACTCATGCGCCGACGCGGCGAGGTACTGCCGAAGTCCCTGATCGCATCGCAGGTGTGGGATATGAACTTCGACAGCGACACTAACGTGATCGAGGTTGCTGTTCGTAGGTTGCGGGCCAAGATTGATGACGATTTCGCCCCCAAGCTCATACATACAGTTCGTGGCATGGGCTATCTGATGGATGTTCCCGAGTAATGCGCGCCCAATCGTCGCTCGTTAAACGCCTTACCCTCATGTTCATGTTCGCGGTCATCGCCGTATTGGTCGTTGCCGGCGTGAGCTTCTACATGCTCAGTCAGCACCATTTCCAGATGCTGGATGAGCAAGCCCTGGCCGAGAAACTCGAATCCACCCGGCACATCCTTTCACTTTCAGCAGCACGTGATGAACTTGAGGATCAGGAGCCTCAACTGCGTGCTTTGTTGGGGGCTCATCAGGACCTTTCTGCGGAGATTCTTGATGCTGACGGTACTGTCCTGTTCTCGGACTCCAAGGCATCCCGCATCCCTGAGCGCTTTAAGCAGGCCTCTTCTGGCGCCGTTTGGGACTGGCAAATCGACTCGCGGAACTTCCGGGGGATTACCTCTCAACTGGCTATAGCGCAGGCGCAGGCGCCGGTAACAGTCATGTTGATGCTGGATGTCACCAGCCATGCCCACTTTTTCAAGACGCTGCAATGGTGGTTCGGCATTGGCTTGGTCATCAGCGCTCTGGTTAGTGCAGGATTGGGGTGGATCGTGGCCAAGAGCGGTCTTCGGCCGGTTGGGCAGATCACCAAGGTGGCGACATCCATGTCTGCCCGGTCCCTTCGCGAGCGAATTCCATTGGAGCCCGTGCCGCTTGAATTGCAGGAGCTGATCCTCTCCTTCAACGGAATGCTTGCACGCCTGGAAGACGCGTTCGTCCGGCTATCAAACTTCTCAGCCGACATCGCACATGAGCTGCGGACTCCGGTAAGTAATCTTCTGACGCATACCGAAGTCGTTCTGACCAAAAAACGCGACCTCGATGCCTACGAAGACAACCTCTACTCCAATCTTGAAGACCTCAAGCGCATGTCGCGCATGATCGATGACATGCTGTTCCTGGCAAAAGCTGATAACGGCTTGATCATCCCCGAGCAGGTTGATATCGATCTGGTCGGGCTAGTGTCCAGACTGATTGAGTACTACCAGCTTGCAGCCGAAGACCGAAGCATTCGGCTTGCCCTTCAAGGCGAAGGTACGATCCGTGGTGACCGGCTAATGATTGACCGGGCGGTTTCCAACATTCTATCCAACGCTTTGCGCTATACCCCCGAAGGCCACGATATCGCCGTCCGGATTGTCGAGGCGGCTGATCAAGTGAACCTGTCCGTCCAGAACAATGGGGCCACGATTGATCCGGAACATATCAACAAAATCTTCGACCGGTTCTATCGCGCTGACCCTGCAAGGCGGGAAGGAAGCCCAAGCAACGCCGGCTTGGGTCTGGCCATAACGCGTTCGATCATCGAGGCTCATGGTGGGCGAATTTGGTGTACCTCCGCTGACGGCGTGACGAGTTTTCACATCGCTCTGCCGCACGCCAAACTATCCACTTCCAAGCCTCAAACGGCTTAATGCTCATTTCATGCGTGTAACCTATACTCGGCCATCATGAACCGGCTCCTACGACTGTTCACCATCCTGCTTCTAATCGCATCGCTTCCTCTCAACGGCATGGCGGGAGTCGACTCAGCCATTGAACCATGCCCCATGCAAACCATGGGGATGGAGATGATGGCGGGGATGGATCACGATTGTTGCCAGGATACTGATCCAGGATCAGCTGCCGACCACTCCAAAGCCTGCAAAGTGGGCCAGGAGTGTAGAACCGCGAGCACAGTTCAGGTCGAAATAATTAACCCCACGCTCACCTATTCTGCGCCTAGGCCAGTAGATACCTATGCGGTGAGCCTCGTAAACAGGGCGCCTCCTGACCCTTGGCGGCCACCCCGCGCCTGATTACCTCTTAAATTCACCCCATCGTCCTGTTTTGCAGCCGGATGATGGCATGCGCTTGCGCGCTGATTTTTTGAGGAATCATTTCCATGACTCCCCCACGTTACCGATTAGGGATGGCATGTCTGGCCGCTCTGATCAGCCTGTTGTCGACGTTACCGGCTCAGGCTACACCGTTGTCTCTGGAGGAAGCGCTTCAACTTGCCGAACGCAATGCCCCCATCCTCCAGGCCAGGCAAGAGCAAATGACGGCCGCTCGACACGCTGTGATCCCAGCAGGCGAGCTGCCTGATCCACGTCTCAACCTAGGAGTGCAGAACCTTCCTGTTGACGGCAGTGATCGTTGGAGCATGAACCGCGATTTCATGACGATGCAGGTTGTCGGCCTCTCCCAGGAAGTACCAAACCGGGACAAGCGGGAGGCACGAGTTGAGACGGCACGAGCGAGCGTTGAGCGAGCCGATGCAGAGGCGGTGTTCGAGCGCTTAAAAGTGCGTGCTGCCACAGCCCAAGCTTGGGTCGCGGCGTACACCGTTCAACGGAAACTGCAGCAGTTTGAGGACTTCTACAAAGAAAACCGTCTGTTGGCCGCAGCAATCCGCGCACGCCTGGCCGGCGGTACCGGCGCGACGGCCGACGCACTTGCTCCTGACCAGGAAGCTGCGCAACTCGATGAGCAAAAAGATGTTCTGCTCACACAGGCCGCTCAGGCACGGGCTGCACTCAAGCGATGGATTGGAGAGGATGCTGATCCGCAAGCTCAAGCATTTCCGCGCTGGCCAGTGAGCGCGCCGGACTATCTACACGCTATACATGCACATCCAGAATTGGCGACCTACAACGCCCTTACGCGGGAAGCACAAGCTCAAGTGCACCAAGCCTTGGCAGAAAAGAAGTCGGACTGGGGGTGGCAGGTGGATTACCAGCGGCGCGGGCCTGAATTCAGCAATATGGTGAGCCTGCAGGTAAGTTTCCAACTGCCCTTGTTCGCTGGCTCACGGCAGGACCCGATGATCGCGGCACGTCGCGCACAAGTCCGGCAACTGGAGGACGAACAGGAAGCGGCATTGCGTGAGCATAAAGCGCAGCTGGAGACAGATCTTGCGGATTACCAGCGATTGCAGCGAGCAGTGCAGCGCAGCCGTGAAACATTGTTACCGCTAGCGGAGGATCGAGTCCGCCTCGCCCTTGCTGACTATCGAGCCGGTAAATCACCCTTAAGTGAGGTTCTCACCGCTCGACGTCAGCGGGTTGAAACACGACTGCAAGACATCGATCTGCAAGGACAGTTGGCCGCGACAGCTGCACGGCTGCACTTCGCGTATGGAGAGGTGCGCGCATGAGAAATTCAACTATCAGCCTTGTGGTATTGGCCGCGTTGGCTATCGGCGGTGGCGTTGGCTATCAGCTAGCAAAGCGTGGGCAGGTGTCCACTGCCTCCCCTGAAACGCTACAGAAGGTGCTGTATTGGTATGACCCGATGTACCCCCAGCAGCACTTTCCAGCACCGGGCAAGTCGCCCTTCATGGACATGCCACTGGTGCCGAAGTACCAGGAAAGCACCGCTGCTGAGGTGAGCCCCGCAGTTCAAGTTTCACAGGGGCTCCAACAAAACCTGGGGGTCCGTCTGGCTACCGTAGCGAAAGGGCAGCTTGCTCGAACCCTCCAGGTGAGCGGCGTGCTTACCTTCGATGAGCGGGATTTTAGCGTTCTGCAGGCTCGTACCGGTGGCTACGTCGAACGCACCTATGGCCGCGCTACAGGCGACGTGGTTGCCAAGGGCGCCCCATTGGCAGATGTGTTGACGCCTGAATGGGCGGGCTTGCAGGAAGAGTACCTGGCGCTTCAGCGATCTGGGGACAATGAATTGCGCGCTGCAGCTCGGCAACGACTACTGCTGGCGGGTATGCCTGCCGATCTTATCAACCGGATTGACCGTACGGGAAGGGTCCAGAATTCGGTAACGCTCTTGGCCCCAACAGCAGGCGTCCTTCAGGCTCTGGAATTGCGGCCAGGCATGACAATGACACCGGGTGCAACGTTGGCGAAGATCAATGGTATCGCGAACGTCTGGCTTGAGGCCGCAGTACCTGAAGCGCAAGCCCAAGGCCTACAGGAAGGACAGGCAGTGCAGGCGAATCTGGCAGCGTTCCCAGGCGAACCTGTTCCCGGCAAGCTGACCGCATTGCTGGCTGATGCGGATCTGCAAAGCCGCACCTTGCGGCTTCGTATAGAACTGCCCAACCCCGGCGGCCGGTTGCGCCCAGGCATGACC
Organism: Pseudomonas sp. A2; assembly: GCF_023100865.1. Taxonomy (NCBI): domain Bacteria; kingdom Pseudomonadati; phylum Pseudomonadota; class Gammaproteobacteria; order Pseudomonadales; family Pseudomonadaceae; genus Pseudomonas; species Pseudomonas sp. A2. The sequence goes on from NZ_CP039127.1 coordinate 23,736, forward strand.
GCGCAGGTTTCCCTCCATCCGTCCGGGCAACAGGATGACAGCCTACTGGTGCCAGCCGAGGCGATCATTCGGACGGGGAAACGCGATCTCGTAATGGTGTCAGAAGACGGAGGTCGATTCCGGCCGGTGGAAGTAGTGCTCGGCCAGGAAAGTGCTGGCCAGGTGGTCGTGCTGCGAGGCCTTCAGGCGGGCCAGCGCGTTGTGGCGTCCGGGCAGTTTCTGCTGGACTCCGAAGCGAGCTTGAAAGGTATCGAGGCCGTTACTGCTGGCGATGCTCCACTTGCGCAACCTGTACAGCCGGCTCTACATCAGGCCAATGGGCGCATCGTTCAAATAGAAGGTAATCAGCTGACCATCGCTCATGGACCGTTCGTGACGCTGGGCATGCCTGGTATGACGATGACTTTCCCTGTGGCAGATCCCCGCTTGATTGCCGGACTCAAGGTTGGCGAACGCATCCGGTTTGGAGTGCGCGAGCGCGATGAAGGCATGGTCATCGAGCAAATAACCCAGCAGGAGAACCAGCCATGATCGCGAACCTGATTCGTTGGTCGGTTGGCAACCGCGTCCTGGTCCTGCTGGCAACACTGTTTGCCGTAGCTTGGGGCGTTTTCTCTCTGCGCAGTTTGCCGATCGACGCGTTGCCTGACCTGTCAGATGTGCAGGTGATTATCCGCACCTCCTACCCAGGGCAGGCACCGCAGATCGTGGAAAATCAGGTGACATATCCCCTGACCACCACAATGCTTTCCGTACCCGGAGCCAAGACAGTGCGGGGCTTTTCAGCATTTGGAGACAGCTTCGTATATGTGTTGTTTGAGGACGGCACAGATCTCTATTGGGCGCGGTCCAGGGTGCTCGAATACCTAAGCCAGGTTCAGTCTCGATTACCGGCGTCCGCTAAGCCAGTGCTCGGACCCGATGCCACTGGTGTAGGCTGGATCTACCAGTATGCGCTGGTGGACCGCAGTGGTACCCATGACCTGGCACAGCTGCGCAGCCTTCAGGACTGGTTCCTGCGCTTCGAGTTGAAAACTCTTCCGGACGTTGCCGAAGTGGCGACGATAGGCGGGATGGTCAAGCAGTACCAGGTAGTGCTCGATCCGCTGCGCATGGCCAGCTTGGGAATCACTCAAGTTGAGGTTTCGGACGCCATCGCCAAGGCCAATCAGGAAACCGGTGGCGGCGTGCTCGAACAAGGCGAAGCTGAGTTCATGGTAAGGGCTTCCGGCTATCTGAAGTCACTCGATGATTTCCGAGCCATTCCCCTGCGCCTGGCTGCGAAGGGTATACCCGTAACACTGGGCGATGTAGCCACTGTACAGCTGGGCCCTGAGGCACGTCGCGGCATCGGCGAGCTTGATGGACAGGGCGAAGCGGTGGGCGGCGTAGTAATTCTGCGCAGTGGCAAGAATGCGAAAGATGCCATCGCTCACGTCAAATCCAAGCTTGAATCGCTGGAAAAAAGCCTGCCTGCCGGGGTCGAGCTGGTCACTACCTACGACCGTAGCCAGTTGATCGATCGTGCTGTGGAAAATCTGAGCCAGAAGCTGATTGAAGAGTTCATCGTGGTCGCACTGGTGTGCGCTGCATTTCTTTGGCATCTGCGCTCATCGTTGGTCGCCATCGTCTCGCTTCCGGTTGGTGTCCTCATTGCCCTGATCGTCATGCGCCACCAGGGCATCAACGCCAACATCATGTCGCTTGGGGGCATAGCCATTGCAATCGGTGCGATGGTGGACGCCGCTGTGGTGATGATTGAGAACGCGCACAAACGGGTTGAGGCTTGGCATACGTGGCACCCTGGAAAGTCGTTGCGTGGCGAAGATCATTGGAAAGTGATGACTGAGGCAGCAGTCGAGGTCGGGCCTGCGCTGTTCTTCAGCCTCATGATCATTACGCTGTCCTTCATACCGGTATTCACCTTGCAGGCTCAGGAGGGAAGGCTGTTTGCGCCCCTCGCATTCACCAAGACTTATGCAATGGCAGCAGCAGCGGGCCTTTCGGTTACCCTGGTACCCGTGCTGATGGGGTACTGGATTCGGGGTCGTTTACCGGCAGAAGAGCGCAACCCACTCAATCGAACCCTGATACGGCTCTATCGCCCAGCATTGGAGATCGTTCTACGCCGGCCAAAGCTCACGTTGGCGGGTGCACTGTTGATTTTGCTCAGCAGTGTCTGGCCCCTGAGCCAGCTCGGCGGCGAATTCTTGCCGCCACTGGATGAAGGCGATTTGCTGTACATGCCGACTGCCCTGCCAGGTCTTTCGGCGCAGAAAGCCTCTGAGCTTTTGCAACGTACGGACCGGCTGATCCGAACGGTACCGGAGGTCGCCAGTGTCTTCGGTAAAGCGGGCCGGGCTGAATCAGCGACCGACCCGGCCCCGCTGGAGATGTTCGAGACGACTGTCCGACTTAAACCGAAGGATCAGTGGCGAGCAGGGATGACCACTGAGAAGCTGATCGAAGAGCTGGACCGTACCGTGCAGGTACCTGGGCTAACCAATATCTGGATCCCACCGATTCGAAACCGTATCGACATGCTCGCAACCGGTATCAAAAGCCCGATCGGCGTAAAGGTTGCCGGCAGCAATTTGAATGAGATCGACCGGGTGACTCTGGCTATCGAGAAGGTGGCCAAAACGGTTCCAGGGGTGACTTCCGCCCTCGCCGAGCGATTAACCGGTGGACGCTACATCGATCTGGATATCGACCGCCAATTCGCAGCGCGTTACGGCCTGAACATTGCTGATGTCCAAGCGATTGTTGCCGGCGCCGTTGGGGGCGAAAACATCGGCGAAACCGTAGAAGGCCTGGCGCGATATCCCATCAGTGTTCGGTACCCACGGGAGTGGCGTGACTCTGTTGATGCCCTGCGGCAGCTACCGATTTACACCAGCCAAGGGGGGCGAATCACACTGGGAACCGTGGCACGGGTGCGTATTGCGGACGGTCCACCCATGCTCAAGAGTGAAAACGCGCGCCCCTCGGGCTGGGTGTATATCGACGTGCGGAGACGGGACCTGTCCTCCGTCGTTGCCGACCTGCGCCGGCTAGTCGATCAGCAGGTGAAGCTCGATCCTGGCATAAGCTTGAGCTATTCCGGGCAGTTCGAATACCTGGAGCGCGCCAATGCGCGCTTAGCATGGGTAGTACCGGCGACGCTGGCCATTATTTTCGTCCTTCTCTACCTCACGTTTGGCCGCCTCGGTGAAGCGCTGCTGATCATGGCTACCTTGCCATTTGCGCTAACCGGCGGCGTATGGCTGCTGTACATGATGGGCTACAACCTGTCGGTGGCCACGGGTGTCGGTTTTATCGCCTTGGCTGGGGTCGCAGCAGAGTTTGGAGTCATCATGCTGATCTACCTCAACAATGCCTGGACTGAACGAAACGGCAACGGTACGCAGGGGCAACCTGCGCTTCTGGATGCTATCCGCGAAGGGGCCGTGCAGCGCATCCGCCCCAAAGCCATGACCGTAGCAGTGATCGTCGCAGGCTTGATGCCAATCCTCTGGAGTAGCGGTACCGGCAGCGAAGTCATGAGCCGGATCGCTGTACCCATGGTCGGCGGCATGCTCACCGCGCCTTTGCTCTCACTATTTGTAATCCCTGCGGCTTACTGGCTCGTCAGGCGCCGCGGACTCGCTGTACACGATAACCCCCAAACAGGAGTAACCCGATGAAGAAGCTACTGATCAGCGCTGGCCTGGTGTTCGCCGTTGCGGCGGCGGTGCAGGCCCAAGACATGTATGGCACGGATATGAAGAATATGCCCATGGAAGGCAACGAGACCCAAGGCAGCCAGGCGGCTCCGACTGCATCGGCTGAGGGAACCATCAAAGCTTTGGAACCAGGTAAAGTTACCTTGGCGCATGGACCAGTATCAGCCCTGAAATGGCCGGCAATGACCATGGGCTTCAGCGCTACCGAGCAGCAACTCAAGGGACTCAAGGTAGGCGACAAGGTCAGCTTCGATTTCCGAATGAATGGGGGCACAGCGACGATCGTAGGCATTCGCAAGCAGTGACGGATTGACTTCTAACCCTGCCTATTAGAGCTGATAGGCAGGGTCATTTAGCCAAACTTTGGAAAAAGTGCTGCCGCAATTCCTGACCGCGCCGCCTTCAGCTCTGTGCCTCGGGACGCTAGTTGGTCTTTGCGCTCTGTAGCCGGGATGCATTCAGATCAGAGTAGTAGCTGACGTTTGAGCAGAGATCTTCGTGCATCACGATCTATATGGGTCGAAAGCGGACAGGGCATCGCAAAGTCATCCAACTGCCTGAGTTATCCGAACGCCAACAAGGATTCCACCGAGCTTGTCGACAAGAAAACCCGCGACAACTCAGAGTGTTATCCGAGCAAACAGACTTTGGATACCCTATTCCCGCTAGAAACACTGCCGCTGAAACCCTCCTGGCATGTAGCTCCTTCGTCCTACGCTTCAGCCTCTATGACCCCCACCCAACCTTTCGCGCAGGTGCGGAACGAACCTAGGCGTAACGCGGGTATAAGCTTCGTAGGCAGCGCCAAACTGCTTGTGCATTTCCCGCTCTTCGGAAACCGCCAAACGCCCGTACATCACCAGCAACACCGGGAACATTGCCAGCGTCAGCAGCGTCGGCCACTGAAGGAGAAAGCCCAGAAGAATCAGCACAAATGCCACGTACTGCGGATGTCTGATCCAGCCATAGGGCCCGACCGTTGCAAGTGAACGGCGGCGTTGCGCGTGATATAGCACGTTCCAGGCGGCAGAAAGCAAATAGAAGCCGAAACCCAGGAATAGGTAACTGGCAATGTGCAAAACACTGAAGTGTGGGTTGCCCTGGTCACCGAGCAACGTCGACCACAGATGGCCGGATTCGTGGGAAAGCAGATCGAGGTTGGGGAACCTGGCCTGCAACCAGCCTGACAACAGATAGATCGTCAGGGGGAAGCCATACATTTCCACAAACAGGGCAACGATGAAGGCCGAGAATGCACCGAAGCTCCTCCAGTCTCTCGCCGTTGCCGGCTTGAAGAAACTGAAGGCAAACATGATGAAGATCGCGGAGTTGATGAAAACCAGCGACCAGAGGCCATACGCGCTTTCACCATGATTCATGATGGATCTCCCGGCTTATGGATATCAGCCTTATCGGAGGGGGCCGGTTTGCTCTGGCCCTGGTGATGGTGTCCCCCATGTCCTCGATGCATGAAGACATGCATCAGCGGACAGGCGAGCAACAACAGATAAGGCAGGGCTCCAACGACATGGGCAAGGTGCTCGGTGAGCAGGAAGTAGACGGCGATCCCACCGATTACCACCAGGCCGATTGCATAGCGTGAACGCCAGAAACTGTGTGGTGAGCCGTTTTCATCGAAGTGAGGGTTCATAGCGACTCCTGGGAAAGGAGATGGGTTACTTCGATGCAGCAGATGGCATGCGGTCCATCATCATCTGCATCATCGACTCCATCATGTCCATGCGCTTTTCCATCATCTGGTGGCGGGCGGCCATATCCCCGCCCATGCCGCCATGCATGCCCCCCATTTCAGGCATGCCACCCTCCATGGACTTCATCATGGCCATGCCATTTTTCATCAGCGCCATATGCTCGGCCATCAACGCCTGACGGGCTTCCGGCGTTTTGGCTGCAGCCATCTTTTCGTGCATGGCTTGCATGGCCTTCATTTGCTGGTCCATCGCCGCCATTTGCCCTTTGTCCATTGGCTGAGAAGGCGTCTTCTCGGTAGCCGCCGCGCTTGGCGCATCGGCCGGGTGATGTGTCGAGTGTTCATCGGTGTTTTGCGCCATGGCGCCCACGGACGCTGCGGCCAAACAAAGTCCGATCAGTAAATTTCGAACGTTGTTCATCATCATCTCCTTAGCACTGTTTTAAAGCCGGATGCCTTGGTCTGGGCGCTAGGCCTCACCTGGCACGACAAGCAAATTACTGCGCCGGCGTGAATGCTCATTTTTCGCGTCGTGCTCGGGTTGTACACCGACGGGCTATTATTGGGCACTCGGCGGCTCGAAGCTGATCCCGTTTGGCCCGGCGCCAACCTTATGGGTAGCAACGACCTTTCGGCTGCTCGTATCGATGACAGATACGGTGCCCGCTTCAATATTGCTGACAAACACATAAGCGCCGTCGCTGCTGATGGCCACACCATGGGCACCCTTGCCGGTGGTCACGGTGCCCAGGCTGCTACGCGTCTGGAGATCTACGATGGAGACTCGGTCGTCCGGATTCTGGCCACTGCCCTGATTCGCGACATAGACCTGGCGACCGTCAACGGTGGCCATCATCTGGATTGGCGTGCGGCCGACATCAACCTTGCTGATCACCTTGCGTCTGGCCGTGTCGATGATGCCAAGCTGATTTGTCGCACTGAGCGAGACGAATGCCAGGCGACCGTCAGGGGCAAAGCCGACCTGGACAGGGCCTTTGCCCACGGGAATCTGCGCGGTTTCTTTGAGTGTGACGACATCGATAAGCGATACGCTGTCGCTCTTCATGTTCGCGATATAGAGTGTCCGGCCATCAGGGCTCAAGCGCAGCCCATGGGGATAACGCCCAGTTGGAATACCGGGCAACTCGATTCGCTGCTCAAGGTCAAATACTCGCACCTGGTTGGCAGCGGAATCGGTCACAAAAGCTCGCAGCCCGGTGACGTCGGTGACCACATGAGCCGGGTGATCGCCTGCCGGGAAGCTGAACGGTGGCCTGTCCAGCGCGCTGGTACTGAACACCAGCAACTGCCCACCGGGCTTTTCACCGCTCGAATGCCCCGCATGTCCAGCCACTCCAACAACCAGAAGCAAGCTGCCGTCGGGCGAAACCTGTAGGTTGTGGGGTGCGATCGGCAAGGCGACCGTGCTCACATCACCTGTCGCAAGATTTACCTGGCTAATGGAAGCGGACCGTTCATTGGCCGTGTAGACGTTACCCGTAGGGTTTGCCATGACCAGCCCCAGAGGGATGAGCAGGGATATCCCCAAGGCCATAGAACTAAACCGCTTGGCAGTCATCATTGTGAATGAGCTCCAACGAGGGGCCGGGGTATGTGAGCCAGGCTGGCCTATACATTTACTCAAGATAAACACCAATCGCGAAGCATTTTCTTGATCAGCGTCAACGTCCACAGCTTGACTCGGCACTGGGTGATCGAAGGCCGTCCATTTCTTGGGGAGTATTGCTGGCTATCCCGACCCGGAGTCAGTCGACATCAGGCTGTATATGAAGAAACCGCGCCATGAAACATGGCACGGCGGCTTGCCATCTGAGCGGTAACGAGACTTAGCGACTGACTTTGGTTGGGTAACCAAGCGCCTGGACCAGTGCACCGACGCGTTCCGCCTCGATGTTGCTTTGGACACTCACTGTACCGGCAGCACGATCAACGATCACCTTCGCGTCGCCATCGGCAGCCTGGATGGCCTTGGTGATCTTGTTGACACAACTGCCACATCCCATACCGGAAACTTCCAAAACGAACATAGCGGGCCTCTCATGCTGGTACGGCTTTTCTCGCCGCATTTACAGCTTCAACCTTGACACGATGACAAGGTCAAGGCCCGGTCAAAGGATTTATCTTCGCCCTGAAATCTTGTCCAACTCCTCTGGCGGCGGCCCCTGCTGCATCACAATTGTCCCTTACGATCTTGGCAGAAGATGGCGGACGTCGCAGTTGCCCGATGTCCTCCATCAGGACCAGATTGGCGCCGAACTCGCGGACATACCCGCTAAGGCCAAAGCCCTAGACAGTCAGTCATATGGATCAGGCGTTGAAACGCTGATGGCGGAACTTCCTCTCATAGGTTGCGGTGTGCCCATTTCAGTCTGTGACTACGCGCTTCAGCCGCAGTGCGTTGAATACCACGGAAGCCGAACTTACGCTCATGGCCAATGCCGCAATCATCGGTGACAATAGATGGCCGGTAAGCGGGTAGAACAAACCTGCCGCCAGCGGTATGCCCATAGCGTTGTAGAAGAATGCGAAGCCCAAGTTTTGACGCATGTTCTTCACCGTGGCCACGGATAGTGTTCTGGCCCGCAGGATGCCCATCAGGTCGCCCTTGACCAGCGTCAACTGGGAGCTGTTCATGGCAACATCGGTGCCAGTTCCCATGGCGATCCCGACATCAGCCCGGGCCAGCGCAGGGGCATCGTTGATCCCATCTCCTGCCATGGCAACCCGGCGCTTATCGCCCTGCAGGAGCGCCACCAGTTGCTCCTTGTCCTCGGGTTTCACTTCTCCGTGGACTTCCTCGATGCCGAGTTGTTTCGCGACCGCACGTGCCGTAGTCAGGCCGTCGCCGGTGGCCATGATGACCTTCACATCTTCTGCCTGTAGCCGGGTTACCGCCTCCTTGGAGGTGGGTTTGACCGGATCGGACACCGCTAGCAGGCCAGCGAGCACGCCATCGACGGCCAAGTACATGATACTCATGCCTTCCAGACGCAGCTGCTCGGCGCGGTCTCGCAACGGACTGGTGTCGAGGCCAGCCTCTTCCATCAAGGTCGTGTTGCCAAGCTGCAGCCGTTTGCCGTTCACCTGGCCACGTACACCGATCCCAGAGCCCGACTCAAACGCCTCTGGCTTGGACAAGCTGTGTCCATGCGCTCGCGCATGATCGACAATCGCATGTGCCAGCGGATGCTCGCTGCCTTGGTCCAGGCTGGCGGCAAGGCGCAAGACTTCGGGTGGCATGAACTGCCCGGTACCGACCACGCTATGAAACACTGGCCGGCCCTCGGTGAGGGTCCCGGTCTTGTCGACGATCAGCGTGTCGATCTTGCAGAGGTTCTCGATAGCACTGGCGTCTCGGAAGAGCACGCCACTGCTGGCAGCCTTCCCGGTAGCGACCATGATCGACATGGGAGTGGCTAGGCCGAGCGCGCAGGGGCAGGCAATGATCAGGACCGCGACCGCATTGATCAGGCCGAAGACCCAGCCAGGCTCCGGTCCGAAAAGCCCCCAGCCGAAGAGCGTGACCAGCGCGACCAGAATCACCCCCATGACGAAATAGCCGGCCACGGTGTCCGCCATCCGCTGCATCGGGGCTTTCGAGCGCTGAGCCCGCGCGACCATCTGCACGATTTGCGAGAGCACTGTCTCGGCGCCGACCTTCTGCGCCGCCATCACAAGGCTGCCGTGGGTATTCAGCGTGGCACCGATGAGTGCATCCCCAGCTTTCTTCATCACTGGCACGGGCTCGCCTGTCAGCATGGATTCATCGATAGCACTTTCGCCTTCCAGGACCACCCCGTCGACCGGCACCTTCTCGCCAGGGCGAACGCGCAGGTGGTCGCCCGTATGCACGTGGGTGAGCGGAATATCTTCCTCCTGACCATCGGCCCCGATGCGACGGGCCGTCTTGGGGGCAAGACCCAGGAGCGACTTGATGGCGGCGGAGGTTTGTGAGCGCGCCTTGAGCTCGAGCATTTGGCCGAGCAACGTTAATGAGATGATGACTGCAGCCGCTTCGAAGTAGACACCGATGCGGCCATCCTGCATGAAAGTCGTCGGGAAAACCTGCGGGAACACTGTGGCCGCAACGCTGTATAGGTACGCCGCAGCCGTTCCCAAACCTATCAGGGTCCACATATTCGGGCTGCGATTACGAATCGATGCGACCCCACGCACGAAAAACGGCCAGCCAGCCCATAGTGTCACGGGAGTGGCCAGAATCAACTCCACCCAATTCTGTGTGGCACCATGCAGCAATTGGAGTTGGTGGGCAGTCATGGCCAACACGGTCACGATGACCGTCAGGGGCAAGGTCCACCAGAAGCGGCGGGAGAAGTCCTTGAGTTCCGGGTTCTCGTCTTCCTCAAGCTCCGGTATTACCGGCTCTAGGGCCATGCCACAGATTGGGCAACTGCCCGGCCCACGCTGGCGGATTTGGGGATGCATCGGGCAAGTGTATTCGGCGTCCGCCGCGTTGCTTGGCTGCGGGGCAGCCGAGTGGAGATGGCCCGCGTGTTCTTGGTCCTGGGGAGGGCTAAGATAATGCACAGGCGCTGCGCGGAATTTCGTCAGGCACTTTTCACTGCAGAAGCGGTATGTCCTTCCCTCGTATAGCTCGAAGTAGCGACTATCCGGTGGCACCGTCATACCGCATACCAAATCGCGCTGACTACCATCCGGTTGCTCATACGGGTGCGAGTGGTCATGGTCATGGTCATGCTGGCACGATTCGGTGTGCATGAAGTAGTTCCCTTTGTTGTCCGGTTTGGACGAGTTTTCACCCTTCTGGTGAGAATACCCGCCATGGTTGTGCCCGAAGAGTTGCGTCAGCGGACAGAGCAACAAAATTAAATAACTGTAGTGCCTGTGACAGGTGGCCATAGTGCACGAGCCACATAAAACAGGCCAAATATGGCCAGCATGATCAGTGCAATACCGCCTTTAGTCCGCCAAAAAGGTATTGCCAGATCTGTACCACGGCGATGGGCTCCATCATGATCAACTCCCAAGCTGGGTGGGAAATATCGGCCGCTGCCGTATTGTCCAGCCTAGACAACATCTCCTTGAACAGCTGTGACGCCAATCAATGCTCCTGTAAGCGTGTCGATTATTGTTGTGGTGTAGCGTCATGGCATAGATCATTTCTGGAGGTTGCTGATCCTGCTGCTGCACCAGTGGTTGCCCTTCGACAATGCGCTGGCTGCCTTGTACCCCGGCGAGGGAGTGCCCAAGCCGCTGGAGGAGTACGACGCCGGCTCCCGGTGGGGAACGCCGTCCATGCTTTCCTGCCTGGACGGCCTATACTTGCTCGACCCCTTCTACCAGGCCTGTCAGGAAGGCCTGCCCAGTGGGCTGTAACGCCTGGAGGAGATCGCTTCTGACCAGTTCCGTCAAAGCGAGTACTTCCTCAGTTACTTCCACGCCAACGCATTGGAAGACGAGGAGCAGTTCGTTCTCCAGTTGCCGGCCAAGGTAGCCTTATGCGATCTAACAGCTCAAGCCCCAGACCTGATACATGCGGTGCGGTACAGCGCTGATCGGGTCACTCTTCGCTGTTCCCCTTCCAGCTTTGCCTTTGCCCACAGCAGACGTCGGAGATGAAACTGCTCGGCGGACTCACAAACCTGCTCCAGTGCTCTCGCACAAGGCTTTGATCTGGCCATCTTTGCTTGAATGGCTGACCCGTGGCAGGGCGTTGGCCGTGTTTTCTTCGTGCGTGTTGAGCCCAAGGCGAGCGCGATCCACCATCCACAGGCCGCTACTGCCGCGCGCCAATTCTATGCCGGCACTACTCGTCAAAAAATAGGTGAGTGCTTACCCGGCAGGCAATGGGCTACTATCGAGCCCTATATCTATCCGAAAGGGTTAGCTCCGTTGCCAGGGAATTGCATGCAGGCCATCGATATTGAAAACGCGATCGTTCTTCCTTGGGGGCTTGGCTCAAGATCGCCCCATGACCTGTTTTCTGTGTGCGCAGAAATCATTAACTGCCCTGGTGACATCGTTTTAGACGCTAGCAACCTCTCGTATATCGATCCGTTAGGGATGGCCACGCTGCGAGCGTTGTTTGAAAACCAGTTGGTCCAGAAGCGAGTTTCGATGCAGTTTTTGAGCAGAGACCTGACCTCCTACCTGGCCAGGATGGATTTTTTCAAGGACATTGATGTAGAGGGTGTAGATCTATCGGGGGTAGGACGTCGAAACGACCGAAGCACCTCGTTGGTGGAAATCACCAAAATCAGCGAACACCATCAAGCAGAGGCTGCAGCCTCTCGCCTCGCTAGAGCTATTACGGGAAGGTTGACTCAATCGGACCCGGATGCCCCAGTCGACGAGCACACGGGACGGAATGAGTTTGACTCCTACCGGGGCCCTCTGGAGTATTCGCTCAAGGAGCTATTGGAAAACTCGCTTACTCACGCCCGCAGAGAGGGACGTGGTGACGCCGCCGTTTGGCTGACCTGTCAGTTTTATCCAAAATTGAACCTTGTACGCATGGCCATCGTCGATAATGGGTGTGGGTTTCTCGCGACACTGAGGAATCACCCTGAGCTTCATGACCGCACGCATTTGCACGCGATCGAGGCGGCACTCAAACCGCGAGTGAGCTGCAACCGGGGTGCGATGGCCCAGATCCTGGGTAGCGAGAACCAAGGTATCGGGTTAACAACTACCGCAAAAATTGCAGACGCGGCGGGCGGTGGTTTGATCATCGTGAGCGGCAATGGCATACATGACACAAAGCGTCGGCAGTCTCAGGAGCTGCATGATGCGCTGTGGAATGGTGTATCGATCGCGTTTAGCTGTACCCGTGAGCTGCTGCCCACCATTTCGATCAGTGACTTGCTGCCGAAGGACGATGCAGGACAGGTTGACGACGATCTCGACCTAGATCTGAATTTCCGCTAGCTCTGGCTTTTTGATAGCTCGAGGGCTAGAGTCGATCATGCAAGGAGCGGTAAATGGGAGATTCAGCGTCAACTGAAACTCTCGGGCTGCAAAAAAGGATTATGCAATACAAGGGGTTACGACATGCAAACTCAAATTCGATTAAGTAGGGATAGTTCTATCCGAACGTACGGAATGCGAGCTTCAGCGATCCCCTACCGTACCGAAATCGAACGCTCGCTCAGCAGTGGTGAGAGCGTTGTCATAGATTTCGCTGGGAACGATGTCACTCAGTCCTTCGTCGACGAGTTGATCGGGGCGCTGATTCTGAAGGAGGGTCGCCAGGTGGTATCGCGCCTTGCCTTTGAAAACTGCACCAACGATGTCAAAGGAATCATTAAATTTGTGGTCCATGATCGAGTTCGACAGCTGCAAAAAATGCCCGCGTGACGGATCCGCATTGAATTTAAGGCCCTCAATATTGAGGGCCTTTTCATTGGTGCCAGGCAAAAGATAGCCGTCTTGAGTGGCCCCCATAGCTCGCCCTGAAAAGCGAATGTCAGGGGACACACCGCAGAAAAGCGTTCTGTAGCGGAGGAATACGTGGAAAACGGAGCTTAGGTTTCCTCATTGAGATGTGTAGAAATCCATCGCGACTCACCTATGCAAAGGCTGCGAAAAGCCTGAATCTACTGGGGTATCGTGGCGTGAGATATGTGCAAAAAAATGTGCACAGCATCTGCGGATTGGAGAGCTGGCTTGGCTCCTTAAGTAAAACCATCAAGCTGCAACGGACCTGCAACTCCTGCGGCTTGAAGCAAAGCGGGTAATACCACCCCTGAGCCCTACGAGGTGGTGTTCCGGTTTTTGACCAAACGAGAGCACGCCAGGCGCGCAAATGAGCTGCACGACCAGCTGAATGAAGTGCTCGGGGTGGCCAGAAATCTCAACGATGGGCTGTACTTCGGTGGAGCAGACGTCACGGTGCTACAAGACTTTACCATGCTCGATGCGGAAGACTTCGTGCGGTACAACCTTCACGACTGGCTCAGTGTTGGGGATACCGATGAAGATGAAGAAGGTGCCGATGATGCTGACTGAGCTGCTATCGGCCTCCCCTTTAGGATCTGGGTTTGACCTTAGCTGACCGGCTGCTCTACAAACCAATTGATTTTCTCCGGAGCCGGTGTCACTGTCGCTCCAAGAATAGCCCCCACGCCTCGGGCAGGTCCCAGACCTGTACTGCGCATCAGGGGGTTAGTTGTTTCTAGGGCCCGCCCAGGTCGATCAGGCATGCTTTGGGCTGGCCTCAAACCAGTGGGTGACCACCAAAAGGGTCAGTTAGGCCTACTGCTGCCTATCCTCGCTCGTTACCATCCAGAAACCCTCTATTGATACGGTTTCAGCAAAGATGGATGTCTATAAGCTCCGCATCGAAGACACAGAAAGCAAGATCATCGACAAGGAAGGTTTCGAGGCCGAGACCTTCCGCAGAGATCCGTGGTACCAGCCTGGAAGTGCGGGCAAGCTAGCTCAGTTTGCTGTATGCCCGGCATGCGACAACCCTGTCCAGCTGGTTGGGCTGTATGAGCTACCGCCTAACGTGAAGAACCCATTCGGGAAACATGCTACTAAGAGCATTCGCGGCATCGCTCCATTTGATAGTGAGGCCCGTAACGATTGCCCGTACTTCAAGCCTCGCCAGCATAAGAAAACAGAACGAAAAACCAGGTTTGACGGCGTCCCGCGGAAGATTCTCAAGCTATTGATCGAACAGTTCGATCGCGTGGTTTACATCCTGGAGAAAGAGACCCAACTGGTCCTTTCCGAGAACGCGTTGAGAGGCATGCTGCAGCGTTACAAGGGAGAGCGTGGCTACCTCTATACCGGCGCGACGCTTCGCAATGTGCCATGGATCTTTGCTTACATGTCGGACGCCACCCGCCTGTTTGGCCAGAAGGTCAGTGGAAATGCTGAGCTGGTGAAAGCTATTGCCGCTGAGGTGCCGGGGGCGGAAATCAGCAGCACTGGTCGGCTGGAATCGAAGAAGGTGCCTGGTTCGAAGGCGGCATATTTTGATCTCAAAATGAGTTTCATCCGCCATCGAATCGTCAAAGACAGTGAAGCGTCTGGCTTGGTTGAAAGCATGGAGTTTGTAGTGTCACAGCCTCGCGGAGGTGAGCTTGAGCACATTCACAAGGAAGTCATCAAATTCGATTCGGCTTGGTTCGAATCTCTTATCCGGATGCCGGTTGATCATCCTTATCGCAGAATGGATAGAGTGAAGATGGCCCGGGAGGAACTGGGCGATCTGCTGGAGCTGACTCAGGCCTGAGGAGGCCTGCTGTAAACCACTTTTTTTCACTGTAAACCACAGTGGTTTACAGTGAAAAAAGTGGTTTACAACGTAGCTATGACACGCGCCCTGGCCACTCCCCAGGCCAGCGCGCTCCTCATTGGTTCGTTCAGCCGGACGTCGAACACCTGTGCTGCTCGGGGCCTTGCCACGCCGCGGTGTCCTATAATTCATCTTCAGCTGAGTGGAGCAAAATGTTGTGAAGCGCACATTCATTGGAATGGTCGAGGCTGGTGAGCCACTGATGAGGCAAGCGCTTGAAGCTATCCGACAGGCCCACGAAGCGGAGGCTGCTGGATTGCCAGACCTTGAGGTACAGCGTCTTCACCTATTGGCAGATTCGCTCTATCAGGCGGTCATTGATTTTCAGCTCCTCAAAGCAGGTAAACCACCGTCGACTATCCAGTGAGGACCTGCCGCTACATGACGAAAAAGATACCAGCTCTTCTCCCCGACCACCCCATGTATACCGACGCAGTGGATGCGATGAAGCAATACCACGAGGCGCAGGCTTCTGGCTCATCTGCCGAAGAGGTTGAGCGCCTGCGTCAAATCGCAGAATCACAATTTCGGGCTGTCAGCGAGTATCAGCTCAACGCTCTGGGATATCAGTCTCGTCGTCCGCACTGAAGGGATAACCGATCCGGAGGTAGCTTCAGAATCCATCAAGCCAAGCGGAAGACTCACGACGCGGTCCGATTGATCAGCGAGACGGTCGGGAGGGTTTGCACACAGCCCCAAAAAAAAAGCAGCTCCCGAGAGCTGCTTTTTTCTTACTCCCCCTTTTTGTGCTTGTGGGGTTTCAGGTCCGGATGGTCCTTCTGCTTTTCAGGGGTGACTCGCTGCCTTTTGTCCGGAGTGCCATCTTCATTGGTGCGCTTTGGGCCTGGCTTGATGCTCATGCAAAACTTCCTTTTCCGCTTGGGTTGTTGAATGCAGCTATGTAATTAGTCCAGCTTCTCTCAGCTGTCAAAGCAGGCTGGTGCAGAACCGCCTGGCCGATGATCCGGTCCACATCGAACATTCAGAGGCCAGAATAAGAGCCTCCGACAAAGGGCTTACAAGGGGCAGTGAAATCCAGCGCTGAGCGATACGAAGACGTCTGGACGTTCATCATGCCGAGCACGGTGTGGAACAGGTTGTCGTGGCTCAGCGGTGACGTGGTTTGAGCTTTCAAACAACCCACGTTGACCTTTTCGCTCTTCGCGAGCGAGTCAGACATCCAAAGTACCAACGGCACCTTTGTTTGCTCGTCAGGAGCCATCGCGTAAGGCAGCCCGTGTAGATAGAGCCCACCCTCCCCCAGCGATTCGCCGTGGTCCGAAACGTACATCAGCGCAGTGTCGAACTTGGTGTTGGCCGCCAGGATATCGATGAGATTTGCAGTCACATAATCGGTGTAGAGGATTGAGTTGTCGTAGGCATTGACCACCTCCTCCTGCTTACATTTGTCGAGCTCGTTGGTCTCGCACACCGGTGCGAATTTCTTGAATTGCGAGGGGTAGCGCTTGTAGTAGGCCGGGCCGTGACTGCCTTTGTAGTGGAGCACCAGGACAGCATCGCCTTCCTGGCGCTTGATGAAGTCTTGCATCTCCGTGAGCAGCACCCCGTCCTTACACTCCTCGCTGGTGCACAGTTGGGAATCCGCGTGAGAGGCAGCCTTGTGGTTGGGAACCCTGTCGCAGACCCCTTTGCACCCCGAGTTGTTGTCAGTCCACATGACACTGATGCCAGCGCGTTGAAGCACGTCGAGCAGCCCTTCTCGGCTCTTGGC
Source organism: Pseudomonas sp. A2 (assembly GCF_023100865.1). NCBI lineage: Bacteria > Pseudomonadati > Pseudomonadota > Gammaproteobacteria > Pseudomonadales > Pseudomonadaceae > Pseudomonas > Pseudomonas sp. A2. The sequence continues at coordinate 40,211 of NZ_CP039127.1, forward strand.
CAAGCCATCTTTGTACTGGGCCTTACCCACGTCCAGGAACATGCATGGCAGCGAGACCGCGGTAGCGGTACCGCAGGAGCTCACGTTCGTGAAGCTAATGACATTTCGCTTTTCTAGTTCCGGATTCGTTTCACGGGAGTAGCCGTTGAGGGAGAAGTTGGCGGAGCGAGCGGTCTCTCCTACTGCCAGTACCAGCAGCCTGGGTTTACGAGCCGCACCCTGTCGATTAACTACCGCATCAGTACCAATGGCCGTCAGCGTTTTAGGTGAGGCCAGCTGACGCTTCAGGTACCCATGGCCAGCCGCAAACAAGTTGGTAGGTACCAGAATCAGCCGGATCTCCCGATTGTTGCGCAGCAAGGAGGCATACGACTGGTACTGACTCAACGCGATGCCAGATAAGGTCAACAGAGCGAGCGACAGAGCAATGAACCTGCTGACCAAAGCTTTGGCCCAAGGCTTGCGCCGGAGGGGAACCCGGGCAATCAGGTAGACGGGCAACACCCCAACCATTGCGACCCAAAGACCGAGCTTCCAATTCAGCAGCTCGGTTGCCTCAGCGACGTCGGTCTCCACAACGTTGGTGAACATTGTGTAATCGATCACGATGCCGTAGGCATTCATGAAGTAACTCGCAAAAGACGCGCTGATCAGTACCAGGCACAGTATGGGTTTGGCCAGCCGCCCCCATGACAGCAAGCTCAGAACGGTAAACACCCATGCGAATACTATGACTGGGAGGCTAGCCGCTAGCTGCCAGTTCACTTCATCGGTTTTGAATACCAGCTTCCAGAGCACGTTCCAGAGCTCAGCGTTCGCGAATAGCAGTAACCAAAAAGTCACCAGGCCGATTAGCAAATTAGTACTGATGCCTTTCTGCCGCGCATTGCGAATAGCAAAGATCCATTTGCTTAACAGGGTGTGAACAATGGATTTGGAAGGTGTCATTATCAAACTCTGGAAGCTGCTTATCCATGGCGGTAGCTATGGAGTTAGCGGGAGCTACAAGGCAAACCGTCGACAGATGCTGAGCGATTGCGCAATGTGCGGAGCGTCAGAGGCCTTAGGCCCCTAGGCGTTGGGGACGCTTAGTATGTGTGAGGCATAGGGATAAAAAGAGAAATGAATCTCGCTGAGCGCATTATTTCCGGGACCTGATAACGACACGATGACCTCGGGATTACAATGCTGACAGAAATCCAATTACTGCTGTTTTGATTGTCATTGATCACGCTATGATCAAAATTAGGGGGATACTACCCACCAAAAGCAATGCTCCGCTCAGCTAGATAAATTTAATTTCACAAACAAAACGGTTTCGTTTTGTCGTAGGCTAATTTTGAACTTTCAATTCAACTTACAAGTCTTTCTCGCGAGCAGAATATTATTTTCAACTTTTGCTCGTTAATATGTCACCCATCAATGAGGGGCGAATACCATGAGCTTTTTCAAAAACATCCTGGGCGGGCACCATGGCCGTGGAAACCACGGTGGAGGCAAGCACCACAGCGGGGGACATGGGGCCGAGCAATATGATCGCCATGGCCGGCAGCAGGGCTGCGACGGCGGTAATCAGGTGTATGACGGCGGGCGCCCTCCCACTCCTGCCCCCATCAAAGATCTGCAGGGCTGCAGGCAGTGCCGGACGGCCAACGATCCGTCAGCACGCTTTTGTCTAAACTGCGGAACACCGCTATCGAGTGGTTGCACCGCCTGCGGCTCGCTGCTGAGTGCAGGAGCAAGATTTTGCAGTCACTGTGGCCAAGCGACGCTCTAAGGCTAGGTAGACAGGAAGGCCAACGAGACCACAACCCTGCGCAAGGAGAAATACGTGGGTTCAAATCATGACCATGGCAGCGCTGCAGTACGCGAGGGGCATCAGAAGAAGCTAATCATGGCGCTCGGCTTGACTGGCAGCTTCATGATTGCAGAAGTGATCGGTGCGTGGATTACCGGCAGCCTGGCGCTGCTGTCGGACGCATCTCACATGTTCACAGATACTGCCGCCTTGGCGATCTCACTGATTGCACTTCAGATAGCCAAGCGGCCGGCGGATCAGAAAAGAACCTTCGGCTATGCGCGCCTGGAAATTCTGGCTTCGACGTTCAACGCCGTGCTGCTCTTCCTGGTGGCGATGTACATCTTGTATGAGGCCTACCAGCGCTTCTTCATGCCGGCGGAGATCGCTACCGGAGCGATGATGTGGATCGCAATCGCCGGCCTGATCATCAACCTAATTTCGATGCGCCTTCTGGCATCTGCGAGCAACGAAAGCCTCAACGTCAAAGGAGCCTACCTCGAAGTTTGGAGCGACATGCTCGGCTCGCTTGGCGTAATCATCGCGGCACTTATCATCCGCTTCACCGGCTGGACCTGGGTCGACACGATTGTCGCTGTGGCGATCGGCCTTTGGGTTCTGCCGCGGACGTGGCAGTTGCTTCGCGAAAGCCTGGGGATCCTCATGGAGGGTGTCCCGAGGGGGCTCGACGTTACGGCAATCGAGGCCACCATCCTCGGAGTAGATGGCGTGACGGACGTTCATGACTTGCACGTGTGGGCTGTCAGCAGTGGCAGTAACGTGATGACGTCGCACGTAGTGGTTCGGGATTCTGCAGATGGGGATGCTGTGTTGGCGGCCGTCGTGGATGCTGTCAGCGATGCATTCGAAATCCATCACTGCACCATCCAGATCGAGCGGGCAGCTTTCCACGAGAGCGTTCCCTCACCCTCGCACTGACCGATCGGTAAACACCATGCAAACACATCACCCTCCTGGCTGAGGGTGATGTTGCAAAAAAAATGCGGTGAGGGATGCCGTAAACGGCAGGAGCGCTTCAAGGGGGTTGGTGAATGGCTTCGCCTGCCCTCGTCAACAACCTCCAGAAGGCTCAGCGATGGCCTGGATCATCACGAAGTACCTACTCACTGCCGGTATAGTGATTCTCGTGTCAGAGCTGGCGAAACGCAGCGACAAGCTGGGCGGCTTGGTCGCCGCCCTACCCTTGGTCACGGTCGTGACGTTGGTCTGGCTCTATTTAGAGAACCAGAGCATGGAGAAGATCTCCAACCATGCTTGGTACACGTTCTGGTACGTGCTTCCGACCCTACCGATGTTTATTGCTTTTCCATTGCTGCTACCTAAGCTCGGCTTTTGGCCGACACTGATCAGCAGCATCCTCATCACAATGGCCAGCTTCGGAGGCTTCGCCATACTGCTGCGCCGGTTCGGCATTGAGCTTCTATGATCCGGTGGCCGCAGGGATCATCTTGATGAGTCTTAACGGCTATTAACACACTCGCCCTTCACCAGGTAGCGAACCATGTGCAGTTCGCCTTTCGAGTCTTCGTAGGTCATCATGCTTCTTACATTACCGCAGTACCGCACACTGGGTGATACATACACCAACTTACCAACGTCCAGGTCCATGCCATAGGCGTAGTCTTCTAGTTGAGGCATGGGCTTTTTTACGCGTTGAGCATAATCCGCTGTAGCCTCTCTAGCAGTACGCTCGATGCGTTTATTGATCTCCATACCGCTTTGGGCATTGGCTGTTAGTGATGTAAAGAGCAAAAACACGGCGATCGCTGATACAGTAGTGTTCATAAGAAGTCCCTTAATAAAAAAGCGCCCGTAGGGGGGCGCTAAAATTCACCTACCAAAGGAGCGTATGGTTTACAGGTGAATGCACTGGCGCGAACAACTGCTCGGTGCTCTTGCCAAGCTGCTTTGAAATGAGACAATTTCCAAAGCAGCGATGCCTCTTCCGCTGCCCTTAAACTAGCAAAGGAGGCTAACACCAAGATGATCGGGCAATTACAATTTGGACATGTAATAGATTGTAAGATAATTATTCGAGAGAATATCGAGCCGCCACGTGAACTAATTTGCAGAAAGGCGCTGCGGTTTGCGGCCGTGCATGGGGTCTGCCTGCGTGGCGCCCTCGATCCAAGGCCAGTACCAGTCCTTGCAAGCTAACGACCGAAATGCTGCCTGTCCTGGCCGATTCCACCTGCCAGGCGAATCTGTCATACACCGCCGCAGGCCCCAGAATCCGCTATGCTTAGGGGTGGAGCCTGCATGACTGTCAGAAATCTTGCGGCTACATTACAAATTTGTAGGATTTCGCCGCGGCCAGCTTCTTCGCGTTAAGATTCAAGCGTCCTCAGGTGACCCGGCGTATGGACAGAGGTAGCGACTACCACATGCCATACCCTCAGCCAAACTTTCGAACAGCCTGCAACCATAATCTTGGCGGATTAGGCCAACTCCTTCCTCACACCTTGAGATAAGTTATGCGCGTTCTAGTTGTGGAAGACGAAATTAAAACTGCCGAATATCTTCAGCAGGGCCTATCCGAAAGCGGGTATGTCGTAGATATCGTGCACAACGGTGTAGATGCTCTGCACTTGTTCAACACTAATGTCTATTCGTTGGTCCTCCTGGACGTGAACCTCCCGGGTATCGACGGCTGGGACCTGCTGGAAACCATCCGTAAGACCAGCCGGGTCCGCATCATCATGCTGACCGCCCGCGGACGCATCAATGACAAGCTCAAGGGCTTGGACGGCGGCGCGGATGACTACCTTGTGAAGCCATTCGAATTCCCTGAGCTGCTTGCTCGCATCCGTTCGCTGCAACGCCGTGGTGATGAGTTAGTCGAGAAGAGCTCGCTGAAAATTGCCGATCTGGAACTCGACTCCGTCCGCCATCGCGTCTTCCGCGGTGGCACACGCATCGATCTCACCACCAAGGAATTTGCGCTTCTGCACCTGCTCATGAGCCGAACGGGCGAAGCGCTGACTCGCTCTCAGATCATCTCGTTGGTCTGGGATATGAATTTCGATTGCGACACCAATGTCATCGATGTAGCCATCCGGCGCTTGCGCTCGAAGATCGATGACCCGTTTGAAACCAAGCTCATTCACACGCTTCGTGGCGTTGGGTACGTTTTTGAGGAACGCGCATGAGGCCATTCAGCCTGGCTGCAAAGCTGGGGTTAAAAGTTGGGTTGATGAGCGCAGCGTTGCTGCTTCTGTTCGCCACCTTTGGCTATCTGATGGTAGGCAAGGCTCTGGAAAGAAATGCCAGAGCAGACCTGGAAGTAAAGATGGCGGGGATGGCTCACAACCTGTCCACCATCCCGGACATCTCCGGCGTCAACGCGGATGCGCATCAGCTTGTCGATTTGGTCATGGGCCACAACAACCTGTATGTGAGCATATTCGATACCTCACAGAATCAGACTCCCCTGCTCTCGATTGGCTCGAAACAGGTCAATCTGGAGGTGCACAAGTTTCAGCCGGCGGCCCAGCCCAAAGAGCACGAATGGCGTGATACGCAGGACCGTCCTCTGCTGAGTGCTTCTCGAATCATGCGTTTGGGCGATGGAACAGAGGTCAGCGTCTATATGACCATGGACCAGTCATCCAGTGAGGCGCTGCTCGATGCGTTGCTGACCTGGGCCTTGATGATGTCCCCCGTCATCCTCGCACTGATCTTGGCCATTGGCTGGTGGACTGTGCGCAGAGGCCTGCTACCACTGACCAAGTTCCTCAAGATCGCCTCGAAAATCTCAACCGAGAGCCTTGACCATCGCCTTCCAACTGATGGGATGCCGGCAGAACTCAAAATGCTCGCCGACGGCATCAACATCATGCTGGCTCGCCTGGATGATGGGGTTCAGCAGCTCTCGCAGTTTTCTGACGACCTTGCTCACGAACTTCGAGCACCGCTTTCCAACCTGATGGGCAAGGCCCAGGTTGCCTTGACCAGAGAACGATCGCTTTCCGAGTACCGGGAGGTTCTGGAGTCGTGCACAGAAGAGCTGGACCGCATGAGCCGCATGGTTTCCGACATGCTGTTCTTGGCCCAGGTCAGTCATCCAGCATCAATGGTGGAGTTCGAATCCGTCTCCTTGGTCGACGAGGTTCAGCGAGTGTGCGAGCTCTTCAGCATTTCAGCAGAAGAAGGCGAGATTCAGCTGCAGATCTCCGGCAGTGATGACGTGGTGCGCGGGAATCGCCTGATGGTTCAACGTGCCGTCTCGAATCTGGTCTCGAACGCGATCCGTTACTGCCCTCGCGGCCGCACGGTCTACGTTAAGGTGCAGCATAGTGCGAGCGGTACGACGTTGAGTGTCGGCAACCCCGGCCGTGGTATTGCCAAGGAACACCACGCGCACTTGTTTGAGCGGTTCTACCGTGTGGACAAGAGCCGAGCACGGAGCGAAGGCGGTACCGGTCTTGGCTTGGCCATTGTGCAGTCGATCATGAGTCTGCACCAGGGATCGGCGAGCGTGGAGGTGACCGAAGAAAACTTCACCTGGTTCCACCTTCACTTTCCGGAAGCCCAGCAAATGCAGCCGGCAATGACCGCCGCTTAAATTGCGCAGACACGATTAGGCCCGTCAATCGACGGGCCTTTTGTTTGCCTCAATGCATCAGTGCCGAAGGACCACAGGGTCCATGGGCGACCGCAGAATCACCGACTTAATAATCTTCTGTTCGTCAGGATTGGCGTTTTTCCACAGGTGTGAGAAGTACTGAGCATTCACTTTCTCTTGAGCACTTACGCTGCCGGCGGCATCGATCAGGCGCATGGTCGAGTAGACACAGATCAGCGCCAGAATGAAGAACGCCGTGGCGACCACCATCACATAACGCTTGGCCAGCACCGGTGCCCGCTTGAGCTCCTGGATAGAGGCGTCCGCCGCCTTTGTCGCTGCTGTAAGCTCCGAGATCAGTGGCTGGATGGCGGTGTCGACTCCGCGGCATGCAGCTGAATACGCTGATGCAGCGGCGCGCAAGGCAACCTCCTCCGCGTTCGACCAAGCCTTCTCCGCCTTTCGCACCTCCTCCTGAATCTGCCGGCCGACAGCGTCCACCTGCTCCACCAGTTCGTTCGACCTCTCCAGAACAGCGCTGGAGGTGCGCGTCTGCGAGGTCAGCTCATCGAGCTGGACAGTGAGTTTTTCAGTGCAGCGGCGAAAGTCACCGATAGCAACTGCCCAGGGCTCTATGTCATTCATGGCTATCTCCTAGGGCGGCCAACAACGCCGCGCTGAATTAACGCGCTAGATATCAAAATTGTAATTTAAGAGAAAATTCGAAGTCGCCCTCGACAGTGCCGAGATAGACATGATCCTTCCAGATTTGAAGATTTAACGCATCCTATCTGCAGCCAAAATTACGGAATTGTAATTATTGACTCACCTTGTCGTTAGCTTCGCGTTCCTAAACTACAAACCAACAAAGGCCGCTAATCAGGTTGGCCTAGTATGAACCGAGGTTCACAATGAAATTTGTCAAATCTATCGCTATTGGCAGCCTGCTGCTGGGTCTCATGGGTACCGCTTACGCTGAAGGCGGCTTCGAGCGAACGAAACAGTTCAACGAGAACTTCCGAACCGAACAGGCTCGCCTATGGAGCGATGACTCTTCGGACCAGAACAAACAACAAGTCGCTCAAGAGCAAAAGAAAGAAAGCAAGGATGGTAAGGAACAAGCCGACAATTAATCGGCGGTTAAATAGGACTTCAAATGACGAAAGAAATCGACAAAAAAGCCAGGGTAAAACCTGGCTTTTTTGTGCTTGGAATTTAGCCTTCGTTCTTGCGAGGCGTTTCCGCATTGCTTTCTCCGGCCAGACCCTCGGCACCTTGTGCGGGGCGTTTCCAATGGCACAGCAGGAGCTGGCTGGCGTTCGCTTCGGTGATCGATGTGCAAGCTAGATCAGCGGGCAGACCATCCTTGCTGTCTCGCAAGCGCCTGGACAGATAGAACGAGCCATCCCGCGGCCACTTGGCAGGATCCTTGATGTTCTCGGACTTCCCGCTGCTGTAAAACTCCGACGAGTATGAGCGGCGGCCAGGATAGATCAGGGGAGCGGAATGAGCAGACTGCACATTGAGCCAGGCTTGAACCACATCCCGCTGATTCTGAGGGCGCTCCTCTAGTACCCCGGCGTAGATGATGCCCGCACCGATGATTGGCAACACCAATGCGCTCGCAGCGGCAGCCCAGGTGGTCTTCGGGCCAACTTCGCTGACCCGTGCAGACAGCAGCAATGCCCACGCTGGCAGCGCGGGTAGCAGGTAGGTCCACAGAATGTTGCCTGCAAATGTGAAGAAGACCGGTGTCGCCAAGGCCCACAGCCAGAGGTAGGCTTTGAAGCGCTGCATCGATCCACGCTTGCGGATCAACAGTGGTAGAAACAAGGCCCATGGCAGTAGCGACAATCCGAGCTGGATCCAGATGCTGCCGTACGGCTTGGCATGAGCACTACCATAGAGGTCCCCTGCCCAGTTACTGACGACGTAGCGGCTCCAGTGCTCACCAACGAAGAAGTACTCCATGAAGCCGGGCGTTTTCATCTCGGCCGCGACATACCATGGCACGGATATACCGAACATGAGTACAAGGCCGCTAATCCAGGGAAGCCTCAGTACCCGTCCCCATTCCTTGTAGATAACGAACCAGGCGAATGCCGGCGCCCCCATAAGCACCAGGGTCAGCGGCCCTTTGGCAAGCAAGCCCAGCCCGAGACCTGCGAACATCAGGTAGGCATCCGCCTTGCTGGCGCACTTCATCCAACGCCAGAAACCGTAGCTGGCCAGCAGAATCGAGAACGACAAAACAGGGTCAGTCAGCACAACACCGCTGGAGACCAGGCCAAGTGTGGTGCTGGAAAAAATAATGGCAGCCCAGATGCCGGCGTTACGAGAAATCTGCTGCGTGCCGAGTTTGATGATGATGAAACAGCTTGCCAGGTGGAGTAGCCACGCTGGGAAGCGCGCAGCGAACTCGTTAACGCCGAAGACCGTCATGCTCGCGGCCTGGGTCCAGAAGGACAACGGAGGCTTGCCCCAGAACGGTACCCCGTAGTCGAACATGGGCGTGATCCAGTCATTCAACTCGACCATCTTGCGAGCCATTTCAGCGTAACGGGCCTCAGATGTGTCCATCAGCGGGTAGATGCCCAGCCCCACCAAACGCAATAGCAAAATCGAACCCAGGACCCACCACAGCGTCCTCTCGTTCTTCAGGTTCAGCATTTCTTACCCTCGATCGAAGCCATCGAAGGGTGGAGTGACACGGGATCTGCCTTGTTGCTGTGCTTCAGGAAATAGAGAGGCCGGCGCTTCACTTCCGCGAGTGTCACGCCCAGGTACTCCCCCACCATGGCGACACCGACGCACATGAATGAAGCCATTCCGACGATCAGGTGATGGATGTCGAAACTGCCTGCCACAAGCGACGCAAGCATGTAGCAGATGCTGGAGACGAAAAGACCGAAACTGATGAGGCTGAAAATGCGCAGTGGTTTGCGAGAGAAGCTGACGATGCTCTCGATGGCCAGATTGAACAGGCCAGCTGCATTCCATTTGGTGCTCCCGGCATGGCGAACAGTGCGATTGTAGGGGAGTTCGATGGTACGAAAGCCTACCCAGCCGATCATGCCTTTGAGAATCCTGGAGCGTTCATCCAGGGCCCGCAGGGCTGCCAGCGGCGCAGGCCCAATCAATCGGAAATCGCTGACATCGGCCGGCATGTCCACCTTCTCCACCAGGCGCTGCATGACCCAGTAGTAAGCCCGGGCACTCATGCGCTTGAACCACGAATCACCGATTCTCAGGTTGCGCTGCATGTTCACCACGTCGTAGCCGCGTTGCCAGTAGTCCACCATGGCCGCGATGAGCTCTGGTGGATCCTGCAGGTCGACATCAATGAAGATCAGCGCACTGCCACGGGCATGGTCTATCCCGGCGCTCAGTGCAGCCTCTTTGCCGAAGTTGCGACTCAGGGACAGGCAACGTACAGATGACCCATCCTGATAGTGGCGAAGAATGTCGGCCGTCCGGTCATTACTGCCGTCGTCGACATAGAGGATTTCGCAGGAGACGGGTAAGCGCTTCACCACGCGGGTGATTCGCTGGTGGAACTCGGGGATGGTTTCCTCTTCCTGGAAGCAAGGGACCACGATGGTTAACAAGGGATCAGGGCGCTCGGGAAAGCGATGTAATGTCTGCATGATTGAATGTCCAAAAACGATGTGCAATGAATCCAAGTGCAGTGAGGCTTAAGGTCACTACGACTTGGGAGATGAGCGGTGACAGATTCGACTTGATGAGGAACCACATACCCACGCCATTGCCGAAGTTTGTGGTTAACGCGACCAGTGCAAACCTGACAGGCTGAAACTTACGAGAGCCATCTGCCACAAAACAGAGCGCCCTATTTCCAATGAAGCTCGCGATTGCGCCAACCATGCCGCCACAGATACTGGCCAGTAACGGAGTAACGAATTCTGTCGTAACCAGCAATAGGAACACCGCATAATGGACTCCCGTTGCTATGAAGCCGATCCCCAGATAACGAATCAGTAAGGTAGTAAGAGGTGGGGTTTGATTTTCCATGCCCAAAGCCTATGGAGGCAAAGGTGAAAAAATAGTGAACTAAATGTAAATGCGTAATTAGGGATTCTCCGATCAAGTCAGCACAGGCCATCTGACCTGTGCTGAAATAGCCCTCCGTCCAACTGCCTTCTACAAGTCCGCCATCCCATGAGTCAGATGAGCTTTTCCGATTTCGAGTACGCCGGCAAGCGCAAGCAAACCCGTCGCGAGCGTTTCCTGGCCGAGATGGAACAGGTGGTACCGTGGAGTGGACTGGTGGCGTTGATCGAGCCTCACTACCCAAAGGCTGGCGGTGGCCGCAAGCCTTATCCTCTGGAAACCATGCTGCGCATTCACCTGCTGCAGAATTGGTTCTCTTTGAGCGATCCCGCCATGGAAGAGGCGCTGTACGAGATCACTTCGATGCGCCAGTTCGCTCGTCTGACGCTCAGCGCTCCGATCCCCGAAGACACGACGATCATGAACTTCCGGCACCTGCTGGAGAAGCATCAGTTGGCAGCCGGCATTCTGGAAACCATCAACAATTACCTGCAAGACAAGGGCCTGTCGTTGCGCCAGGGCACCATTGTCGACGCGACCATCATCCACGCGCCCAGTTCGACCAAGAACAAGGAAGGCAAGCGCGATCCTGAAATGCATCAAACGAAGAAGGGCAACCAGTACTATTTCGGCATGAAGGCCCACATCGGCGCGGATGCTGAATCGGGTCTGGTGCATCACGTTCATGGCACCGCCGCGAACGTAGCTGACGTGACGGAGGTCGCTCAGCTATTGCATGGCGAAGAGAATGTCGTGTGTGCGGATGCGGGTTACACAGGCGTGGAAAAGCGGCCAGAACACGAGGGACGGCAGGTGATATGGCAGGTCGCTGCCCGCCGCAGCACCTACAAACACTTGAGCAAACGCAGCGTGCTCTACCAAGCCAAGCGCAAGATCGAAAAGGCCAAGGCGCAAGTGCGTGCGAAGGTGGAGCACCCGTTCCGGGTGATCAAACGCCAGTTCGGCTATGTAAAGACTCGTTTTCGCGGCTTGGCCAAGAACACGGCGCAACTGACCACGCTGTTTGCCCTGTCGAATCTGTGGATGGTGCGCCGGCAATTATTGCCTGCTGCGGGAGAGGTGCGCCCGTGAGTCCGGATAACCAAGGCTTTGCCTTGGTTATCCAATAATCAGCGACTGAAAAGCGGGCTTTTCGGCATCCCTAAGCCGCCCATTTCCGACTGATGAGCAACTTGTTCGGAGTTTCCTTAGCCGAATCTATATATGGTAAGTAACAAGTCGGCGCACTAGGCTAGCACGCTACAATATCAGAGGGATTGCCTGAAAATTACGCTTTCGAAATAAAAGCCTTCCGATAACGCATGCATGACCCGTGGATTACAATGTTGACAAGATAAGGAAACACCGGGTGGCATTGAGATAGATTCCCCGAATTAAGGGGGACCTAATGGTTACACAAAATGAAACATATACAAGCAGCGTTGTTCCTTACAGCCCTGACATATTGGATGATTTGCCAATTGATGATCAGCTGGCCGTAGAGTTTTTCGCAACAGCACGTTGTGCCAGTTTCAAACAGGCTGCCCGAGGGCTCAATGTGCCAGTGGTAGGCCTGCGGAAACGCTTGGAGAAACTGGAAGAGCACATTGGTGCTCCCGTGTTTGTCTACAAACACAACAAGCTTGCCCTGACCCGCACAGGCGAGAGGGTCAGCCATTACCTGTGCCAGCTCTTCGGCCCAGACGGCCTTGGCAAGTCCGGTGAAAAGGAAGTCCCCAGGCTTACCATCGCGATCACAGAGCCAGTGCTGAACGACATCGTAAACCGCGATCTAGTCGCCTACGTGCGTGATCATGCCGAAATGCAGCTGGAAATCCATTCAGAATGCACAACGCAGATGCTTTCTGAGTGTGAAGTCGATGTGGGTATCGCTTTGGTGAGCCCAGATGATAAAGGCGCGCTTGATCGCCATCCTACGTATAGGTTTGAAAGGCTTGGCCGGATTGGGCACGCCCTGTTCATTTCCAGCCGCTATTCAAGAAGCGTCACCCTTCCAGTGGAGAGCTTGGATTTGCACAACTTCATGCTCGTTGTCCCTTGGGATGAAGAGATCTTGGCGGGCTCACGAAAGTGGGCATCGATAATGGCTGAGCATCAGGGCGGTACCACTCGGGTCAAGAGCTACAACCTATCACGAGGCCTTGTCGTTGGCGGTGCGTGTATTGGAGTGCTGCCCGACTACAGCCGAAAACTGGAGAGAAATATCCTACCCGTGCCGGGTTTCCTGGACGACCTGGAGGAGAAAGATGTCTATCTTGTTATCAAAACGAAGCTTGTCCGCAATCCGCAGGTTTTGGAAATTCGAAGATTGATCAAGAAGAGCTTCTTTGATAAGAAGGACTGGCTTGTTCGGTAACAGTTTTGTTAGGTTTCAAACTCCTCCGTTAACACTACAGAAACACAACTGTCATATTCGCTTGCAACCTAGTCAGAGTGCTTAGAACAAAGGCATCTTGTTACAGCGGGTGACAACCGTGGCCTGCTCCCATCTGCAAGATAAATTTAGGCCGGCGCAGGGCGAAATATAACGTCGGTAGCTAAGCACTTAACATACGAGAGGCAAGCAATGATCCGTTCTTCGAACATGCGGGAAAAGCTGTTGGCTGCCGCAATAATAGGCACATTTTCCTCGCAAGCATTCTCCGGAACAGTAACCACTGACGGAGCTGACATCGTTCTGAAGACCAAGGGCGGTCTTGAAGTATCGACTTCTGACAAGGAATTCAGTTTCAAACTGGGCGGCCGAGTTCAGGCCGACTACGGCCGTTTCGATGGTGTCTTCACCAAGAATGGCGATACCGCTGACGCAGGCTACTTCCGTCGCGCCTACCTTGAGCTCGGTGGCGTGCTGTACCGCGACTGGAAGTATCAGCTCAACTACGACCTTTCCCGCAACACGGGCAACGACTCCGACGGCTACTTCGACGAAGCCAGCCTGACCTACACGGGTTTCAAGCCGGTGCAACTGCGCTTTGGCCGTTTCTACACCGACTTCGGTCTTGAGAAAGCCACCAGTTCGAAGTGGACCACCGCCATGGAGCGGAACCTCTCGTACGACCTGGCGGACTGGATCAACGACAACGCCGGCATGGGTGTTCAAGCCACCAGCACCATCGCTGACATGGCTTATGTTTCCGGTAGCGTTTTCAGCGAAACCAATAACAACTCGGATGGCGACAGCACCAAGCGCTACAACGTACGTGGCGTGTTCGCACCGCTGCACAGTGATGGCAACGTCCTGCACGTCGGTGCTCAGTACGCTTACCGCGACCTCAAAAACAGTGCGGTCGATACCCGGATTCGTTCGCGTCTGGGCGTCCGCGGTGTAGATACCAATGGCGGCGGCGATGCCGGCACCAACGGCAACCGCATGCTGTTTGGCGGTGCTGCTGCACAAGATGGCCTGTGGAAGGACGACTCGGTCTGGGGTCTCGAAGGTGCCTGGGCCACCGGCCCGTTCTCGGTTCAAGCGGAATACCTTCGCCGCAAGCTGAAAGCTGACCAGGCCAACAACGACATGAAGGCCTCCGGTTACTACGCCCAGATGGCTTACACCCTGACCGGCGAGCCGCGTATCTACAAGCTCGATGGTGCCAAGTTCGACACTATCAAACCAGAGAACAAGGAACTGGGGGCCTGGGAAGTCTTCTACCGCTTTGACGATATCAAGGTCGAAGACGGCAACCTGGTCACCGCGGCGGACCAATCGAACGAGCGCAAGGCCAAGAGCCACACGGTGGGTGTGAACTGGTACGTCAACGAGGCGGTGAAAGTCAGTGCCAACTACATCAACGTGCGCACCGACAACAACGAGAACACCGTGGGCGACGACAGCGGCAATGCCATCGTGACCCGCCTGCAATACGTCTTCTGATCCCTCTCATCAGTCTGACGTGAGAAAGCCGGAAGCGCTCAACGTGCTTCCGGCTTTCCTGTTTCTGGAGGTGATCAAGCATGGAGCGCCCTCCTCCTACCTGCTTTCGCTTACCGATGACCGCTCTTGCCAAAGCTCGGCGAATCTGATGTGATTGCCGCGTCGGGCTTTGCATGGTGGCCGTGCAAGCAAATCAAACCTGACTCCTATTCATGATTGAACCTGATTCGACGTCCAGCTTCGCGTCTAACGGCCCTACAAGCGCAGCTACCCCAACGTCGCTCATTAGGGGATAGTCATGTCTGCAAAAAAGCTGCTTCAACCTCTCGCTGCTCAGCTGCACGCCTCGTTCTCGGCTTCTGGCCGCCCGTACTCTCATCTGCACCTCCACCAGCTGTTCCACGCGGCCATCGGCTCCGTTGCACCGCAAGTTGCCATCCAAGACAAGCTGCCAATTCAGGTCTGTCGTGACAACGAGACACGGCAGTACAACCTCTACGCGGCGGTCGAGCGGGCGAAAACGTGCTTAGGATTGACCGATCTTCAAGCAGTCGGTGTGGCTGAAGAAGTCATTGAGGTGCTACGAACTGCGGGAATCGGCGTGAACCAGGTTCGCCTGCTCCTTGACCCCTCCTTCAGCTCGAAGACTCGCAAAAAGGCCTTCAAGGCTCTCTGCAAGAACCTGGATCTGAACGAGCTAGGCGATCGCTTCGTCCCCAAGACTGCCACGTTGGCCATCGCTGCTGGTATTGCGCCGCCTCCCAAAATGTCGTGGAAGGATCGCTTCGCCCTGGCTGCAAATTCCCCCATGCGGGGGCCAAGCGAGCTCATCAGCATGGTCAACCGGGATGAGTGTTATCTGTGGGTATTCCCACCGACTGACCATCATGCGACGGCTCCAGCGACGCATGACCGTTTCTTTGGTGAAAAGACCCACCCGAGCGCAGAAATGGGCATGGGGTTCAGCATCATCGATTCCGGCTGGACCCGCCCCAAGTACCCGCTATCCAGGCAGTCACAAGAGACCTTCATCCAGTATTCGCTTTCTGCGCCGATGTGGTCCTGGCGCGCACAAAGTGACACCTGGCGCCTGGGAAACATCCTGCGTTCAAGAATCCTTGACGGGGCTCCTTGGCATAACGAGCCTCTGAGTGACGTGCTTCCGAGCGGCCTTAAATCCCTGCCCCGGATCTATGGGTGCGAAACCTGCCGAACGCTGTTCATTGAGAATCACAGCGACTACCCGGATGTACCCACTCAGTGCCAATGCGGTGAGGCGAGCAGCACGGGTGACCAAAACGAGTCATCTGCTCTCAATAGCTGATTTTCCTTACGGTGGCGGGCTGAGCCCCCCGTTAGGGATTGGCTATGGGAGCGGGATTCGCTCACCCCAAACCTGAAGGCGCCGCCACCTAACCGAGCGATATGAGCTGAATGCTCGCGGAGTAGATATGCAAAAGAGTAAAAACAAACAGGACACCCTGGCGGCGATCAATGCGCTTGTCGAGATTGCGTATGATCAGGGATTTGCGGACGGACACGGAGTCGGCAATCAAGTCGGTTTCGTAGCCGGTGTCATGAGCCTCAAAGCTGCATTGGCCTGCGGCTTACGGCATGGCTCACCTGAGTGCGGAAAGGCCCTTGAAAGCCTCAAGCGCATCGGGATCGACGAGTGAGAGAAAAGTACGGGTCGTGCGCTGATCGCGCACGACCCGTACTTCTACTTCAGGTCATTTCCCTGCTTAGCTTCATGATTGAAGCTCAGGGATCAGGTGCTTCTGCGGTAGGCCAACAGGCGCAAGGCGTTGAAGACGACCAACAGTGTGGAGCCCTCATGGATCGCAACAGCGGCACCAATGCTCAAGCCCATGATGGTGGACGGAACCAGGATGGCCACAATCCCCAAGCTGACGAACAGATTCTGGTGGATGATCGATCGCGTGTGACGGCTCAGCCCCACCGCAAATGGGAGTTGCCTGATGTCGTCAGCCATAAGCGCGATATCAGCCGTTTCCAGGGCAACATCAGATCCAGCAGCCCCCATTGCGATACCAACGCTCGAACTGGCCATGGCAGGGGCATCATTGACGCCGTCACCCACCATGGCCACCTTGGCGCTAAGGCGCAGGTTTTTGATGGCCTTGACCTTGTCTTCCGGCATCAGGTCTCCCCACGCTTCATCTAAGCCAACTTGTTTGGCTACAGCCTCTGCAACGCGGTTGTGGTCTCCAGAAATCATGACCATGCGTTCGATGCCCATCTCTCTAAGCTTCTGGAGTGCCTCTTTGGCCCCCTCCCGGGGTGTGTCCAATAGCCCGATAGCGCCCAGATCCTTGTCAGCACGCCGTACCACCATGGTGGTACGGCCTGACTGACGTAGACGCTCCGCAGCCTCCAGGGCTGCCTTGCTGAGTGCGGGAATACCATTGGTACCGAACATCTCGACCTTGCCAATCCAGACGAACTGCCCATCAAGCTCAGCACGCACGCCGCGGCCAATCATGTTGCTCATGTTCTTGGCTTGGAATCGGCGCCGTGTGCCAATCATCTCTTCACCGTCACGCACAATTGCCGCAGCCAGCGGATGGTCGCTCATCGACTCCACAGCGATGGCGACGTTTAGCAGATCCTCGATCTGCGTGCCGCCTATGGGTATTACATCGGTGATACGTGGGCGCCCTTCGGTCAGGGTACCGGTCTTGTCGAATGCCATGGCATTCAATGATCCAAGCTCTTCAAGTGGCGCACCGCCCTTGATCAGCACGCCACCTCGGGCTGCCCTGGCGATGCCAGAGAGAATGGCGCTTGGTGTAGCGATCGCGAGCGCGCAGGGGCTGGCTGCAACCAGTACGGCCATCGCCCGGTAGAACGAGTCACGGAACGGCTCGTCAAGGAAAATGCCGGCAAATAGCAGCCCGACTACCAGCAGTAAAACCAACGGGACGAATATGCGTTGGAAGCGGTCCGTGAATCGCTGGGTCGGTGACTTCCTGACTTCGGCTTCACTGACCATCTTGATGACCCGCGCCAAGGTACTCTCCGTAGAGCGCCGGGTTACCTCAACCTCGATGAGCGTTTCGCCATTGATGGTACCGGCGAAGACTTTCGAGGCTGCATCCACTGCATCTGGCTTGCTGCGTGCGAGTTCGGCATCAGGAACAGGTTGCTTGTCCACGGGGACGCTCTCACCGGTTACTGGCGCCTGGTTGATACTTGAGGAGCCTACGACTACAAAACCATCGGCCGGCAGGCGGTCATTGGGGCGCACGATGACAACGTCACCGGGAACCAGCAGCTCCACGGGCATCTCCACCGTGCCATTTGCTCTGCGTACGATCGCGGTGGCTGGTGCGAGCTTGGACAGTGCCTCAATCGCTTTCTTGGCCCGCCCCATCGCGTAGCTTTCAAGGGAATGCCCCAGACTGAACAGGAACAGCAGCAGAGCCCCCTCCGCCCAGGCGCCGATGCTCGCGGCACCGACTGCGGCGAGAAGCATCAGCGAGTCGATCTCGAAGCGTTTCTGACGGATGTTGGTAACCGCTTCCTTAGTGGTGAACCATCCACCGAACACGTAGGCCGACACGTACAGAATCAGAGGCAGACGATCAATCAGGCCAAGTTTTCCTGCGAGAGCTCCGGCACCCAGGAGAGCACCACAGATCAGCGCGAAAATCAGCTCTGTGTTCATTCCAAAAATGCCGCCATGCTCATGGCTATGACCTTCATGCCCGGCTTGGTCATCAGGGCGTTCAAGCAAACTCTTCATAACTCGTCCCTTCTGGGGTCAAGGCTTCCAATTGCCCTCTGCAGTTGGGGAGCCGTCTCTGTTGGTTGGCTAAGATCTATTGCACGGTTTGCCCGAGCCCAGGCGTTAACATTTCGAAGCTATGGGGTATCGGGCGTAATAAAAAATGCCAGGCACTGCCTGGCATTTATGAATTCTCTAATTGTTCTGTTCAAATCGTTTACTACTTGTTGTTGATGCATTGCGAATACATCGAGTAACGAACAGTCTTGAGCGTGCCCTGGGAGTCCTCGAAGGTCATCAACCGTGGATAGACCTGGCAGGTACGGGGGTCCTGCGACTGACGTACGAATTTCGCAACGTCTATCTTCATGCCATATTTGTAATCCTGAATCTCTGGCATTGGCTTGCCATTTTTCTCCGCGTACTTGGCCACTGCGGTCTGGTGTTCCTTGGTGTATTGAAGCTGCTTGCTCTCGGAGAAAGTGTTGGCCTGCGAAGCCACCGAGAAAACAACAAGTGCAGCAGCGATAATTAGCTTTTTCATAAAACCCTCTCAATTTCAAAACTTCTCGGGCGTAACCTTAGCAATGCATAGGCATCACCGGCATGACGAGAAACTTACAATTTTGAAAGGTAAGTGCATCTACTTCACTTTAAACAAAAAAGCCCACAACACGTGTTGTGGGCTTCTCTTTAGCGGAGGCTGTTAGCTAACCACTTCGGCCTCGTCGCCGTCTTCATCCTTGCGGTGTGCCCAGTGATACAGGGCAGGCAGTACCAGCAAGGTCAGTGCGGTGGAGGACAGGATCCCGCCAATCACCACCGTCGCCAATGGCCGCTGAACTTCGGCACCGGTGCCGGTGGCCAAAGCCATCGGGATGAAGCCCAGGGACGCTACCAAGGCTGTCATCAGAACAGGTCGCAGACGGGTCAATGCACCTTCATCGACTGCCTGTCTGAGCGTTCGTCCCTCCTCCCTTAGCCCGCGGATGAAGGCAATCATCACCAGGCCGTTCAGTACTGCAACGCCGGACAGTGCAATGAAGCCGACACCTGCCGAGATCGACAGTGGGATGTCCCGCAGCCACAACGCCACAACACCACCGGTGAGTGCGAATGGAATACCGGTGAAGACCAGCATGCCGTCCTTCAGGTTGTTGAACATCAGGAACAACAAGGTCATGACCAGCAGCAAGGCGACTGGAACAACGATCTGCAGGCGTTTGGCAGCCGACTGCAGCTGCTCGAACTGGCCCCCCCAAGTCGTCCAGTAGCCCGCAGGGATTTGCACCTTCTTGTCCAGCGATGCGGTCGCCTCCTCAACGAAGGACCCCAGATCGCGGCCTCGAACGTTGGCGCTGACGATAACCAGACGTTTGCCGTTCTCGCGGCTGATTTGGTTCGGGCCCAGTTGCAGGTCCAGATTGGCGACCTGGGACAGCGGGATGAAGCCGATCTGATTGGCACCCTGTGCCGCATTGGCAGGTACCGGGATCAGCAAGCTGGACATACCCGCTACGTCGGTGCGAACGGTCTCTGGTAGGCGTACTACCATGTCGAACCGACGGTCGCCCTCATACAGCGTGCCGGCCTGACGGCCACCCACGGCGATAGCGATCGAGTTCTGAACATCCGCGATGTTCAGGCCGTAGCGTGCTGCTTTTTCGCGGTCAATGTTGATGGTCAGCACCGGCAGGCCGGATGTCTGCTCAACTTTCACTTCCGATGAGCCCGGGACCGCTTTGAGCGCTGCCGCGATCTTGTTGGCGGTGTTGTTGAGCACGTCCATGTCATCGCCGAAGACTTTCACAGCGACGTCACTACGCACGCCCGAAATCAGCTCGTTGAAACGCAGTTGGATTGGCTGCGACAACTCGTAGTTGCTTCCTGGAACACCCGCTGCGGCCTTCTGCACTTCAGCAATCAGCTCATCACGAGGCTTCTTCGGGTTAGGCCACTGATCCTGAGGCTTGAGCATGATGTAGGCGTCAGAGGCGTTCGGCGGCATCGGGTCAGATGCAATTTCTGCGGTACCCGAGCGTGCGAACATCCGCTCAACTTCAGGCACCTGCGCAATCACCGCTTTCTCCAGACGCTGCTGCATCTCGACAGATTGAGTGAGGCTCGTTCCAGGCACACGCATGGCCTGCATCGCAAAGTCACCCTCACTGAGGCTTGGGATGAACTCGCTACCCATACGACTTGCCAGCAAACCACTGAGCACGACCAAGGCTACTGCGGCCGAGAAAGCGATGTTCCGATGTCCCAGCACCCATTGCAGAACCGGTTCATAGCGCAGTCGAGCTGTGCGCATGACCACGCCTTCCTCTTCCTTCACCTTGCCAGTGACGAACATGGCAATAGCTGCAGGAACAAAGGTAACGGACAGGACCATTGCACCCAGCAGCGCCATCACAACGGTGAAGGCCATCGGGTGGAACATTTTGCCTTCGACGCCGGTGAGGGCGAAGATCGGCAGGTACACCACCATGATGATCAGCTGACCGAAGATCAGCGGCCGGCGAGCTTCTCGCGCCGCGGCAAAGACCTCGTGGAAGCGTTCGGTTTTGGTGAGCATGCGGCCATGCTTATGTTGCGCATGAGCCAGTCGACGGATCGCGTTTTCTACAATAACCACGGCACCGTCGACGATGATGCCGAAGTCGAGTGCCCCCAAACTCATTAAGTTGGCACTGACCTTGTTGTTGAACATGCCTGTGAAGGTGAACAGCATGGACAGCGGAATCACCATCGCGGTGATCAGAGCCGCACGGATGTTGCCGAGGAACAGGAACAGAATGGCGATAACCAGGATCGCGCCTTCCACCAGGTTCTTCTTCACCGTCGCGATGGCTTTTTCAACCAGGTTGGTACGGTCGTAAACAGTCACAGCCACCACGCCCTTTGGCAGGGTGCGGTTGATGTCCGCCAATTTGGCGGCGACAGCTTGAGATACGGTGCGGCTGTTTTCACCAATCAGCATGAACACGGTACCGAGCACGACTTCGCGGCCGTTCTCAGTAGCAGCACCTGTACGGAGCTCTTTACCGATGCTGACGTCAGCAACGCTGCTGATGCGAATCGGTGCACCATCCACACTGGTGATCACGATGTTGGCGATGTCTTCGATATTGCCTACCTGACCCGGTGCACGGATGAGCAACTGTTCACCATTACGCTCGATGTAGCCGGCACCGACGTTGGCGTTGTTACTTTCCAACGCTGCGACCAGGTCATTGAGTGTCAGCTTGTAGGTAGCCAGGCGCTTTGGATCCGGCGCAACCAGGAACTGCTTGGCATAACCGCCGATGGTATTGATCTCGGCCACACCCGGGACGTTACGCAGCTGAGGCTTGATGATCCAGTCCTGGATCACGCGCAGGTCGGTCGGGGTGTACGGCGTACCGTCCTCTTTGACCGCGCCATCTTCGGCTTCAACAGTCCACAGGAAGATCTCGCCGAGGCCGGTAGATACCGGACCCATGACGGCCTCTACACCTTCTGGCAGCTGTTCCTTCGCAACCTGCAGCCGCTCGTTGATCAACTGGCGGGCAAAGAAGATGTCAGTGCCATCCTTGAAGATCACGGTGACCTGAGACAGGCCAGAGCGAGACAGGGAACGGGTCTGCTGAAGGCCCGGGAGACCGGCCATGGCCGTTTCAACTGGAAACGTGATCCGTTGTTCGGTTTCCAAGGGCGAGTAACCAGGCGCTGCAGTGTTGATCTGCACCTGGACGTTGGTGATATCGGGTACCGCATCGATGGGCAGCTTTTGATAGCTGTAGATACCGATACCCGCCATGATCAGAACGGCGATCATTACTACGATGCGCTGCTCGATGGCGAATCTGATGATACGTTCAAACATGAGAAATCATCCTGTCAGTTCGCATCAGTGACCGTGTTCGGCAGAAGCTTTGCCGAGCTCGGACTTGAGTGTGAAGCTGCCACTGGTTGCTACCTGGGCGCCGGCTTCAATACCGTCGATGATTTCCACGTACCCATTGTCGCGGCGACCCAGTTTTACCGGGCGGGTGTCAAAGCCATCTGGGGTGCGTACGAATACCGAAGGTTTGTCTTCAACGGTCTGCACAGCGTGCTCAGGGACCGCTACGGCAACTCGATCGGTCTGGAAGGTGACCGCAATGTTTACGAACAGGCCTGGACGCCAGGCGCCGTTGGGGTTGGTCAAGGTGACGCGGACAGTAGCTGCACGGTTTTGCTCGCCCAGCAGGCTGCCGACATAACCCACCTTCCCTTCGACCTCGACGTTCATGTCAGGCGAAGAGACTTTCACTGCACGGCCAGTCGTGACCTTGCCCAGATCTGTCGGCGGAACTGCGAAGGTCGCCCAGACCTGATTCAGGTCGGAAAGGATGAAGGCGTTGGTCGCCTCGCTGACGACTTCGCCGACGGTCAGGTGTTTCTCCACTACCACGGCGTCGAAGGGAGCGCGGAGCTCGTAACGATTACCGCCAACGGAGTTAACCGAGGCACCGATTGCGCCGACCTTCTGCTTGGCGTTGGCCAAGGAGATCTCCGCTTCTTGCAGCGCTTGGCGTGCTTGGAGGTAGTCTTGCTCTGCAGAGATCTTGTCCTGCCACAGTTGCTTCTCACGTTCGAAGGTCACACGCGCCAGTTCGACGCGACGCTGTGCGGCCTGTTGTTCGCTGCGCAGGTCAGAGATCTGCTGGCTGGCGATTACCGCGAGGACTTGCCCTTTCTTGACCGTCTCGCCCAGGTTGGCCTGGACAGCCTCAACAACGCCAGGAACACGAGGAACCACGTGGGCAGTACGATCTTCGTCGAAGCGAATTTCGCCAGGGAAGCTCACGACGGTACCGAGGTCACGAGGCGCTGCAGCTTCCAGGGCAACACCAGCGGCCTTGATCTGTTCAGCGCTGAGCGTCAGCTTGCCCTCTTCTTCACCGCCCTCTTCGCTGTGGCCTTCTTCACCATGGCCCTCATCACCTTCCTCTTTGGCGGCAGATGCGGCTTTCTTTTCGTCGCCATGGCCATCGTTAGCGCCATGCTCGGCAGTACTGGCGGCCTGCTGTCCGGAACTGTTGTTCCAGGCAAGGCTGCCAAATCCGAGGGCTGCCACAGCGGCTACCGCGAGGGCGATCTTGCGTTTGTTATCCATTGCTACTCCTGCTGATCGTAGGCACCGGCTTGTTCAAGGCTGTGTGCCGAAGAAAATGTTTGGCCCGTTCAGCGAGTGCCGGCGGTTGAGCCGACTTCGCCATAAACCCTTTCCACCTGCGCACGCGCATTGGTCGCCGCTGCCAACGATTCGAGGTATTGGCCACGAGCGACGATCAAGGTGCGCTGGGCATCCAGCACTTCGATGAAACCGAATTTGCCCATCTCGAAGCCGCGGGTTGCGGTCTCTACGGCTTGTTGGGCTGAAGGCAGAATGGTCTTGTCGTAGGACTCGACCTCCTGCATGGCGGTGGACCATTGGTTCAACGCGGTTTGGGTTTCGGTGCGCAGGCGCAGCTCAACAGCATTGCGCTGGTCCCGGGCCTGATCTGCACGACGAGAAGCGGAAAGAATGTTGCCCTGGTTACGATCGAACAGCGGCAAAGGCATAGACAGGCCCACAGTGTTGACCCGCTCGCGCACAGAGCGGTCGTACTGGCTACCTACACTGACAGTAAGGTTCGGGATACGCTGAGCTTTCTCTGAGCCGAGCGAGGCATCGCTCTTGTCTATCTGCACCACGGCCTGACGCATTTCTGCTGTTTGGTCGAGCTTAGCCAGCAGATCTTCAGTGCGAGGTGGCAAGCCCGGGGAGAGGGTTGGCGATTCGAGTCGATCAAACACGGTGACTGAGCTCCCGGTAATTTGAGCGAGCTGTTGGTAAGCGGTCGCTTTTTCCGTTTCTGCACGTCGAACTTGCAGCTGGGCTTCGGCCAGTTGCACTTGAGCGCGGGTCGCCTCCACTGGGGACGACTTACCTGCGCGAACACGGCCATCGACGATGCGAAGACCGCGCTCAGTCAGTTCGAGAGATTGCTTGGCCAGGTCGAGACCTGTCTGGGCCCGCAACGCGGCGTAAAAGGCTTGGACGACATCTGCACGCAGGCCGTTAACGCGACGGTCTAACTCAAGCTGTGCGGCGGTCTGCCCGTATGTGGCGACGTCAACACGAGCCCCCCGCTTACCGCCCAGCTCAAGGGTCTGGCTGAGAGAGACAGTCGTCTGGCTGGTGTTACGACGGGTGTCTTCCACGTCATACGAGATTGTGGGGTTGGGGATAAGCCCGGCCTGCTTGCGAGCACCATCAGCGATCCCAATTTCTTGCCTGGCCGCGGCCAGGTCTGGGTTGGCATCCATGGCCGTCGAAAGCGCCTGGGGCAAGCTGATGCTTTGGGCAAGGGCTGCAGGCGCCATCAACCCAGAGATGACTGCACAGAGTGCAGCGATCTTCCAGGGCGAGACGGGGGTCTTGGGTAAGACATTGCGGTTATACCGGGGCACTTTGATGGTCCTCGTGCACAAACTTCGATAAAGCTTGGCGAGAACGCCGAAACAGCTGCCAAGCCCCACTTGATTAGGTGATGGCACTCTAATGAGCGGTAGCTATCAGAGGGGTGGCTAGAAAATTACAATTCCGTAAGAATGTCCTGTAATGCCCGAAAATACTGGGAAACCAAACCCGACACGATGATTTCGTTACAAGCAACGGAGATGGCAAACACGCGGTGCGAAGGCCCGAACAACAGGTAGATGACGAAATTGTAATTTTCCTATCACCCCCCCGTTATCTTCGGCCTGCAAATATGAGCTCGCGCTACGCTAGGCGCGCCGCCTGGTCAGAACAATTAACGACACCCGCGCCGGTAAACATAATAAAAACTGCCGTGAATCAAAGGAGCATCGGATGAAAATCAAAGTACCACTGTATTTGGCGGCAGTTTCTGCGCTGTCTGGAAGCTATGCTATTTCGGCACAAGCTGAAGACAAGCCAGAAGGCTTCATTGAAGGCAGCAGCCTTACAGTGTTGAACCGTAACTTCTACTTCAACCGTGATAACCGCGACAGCACCGCCCCCACTTACAACAGTGGCAAGGGCAATACGAACGGCTACTCCGAAGCCTGGGCGCACGCGATCATCAGCAAATTCAACTCCGGGTTTACCCAAGGTACCGTTGGCTTTGGCGTTGATGCCTTTGCCATGATCGGCCTCAAGCTCGACACCGGTGATGGGCGCAACGGCGGCCGTAGCTCCTTCGACGTGCTGCCCGTTGATAACAAGGGTGAAGCTCGCGACGAATACACCAAGGTCGGCGGCGCAGCCAAAGTCCGCTTGTTCGATACCATCGTGAAAGTGGGTGATGTCTTCCCATCGACCCCGGTCGTCGCATCGGGTGACTCTCGCCTGCTGCCAGAGAGTTTCCGCGGTGTGACCGTTGAGAACACCAGCATCCAGGGCCTTACCCTCCAGGGTGGTCGTCTGCATGCGATGAGCCAGCCGGTCTCAAGCAACCTGAACGACAACTTCGTGACGTTCTACGGCGGCCCGGTCAACTCGCCATGGATCGGTTACGGTGGCGGTGACTACTCGATCAACGACAACTGGACTGTGAGCGTCTACGCCAGCCAGCTGAAAGACGTCTGGAATCAGTACTACGCCGGCACAAGCGTGGTTTACCCGCTGAGCGACGATCTGGCGCTGATCGGTGGCTTCAACTACTACAAAGCCGTAGATGAAGGTAAGAAGCGCCTGGGTGAATTCGACAACAACATCTGGAGTGCCAAGGTCGGTGTGCGTTACGGTGCCCACACCCTGGCCCTGTCGCATCAGCGCAACAACGGCGACGACGATTTCGACTACCTGCGTCAGTCGGACTCGATTTTCGTCGACAACTCCATCCAGTACAGCGACTTCAACTCGCCGAAAGAGCGTTCCTGGATGCTGCGCTATGACCTGAACTTCACCAGCTACGGCATTCCAGGCCTGACGTTCATGACGCGCTACGCCAGAGGCTCGGGTGCGGATTACTCGAACGCTAACCAGTTCTACATGCGCACCGACGACAACGGCAACCCGCTCGACAATCAGAAGCGTTGGGAGCGTGACGTCGAAGTCAAATACGTTGTCCAAACCGGTCCGGCAAAAGATCTGTCCTTCCGGTTGCGCCAGGCAACCACGCGTGCCACTGCTTTCGAATCGGATCTGGATGAAACTCGTGTAATCATCGAGTACCCGCTTTCGATTCTGTAATTCGCTAACTGGGCCAGTTATCCATTGGCGGGTCCTGTTAGTAAAACGAGCATTACGCATTCACCTTGAGTGGCTTAAGTGCTCCTTTGGTAAAAGGTGGATATTTGGCGCCCATTGGGCGCCTTTTTTTTGCCTAAAATTCAAGTAGGCGTTCGATTGTACGCATCGCATGCCGGTGAAGTTCATGACTACACCAATGACCAGTCTCTTCAATGTGAGCGACCTCGCCGTCATCTGAGCGGAACGAAGCCAGCACAAAGAAGAAAATAACCCAATACTTCATAAGGTCAAATCACCTGCTGGAGAGAGGGCCCGCAACTGTCAAACCCAAACCGCGACAAGATATACCGCCAGACTATCAACTGTATTACCTAGAAATTACAAATCCGTCATTTGAGCCCCGGCACGCTCATTTTGATTTACCATCCCTTTCAATAATGCCGGCGCGCGTGCGCGGTTAATTGCTCAGTGATATCGAGACAAAATCCCATGCGAATTCTGGTAATTGAGGATGAAGTAAAAACTGCGGAGTATGTGCGTCAAGGTCTGACGGAATGTGGCTATGTCGTAGATTGCGTCCACACCGGGTCAGATGGATTATTCTTGGCTAAGCAGCACGAATATGAGCTGATTATCCTGGATATAAATCTGCCAGAGATGGACGGTTGGCAGGTCCTTGAGTTGTTGCGTCGTAAAAACTGCCCTTCCCGTATCATGATGCTGACGGCGAGAAGCCGGCTGGCGGATAAGGTCCGGGGGCTGGAGAACGGAGCAGATGACTACCTGATCAAGCCATTTGAGTTCCCTGAGCTGCTGGCCCGGGTTCGCGCCTTGATGCGCAGGTCAGATCACCCTGCATCCGTAGAGGTCATTCGCGTCGCTGACCTGGAGCTTGATCAGAGCCGGCACAGGGCATTCAGGGACGGTCAGCGCATTGACCTGACCACGAAAGAATTCGCGTTACTGCATTACCTGATGCGTAATACCGGTGTGGTGCTGAGCCGCACCCAAATTATTTCGCAGGTTTGGGATATGAATTTTGACTGCGACACAAACGTTGTAGAGGTGTCGATTCGAAGACTCAGAGCCAAGATAGATGACCCTTTCGAGACCAAACTGATACATACGCTTCGGGGCGTAGGGTATGTGCTTGAAAAACGATAGTTGCCAAGCTCTCTAGTACCGAAAATCCGCTACATGCTCCCGTCGCTTGCGAACTTGAGGTTTCTGTTTACGATCCGCGGCGCTGATTCCTCACTCAACAAATGAGGTAGGCTGTACATGAGGTATAGCATTGATTATCAGCAGGTTTCGCAAGGACAATCCGATGCCAGCATTGATGCCTGTCCAGCTGACATTGTCTTCAACAGCGACCATGGCCTAGCTCTTATCCCGTGCGTTGGCGATGTTATCAACCTCCCCTCTACGGCGGTCAAAGAAGGGGTTTGCGGCATCGTTAGATCAAGGATTTTCAATTATCTCAGAGGTCCTGAAGAGCTGTACTGTCACGTCAATATTCTCGTTGAGGAGGCGGACATCAATTTCGAAAGTCTCATCTCGGAATACATGCGCAATCAGTCACGTGCTCGCTCGCCTTCTTCATAAAGTCGAAGGCGGGCCAGTCCATTAATGGTTGTGTATGGGTGAGGGTTCAGCAGAGCGAGCGCCTACTGAGCACCAGAGATGAATAGTCACAGCCTAGTGGTTTAACGCGGTACTGCTGGTGTACGCAGGGCCGGACTCATTGTTTTTTGAATGGCGCATTGCAGCACATAGAAATATAAAACCCCGGAAGCAAATACGAT
The DNA here is from genome assembly GCF_023100865.1 of Pseudomonas sp. A2. Taxonomy (NCBI): domain Bacteria; kingdom Pseudomonadati; phylum Pseudomonadota; class Gammaproteobacteria; order Pseudomonadales; family Pseudomonadaceae; genus Pseudomonas; species Pseudomonas sp. A2. The sequence continues at coordinate 68,343 of NZ_CP039127.1, forward strand.
TGCGGACAGATAAGCAAACTCAGAGTCTAAAACCCCGGAAACCATATACAATTTAATCGTGATAGAACCCATAATAATTCCGGTACAGTACATGACGCCTGTGAACTGATTGCCCAAAAAACTCAGTATGCCGCTGAAGGCATTGTTCGCACTCAACAGCATTGCTTTCAGTATCGTCCAGCCGAGAACTGGCAGAAAAGCCTTGATCATGAAGGCGAATAACATCGACGATGCAAACAGTTTTATCGGGGTTTCTGCCCACGGCTTGATGGTGCCGTCTACTTCAACGCCGGTATACAAGATGATATTCAGAATAATCGCCATAAGGGTGCATATGCCGAGGCGTATCATTTCCCGCTTAAGCGGGGCCATCATTATCACTGCGTGAATCTTGTTTCCAAAGTATCGTTTTAGTCCTTGGATCGACATTTTTCTTCCTATGCTCTCGGGTATGACGCTGTTGTAGCGTTGTATGACGGTCATGCTTTTACCCGAAGAGAGGTGACGCTTCAACGGTCCTGAATTGCGCAGGGGATCTCATGTCCTTCCCCTGGCTGGGTAGCTTGCTGAGAAATTCTCATCTACCTGCGTGGCAACGATGCGGCCACCCCGCCGCCGTCAGAGCTCTGGAGGACTGGCTGCTGTCAGCAACTCATCGAGTGACGGAACCTTAGCGTTTGCACTGAGGACGAGTGTTCTGGATCGGAGTATGGATACATCAAAGAAAGATTCGCACTCGACTCTTCCGTTTACTTCTCTCCAGTGGGTGACTTCTGGTATCAACTCATTAGGCACCGGGTATAGTGCCATAGGGTTATGGAATACCTCCACTTCAGCAGACCACGGCTCGTAGCCATATTGCGGCCAGAGCTGACCGTAGTCGCTGGACGCTACATCCAACAGAAATGGGATACCTCGTGATGCTCCCGGAGAACGGTCGAAAAACTCACCAAACCGCAAGTATCGGTACCCGTCTAGATGAGCTCCACCTGAGATCGGCACTCGGCTGAGCTTTGGCACTGTGCAGGCATTGGTGAAAATGACCGCTGAAAGATGGGCATTTTCCATTAGCGTAAATAGGCCGTTGGGGCGCCCTGATAGCAGAGATGTCTCTTCCTCCACAGTTATCAGGTGCGTACCACGATGCGCAGATGAGTGAACTGCAAAGCCATAGAGATAGCTGATGAGCGACTCCCTGCTCCACAGCATTGAACTGGGCGCATGGAAATCGGCTAAGGCCAGAATGAGCGGCTTACCCTCCACGTGCGGTAGGGATTCGTAACGCTTGTCCAATTTGTTTTGGATGGTCCTCGCAAACCTTTCTGCAGCCGCTCCTAAGAAACGCTCATGTCGGTCAGCGGGTGGGGGGACCGGCGAGGCGCCAAAATGCTCATACCGCTCTTCCGGGTTGGCTGTCACTGCTTCAACCCAGGCCTCATCTCCCAGCCTATTCTCGATGTGAAAATCGGGTGATTCTTTAGGCTGGGTGACCAAGAGTCCCTGTTCACGAAAAATCGCTAATAGGTGGGCTTCCCAGAGGCGGGTGTGAAAATTCTCAGTCTGGCAATCGGGAACCCAATTTCTGTCTGGGGATGGCAGTGCGAGATACAGTTGATTCAGCGCCCACGCCCCAATACGGCGGCTTGGATCAAATAGTGATTTGAACACCACGCTTGGTGTGCGCTTACCCATTCTGCTTAGAGGAGCACGTCGTCGTTCACCTGAAGGGAGTGGAAGCGGATGGGCTTGGGTATAGAGAAAATGGCTGATTGAGGCGCGGGCTTCGGACTCGCCAGTGGTGCACTCACCATGGCTGAGGAGCACCCACACGCTATCGACACGACGCCGCAAGGTGACAATTCCGAAGCTGCCGGAATTGATATTTCGGGTTAGAGCGGCACAAGAAATTCCGTCCTCACTAAGCCATGCCCCTACTGGCGGGCTGTCCCCAAACCCCAACCCTCGTGGAAGCGACAAAGCGATTAGATCGAACATCGGCGCAGCAATTTCTTTCATTCGCTGATCTCGGCAGCCGTCAAAATGCATTCCATCAATGCCTCGGAGCGTGCCCGCCGGCGATGGCATCGGTGGAGGTACCTATTGAAGAAGGGGGCCTTGTTCCACCAGGACATCTCGGTTGGTGAAGATGGTCTCAATGGTTGCAGCCTCGGCAGCCACATGAGTCTTTCGCGTGATCTCTTCAAGGGCCAGTTCGAGCCGGTAGTCTTGGAAATACTCGTACAGCTTTTCAGAGCTCTCGGATATCTCCTCCCCACCATTCTTCGCGAACAAGATGTGGATGATCGCTGCGAGTGGGAGAGAGATGTCGAGATCCTTCTCTTCTGCATCTGAATCCGAGTTCAAACCGTCGAAATACCTCTCCAGATGACTCTGGAGCTCCTCAAGCCAGAACTGAGATAGGTTGCTTGGAAGGGAGCTTTCAGGCCCGGTCAGAAGGACTTCATCTCTGAATAGAGCCAGCAGATTGGGGTTTGCCATGGAGGACCTCACGATTAGATTTGAGAGCAACTGGTCAGCATAGTCCACCTCAAGATGACCACCTCCTTGACGCCCATCCTGGTGCTCCTGAGCATCAGACGAGTGAATCGCCCCGAAACCTGTAGATACAAAATGACCGCTTCTCGCCGTTAGCTGCCTTTCTTGAAGGACAGCTTTGGGTCGATAGCGGCCTTCGTGGAGGTTGGTGTCTACGGGGTCGGTTTAGTCAATCTGAATCTCCGGTTTCACCTCCGTGAGGCCGGCCATCGTCATGCATCAGATCTTGATTGACACGCGTGCCGCTTTGGATAGCCTTGCAATTGAGGGCTGCAACTGCGCATTTGTCGGGCCTGGGTACCAGCATGAGCCCCCCGCAATTTTGGCAGCAGAGGAAGCTGGTTCCTCTGAAGTAGTGACGGCGGGCATTGCCAGTCGGATTCTGAACCCAAGGTCGCCAGACTAGGAGCTAAAGGATCGCTGCGACTACTCCTCATCCCTTACCGAAAAGTCACGCGTCGGTCGTAAACGGCCCTTTCCAGGCCAATCAACTTTTGTGATTGGTGAGTAGGGATTTCTCGGCTTTTCTGTGAAAAGCACCCCTTCATTTCACAAAAAAAATGGCGAAGATTCCAATTTCACGGGGTCTGGCCTATCACCTATTTTGTGAACCTACATTCGGTGTAGGTTTACAGAAAAGCTGCACGCTTTCACAGATAGATGACCGGCCGGGCCCAGATTCTGGTCCCCACCGGTCAACATCAAGCTCGCACGCGCGGGCTTTTTTTGCCTCTATTTTCTTCAGCCTCACCTGAAGGCCCCGAAGGCATTTGATGGCCGCCGTCGTAGGCTGATAGCCTACCCGTAACTAGGTTAGCAACCTGTTCAGCGACAGAGGCTTCTAAGCAGTGAGCGATTCCACGCTGGTTGCAAAATTGCGGGCAGAGAATGAGCGACTTGTAGCCTTGCTTGAGGCGCATGGCATTGAGTGGCAGCTTCCAGCTGAGTCTGTATGTATGCCGGTACTGGGTAATCAGCCGCTCACCAACCTTGATACTGATAGCAAACTCGCTCTTTTCCGTAGCTTGTTCAAAGGACGTATCGACACCTACCCATTGCGCTGGGAAAGTAGAGGCGGCAAGTCTGGGTATGCACCTGCCTGTGCCAATGAATGGCGGCCCGGAATCTGTGAAAAGCCACTTATCAAACGCGGTGATTGTGGCAAGCGTCAACTCCTACCAGTGAACGACGAGGTCATTTATCGTCACCTCTCAGGGACTATTGTGGTTGGGGTCTATCCGCTGCTTTCGGATGATACGTGTCACTTCCTAGCTGTCGATTTCGATGAAGCTGACTGGCGAGAGGATGCGCTGGCGTTTGTGCATGCTGGCCGTTCTCTCGATGTTCCTGTAATTCTGGAAATCTCGCGTTCTGGCAATGGGGCACACGCGTGGATTTTCTTCCAAGACAAAGTGCCTGCCAGTGACGCCCGCCGTTTGGGAGCCGCGATCATAAGTCATGCTTGCGAGCGCACCCGACAGCTGTCACTCAGTTCGTACGACAGGCTCTTCCCGAATCAGGACTTTATGCCCAAGGGTGGGTTCGGCAACCTGATTGCTCTGCCGCTGCAGAAGCGAGCCAGGGCAAACAATCACAGTGTTTTTGTCGACGACTCACTGGAACCGTATCCCGATCAATGGGGGTTCCTGGCTTCTGTTCGGCGGATGAGTCCAGAAAGCATCCAGCCGGTTATCAATCAAGCCATGGGCAATCGAGATCCTTTGGGTGTTGCTTTTTTTGACGAGCAGAGTGAAGCCGAACCCTGGAAACATCGTGAGCCAACTTCCCGGTCGCTGACATGCCCTTTACCAGATACCCTCAACGTTACGCTGGCTAACCTGATTTATTTTGAGAAGTCACAGCTACCCCAGCCATTGGCTAACCAGCTCATTCGGCTTGCGGCTTTTCAAAACCCTGATTTTTACAAGGCGCAGGCAATGCGGCTATCGGTTTGGAATAAACCCAGAGTCATTGGCTGCGCTCAAAATTTCCCTCTGCATATTGGGATTCCTCGCGGCTGTTGGGATGCGGTAGAGGATCTCTTAAAAGACCACAAGATCACTCCGCAACTTCAGGATGAACGCTTTGCTGGCGCTGCCCTCGAGGTCAAATTCTTGGGTGCATTACGTCCAGATCAGGACGCGGCAATCCTTGCACTGATTCCGCATGACACAGGAGTACTTTGCGCCCCAACGGCGTTTGGTAAAACAGTAACCGCCGCTGCTCTAATTGCCAGGCGTAGAGTTAACACTCTGGTACTTGTGCATCGCACGGAACTGCTTCGGCAGTGGCAAGCCCGATTACAGACCTTCTTGGGCGTAGGAAAGGAGGTAGTCGGTACGATTGGCGGTGGAAAGCCTAAGACAACCGGGCTGATTGATATCGCTGTGATGCAGTCACTTTCGCGGAAAGGTGAAATCAGTGACCTGATCAAAAATTACGGTCAGATTATTGTGGATGAGTGTCATCACCTCTCTGCGGTCTCCTTTGAAGCATTACTACGAAGCGCCCCCGCGCGCTATGTGCTTGGTCTGACTGCTACACCCATCCGCCGAGACGGACAGCAGCCAATTATTTTCATGCAGTGCGGTCCCATTCGGCATACTGCGGCACGACCAGAAAATGCCCCCCACGATTTGTCAGTCACTCCTCGGATGCTTAGTGGTCCGGTTCCTGTATCTGATGGTGCGGGAATACAAGAGGTCTTCAAAAGACTTGCCGACGACCCGGGGCGTACTGCGCAGATCGTTTCAGAGATCCGCTCAGCCTATGAGCAAGGTAGAAAAGTACTAGTGTTGACGCAACGCACGGAGCATGTGGATGCCTTAGAGCAGGCACTGAAGGCGTATATTGAAAACCTCTTTACCCTTCATGGAAGAATGCCCAAGAAGCAGCGATTATCCCGTCTTGGAGAGCTTGAATCCTTGTCTGAAGACACGCCTCGAGTCCTCCTTGCTACGGGAAAACTGATTGGTGAGGGCTTTGATCATCCTGCATTGGATACACTCGTGCTGGCTATGCCCATTTCCTGGCGGGGAATCCTCCAGCAATACACTGGTCGATTGCATCGAACGCACACCGCCAAGACTGATGTACAAGTCATCGATTTTGTTGATGAGGGCAACGTCGCATTAATGCGAATGTGGGAGAAGCGAAAAATAGTCTACAAGATGATGGGGTATCGGCTGACGGACAGTCTGGCCACTATGAAACTTCTCTAGTGCCGCCTAATCTACGCCAATTGCCGTACTTGGTGATTGTTGATAGCGGCGTAGCCCCTCAAGTGGAAGCCATCCATCGTTTGTATGGGCGCGGTCTCTCGGTGTGCCGGGAGGAGACCTTCGGCGATTTTTCAGATGACGTTGTTGAGGAACTGCGCCGAGTGGAGTGGGACCATGATAGTTGGCTTTGGGAAGCGGGTTCTTAGGCTAGTGACCTTTCCCTATTCCTCCAAGGCTTATTCGCTCTTCCACAAATAGTGTGGACAGCTGGCTTCAAGCTGTCTTCATTGGTTTGATCAGGCTTTCAGCCGGAATGCCAAACATTTCGTGCAATTTCCAAATCATTGGCAGCGTCAATGAACGCTTACGATTTAGCACTTCATAGACCCGGTTTGTCTTACCTATGGCAGGAGCCAGATCGGCAGCGGTTAGGCCGGACTGTTCCATACGAAACTTGATGGCCTCGATCGGGTCTGGCAGCTCCACCGGAAAATGCTTGCTCTCGTAAGCCTCGATCAAGGTGATCATGACTTCAAAAGCGTCTCCCTCGGGTGTGCCAGGTTCTGGCTCATTCTCGAACAGCGGAGAGATCTCCTTGAGTGCTGCCCGGTAGTCGTAGTCGGTGCGGATTGGGCGGATGTTCATTGATAGTCACTCCATCTCCACAGTGTTTGCGTCGATTTTGTCGTACTCCTCGTGCGTTCCGACAAACTTGATGTAGACCGCTCCAAAGCGGTAGGCAACGGCTACCACCAGCCTGTAATCGTTCCCTTTGATATTGAAGACGACGCGTCTGCCTTTCAGGATGCTTGCGTTACGGTACTGGCTCTTGATGGTATCAGGACTCGTCCATGTCGCTTTCCTGGCTTCGTCGACCCATGCGCGTAGTGGTTGTTCAGCGTTTGGGTAGGTTTCCCAAAAGGCTTTCAACTGGCTGATGGCGATGATCTTCATGTTTGGTAGTGTAGTCCCATGGTGGGACTGCACGCAAGGGTTGGTAGAGTCGCTCCGACAACGATTCAACGTTCCACGTGGAACAGGTATTCAGTAACCGCTGAGGACGTTGACGATCACACCACTGGCAATAGCCACCAGCACATAGTCCCCGTTCACATACAACCAACGGTGATCACGCGGTGGCGCATACAGGTGGCGTGCTTTCCAGTCGGTCACCCAGTAACGGTCGCCACGGTAATGCGGGTCAACCACATGGCCACGCTGCCACTGCTGATGCGGAACCGGCATGCCCTGTTGTGGGCGGAAGTTCGGGTCGCGGTAGGCGGGACCGCGGCCATTGTCATGTCGGCCTTGGTACTGTGGCTGACCATGCGGTGGGTTGCCCTGGTGCGATGGGCCGCCATCATGCCGGTCAGGTGGGCCTGGCTGCGCGAAACTGGCCAAGGGGGCGCTGAGCATGAGCGCGGCGCAGATCACGGTCAGGGTTTTCTTCATTTTGCGGTCCTCTGCATGTTGACGCCTGGCGGGAGCTGACTGGCTGCCAGGTTCGGTTAACTGATCAGACCACAATCATTCCCGCTAAATGTCAGGACAGAGGTAAAGGTCCGGTAAAGGTCTGAGGAGGCGCGGTGGATGGCACCGGCTTCGCTGGTGTTCGCGGGTGAACCCGCTCCCACAGGATGTGTGTTGCCCTCGGGGATACGCGTGTCCTTGTAGACCGCGTTAACCGAACGCGTCAATTCAGGCCAAGCTCCTTCAACCGGCGATACAGGGTGCGCTCGCTCAGGCCAAGGTGACGGGCCAGTTCACTGCGCGAGCCCTTGAACTGTTGCAGTGCCTGGGCCAGCTCACCCAGGTGATTGCGCCGGCCATCTGCCGTGATCGCCCCTGTCGACCCAATGTCCTCCGGCAAATGCTCGGGCCGGATAAGTCCGTCGTCCGCAAACAAACGCGCCCTTTCCAGAATGTTGCGAAGTTCGCGAATATTGCCTGGGAATGGATGCAGCACGAGTTTCTGCAAGGCCTCGTCGCTCAGCCTGGGTGTCGGCTTGCCGGCCATGCGCTGCAGCAGGCTCTGGGCGAGCAAAGGTAGGTCTTCTGCTCGTTCGCGCAACGCCGGCAGACGGATCGGGAAGCCGCTGATGCGGTAATACAGGTCTTCGCGGAAGGTGCCGTCCGCGACCATTTGCCTGAGCGGTTTATGGGTTGCCGACACCAGGCGAAAATCCGAATGCACCGTGCGCAGGCTACCCACCGGGCGGAAGCTGCCGGACTCGATCAGGCGCAGCAGCTTCACCTGCATCGCCAGCGGTACCTCGCCAATTTCATCGAGGAACAGAGTGCCGCCATGCGCCGCTTCAGCCAGGCCGATCTTGCGCTGGTTGGCGCCAGTGAACGCGCCCTTCTCGTAGCCGAACAACTCGCTCTCGAACAACGACTCGGTCAGGCCGGTACAGTCAACCACCACCAACGGGCCGTTGGCCCTGGGGCTGCCCATGTGCACCGCACGGGCGAACAGTTCCTTGCCGGTACCTGACTCACCCTGCAGCAACACCGGGATCTGCGCCGGTGCCGCACGTTGCAGGCTGGCCAGGGCCGCTTTGAACGCTGGCGCGCGGCCGACCAGCCCTTGTTCCTGAGGCTGCGCCGACGCGAGGGTGATGCTGGTCAGGCGTTCGACAAAGGCCACCACCCTGCCCTGTTCATCCAGGATCGGCCGCAGCTCTACATCCACATGCTCGGGGCCGCGTGGCGTGTGATGAATGTGCAAAACCCGCTCCGGTGCCTTGCTGTGCCACGCCTTGCGCATCGGGCAATGCTCGCCGGCCTGGTCGCAAGGCACGGCGTAGTGGTGCGAGACCTTGTGGCATTTCTCACCCAGCGGCGCCTGCTCATGGCGACCGAACTGGCGGCGATAGGCAGCGTTGGCCGCCAGGATGTTGTAGTCGGTATCTAGCACGATGGTTGGCAGGGCATCGTGCTCAAGATAGGAAACCAAAGCTAGGATGAGGGGATGGGCTTCAGGCATGACGGCACCGATTGGATGACCGGCGCAGGGTAACAAGGACTGCCAAACACTGCCATTGGCTGACAGTCGACTGCCATCTGCGCTGCCACTGTCGTCGGCAATTGTCAGCAACGGGCCGGTTTCATTGGCCCAAGCTCAGGAAAATGCCTGGCATGCATCTTGATAAACCTCCTGGCACTGCCTACGCCTGTACAAGGCTGGGCGGATAAATTGGAGAACGCGATGATCATCGGCAACAACCTGCACGTGGACGCCTTTTACGACAAGGCGACCTCCACCATCAGCTACCTGGTCATGGACGGCGAAACGCGCAAGTGTGCGTTGATCGACAGTGTCCTGGACTATGACCCCAAGTCGGGGCGTACCTGCACTGCTTCGGCGGACCAGTTGATTAACCGGGTGAAGGAGCTGCGAGCTGACGTGCAGTGGGTGCTGGAAACCCATGTGCATGCCGACCACCTTTCGGCGGCGGCCTATTTGAAGGAAAAGCTTGGCGGCCATACCGCCATCGGCGCGCAAATCACCCAAGTACAGAAAGTGTTCGGTGCGTTGTTCAACGCCGAGCCTGGCTTCGCCCGCGATGGCAGCCAGTTCGATGTGCTGTTCGAGGACGAGGAAGGTTTCCGCATTGGCAACCTGCATGCCCGTGCGTTGCACACCCCGGGGCACACACCTGCGTGCATGAGCTTCATGATCGAGGACGCCGGCGAGACAGCGGTGTTCGTCGGCGACACCCTGTTCATGCCCGACTACGGTACCGCCCGTTGCGACTTCCCTGGGGCTGATGCTCGCACCCTGTACCGCTCGATCCGTCGCCTGCTGGCTTTCCCCGACCAGACCCGGCTGTTCATGTGCCACGACTACCTGCCAGGTGGCCGTGACATGCAGTACGTCACCACCGTGGCCGAGCAGCGCGCCAACAATATTCATATCCACCAGGGCATCGATGAGGACAGCTTCGTCGCCATGCGTGAAGCCCGCGACAAGACCCTCGACATGCCCGTGCTGATCCTGCCTTCGGTGCAGGTGAACATGCGCAGCGGCCAGTTCCCCGCGCCGGAAGATAACGGTGTGAGCTACCTGAAGATACCGCTGAACAAGCTGTGACCGCCCTGCCCCATAACCAGATTTACAGGATTTACCGCCATGCCTGCCTTGTTGTCCCCTGCCAATACCGATCACCACAAAGTGGTCATCGTCGGTGCCGGCGCCGCCGGAATCGCCACCGCTTCCAGCTTGATCAGCCGTGACCCGTCGCTGGATGTGACCTTGATCGACCCCGCCGAAGTGCATTACTACCAGCCCGGCTGGACCATGGTCGGTGCCGGTGTGTTCAAGGCGCCAAGCACTGCTCGCACCATGGCCTCGACCATTCCGCGCGGCGTTCGCTGGATAAAGGCACGTGTGCAGGGGTTCGACCCGCTGGGCCAACTGGTCCTCCTCGAAGGCGGCCGCGCCATCAGTTATGAACAGTTGGTGGTCTGCCCCGGCCTCAAGCTGGATTGGGCGGCCATTGATGGCCTCAGCGAGACCTTGGGCCGCAATGGCGTCACCTCCAACTACCGCTACGACCTGGCGCCCTACACCTGGGAACTGGTGCAGAAGCTCAAGCAAGGCCGAGCCCTGTTTTGCCAGCCGCCCATGCCGATCAAGTGCGCAGGCGCCCCGCAGAAGGCGCTGTACCTGTCTTGCGACCACTGGCTGCGGCATGGTCACCTGGGGGCTGTGAAAGCCAGTTTCTTCAATGCCGGCGCAGTATTGTTCGGTGTGGCGGACTACGTACCCGCATTGATGAAGTACATCGACAAGTACGCCGTGAACCTCAATTTTTCCCACCGCCTGGTCGCCGTGGACGGGCCGAACAAGCGAGCCACCTTCGTGCGCACCTTGGCCGATGGCAGCAGCGAAACCCGTATCGAGGCCTTCGACATGCTGCACGTGGTACCGCCGCAGGTGGCACCGGACTTCATTCGTGAAAGCCCGTTGGCCGACAGCGCCGGCTGGGTCGATGTCGACCCGCACACCCTGCGCCATCGCCACTTCACCGATGTCCATGCCCTTGGGGACGTGACCAACACCAGCAATGCCAAGACCGCCGCCGCTGCACGCAAGCAGGCTCCGGTCGTGGCCAACAACGTGCTGGTGGCCTTGGGCAGGTTGCCTACCCTGGCCCAGTACGATGGTTATGGCTCGTGCCCGCTCACAGTCGAGCGCGGCAAGATCGTCCTGGCCGAGTTCACCTATGGCGGCAAGCTGGCTCCAAGCTTCCCCAACTGGTTGCTGGATGGCCGCAAGCCGACACGTCTGGCCTGGTTGCTCAAGGCGCAGGTGCTGCCACCCTTGTACTGGAAAGGCATGCTCAAGGGCCGCGAGTGGCTGGCACGGCCACAGCCGTTGGTAGCCGAGGGTCGGCAGTGATCGAACATCAAATACTGGGAGCGGGCCTGGGCGCGATCATCGGTGCCGTGCTGGCGTTGACCGGTGCCGGCGGTGGCATTCTCGCAGTGCCTTTGCTGGTGTTCGGCCTGGGGCTGTCGATGGTCGAGGCGGCACCGGTCGGCCTGCTGGCCGTAGGCATGGCGGCATCGGTGGGTGCTGTGCTGGGCTTGCGGCAGGGCCTGGTGCGCTACCGGGCGGCGCTGTTCATCGCATTGATCGGTGTGGCAGCGGCGCCGTTCGGGCTGATGCTGGCGCACCGCCTGCCGAACACGCCACTGCAGTTGGTGTTCGCCGGGGTGTTGGTGTATGCCTGCCTGCGTATCTGGCGCAAGGCGGCCAAGGAACTGCGCGGCGAAGCCAATGATGCCCATCGCTACATCGAACCCTGCGTGCTGAACCCGCTGCAGGGCCGTTTGCGCTGGACCCTGCCCTGCGCGCGCGCCCTGGCCTTTACCGGCGCATTGTCAGGGCTGCTGTCCGGCCTGCTGGGCGTGGGCGGTGGCTTTGTCATCATCCCGGCCCTTAACCGCTACACCAACCTGCGCATGGCCAGCATCGTCTCCACTTCGCTGGCGGTGATCGCGCTGGTGTCCACCGGCAGTGTGGTCAGCGCCAGCCTCGCAGGGGTAATGCACTGGCAGGTTGGCGCCCCGTTCGCCGTCGGTGCGGTGCTCGGCCTGCTGCTGGCGCGGCCATTGGCGGCCAGGCTGGCCGGACCGCGCTTGCAGCAGATGTTTGCCGTGGCCGGTTGGGCTGCGGCCCTGCTGCTGGCCGGCAAGGCGCTACTGGGCTAGCAGCTCGCTCTGTTCTGCCGCGCAAAGCGCCAGCAGGTAGTCCCACACTACCCGCAGGCGCACCGACTTGTGCAGTTCGCGGCGGGTGCAGATCCAGTAGCTGCGCTGGATGGTTTCGCCAGGCAGCACGCGCACCAGCGTCGGGTCGTTGCGGGCCATGTAGTTGGGCAGTACGGCGATGCCCAACCCGGCGCGGGCGGCGGTTTGCTGGGCGATCACGCTGGTGCTGCGAAACACCACGTTGGGGGCCCGGCAGAAGCTGTTGAGAAACAGCAGTTCCTGGCTGAACAGCAAGTCATCGACGTAGCCGATCCAGCTGTGCCGGGCCAGGTCCTCGCGGTTGCGCAGCGGGGGCGCGCGATCCAGGTAGTCCTGGCTGGCGTACAGGGCCAGGCGATAGTCGGTGAGCTTGCGGGTGATCAGCAGGTCGGCGTTGGGCCGTTCCAGGTGGATGCTGATCTCCGCCTCGCGGTTGAGGATGCTGACGAAGCGCGGCACTGCCACCAGCTCCACTTCCAGGCCGGGGTAGCGGTCGAACAGCGCATTCATCCGCGGGGTGAAGAACAGGATGCCGATGCCTTCGGTCACCCCCAGGCGAATCTTGCCCAGCGGCGTGATGGCCTGGGTGATTTCTTCCTGCGCCAGCAGGGCGACGTTTTCCATGGCTTCGGCGTGCTTGAGCAGGGCCTGGCCCGAGGGGGTCAGTTCATAGCCCTGGGCATGCTGCACGAACAGCGCGGTACCCAGGCTTTGCTCGATGCTCTCGATGTGTCGGGCCACGGTGCTGTGGGTGGTGTTGAGGCGCTTGGCGGCGGTAAGCAGGCGGCCGCTGCGCTGCAACTCGAGGAAAAACCGCAGATCGTTCCAGTCGAACATGCTTGTCCCTATGCATCCAGACCGCGCGAACCTTTGTAGGAGCGGCCTTGTGTCGCGATGGGGCGCGCAGCGGCCCTGAATTCAGCAAACTCGGTCTACCTGAAGGACCACATGTGCTGACTCAGGGCCGCTGCGCGCCCCATCGCGACACAAGGCCGCTCCTACAGGACCGCGCCGTTGCCGTGATGATCGCTGTGCTAAAACGCACAGCGGCTGCGCGAAATCTCGTGTTTCCTCCACGAAATTACTCACTAAGATGGATCGGGACAAGAATAATAATCAGGCCCGAGGTTGCACATGCCATCAGCCGATTCTGTCTTCGACTACGTGGTCGTAGGAGCCGGTCCCGCCGGTTGCCTGTTGGCCAATCGTTTGTCCGCCGACCCTTCCTGCCGCGTACTGCTGCTGGAAGCGGGTGGCCGCGACAACTATCCCTGGATCCATATCCCCGTCGGTTACCTCTATTGCATCGGCAACCCGCGCACCGACTGGTGCTTCAAGACCGAGGCGCAGCCCGGCCTGGGCGGTCGTGCGCTGGGCTATCCACGCGGCAAGGTGCTGGGTGGCTGCTCCTCGATCAACGGCATGATCTACATGCGCGGCCAGGCCGCCGACTACGACCGTTGGGCCGAGCAAGGCAACCACGGCTGGGCCTGGAAGGACGTACTGCCGCTGTTCAAGGCCAGCGAAAGCCACTTTGCCGGCGCCAGCGAGCACCACGGTGGTGATGGCGAATGGCGGGTCGAGCGCCAGCGCTATAGCTGGCCGATCCTCGATGCCTTCCGTGATGCCGCCGAGCAAAGCGGCATCGGCAAGGTCGAGGACTTCAATACCGGCGACAACCAGGGCTGTGGATATTTCCAGGTCAACCAGCGCAGCGGTGTGCGCTGGAACGCTTCCAAGGCTTTTCTACGGCCGATCAAGGATCGCCCCAACCTCACCGTGCTGACCGGCGTTCAGGTTGACCAGGTGCTGCTCAACAATACCCGTGCGCGTGCGGTAAAGGCGTTCTGGCAGGGTGCCTGGCACGAGTTTGCGGCACGTCGCGAGATCATCCTCTGTGCGGGTGCTGTGGGCTCTCCCGGTATCCTGCAGCGCTCCGGCATCGGCCCGCGGCAGTTATTGGAAAGCCTGGGCATTGGCGTGCGTCACGACATGCCCGGTGTTGGCGGCAACCTGCAGGATCACCTGCAGCTGCGCCTGATCTACCAGATCCGCAATTCCCGTACCCTGAACCAGATGGCCAACAGCCTGTGGGGCAAGATGGGCATGGGCCTGCGCTACCTCTATGACCGCAGTGGCCCGCTGGCCATGGCCCCGAGCCAGCTGGGTGCATTCGTGCGTTCAAGCCCGGAGCAGGCCACCGCCAACCTGCAGTACCACGTGCAGCCGCTGTCACTTGAGCGATTCGGCGAACCACTGCACACGTTCCCGGCCTTTACCGCCTCGGTGTGCAACCTGCGCCCGGCCAGCCGCGGGCGTATCGATATCCGCAGCAGCGACATGAACAGCACGCCGCTGATCGACCCCAACTACCTCAGCGACTCCCAGGACCTGCGCGTCGCCGCCGATGCCATTCGCCTTACCCGGCGTATCGTCCAGGCCCCTGCCCTCGCTGCGTTCGACCCAAAGGAATACCTGCCGGGCCCAGCCCTGCAAACCGAAGAAGAGCTGTTCGAAGCCGCCGGCAAGATCGGCACCACCATCTTCCACCCGGTCGGCACCTGCCGCATGGGCAATGGCGAACTGGACGTTGTGGATAACCAGTTGCGCGTACACGGCATCCCCGGCCTGCGCGTGGCGGACGCCTCGATCATGCCGCAGATCACCTCCGGCAATACCTGTTCACCCACCCTGATGATCGCCGAGAAGGCGGCGCAACTGATCCTCAAAGGAGCTGCCACCCAGACCTATTTGAACGAAGACGCGATACCGACGCCCTGACCCGGGTGCGTGCAGTACCGGCAGCTGGCGGTCAGAAGCTGCCGACAGTGGAACAACAAGAATAATCACTGTGGCCTGCGGGCCGAGGACAGCAACGATGTCGGATTACATCCAAGAGCAGGGTGCGGCGGCCAGCAGCTCCAGCCGTCGTGAAGAACGCAAGATCATCTTCGCGTCATCCCTCGGGACAGTTTTCGAGTGGTATGACTTTTTTCTCTATGGTGCGCTGGCAGCGGTCATCAGCAAGCAGTTCTTCGCTGGCGTGAACGACACCACCGCCTTCATCTTCGCCCTCATGGCCTTTGCCGCGGGCTTCCTGGTGCGTCCGTTCGGCGCGCTGGTGTTCGGCCGGCTGGGCGACATGATCGGGCGCAAGTACACCTTCCTGGTCACCATCGTGCTGATGGGCCTGTCCACCTTCGCGGTAGGGTTGTTGCCCACCTACGCCAGCATCGGCATCGCGGCACCGATCATCCTGGTGGTCCTGCGCATGCTGCAGGGGCTGGCGCTGGGGGGTGAATACGGCGGTGCGGCCACCTATGTGGCCGAGCATGCGCCGCCCGGCAAGCGCGGTTTCCACACGGGTTTCATCCAGTCCACCGCCACCCTTGGCCTGTTGTTGTCGCTGGTGGTGGTGCTGGGCAGCCGCTATATCAGTGGCGACCAGTTCGAAACCTGGGGTTGGCGCCTGCCGTTCCTGCTGTCGATCGTGCTGCTGGCGATTTCCACCTGGATCCGCATGAGCATGCACGAGTCGCCGGCCTTCGTGAAAATGAAGGCCCAGGGCAAGGTAAGCAAGTCGCCGATCCGTGAGTCGTTCACCTCGTGGCCGAACCTGAAAGTGGTGCTCACCGCCCTGTTCAGCATCAACGCCGGGCAGGCCGTGACCTTCTACACGGCGCAGTTCTACGTGCTGTTCTTCATGACCCAGATGCTGAAGATGGACCCGGCCCAGGCCAACACCCTGCTGATCATCAGCGTAGTCATTGGTGCGCCGTTCTTCGTGTTCTTCGGCTGGTTGTCCGACCGTATTGGCCGCAAGCCGATCCTGATGCTCGGCCTGCTCCTGGCCACGGTGCTGTACTTCCCGCTGTTCAAGGCGCTGAGCCACTACGCCAACCCACAGATCGACGCAGCCAGCCGCCAGGCGCCGATCGTTGTCACTGCCGACCCGCAAGGCTGCACCTTCCAGTTCGACCCGGTGGGCAAGGCGCGTTTCGACAGCCCGTGCGACAAGGTCAAGACTTTCCTGGTCAAGCAAGGCCTACCGTACAGCTCTGTGGATGTGGCCGGCAGCGATGTGGTGGTTAACATCGGTGACAAGACCATCAACGGCTTCGACGAAGCAGCCATGCGTGCGGCGGTGGAACAGGCCGGCTACCCGGCCAAGGCCGACCCTGGGCAGGTCAACCAGGTGATGGTGGTGGTGTTGATCGTGGCGATGATCCTGATCGCGACCATGACCTATGGCCCGCTGGCGGCGGTGATGGTCGAGCTGTTCCCCACTCGCATCCGCTACACCTCGATGTCACTGCCGTACCACATTGGCAACGGCTGGTTCGGTGGCTTCCTGCCAACGGTGTCGTTCGCGCTGGTGGTGTACACCGGGGATATCTTCTATGGGCTGTGGTACCCGGTGCTGGTGACCGGGATCAGCCTGGTGGTGGGGATCTTCTGCCTGAAAGAAACCAGGGATGTGGATATCGACAAGATCTGACGGCTGCAACGGGCCGTTTCTACACGCCCGCATGAGGCAATAAAAAAACCGGCTGTAAAAGCCGGTTTTCTTATGCCCCAAAAAAACTTATGCACGATTTTCAGAAAAATGTCATACACAGAAATAAACAGCTAATTCAAACACTTAGCGATCACTTCAGGCTTTTAATCCAAAAACAGTTCACAAGTTATCCACAGATGGTCAGGCCATCTGTTCCTGGGGTTTTTCCTCTGCTGGCGGCAGCGAACCCATGGCCCGCTGGGTCGCTTCGTTCCACGCCGCGGCGCGGTCGTTGAGCTCGGCAATGGCCCGTGGCCCGGTGCCGTTGGCGTACATCGGCTCGCCAATCACCACCTCGATTGTGCCCGCGCGCTTGCCCCAGCCGGTCTTCGGCCAGAACTTGCCGGCGTTATGGGCAATCGGCAGCACCGGCAGGCCGGCATTCACTGCCAGCGCGGTACCGCCACGGGAGAACTTGCCCATGGTGCCGAATGGCACGCGGGTGCCTTCCGGGAAGATCAGCACCCAGGTCTTCTGCTTGAGCAGCTCGTCACCCTTGCTGGCTACCTGGCGCAGGGCTTCCTTGGGGTTATCTCGGTTGATCGCGATCGGCCGCAGCATGGCCATGGCCCAACCGAAGAACGGCACGTACAGCAACTCGCGCTTGAGCACCTGGCTCAGCGGCGAGAAATACTGGGAAAGGAAGAAGGTTTCCCAGGTGCTCTGGTGGTTGGACAGGATCACGCAAGGCTCATCAGGCACGTTCTCGGCGCCAGTGATCTTGTAGTCGATACCCAGGATGGTGCGCACCAGGAACAACGCGCAACGGCACCAGTACACGTTGATGAACTTGTAGCGCTTGGGGAACGACAGGAACGGCGCGACGAAGAAGCTCAGCGAGCACCACAGCAGCGAACTGGTGCCCAGCAGCAGGTAAAAAAGAAAGATTCTGATCGCCTGCAGGATCGACATAGTGGCTTGTACCATTGCGGGGCATGCCCGCCTGAGAAAAATGCGCCCGAAGGCGCACTGTTTAAATTAGTTCTCTGGCGATAGCTGCCAGATCGTCGAAAATCAGTGTAGTTTCCGGGACGCCTTTTTCCAGGGTCCGCTCGCCCTTGCCGGTTTTCACCAACACGGGTTGTGCACCGACGGCCAGGGCGGCCTCCAGGTCACCTTTGCTGTCGCCAACGAACCAGACGCCTTCCAGGCCGACCTGGTAATGCTCGGCGATCGCCCGCAGCATGCCAGGCTTGGGCTTGCGGCAATCGCAGCCTTCGTCCGGCCCGTGCGGGCAATACACGATGTGGCCCACTTCGCCACCCTGCTCGGCCACCAGCGCGCGCAGGCGCGCGTGCATGGCCTCGAGGGTAGTCAGCGCATAGTAGCCACGGGCAATGCCGGACTGGTTGGTGGCCACGGCCACCGTCCAGCCCGCCTTGCTCAACTGCGCGATCGCATCGACCGAGCCAGGGATCGGCACCCACTCGTCCAGCGTCTTGATGTAGGCGTCGGAGTCGTAGTTGATTACTCCGTCACGGTCGAGAATCAGCAGTTTCAAGGCTTACCCCAGCAGCGAAATGTCGGCCACGCCCAGGAACAGGCCGCGCAGGCGGCTGAGCAGGGCATAACGGTTGGCGCGTACCTTGGCATCCTCGGCGTTGACCATCACCGCCTCGAAGAAGGCGTCGACCGGGTCACGCAGGGCCGCCAGGCGGGCCAGCGATTCGCTGTACTGGCGTGCAGCAGCCATCGGTTGCACGGCCTGGTCGGCCTGCTGGATGGCCGAGTACAGGGAGAACTCGTTGGCGTTGTCGAAGTACTTCGGCTCGACGTGATCGGCGATGGCGCCTTCGGCCTTGCTCAGCAGGTTCGACACGCGCTTGTTCACCGCGGCCAGGGCCTCGGCTTCCGGCAGCTTGCGGAAGGCTTGTACAGCCTGCACGCGCTGGTCGAAGTCCAAGGCAGAACCTGGCTGCAGGGCACGGACCGACAGGTAGGTGGCCACGTCGATGCCTTCGTCTTCGTAACGCGCACGCAGGCGGTCGAAGATGAACTCCAGCACCTGTTCGGCCAGGCCGGCGGCCTTGACCTTGGCGCCGAACTGCTTGACCGCGAACTCGACCGCACCGGTCAGGTCCAGGTCCAGCTGTTTCTCGATCAGGATACGCAGCACGCCCAAGGCGGCACGGCGCAGGGCGTACGGGTCCTTGCTGCCGGTAGGCAGCATGCCGATGCCGAAGATGCCGACCAGGGTGTCGAGCTTGTCGGCGATGGCCACCGCAGCACCGGTGAGGGTCTGCGGCAGCTCGGCGCCAGCACCGCGCGGCATGTACTGCTCGTTCAGGGCCAGGGCCACGTCTTCCGGCTCACCGTCGTTGAGCGCGTAGTAGTAACCGGCAACACCCTGCATTTCAGGGAATTCGCCGACCATCTCGGTGGCCAGGTCGCACTTCGACAGCAGGCCGGCGCGGCCGGCGCGCTGGGCGTCGCCGCCGATCAGCGGGGCGATGAAGGCGGCCAGCTTGGAGACGCGCTCGGCCTTGTCGTACACGGTACCCAGCTGAGCCTGGAACACCACGTTCTTCAGGCGCTCGTTGAAGGTTTCCAGCGGCTGCTTCTTGTCCTGCTTGAAGAAGAACTCGGCGTCGGTCAGGCGTGGGCGTACGACCTTCTCGTTGCCTTGCACGATCTGCTTCGGGTCGCGGCTCTCGACGTTGGCCACGGTGATGAAGCGCGGCAGCAGCTTGCCTTCGCTGTCCAGCAGGCAGAAGTACTTCTGGTTGTCCTGCATGGTGGTGATCAGGGCTTCCTGTGGCACTTCGAGGAAACGCTCCTCGAACGAGCACACCAGCGGCACTGGCCACTCGACCAGGGCGGTCACTTCGTCCAGCAGCGCCGGCGGCACGATGGCGCTGCCTTCCTGCTGCATGGCCAGCTCGGCGGTACGCTTGCTGATCAGCTCGCGGCGCTCGGCGAAGTCGGCCAGCACGTACGCTTTGCGCAGGTCTTCGACGTAGTTGGCCGGGGTGGTGATGACCACGTTTTCCGGGTGGTGGAAGCGGTGGCCACGGGATTCACGGCCTGCCTTCTGCGACAGGATGGTGCAGTCGACCACCTGGTCGCCCAGCAGCATCACCAGCCATTGGGTCGGGCGCACGAACTCTTCACGGCTGGCCGCCCAGCGCATGCGCTTGGGGATCGGCAGGTCGTTGAGCGAGTCTTCGACGATGGTCGGCAGCAGGCCGGTGGTGGCCTTGCCCGGGATGTGCTGGGAGAAGCGCAGCTTGGGGCCGCTCTGGTCGATTTCCGACAGCTCCACACCGCATTTCTTGGCAAAGCCCAAGGCAGCCTGGGTCGGCTCGCCGTCTTTGAAAGCAGCCTGCAGGGGCGGGCCGTCGATATTGATGCTGCGGTCAGGCTGCTGCACGTCCAGCTGGCGGATCAGCACGGCCAGGCGGCGCGGCGCGGCGTAAACCTGCTTGCCGCTGTAGTTCAGGCCAGCGGCCTGCAGGCCCTTCTCGATACCCGCCAGGAAGGCTTCGCCAAGGCTGGCGAGGGCCTTCGGTGGCAGCTCCTCGGTGCCCAGTTCTACCAGGAAATCTTGAGCACTCATTGTGCAGCCTCCAGCTTAGCCAACACTTCGTCACGCAGTTCAGGGGTGGCCATCGGGAAGCCCAGGCGTGCGCGGGCTTGCAGATAGCTTTGCGCCACGTCCCGGGCCAGGGTACGTACACGCAGGATGTAGCGCTGGCGCTCGGTTACCGAGATGGCGCGGCGGGCGTCCAGCAGGTTGAAGGTGTGCGAGGCCTTCAGGACCATTTCATAGGTCGGCAGCGGCAGCTCAAGCTTGATCAGGCGGTTGGCTTCGCTTTCGTAGAAGTCGAACAGCTCGAACAGCTTGTCGACATTGGCGTGCTCGAAGTTGTAGGTCGACTGCTCCACCTCGTTTTGGTGGAACACGTCGCCGTAGGTGACCTTGCCGAACGGGCCGTCGGCCCACACCAGGTCGTACACCGAGTCGACGCCCTGGATGTACATGGCCAGGCGCTCCAGGCCGTAGGTGATTTCACCAGTGACTGGGTAGCACTCGATGCCGCCTACCTGCTGGAAGTAGGTGAACTGGGTGACTTCCATGCCGTTGAGCCAGATTTCCCAGCCCAGGCCCCAGGCGCCGAGGGTCGGCGATTCCCAGTTGTCTTCGACGAAGCGAATGTCGTGGACCAGCGGGTCCAGGCCGATGGCTTTCAGCGAGCCGAGGTACAGCTCCTGGAAGTTGGCCGGGTTGGGCTTCAGTACCACCTGGAACTGGTAGTAGTGCTGCAGGCGGTTGGGGTTTTCGCCATACCGCCCGTCGGCAGGGCGACGGCTAGGCTGCACATAGGCGGCGTTCCAGGTTTCTGGACCCACGGCGCGCAGGAATGTAGCGGTGTGGAAAGTGCCGGCGCCTACTTCCATATCGTAGGGCTGAAGCACCACACAACCTTGCTCGGCCCAGTAGTTCTGCAGGGCGAGGATCAGGTCTTGGAAGGTACGCACGGCTGGCGTAGGCTGGCTCACGAAATTCACCTGTATCTGGGGATGCGGATGTAAAGAGCGGGAGTATAACCTGATTCGCCTCGCCCTCTACTCATTGGAGCCTTATGCCACGCTGCTTTTGGTGTACCGACGATCCGTTGTACCAGGCCTACCACGACCAGGAATGGGGAACGCCCCAGCGTGACCCGGCGTTGCTGTTCGAGATGCTTTTGCTCGAAGGGTTCCAGGCGGGGCTTTCGTGGATCACCGTATTGCGTAAACGCGAGCGTTATCGCGAGGTGATGCACGGC
The DNA here is from genome assembly GCF_023100865.1 of Pseudomonas sp. A2. Taxonomy (NCBI): domain Bacteria; kingdom Pseudomonadati; phylum Pseudomonadota; class Gammaproteobacteria; order Pseudomonadales; family Pseudomonadaceae; genus Pseudomonas; species Pseudomonas sp. A2. Next base: position 89,705 of record NZ_CP039127.1, read on the forward strand.
TTCGATCCGGTGAAACTCGCCGTCATGAGCGACGAACGCATCGAGGAGCTGATGCAGGATGCCGGCATCATCCGCAACCGCCTCAAGCTCAAGGCTGCCAGGCGTAATGCCCAGGCCTGGCTGGCTGTGGACAACCCCGCCGACTGGCTCTGGTCATTCGTCGGTGGTGCGCCGAAGATCAACCACTTCACTGGCCGCAGCGAGGTGCCAGCGGTTACCGATGAAGCCAAGGCGATGAGCAAAGCCCTGCAGAAAGCCGGCTTCACGTTCGTTGGCCCGACCATCTGCTATGCCTTCATGCAGGCCACCGGCATGGTCATGGACCACACCACCGATTGCGATCGCTACGCCGCCTTGTTGCGCTGAGGGGTTACAATGCGCGCCTTGCTGAAATAAGGAATTCGCCTGTGGAAAAGTTCAAGGGCGCCCTGATGGTCGGGGTGCTGCGCCTGTTTGCCAAGCTGCCCTGGGGCGCTGTGCAGCGCGTCGGCGCCGGTATCGGCTGGCTGATGTGGAAGATCCCCAACGGCTCGCGCAATGTCGTGCGCATCAACCTCGCCAAGTGCTTCCCGGAGATGGACCCGGCCGAGCGCGAGCAGCTGGTGGGCCGCGCGTTGAAGGATATCGGTAAATCCTTCGTCGAAAGTGCCTGTGCCTGGATCTGGCCGCCGCAGCGCTCGCTGGAGCTGGTCAAGGAAGTGCACGGCCTGGAAGTGCTGGAGCAGGCCCTGGCCTCGGGCAAGGGCGTGGTCGGCATCACCAGCCACCTGGGTAACTGGGAAGTGCTGAACCACTTCTACTGCAACCAGTGCAAACCGATCATCTTCTATCGCCCGCCGAAGCTGAAGGCGGTGGATGACCTGCTGCGCGAGCAGCGGGTGCAGATGGGCAACCGCGTGGCGCCTTCGACCAAGGAAGGCATCCTCAGCGTGATCAAAGAAGTGCGCCGTGGTGGCCAGGTGGGTATTCCTGCCGACCCGGAGCCGGCGGAGTCGGCCGGGGTGTTCGTGCCGTTCCTGGGTACCCAGGCGCTGACCAGCAAGTTCGTTCCGAACATGCTGGCCGGTGGCAAGGCGGTTGGGGTGTTCCTGCATGCCCTGCGGTTGCCTGACGGCTCGGGCTTCAAGGTGTTCCTGGAGGCGGCGCCGGAAGAGATGTACAGCACCGACGTGACCGTGTCGGCGGCGGCGATGAGCAAGGTGGTCGAGCGCTATGTGCGCGAGTACCCGAGCCAGTACATGTGGAGCATGAAGCGCTTCAAGAAGCGCCCGGCTGGCGAGCCACGCTGGTACTGAGATTTTCACTGTCCCCAGTGGGAGCGGGTTTACCCGCGAATGCGTCGGTGAATCCAACATCGCATTCGCGGGTGAACCCGCTCCCACAGGGACCGCGTTAACCTGATGTCTTGTTGAGTTTCTTCAGAAACACGGTCATCTCTTTCTCGGCCTGCTTGTCCCCATGGGCCTGCGCGGCCACGATCCCCTCCTCCCAGGCCTTGCGCGCCGCCGCCAGGTCACCCTGCAGCTGATGCGCCTTGCCCAGCAGCTTCCACGCCGCCGAGTACTTCGGGTCCTGTTCCACGCACCGTGCCAGATGCACCGCCGCTTCAGCACCATTGCCTTCATCCAGCCAGGCCTTGCCCAGGCCGAACCTCAACAAAGGGTTATCCACACCCTTGGCCAGCATCTTCTCCAGCGATTCGCGCATGCCCTGTGCTCCTAGAAGAAACTCAAGCCGACGTGGAACAGCTTCTCCACATCCCGAATATGCTTTTTATCCACAACGAACAGGATCACATGGTCGCCCGATTCGATCATGGTGTCGTCGTGGGCAATCATCACCTCTTCGTCACGAATGATCGCGCCGATGGTAGTGCCCGGCGGCAGGGCAATGTCTTCGATCGCCTTGCCGACCACCTTGCTCGACTTCGAATCCCCGTGCGCCACCGCTTCGATCGCCTCTGCCGCGCCACGGCGCAGCGAGTGCACGCTGACGATGTCGCCCCGGCGCACGTGCGCCAGCAAGGTGCCGATGGTGGCCAGCTGCGGGCTGATGGCGATGTCGATGTCGCCACCCTGCACCAGGTCGACATAGGCCGGGTTGTTGATGATGGTCATCACCTTGCGCGCACCCAGGCGCTTGGCCAGCAGCGACGACATGATGTTGGCCTCGTCGTCGTTGGTCAGGGCCAGGAAGATGTCGGCGTCGGCGATGTTCTCCTCCAGCATCAGGTCCTTGTCCGAGGCGCTGCCCTGCAGCACCACGGTGCTTTCCAGGGTGTCGGAGAGGTGTCGGCAACGGGCCGGACTCATCTCGATGATCTTCACCTGGTAGCGGCTTTCGATGGCCTCGGCCAGGCGTTCGCCGATTTGCCCGCCACCGGCGATGACCACACGCTTGTTGGTTTCGTCGATACGGCGCAGCTCACCCATCACCGCGCGGATGTCCTTCTTCGCGGCGATGAAGAACACTTCGTCGTCTGCTTCGATCACCGTGTCGCCCCGCGGGGTGATCGGGCGGTCGCGGCGGAAGATGGCCGCCACGCGGGTGTCGACGTTGGGCATGTGCGCGCGGATCTGGCGCAGTTGCTGGCCTACCAGCGGGCCACCGTAGTACGCCTTCACTGCCACCAGCTGGGCCTTGCCTTCTGCGAAGTCGATCACCTGCAGCGAGCCTGGGTGCTCGATCAGGCGCTTGATGTAGTTGGTCACCACCTGCTCGGGGCTGATCAGTACGTCGACCGGGATATGGTCGTTGTCGAACAGCTCTTCGCGGGTCAGGTAGGCCGACTCGCGCACCCGGGCAATCTTGGTCGGGGTGTGGAAAAGCGAATAGGCCACCTGGCAGGCGACCATGTTGGTTTCGTCGCTGTTGGTTACCGCCACCAGCATGTCGGCGTCGTCGGCACCGGCCTGGCGCAGCACCGTAGGCAGCGAGCCGCGGCCTTGCACGGTGCGGATGTCCAGGCGGTCGCCCAGGTCGCGCAGGCGGTCGCCGTCAGTGTCGACCACGGTGATGTCGTTGGCTTCGCTGGCCAGGTGCTCCGCCAGCGTACCGCCTACCTGTCCTGCGCCGAGGATGATGATCTTCATCCGCTACTCCCTACCTTTTGTTTTTATCCGCGCGAGGCGGCGATCTTGATCAGCTTGGCATAGTAGAAACCGTCGTGGCCGCCTTCCTGTGCCAACAACTGGCGGCCGTGGGGCTGGCGCAGGCCGGCTTCGGTGGCCAGGTCCAGCTCACGGGCGCCCGGGGTGCGGGCAAGGAAGGCATCGATCACTTCGGTGTTCTCGGTCGGCAGGCTGGAGCAGGTGGCGTATAGCAGCATGCCGCCCACTTCCAGGGTCGGCCACAGGGCATCGAGCAGCTCACCTTGCAGCGTGGCCAGGGCCGGGATGTCGTCGGCCTGACGGGTCAGCTTGATGTCAGGGTGGCGGCGGATCACGCCGGTGGCCGAACAGGGGGCATCGAGCAGAATGCGCTGGAACGGCTTGCCGTCCCACCAGCTGGCGGTGTCGCGGGCATCGCAGGCGATCAGCTCGGCGTCCAGTTGCAGGCGGTCGAGGTTCTCGCGCACGCGGGTCAGGCGCTTGGCTTCGAGGTCGATGGCCACCACGTGGGCCAGGCCGGTTTCGGCTTCCAGCAGGTGGCAGGTCTTGCCACCCGGTGCACAGCAGGCGTCGAGCACGCGCTGGCCGGGGGCCAGTTCCAGCAGGTCGGCGGACAGCTGCGCGGCTTCGTCCTGCACGCTCACCCAGCCTTCGGCAAAGCCTGGTAGGCCGCGCACGTCGCAGGCTTCGGCCAACACGATACCGTCACGGCTGTACTGGCAGGCGCTGGCGCCAACACCTGCCTCGGCCAGCAGTGCCAGGTAGGCATCGCGGCTGTGGTGGCGACGGTTGACCCGCAGGATCATCGGCGGGTGGGCGTTGTTGGCGGCGCAGATGGCCTCCCACTGCTCCGGCCAGAAGGCCTTGAGCGACTTCTGCAGCCAGCGCGGGTGGGCAGTGCGTACCACCGGGTCGCGCTCCATGCCGGCCAGCAATTCTTCGCCTTCGCGTTGGGCGCGGCGCAGCACGGCATTGAGCAGGCCCTTGGCCCACGGCTTCTTCAGCTTGTCGGCACAGCCAACGGTCTCGCCAATGGCCGCGTGGGCCGGGATACGGCTGTAGAACAGCTGGTACAGGCCGACCAGCAGCAACGCCTGCACATCGGCATCGGCGGCCTTGAACGGCTTCTGCAGCAGCTGCGCCGCCAGCAGGTCCAGGCGTGGCTGCCAGCGTGCGGTACCGAACGCCAGGTCCTGGGTCAGGCCGCGGTCGCGCTCATCGACCTTGTCCAGTTGCGCTGGCAGCGAACTGTTCAGCGAGGCCTTGCCACTGAGTACAGCGGCAAGGGCACGGGCGGCGGCGAGGCGTGGGTTCATTGGCCCAGCACCTTGCCGCTGGCGAATTTCTCACGACGGCTGTTGAACAGGTCGCTGAAGTTCAGTGCCTTGCCGCCGGGCAGTTGCAGGCGGGTCAGGCTCAGTGCCTGGTCACCGCAGGCGACAACCAGGCCGTCCTTGCTGGCGGAGAGGATCTCACCCGGGGTGCCTGTCGCTGTGGTCAAGTTGGCGCCCAGCACTTTCACGCTTTCGCCATCGAGGGTGCTGTGGCACACCGGCCATGGGTTGAAGGCACGGATCAGGCGTTCCAGCTCGACGGCCGGGCGGCTCCAGTCGATGCGCGCTTCGTCCTTGTTCAGCTTGTGCGCGTAGGTGGCCAGGGCATCGTCCTGCACTTCACCGTGCAGCGAACCATCGGCCAGGCCGGCGATGGCCTGGACGACTGCGGGCGGGCCCATCTCGGCCAAGCGGTCGTGCAGGCTGCCGCCGGTGTCTTCGGCGCTGATCGGGGTGACCACCTTGAGCAGCATCAGGCCGGTGTCCAGGCCCGCTTCCATACGCATCACGGTCACACCGCTCTCGGCGTCGCCGGCTTCCACGGCGCGCTGGATCGGTGCGGCACCGCGCCAGCGTGGCAGCAGGGAGGCATGGCTGTTGATGCAGCCCAGGCGCGGGATATCCAGCACCACCTGCGGCAGGATCAGGCCATAGGCGACCACCACCATCAGGTCCGGCTTCAGCGCAGCCAGTTCGGCCTGGGCTTCGGGGTTGCGCAGGGTCGGCGGCTGGAACACCGGGATGTCATGGGCCACAGCCAGTTGCTTGACCGGGCTCGGCATCAGCTTCTGGCCACGGCCAGCGGGGCGGTCGGGCTGGGTGTAGACGGCCACGATCTCGTACGGTCTGTCGAGCAGGGCCTTGAGGTGTTCGGCGGCAAACTCTGGAGTGCCTGCAAAGACGATGCGCATGGAGTTCTCGCTTCAAAAAAGAAAAAGGCTTGCCGGAGCAAGCCTTCTGGAAGGTGGGGATCAGGCTTGCTGGCGGTGCTGCTTTTCCAGCTTCTTCTTGATCCGGTCGCGCTTGAGCTGCGACAGGTAGTCGACGAACAGCTTGCCGTTGAGGTGATCGAATTCATGCTGCACGCACACCGCCAGCAGGCCTTCGCACTCCAGCTCGTAAGGCTTGCCGTCGCGGTCCTGGGCCTTGACCCGCACACGCAGCGGGCGGTCGACGTTCTCGTAGAAGCCAGGTACCGACAGGCAGCCTTCCTGGTACTGGCCCATGTCGTGGGTCAGCTCTTCGACCGTGGGGTTGATGAAGACGCGCGGCTCGCTGCGGTCTTCACTGAGGTCCATGACCACGACCTGCTGGTGCACGTTGACCTGAGTAGCGGCGAGGCCGATGCCAGGGGCTTCGTACATGGTTTCAAACATGTCGTCGATCAGCTGACGCAGGGCGTCGTCGAACACCGTCACCGGCTTGGCGATGGTGCGCAGGCGCGGGTCCGGGAATTCGAGAATGTTCAAGATGGCCATAAGGTCAGGCAGTCACTGTGCGTTCGGTTGAAAACTGAGCACACATAATAAAGGGAAACGGGGATTTCAGCACCTGTGAAAGCTCGTCTAGGGTTTTCAAGGCCAGCTTATTGCCCATTCGATGGACAGGTTGTCAAAGCGTTATCAACAAAGTTATCCACAGTTTGTGCCACGTCGATGGCCCCGATTCGATCAAGGATGATCCCCATGCAGACCTACCATTCGTCGCCTCTTCCGCCTGCCGAACTGGAGGCGAGATTACGCCTGCACCGGCTGCCGGAAACGGGATTGCGTCGCTTTAACAGCTTGCTGGAGGCCTTTGGCAGTGCCTCGTCGGCACTGTGCGCACCGGCTGGCGCCTGGCGCGCATTGGGCATACCCCAGGCCACCATCGATGCCCGGCGCAGTGCCGAAGTTCGTGAGGGTGCACTGGCCGCAATGGCCTGGCTAGAGCGTCAGGGCCAGCATTTGCTGATGTGGGACGGCCCTGGCTACCCGCCACTATTGGCGGAAATCGACGATGCCCCTCCACTGCTTTTCGTAGCTGGAGACCCGGCCTTGCTCGAGCGCCCACAACTGGCAATTGTGGGCAGCAGGCGTGCTTCACCACCGGCGCTCGACACCGCTGCGGCATTTTCCCGCTACTTGGCGCAGGCCGGTTTCACCATTACCAGCGGCTTGGCCGTGGGCATCGACGGTGCCGCTCATCGGGCCGCAATGCAGGCTGGCGGGAGCACGATTGGCGTGCTCGGTACGGGGTTGCAAAAACTTTATCCACAGCGCCACACTTCGCTTGCGCAAGCGATGATCGACAACGGTAGCGCGCTGGTTTCCGAGTACCCGCTGGACGCTGGGCCGCTACCTGGCAACTTCCCGCGGCGCAATCGCATCATCAGTGGCCTGTCGCTGGGCGTGCTGGTGGTCGAGGCAAGCCTGGCCAGTGGTTCGCTGATCACCGCACGCCTGGCTGCCGAGCAAGGCCGCGAGGTGTATGCCATACCGGGATCCATTCACCATCCTGGGGCCAAGGGCTGCCACCAGTTGATCCGTGACGGCGCGCTGCTGGTGGAGAGCGTGGAGCAGATACTGGAAAGCCTGCAGGGTTGGCAGAACCTGCCACCTGCGGTTGAGGATAAATTTGACCATCCACTGCTTGCCCTGCTGCATGCCGCGCCACAGACCAGTGAAAGCTTGGCCCACTGCAGCGAGCTGCCGCTTGCCGACGTGCTGGCGCAGCTGACCGAACTGGAGCTGGAAGGCCGGGTCAGCAATGAAGCCGGGCGTTGGTTTGCCCGCGCGGGCTAAGTACACTGCTCACAAGCAAGGTATATAGGCGGAGTAACAGAAATGGTGAGCAGTTTTCGTGTGCAACAAGCCGCACGTGAGATCCGGGCGGGTGCAGTGATCGCCTACCCGACGGAAGCGGTCTGGGGCCTGGGCTGCGACCCGTGGAACGAGGACGCGGTGTATCGCCTGCTGGCGCTGAAGTCGCGGCCTGTGGATAAAGGCCTGATCCTGGTAGCCGACAACATCCGCCAGTTCGACTTCTTGTTCGAGGACTTCCCCGAAGACTGGATCGACCGCATGGGCAGCACCTGGCCGGGGCCGAACACCTGGCTGGTGCCGCACCAGGACCTGTTGCCCGAATGGGTTACCGGGCAACATGACACCGTGGCACTGCGGGTCAGTGACCACCCGGTGGTACGTGAGCTGTGTGCGTTGGTGGGGCCGTTGATTTCCACCTCGTGCAATCCGGGCGGGCGCCCGGCGGCGAAGACCCGGTTGCGGGTGGAGCAGTACTTCCATGGTCAGCTGGATCTGGTGCTGGGTGGGGCGTTGGGTGGAAGGAAGAACCCGAGTGTGATTCGTGACCTGGTGACTGGCGAAGTCGTTCGTCCGGGCTGACACATATCCACAGGCCTGGCCGGGACCTCCTGTGGGAGCGGGCGAGCCCGCGAAGAATCCAACGCGGTGCCTGGCACGGGCTTCGCCCGTATTCGCGGGCATGCCCGCTCCCACAGGTCAGGGCCAAGCCCCCCCAGATTTTTCTGATTTTGTCCCGAATGGCTGTCCGGTTTGAGGATTGAGAAATATCCTACGAGCCGCGTCCCCTGCCATCACCTTCTCAGTGGGAACCTCTGCCCTTAGTCTTCAGCCGTCGCCGAATAACTTGGCGATCGGGTGTGGTAACCCGGGTTCTGGGTGATCTTGGCAGTCCATGGCGGCTGTTCGCAGGAGGCTTCGTGCCTGCTGGGTTTTAGATCTCCCACCCGGTTTACCACCCTGCGTACAGCTGCCACCTATTCGTGTGGTAACGACTGGGTGGTGCCATGAAGCGAGATCTAGTGATGAAGAAGATTGTCCCCGATCCACCCCTACCCTGCACATCCACCCGCCCCTTCGGCCGCTGCGATGCCGGCCACGAACCGCTGTTCACCGTAAACCCGAACATTTCCGCCGAGGACGCCTTGGTTCATGTAGCTCTGTATCTGCGAGGCGCCTACGAGACCGGCTACAAAGCCCTTGATTACATGCGCGAAGAAGGCCGTGGCATGTTCTGGTCAAACCTGCATGCGATTGAAGTGGCACAGGGTGTGGTGGAGGCGATACTCGATGGCATCGAGTCGACACCGCCGCCGAGGAAGTAAGCCAGAGATGAAGAGGCAAGCTGGTCAGACACCTCATCTAGATGAGACCGTGCACTTGCTTGCAGGTCAAACAAATGCAAGCCGGCTTCGCGCGTCTATCGAGCAGCTCAATTCTATTGGTAACCAGATGCTGTGGGAGCTGTCCGTTGAATCTTCAATGCCTGTACTGACGCAATCGCCGGCAAGCCGGCTCCCACAGGGATAGCACTGTACTTAAGGCAGACGCAGTTCTTGTGGGAGCGGGTTCACCCGCGAACACCGGCAAAGCCGGTGCCATGCACCGCGGTGTCTTCTTCGCGGGTAAACCCGCTCCCACAGGTAAAGTGATTGGCCCCAGTACTGGGAACCTGTGGGAGTGGGCTCAGGGGATCAGTACAGTCGACCCCACAGTCCTGCGCGCCGACAGCTCCGCCTGTGCCTTGGCCGCCTCACTCAGCGGATACCGCTGCTGGATATCCACAACCAGCTTGCCGCTACCAATCATCGCAAACAGGTCATCGGCCATGGCCTGGGTATTCTCGGCATTGTTGGCATAGGTCGCCAACGTGGGCCGGGTAACATACAGCGAGCCCTTCTGCGCCAGGATACCCAGGTTCACTCCGCTCACTGCCCCCGAGGCATTGCCAAAGCTCACCATCAACCCGCGCGGCTGCAGGCAATCCAGCGAGGTCAGCCAGGTGTCGGCACCCACACCGTCATACACCACCGGGCATTTCTTGCCGTCGGTCAGCTCCAACACCCGCTTGGCCAAGTCTTCACGGCTGTAGTCGATGGTCGCCCAAGCCCCCAGCGCCTTGGCCCGCTCGGCCTTCTCGGCAGAACTCACGGTACCGATCAGCTTGGCGCCCAGCGCCTTGGCCCACTGGCACGCCAACGAACCCACGCCGCCAGCTGCTGCGTGGAACAGGATCACGTCACCCGCCTTCACCTCATAGGTCTGCTTCAGCAGGTACTGCACGGTCAAACCCTTGAGCATCACCGCCGCTGCCTGCTCGAAGCTGATGTTGTCGGGCAGCTTCACCAAGTTGGCTTCCGGCAGCGTATGCACCTCGCTATACGCGCCCAACGGGCCGCCGGCATGGGCCACGCGGTCACCCACTTTCAGCCGGGTCACACCCTCGCCCACGGCCTCGACCACGCCAGCCGCTTCAGTGCCCAGCCCTGAAGGCAGGGATGGCGGTGCATACAGACCGCTGCGGAAGTAGGTATCGATGAAGTTCAGGCCGATCGCATGGTTACGTACACGCACCTGCTGTGGCCCTGGCGGGGCTGGTTCGAATTCCACAAACTGCAGCACTTCCGGGCCGCCATGCTGGCTGAACTGGATACGCTTGGCCATCTCGCACTCCTGTCGTATGGGTCGGGAAAGACCTTCTATCGGACGCCTTTGCTTGATCGCCGTCAACTGCGGCGCGCGGGCTGGGGGTGGTATGCTACGCGGCGAATTCTTCCCTGCCCGTTCCTGGTGACCCGATGACTAGCCGCACCGAGGCCGTGAAAGCCTACCTGCTCGACCTGCAAGACCGCATCTGCTCTGCCCTCGAAGCTGAAGACGGCGGCGCCCGCTTCGTCGAGGACGCATGGGTGCGCGAAGCCGGTGGCGGGGGCCGCACGCGGGTGATCGGCGATGGCAAGGTGATCGAGAAAGGGGGGGTCAACTTCTCCCACGTGTTCGGCGCCGGTCTGCCGCCGTCGGCCAGTGCCCACCGCCCCGAGCTGGCGGGCCGTGGCTTCGAGGCCTTGGGCGTGTCGCTGGTGATCCACCCGCACAACCCGCATGTGCCCACCTCCCACGCCAACGTGCGCTTCTTCATCGCCGAAAAGGAAGGTGAAGAGGCTGTCTGGTGGTTCGGCGGCGGCTTCGACCTGACTCCGTACTACGGCAATGAAGAAGACTGCATCCACTGGCACCGTGTGGCCGAGCAGGCCTGCGCGCCGTTCGGCGCCGACGTGTACCCGCGCTACAAGGCCTGGTGCGACCGCTACTTCCACCTCAAGCACCGTGGCGAGCCACGCGGCATTGGTGGGTTGTTCTTCGATGACCTGAACGAGTGGGACTTCGACACCTGCTTCGCCTTCATCCGCGCCATTGGCGACGCCTACGTCAACGCCTACCTGCCGATCGTCCAGCGCCGCAAGGGCACGCCCTACACCCCGCAGCAGCGTGAGTTCCAGGAATACCGCCGTGGCCGCTACGTGGAGTTCAACCTGGTCTACGACCGTGGCACCTTGTTCGGCCTGCAGTCCGGCGGCCGCACCGAGTCCATCCTCATGTCGCTGCCGCCGCAGGTGCGCTGGGGCTACGACTGGAAGGCCGCGCCCGGCAGCGAAGAAGCACGCCTGACCGAGTACTTCCTGCAGGACCGCGACTGGCTCGGCCAGTAAGCCTGTGGATAACCTAGGAGCCGTCATGGACCAGTACGTCGTTTTTGGTAACCCCATCGGCCACAGCAAGTCGCCGCTGATCCATCGCCTGTTCGCCGAACAGACCGGCCAGGACCTTGAATACGCCACCCTGCTGGCGCCGCTGGACGAGTTCAGCGACTGCGCGCGCGGCTTCTTCAAGCAAGGCCGCGGCGGCAACGTCACCGTGCCGTTCAAGGAAGAGGCCTACCGCCTGTGCGACAGCCTGACCCCGCGTGCCCGGCGCGCTGGCGCAGTGAACACGCTGAGCAAGCTGGCCGATGGCAGCCTGCAGGGCGACAACACCGATGGCGCTGGCCTGGTGCGCGACCTGACGGTGAATGCCGGGGTCGAGCTGGCAGGCAAACGCATTCTGATCCTGGGTGCTGGTGGCGCGGTGCGTGGCGTGCTGGAGCCGATCCTGGCGCACAAGCCGCAGTCGTTGGTGATTGCCAACCGTACCGTGGAAAAGGCCGAGCAACTGGCGCGTGAGTTCGATGAGCTGGGGCCGGTGGTAGCCAGCGGATTTGCCTGGTTGCAGGAACCGGTGGATGTGATCATCAATGCCACCTCGGCGAGCCTGGCCGGTGAGTTGCCGCCGATCGCCGACAGCCTGGTCGAGGCGGGGCGCACGGTTTGCTACGACATGATGTATGGCAAGGAGCCTACGCCGTTTTGCCAGTGGGCCGAGAAGCTGGGGGCGGCCAAGGTGCTGGATGGGCTGGGGATGCTGGCTGAGCAGGCGGCTGAGGCGTTCTTTATCTGGCGTGGGGTGCGGCCGGATACGGCGCCAGTGTTGGCTGAGTTGCGCCGGCAGCTGGCTCGCGGCTGAGATTGTCGGGGACCGCTTTGCGGTCCCATCGCAGGCAAGCCAGCTCCTACAGGGACAGCGCCGGCCTCAGGCCTTCTGATATCCCTGTAGGAGCTGGCTTGCCTGCGATGGGCTGCAAAGCAGCCTCCATATCTCAGCCTCACTCCTCAAACCGGATTGGGCACAACTCCACCCCTTCCAGCTTCTGCAACTCCTCGATCACCTGCGGCCTGGCCCGGTGCAGGGTCAGACTCCCCCCTGCCCGCCGCAACCGCCGCGCCTCGCGGTGCAACATATCCACACCCGAGTAATCGATGAAGTTCACCTGCCGCGCATCGATAACAACATGCGGCCCCTGGCAGCGCTGCAAGCGCACCTGCAGGTAATGCGCCGCGCCAAAGAAGATCGACCCGCCCACCCGCAGCACATCTGCTTCCCCTTCACGGCTCTGCTGCACCCGTGGCCGCGAGGTGCGCTTCAGATAGAAGAACAGCGACGCCAGCACTCCGGCATAGATCGCCGTCTGCAGCTCCAGCAACAAGGTCGCTGCCGCCGTCAGCGCCATTACCAGAAACTCCGAGCGGCTGACCCGGAACAGCGCACGAATCCCCCGGTGGTCCACCAACCCCCAGCAGATCAGCAGGATGCTGCCGGCCATGGCCGGAATCGGCAGGTGCGCGATCAGCCCAGCTCCGGCAACGGCGAACACGGCCACCCACAGCGCCGAGAATACCCCGGCCATGGGCGAGCGGGCGCCGGCGTCGTAGCTCAGCCCGGAACGGGTGAAGGAGCCGGAAGACAGGTAACCGGAGAAAAATGCACCAACGATGTTCGACAGGCCTTGTGCGCGTATTTCCTGGTCTGCGTCGATCAACTGCTCCGAACGTGCCGACAATGAGCGGGCAATTGACAGGCTGGTGACCAGCCCGAGCATGCCCACTGCCACAGCGCTGGGCAGCAGGCGCAGGATCAGTTCCACATCCAGCAACGGCAGCGGGCTGAAGGGTGGTAGCTGGCCGGTGAATGCCGGCACACGCGGCACATGGCCAAAGAACCCGGGCAGCAGCCAGGCCAGCAGGCTTACCAAAATCAGGCTTATCAACAGGCTGGGCCAGCGCGGGCGCCAGAGCTTGAAGCCTACGCCGATCACCACTGTGGCCAGGCCCAGAATCAAGGAAGGCAGGTCGACCTCGCCGGCATGGCTGGCCAGGTCCTGCACGGTCTTCAGCGCCGTGGCCTGGCTTGGCAGGTCCATGCCCAGCAGGTTGGGCAACTGGCCCAGGGCAATGACGACAGCGGCGCCCAGGGTGAAGCCGAGCACCACGGAATGGGAGACGAAATTGACCAGTGCGCCGAAGCGCAAAAGCCCCAGCAGTAACTGAAAGATGCCGCCGAGGAACGTCAGCAGCAGCACCAGGGTGACATAGTCGGCGCTGCCGGCAACGGCCAGCGGGCTGATGCTGGCGTAGAGGACGATGGAGATGGCAGCGGTCGGGCCGCAGATCAGGTGCCAGGAAGAGCCCCACAGGCAGGCGATCAGCACTGGCGCGATGGCGGCGTACAGCCCGTATTCGGCCGGCAGGCCGGCGATCAGGGCATAGGCGATGGATTGCGGCAGGGCGAGGATTGCACCGCTCAGGCCCACCAGCAGGTCCTGGCGCAGGCTGCGGCCCGATTGGCGGGGGAGCCATGAGAGGAAGGGCAGCAGGTGAGTGAGGCGATGCATGGGTTATCCACATTCCTTACTGTTTCGCCAACCCTGTGGGAGCGGGCATGCCCGCTCCCACAGGGATAGAGGTTTTGCTTGTGAGGTTACAGTTTGGCTTTGACGGCCTCCAGCGCATTGCCATCGGCCTTGGTCGTCACCCCGGCCAACCACCCTTCCAGCAACTCGGGGTGCGCCTTCAACCAAGCCTTGGCCGCATCATCGAAGCTGATCTTCTTGTCCACAACTTCGGCCATGATGGTGTTTTCCATGTCCAGCGTGAACTTCAGGTTACCCAGCAGCTTGGCCGCATTCGGGCAGGCTTGTGGATAACCCTTACGGGTCAGGGTATACACCTCGCCCTTGCTGCCAAACCACTTCTCCCCGCCGCTCAGGTAATGCATCTTCAGCTTCACGTTCATCGGGTGCGGGGTCCAGCCGAGGAAGGTGATGAACTGTTGTTTCTTCACCGCCCGGTCGACCTGTGCCAGCATCGCCTGCTCGCTGGACTCCACCAGTTTCCACTGGCCGAGGTTGAACTCATTCTTGTCGATGATTTCCTTCAACGACAGGTTGGCCGGTGCCCCGGAACCGATCCCGTACAGCTTCTTGTCGAACTGGTCGGCGTGTTTCTGCAAGTCGGCGAAATCCTTCACCCCGGCATTCCACACATAGTCGGGCACTGCCAAGGTGAACTCGGTTCCTTCCAGGTTGCGCGAAAGCTGTTGCACATCGCCATTGGCGATGAACTTGTCATGAAAGCCCTGCTGCGCCGGCATCCAGTTGCCGAGGAAGGCATCGACGCGGCCATCCTTGAGGCCGCCGTAGATGATCGGCACGGCCAGGCTGTCGATTTTCACCTGGTAACCCAGGCTTTCCAGAAGCAGGCGGGCCAAGGCGTTGGTCGTTGCGATGTCGCTCCAGCCGGGGTCGGCCATCTTCACGGTGGTGCATTGCGCGTCGCTGTCGGCGGCGTGGGCCGTGGCGGTACCCAGGCTCAGGGCCAGGGCGAACACGGCGGCGGAGAACTTGTGCATGGCGGCCTCTCTTCTCAATCCAGGGGGGCGGGCTGTGGATAACGTGCCTTGCGCTCGAGGTCGTCGAGATCGATGTGGTTGCGCATGTACTGTTGGCTGGCGTCCACCAGCGGTTGGTGGTCCCAGCTTTTCAGCTTGCCGACGGCCAGCGCCTCGGCCACCAGGCGGCGGCGCCGCTGGCTGGCAAGAACCTGCTGGCGCAGGCTGGGAATATCCCAACGCTGCTGTGCTTCATCGACAAATGCCTGCAGCAGCGCCTGGTGTTCCGGGCTGCGGGTGAGGTTCTCCCGCTCGTGCGGGTCGCGGCTCAGGTCATAGAGTAGGCATGGGTCGTCTTCGCTGTACACGAACTTGTACGGCCCCCGGCGGATCATCATCAGCGGGCCGACGGTGCCTTCGGCCATGTATTCGCCGATCACTTCGTCATGGCCGCCCTGCCCTTGCAGGTGGCCGACCAGCGAGCGGCCATCCAGGTGCAGGTGGTTATCCACAGCGCCGCCAGCCAGCTCGACCAGAGTCGGCAGTAGGTCGCAGGTAGACACCGAGGCGCTGACCCGAGCTGGTGCGAAGCGCTTCGGCGCGTGCACCAGCAGAGGCACCCGCGCCGACATCTCGAACCAGTGCATCTTGTACCAGAGGCCGCGCTCGCCGAGCATGTCACCGTGGTCGCCGGAGAACACGATCAGGGTGTCGTCAGCCAGGTTGCATTCCTCCAGGGTCTGCAGCAGCAGGCCGATGTTGTCGTCGATATAGCTGCAGGCGCCGAAGTAGGCACGGCGGGCGTCACGGATCTTGTCCACAGGCAGCGGCTTGTTCCACAGGTCGTAGACCTTCAGCAGGCGTTGCGAGTGCGGGTCGAGTTCTGCCTGGTCGAATTCGGCGCGGGGCATGGGGATATCCACACCCTCGTAGCGATCCCAATAGCGCCGGGGGATGGTGTAGGGGTCGTGCGGGTGGGTCATCGACACGGTCAGGCAGAACGGCCGGCCATCGTTTTCGCGTACATGGTCGTACAGGTACTGACGCGCCTTGAACACCACTTCCTCGTCGAAATCCAGCTGGTTGGTGCGCACGCACGGGCCGGCCTGCAGTACCGAGGACATGTTGTGATACCAGGTCGGGCGCACGTCGGGCTCATCCCAGTTCACCGCCCAGCCGTAGTCGGCAGGGTAGATATCGCTGGTCAGGCGTTCTTCGTAGCCATGCAGTTGGTCCGGCCCGCAGAAGTGCATCTTGCCCGACAGCGCGGTGCGGTAACCCAGACGGCGCAGGTAATGGGAATAGGTCGGTACATCGGCAGGGAAGTCGGCGGCATTGTCGTAGGCACCGATGCGGCTGGGCAGTTGGCCGCTAACCAGAGTGAAGCGCGACGGTGCGCACAACGGGCTGTTGCAGTAAGCCGAGTCGAACACCACCGCCTGTTCGGCAAGGCGGCTCAGGTGCGGCATCTGGATCGGCGAAGAGACGTAGATCGGCAGCAAGGGCGCGGCCATCTGGTCGGCCATGATGAACAGGATATTCGGGCGCGTCATGGTGGCTTCCATCGTTGAGGGTTATGCGAACTGCTTGCCTATCAAGATGCGACTGTGGATAACATGGGTAAAGCCCATGGCGGGCAATGACTGGGATTAGCCCTGCTTATGTTTGACCACCTTGCCAAATTGTCGCTGGATACACTGCGCGTGTTCGAGGCTGCCGCACGGTTGCGTGGTTTTACCGCTGCGGCACTGGAGCTGGGCACCACGCAGCCGGCGGTGAGCCAGCAAGTCAAACGGCTGGAGGCACAGCTGGGCACGCGGTTGTTCGACCGCATTTACCGGGGTATCGAGCTGACCGAGGCCGGCCAGGTGCTGTTCGAACAGGTGCACCAGGGCCTGCAGGCCATGGAGGACGGCATTGCCCAGGCCAGTGGGCGCGGCCAGAGGGAAGTGCTGCAGGTGGCTACCGACTTCGCCTTTGCGGCGTTCTGGCTGATGCCACGGCTGCAGCGTTTTCACGAGGCTTATCCACAGGTGGACGTGAGCCTGGTGACCGGTGAGCGCAGCCAGGGCATGTTGCGACCGGACATCGATGTGGCGGTGCTGTTTGGTGACGGGCGCTTCCACCAGGGCGAGAGCCGTTGGCTGTTCGATGAGGAGGTTTTTCCGGTGTGCAGCCCCCGGCTGATTCATGGCAAACCCTTGTCAGCCGTGGCTTTGCAACGATTGCCCTTGCTGCATTTGAAGGGAGAGCAGGCTAGCCGCTGGTTTGATTGGGCGGGGGTGTTTCGCGGGTTTGGCGTGGCCAGCCCGCCGCCGGCCGGGCAGTTGCGGTTTGATAACTACACTTTGCTGATCCAGGCCGCGATTGCCGGGCAAGGGGTGGCGATTGGCTGGGGGCACCTGGTGGATGGGCTGGTGGAGCAAGGGTTGCTATGCCGGCCGTTGGAGGGGAGTTTGCGCTCGGCGCGCGGGTATTACGCGGTGCTGCCACCACGCAAGCGGCGTGGGGCTTTGATCGAGCGGTTCGTGGATTGGCTGGAGCGCGAGCGCAGCCTGTGACATCCCCGGGGCCGCTTTGGCGGCCCATCGCCGGCAATCTAGACCACGAAGTTCAGATGCTCGCCTCGGTGCAAATCCAGCTCCAGCATATCCACCATGCCCGCAGCGACCCTGGCCAGGTGCCGCAACGGCTCGGCCAACCCCGGCTCCAGCGTACCTTCGGTGCTGCGAAAATGCTCAATCCCCAACCCGGCCAGTTCCTGTGGGGCATTGATCAGCGTCCAGTGCAAGGCACTGCGCTGTAACCCGTCCACCACCTGGTCCACACACTCCCGCTCCGCCTCGCTGTACTTGCCCGGCTCATCCAGTACATCGAAATCGCCCACCAGCAACAGCCGGCGTATAGTCGTACGCTTCAACCCCGCCACCAGCGCCTCGCTCATGCGGGCTTGCCCGGGCAGATCGCCCGGCGCCAGCGTCGACAACAGGGCAATTACTGCCGACCCGCCTGCCGCGCCCTGCTCCGCCTGGTCGGCATCGCCAAGCCCGCCTATCTTGAAATGCAGGCCGGGGCGCGGCGCATGGCGATTAAGATCGTCGACCACGGCGGTGACTTCGTGCTGGCGCGACAGCAGCTCTACCATCAGGGCGTTGCCCAGGCTGCTTTCTGGCCCGAACAGGACTAGTTTGAACACTGGGGTTTCGGCGTTTTTCACTGCATCACTCCCTTTGCAGGTGGTGATGTTTGGACCGCAATCAGGAGTTATCGTGCAGAGGATCAAGGGTTACCACGCCCACGTTTACTACGACGCAGCGACCATGGACCAGGCCCGTGAGCTGTGTGAGGAAGCGGCGCGGCTGTTTCCCGTGACCATGGGGCGCATGCACCAGAAACCGGTGGGGCCGCACCCGGACTGGAGCTGCCAGCTGGCCTTCGAGCCGGAGTTTGTGGGGGTGGTGCTGCCGTGGTTGGCACTGTATCGGAAGGGGTTGGTGGTGTTCATGCACCCGCTGACCGGTGATGAGCTGTCGGACCACCGTGACCATGCGATCTGGATGGGGGCGGTGCGGCCGCTGGATCTGTCGATTTTCGGGGGATAGGCCTCTATAGCCTGTGCTGGCCTCTTCGCGGGCAAGCCCGCTCCTACAGGTCCTCCACAGCTTTCAGCATCTGTGTTGTCCCTGTGGGGAGCGGGCGTGCCCGCGAAGCAGGCGACGCGGTTCACCGGCGGGCGCCGCGTACCCCTTCAGCCAGCGCCGAGCACAGGCTCAATACATCGTTGACTGCCTGCTCGGCACTCTTGGCCTGGGCAATCTTGTCGACCAGCGCCGAGCCCACCACTACGCCGTCCGACAGGCGGGCAATGGCCGCAGCCTGCTCCGGCGTACGAATGCCGAAACCTACGCTGATTGGCAGATCGGTATGCCGACGCAGGCGGGCGATGGCTTCGGTCACGTGCTCGGTGGTCGCCGAGCCGGCGCCGGTCACACCGGCCACCGACACGTAGTAGACGAACCCGGAGCTGCGCTCCAGTACGCGCGGCAGGCGCGCGTCGTCGGTGGTCGGGGTAGTCAGGCGGAT
Source organism: Pseudomonas sp. A2 (assembly GCF_023100865.1). Lineage (NCBI taxonomy): Bacteria > Pseudomonadati > Pseudomonadota > Gammaproteobacteria > Pseudomonadales > Pseudomonadaceae > Pseudomonas > Pseudomonas sp. A2. The sequence continues at coordinate 108,293 of NZ_CP039127.1, forward strand.
GAAGTCGATACCCGCTGCCTGGGCCGGGGTTGCCAGTTCGGCGTCATGCTCTGGCGGCAGGTCGACGATGATCAGGCCATCTACACCCGCTTGCTTGGCTTCGGCCACGAACTTTTCCACGCCAAAGCGGTGGATCGGGTTGTAGTAGCCCATCAACACGATCGGTGTGGTCTGGTTATCCACACGGAATTCGCGAACCATCTGCAGGGTCTTGGCCAGGGTCTGGCCGGCTTCCAGGGCACGCAGGGTGGCCAGCTGGATGGCCACGCCGTCGGCCATCGGGTCGGTGAACGGCATGCCCAGTTCGATCACGTCGGCACCGGCTGCCGGCAGGCCCTTGAGGATCTGCAGCGAGGCGTCATAGCCCGGGTCGCCCGCGGTGACAAAGGTGACCAGTGCCGAGCGGCCTTCGGCCTTCAGCTCGGCGAAGCGTTTTTCAAGACGGCTCATGCCTGTTTCTCCTGGGCGGCCATGTGGTTCATGACGGTTTGCATGTCTTTGTCGCCGCGGCCCGACAGGCACACGACCATCAGGTGGTCCTTGGGCAGCTTCGGTGCGCGCTTGATCGCCTCGGCCAAGGCGTGGGAGCTTTCCAGGGCCGGGATGATGCCTTCCAGGCGGCAGGTGGCGTGGAATGCATCCAGCGCTTCGTCGTCGGTGATGCTGACGTACTCGACACGCTTCACTTCGTGCAGGTAGGCGTGCTCCGGGCCGATGCCCGGGTAGTCCAGGCCGGCGGAAATCGAGTGGGCGTCGGTGATCTGACCGTCTTCGTCCTGCAGCAGGTAGGTGCGGTTGCCGTGCAGTACGCCCGGTACGCCGCCGTTCAGGCTGGCGGCGTGCTTGTCGGTGTGCACGCCGTGGCCACCGGCTTCGACGCCGATGATCTGCACGCTTGGCTCTTCGAGAAACTCATGGAACAGGCCCATGGCGTTGGAGCCACCACCGACGCAGGCAACCAGGCTGTCTGGCAGACGGCCTTCCTTCTCTTGCAACTGGGCGCGGGTTTCCTTGCCGATGATCGACTGGAAGTCCCGGACCATGGCCGGGTACGGGTGCGGGCCAGCCACGGTGCCGATCAGGTAGAAGGTGTCTTCGACGTTGGTGACCCAGTCGCGCAGGGCCTCGTTCATGGCGTCCTTCAGGGTGCCGGTGCCGGCAGTGACCGGGACGATTTCGGCGCCAAGCAGCTTCATGCGGAACACGTTGGCCTGCTGGCGCTCGATGTCGGTGGCGCCCATGTAGATCACGCAAGGCAGGCCGAAGCGGGCAGCGACGGTGGCGGTGGCCACGCCGTGCATGCCGGCGCCGGTTTCTGCGATCAGGCGCTTCTTGCCCATGCGCTTGGCCAGCAGCACCTGGCCGATGCAGTTGTTCACCTTGTGCGCGCCGGTGTGGTTGAGCTCTTCACGCTTGAAGAAGATTTTGGCGCCGCCGCAGTGCTCGGTCAGGCGCTCGGCGAAGTACAGCGGGTTGGGGCGGCCGATGTAGTCGCGCTGGAAGTAGGCCAGCTCTTCGAGGAACTTGGGGTCTGCCTTGGCCGCTTCGTATTCGCGGGCCAGGTCCAGCACCAGTGGCATCAGGGTTTCGGCCACGTAGCGGCCGCCGAACGAGCCGAACAGGCCATTGGCGTCGGGGCCGGGGCGGTATTGGGACTGGGTCATGGGGGCGCTCCAGGGCGTAATGAATGAGTGATGGGCTTTACTCTAACCACGGCAAGCCCAGCTGAAAACCGATAAGATTGCGCAAACTTGTCAGAAAAACTCACAGGTAAAATGGCCCACGATCTCCCACCCCTCAACGCCCTGCGGGCTTTCGAGGCTACCGCACGGCTCAACAGCGTCAGCCAGGCGGCCGAAGCGCTGCACGTCACCCATGGCGCCGTCAGCCGGCAGATCAAGGTACTTGAAGAGCACCTGGGGGTAGCGCTGTTCGTGAAGGACGGGCGTGGCATCAAACTCACAGATGCCGGCGTACGTCTGCGCGATGCAAGTGGCGAAGCTTTCGATCGCCTGCGCAGCGTGTGCGCCGAGCTCAGCCACAACGTCAGCGAGGCGCCGTTCGTGCTGGGCTGCTCGGGCAGCCTGCTGGCGCGCTGGTTCATCCCGCGATTGGGGCGGCTGCAGGCGGATTTACCTGAACTGCGTCTGCACCTTTCGGCCGGTGAAGGCGACCTGGACCCACGGCGGCCAGGGTTGGATGCGCTGCTGGTTTACGCCGAGCCGCCGTGGCCGACGGACATGCAGGTGCATGTACTGGCCGAGGAGCGCATCGGGCCGGTGCTCAGCCCGCATTTCGCCGGTTTCGAGCGCTTGCATGGCGCGCCGGCCAAGGCCTTGCTGGGCGAAGCCTTGCTGCACACCACCTCGCGCCCGCAGGCTTGGCCGACCTGGGCGCTGGAACAAGGTTTGGAGCCGGCGGCCCTCCACTATGGCCAGGCCTTCGAGCACCTGTATTACTTGCTGGAGGCTGCCGTGGCCGGGCTGGGTGTGGCGATTGCGCCGCAGCCGTTAGTCGCTGACGACCTGCGAGCTGGCCGTTTGAGTGCGCCGTGGGGCTTTTCACCTACCCCTGCCGCATTGGCGCTGTGGGTGCCCAGGCGCGCCGCAGACGGGCGCGCCGAGCAGTTGGCGCAGTGGCTAAGGGCGGAACTGGCGCGACAGGGCGCTTAGTTGCGTTTGCACATCAGGTACGCCGCCAGCAAGCCTAGCGCGCCAATGGCAACGCCGGCAGTTGTGTACGGGTGTTCCTGGGCATAGTCGCGGGTGGCGATGCCGGTCTGGCGGGTGCGGTGCTTCACTTCCTCGTAGGCATCGCTCAACAGGTGGCGCGAATGACGCAGGGCACTCTCGGCGTTGCTGCGGATTGCCTTCACCGATTTCTGGGACTCCTCCGACGCATCATGCTTGAGGTTTTCCAGGCTTTTCAGAAGGCTCTCGATCTCCGCTTCCATGCTTTCCAGGGACGTTCTACGCAGCGAATTGCGGTGCATGTTGACTCTCCTTTGCAGTATGGACTGTAAGAATTGCGACCTTGGGCACGCGGGAAAGTGCGATCGAACTTTCGCCAATGGTGACCGCTCGCAGGTAAACCAGGCCTGCGCTGCTAGGCTCAATCTCACCATCATCCGAGGAGAGCGCTCATGACCGATCATCACACCTACAAGAAGATCGAGCTGGTGGGGTCTTCGACCACCAGCATCGAAGAGGCGATCAACAATGCCCTGGCCGAAGCCGGCAAGAGCATAAAGCACCTAGAGTGGTTCGAAGTGATAGATACCCGTGGCCATATCCGTGATAACAAGGCGGCGCACTTCCAGGTCACGCTGAAGGTCGGCTTCCGTATCGCCAATAGCTGAAACACTGCCGGGCTGGATGAGCCCGGCATGATGGGGTATTTAGGGAGGGGGCGCCTTGTCGGGCGCCTTTTCTGATTTCATCTGCACAAGGAAAGCGAGTGATGAACAAACTGATTCTGGCGCTGGGCCTGATGACCCTGGCCGGTGGTGCGCTGGCGGCGGGCAAGCCGTGCGAGGAGCTCAAGGCAGAGATTGCGGCCAAGCTGGATGCCAAGGGGGTCACCGGCTACAAGCTTGAGATCGTCGACAAGGGCGACCCGGCCGGCAAGGTGATTGGTAGCTGCGAGGCTGGTACCAAGGAGATTGTGTACCGCCGCGGCTAATATGCTGGCCTCTTCGCGGGCTCGCCCGCTCCCACAGGCATATCACAGGCCTGAGAGCGACGCTGTACCTGTGGGAGCGGGCAAGCCCGCGAAGAAAATCACGCGGTCTTGAGAGCCTGCGCCATCAGTTCATAGGACCGAATCCGGTCCGCATGCTCATACAAATCACAGGTGAAGATCAGCTCATCTGCCCCGGTCTGCTCCAGCAGCACTTCCACCTTGGCCCGCACCTTCTGCGGGCTGCCAATCATCGCCAGGCCGAGGAAGCTACCCACCGCGTCCCGTTCATGGGGCAGCCACAGCCCATCCATGCTTTCCACAGGCGGCTTCTGCATCAGGCTCTGCCCACGAATCAGCGCGAGGATGCGCTGGTACACCGAAGTGGCCAGGTACTCGGCCTTTTCGTCGGTTTCCGCCACCACCATGGGGATGCCCAGCATCACATACGGCTTGTCCAATGTGGTCGAGGGCTTGAAGTGGTTGCGGTACACGCGGATCGCCTCGTGCACGTAGCGCGGCGCAAAGTGCGAGGCGAAGGCGTAGGGCATGCCGCGCATGCCCGCCAGTTGAGCGCTGAACAGGCTAGAGCCGAGGAGCCACATCGGCACCTCGGTATCGTGCCCTGGCACGGCGATCACTTTTTGATCATCGGTACGCGGGCCGAGGTAGCGTGACAGTTCCTCGACATCGTCCGGGAAGTCATCCGGGCCGCCGGCGCGGTCGCGGCGCAGGGCGTAGGCGGTCATCTGGTCGGAACCCGGTGCGCGGCCCAACCCCAGATCGATGCGTCCCGGGTACAGGCTGGCCAGGGTACCGAACTGCTCGGCGATCACCAGCGGCGCATGGTTGGGCAGCATGACCCCGCCAGAGCCCACGCGAATGCTCGAGGTCCCCCCGGCCAGGTAGCCGATCAGCACCGAAGTCGCCGAGCTGGCGATGCCGTCCATGTTGTGGTGCTCGGCTACCCAGAAGCGGTTGTAGCCAAAGCGCTCGACATGCTGCGCCAGGTCCAGCGAGTTGCGCAGCGACTGCGCCGGGCCGGCGTCGGCGCGTACCGGCACCAGGTCGAGGGTGGAAATCTTCAGGTCACGCAGCTGCGTCATGGAGCCTCCGCAAAGGTGTTTGGCCACAGGCCTTTTCAACTCTGTATGGGCACATTCGACGGATTCAATGCTTGCCGTGCGATTGCTCTGAACTTGCCGTAGGCGGCTGACCTCTGAAGCCATAAGCACGTAACCCGAGACCAGGAGGCATCATGAAAAAGACAGCATCGGCGATCTGGCAAGGTGGCCTGAAGGACGGCAAAGGCCTGCTTTCTACCGAAAGTGGCGCGCTCAAGCAGAACCCCTACGGCTTCAACACCCGTTTCGAGGGCTCGCCCGGTACCAACCCGGAGGAGCTGATTGGTGCGGCGCATGCCGGCTGTTTCTCGATGGCGCTGTCGATGATGTTGGGCGAAGCGGGGTTCACCCCGGACAGGATCGACACCGCTGCCGAAGTGACACTCGACAAGCAAGCTGATGGCTTTGCCATTACCGCAGTGCATCTGGTGCTCAGGGCCAAGGTGCCTGGGGCGAGTGAAGCGCAGTTCTTGCAGATCGCCGACAAGGCCAAGGCCGGGTGCCCTGTGTCCAAGGTGTTGAACGCGAAGATCAGCCTGGATGCGGCGCTGGTGGGTTGAAGCAGTGCAATGAGGGCGGTTTGCTGTAGTCTAAACAGCGTCGGCAGCACGCTGCCCTTTCAGGAGCCGTTTCATGATTCGCGTAGCAATCGCCGTGTTGGCTTCCCTGGTCGCCACATCTGCGCTGGCGGCGGTCAAGCCGTGCGAGGAACTCAAAGCCGAGATCGAGGCCAAGATCCAGGCCCAGGGGGTTTCGTCCTATACCCTGGAGATCGTGCCCAACAGCGAGGTCAAGGACCAGAACATGGTCGTCGGGACCTGCGATGGCGGGACCAAGAAGATCATTTATCAGAAGAATGATCGGTAGATTCCAGAGCCTGGGGTTGCGAAGCAGCCCCATATCAAGGAATGCAGAACACCTCGCTAGGCTCGTTCACCACCACCTTGCGGCTGCCGTCATACAGTAGCACTTGCGGCTCCATTACCGGCGCCCGTGCCTCCAGGCGATAGCGCTCACCGGCCTTGAAGTTGTCAAAGCGCACAGTCAGGTAGCAGGTACGATCCCGGGGCTGGGTCATGAGGCCGCCCCCGTAGATCTCGTAATCGAAGCGCACTACCAGTTCGTGCTTGCCCGGCGTCACCTGGAAGTAACGGCCATCTTCCAGGCGCTTGCCGTCGAGGCGGTCGGCCATGATCACCCTGCCGGGAGTCATGGTGTACAGATCGACCCAGGCCTGCTTGGGGTCGACGGGCGGCAAGGGGCTGGCGCATGCCCCCAGTGCACTGAGGGCGATCAGCATCATGGGCTGGCGCATGGCAAGACTCCCACTTGCGACTTATAGGCTACAAGCATAGCGCCGTTTGTGCGTTTCAGGTGCGCTGGCAGCCTGCAGGCGAGCCCTGGCCAACCAGCTTTTGCTGACGGTCATAGAGTTTGATCCAGGGGCGGAAGCCGATGCTGCCAGCCTGCAACTGGTAGCGCTGACCGGCACTGAAATCCTTGAAGGTCAGCTTGACCTGGCAATCCCGCCACAAAGGCTCCTCGACCGGGCCGATATTGCTGGGGGTAACCGGAAACTGGTAGCGCACGGTCAGCTCGTGGCTGCCGGGCTGTACTTCGAAGTAACGGCTATCGGCCCAGTCGCGTTCATCTACCTGCACAGCGTGCAGCGAGGTGTTGTCGTAGGGCGTGAGGTCGATCCAGGCCTGGTTCGGGTCCGGGTCTGGCAAGGTCGAACAGGCGGATAGCAGCAGCAATGAGCCGGTGACCAACAGTGCACGCATGGCGAAACGCCCCCTTGGCGAGATAGTCTTGGAGTGAATCGGCCTTGAGCGAGTCAGACAGTTCCGGATGCTTCGACTTATTCTTATGCAGCGCTCAGGCCCTGGGCCACTCGACCTTGTTTTCACCCGTTTGGTTCCCCTGCTGGCGGTGCTCCTGCTGAACGGTTGCAGCAGCGCCGCCTACTATGGGCAGTTGGCCGAGGGCCAGTGGCAGCTGCTACGCGCACGGCAGCCGGTGGAGCAGGTATTGGCCAATCCGGCCACTTCGGCGCAATTGCGCGCGCGCCTGGAACACGCCAGGCAGGCGCGGGTATTTGCCAGCCAGCAGCTGAAGCTGCCGGACAACCGCAGCTACCGGGTGTATGCAGACCTTGGCCGGCCCTACGTGGTGTGGAATGTGTTCGCTACCCCCGAGCTGTCGTTGCAGCCAGTGACGCACTGCTTCCCGATCGCGGGGTGTGTGGCCTATCGCGGTTATTATCAGCAAGGCGCGGCACGTGGGGCGGCGGCGTTGATGCGCCAGGACGGCATGGATGTGTACGTGGGCGGCGTGGAGGCCTATTCGACTCTGGGCTGGTTCGACGACCCTATCCTGTCGTCGATGGTGGGCTGGAGCGACGAGCGCCTGGCCACGCTGATCTTCCATGAACTGGCCCACCAGCGCTTCTATGTGCAGGACGACACCGAGTTCAACGAGTCGTTTGCCTCCTTCGTCGAGCAGGAAGGCACGCGGCAATGGCGTGTGGCGCGGGGCCTGGCTGCCTCTGGCGGGGAGCAGGGGCAGCAGCGTGAGCAATTCATCCGTTTGGTGCTGGCCAGCCGCGAGCGGTTGCAGGCGATTTATGCCGGGCCTCTGGATGATGTGCAGAAGCGGGCGGCCAAGCAGGCGGAGTTCGAGCGGCTTAGGCGGGAATACCGGCAAGTGCGTGATGCCCAGTGGGGTGGTGACAAGCGTTATGACGCCTGGATGTATGGGCCGATGAGCAATGCCAAGTTGCTGCCGTTCGGGCTGTATGACCAGTGGGTACCTGCGTTTGCGGCGGTGTTCCGTGAGGTGGGTGGGGACTGGGCGCGGTTTTATCAGCGGGTCGAGCAACTGGGGCGGTTGCCGATTGAAGAGAGGAAAGTGGCGTTGCAGCGGTTGATGGTGAACCTGTGAGAATTGGGGCCGCTTTGCGGCCCATCGCGACACAAGGCCGCTCCTACAGAAGATACGCGATCGCCTGTAGGAGCGGCCTTGTGTCGCGATGGGCTGCAAAGCAGCCCCCAGGGCCATCAAGCCTTGAGGAAAGCCTGATGCATCTCGGCCAAGGTAGCAAAGTGGTAGGCCGGCTCTTCCGCCACCAGTTCTTCCTGGCTACCAAACCCGTACCCCACCGCCACCGCCTGCAAGCCATTGCTGCGCGCACCGATCAGGTCATGCTTGCGGTCGCCGATCATCAGCGTCTTCGCCGGGTCCAGCCCTTCTTCATCAAGCAGGTGGCGAATCAGCTCTACCTTGTTGGTGCGTGTGCCATCCAGCTCACTGCCGTAGATCACCTTGAAGTGGTGGTCGAAGGCGAAGTGCCGGGCGATTTCACGGGCGAACTTCCACGGCTTGGAGGTGGCGATGTACAGCGTGCGACCCTGGCCGTTCAGGGCCTCGAGCAGCTCCGGTACACCTTCGAACACCAGGTTTTCGTACAGGCCGGTGACGCTGAAGCGTTCCCGATAGAAGTTCACCGCATCCCAGGCCTTGGCTTCGTCGAAGCTGTAGAACTGCATGAAGGCCTGCAGCAGGGGTGGGCCGATGAAGTGCTCGAGGCGGGTCAGGTCTGGCTCGTCGATGCCCAGTTTGGCCAGGGCATACTGGATCGAGCGGGTGATGCCCTGGCGCGGGTCGGTCAGGGTGCCGTCCAGGTCGAAGAGGATGTTTTGCTGGTGCATTTGCGGGTTCCACTTTGAATGCTGCGTGGTCTTCTTCGCGGGTAAACCCGCTCCCACAGGGATATCACAGGGCCTGAGGTCGGCGCCGTACCTGTGAGCGGGTTTACCCGCGAATGCGGTCATTCCGGTTGGTCGTAGCCTTCGGCCAGGTGCTGGTCCTTGAGCTTCACGTAGTTACTGGCGCTGTAGGCGAAAAATGCGTGTTCCTGGTCGTTCAGCAACCGGGCCTGCTTCACCGGGCTGCCCATGTACAGGTACCCACTGACCAGGCGCTTGCCCGGCGGCACCAGGCTGCCGGCGCCGATGATCACTTCGTCCTCCACGATGGCACCGTCCATGATAGTGCTGCCCATGCCGACCAGGATGCGGTTGCCCAGGGTGCAGCCATGCAACATGACCTTGTGGCCGATGGTCACTTCGTCACCGATGATCAGCGGGAAGCCGTCCGGGTTGAACGGGCCTGCATGGGTAATGTGCAGCACGCTGCCGTCCTGCACGCTGGTACGCGCGCCGATGCGGATGCGGTGCATGTCGCCGCGTATCACAGTCAAAGGCCATACGGAGCTGTCTTCACCGATTTCCACGTCGCCCAGCACTACCGCCGATCGGTCGACGAAGGCCCTGGGCCCAACTTTCGGAGTGTGTTGCTGGAAGCTTCGGATGGCCATGATAGCGTCTCTCATCTGTGCCGATAGGCAGGCTGCCTGCTGCGGTCGGCGTCGATTGTAATTAAGATGGGGCAGTGTTTCTTCTGCCAAGGTATCCAAACCGTGAGTGCGAACAACCCGCTTCTGCAGTCCTACGATCTGCCGCCCTTCTCGCAAATCCGTGCCGAACACGTGTTGCCGGCGATCGAAGCGATCCTGGCCGACAACCGTAAAGCCATTGCCGAGATCCTCGAAAAGCAGGGCAAGAACCCTACCTGGGCTGGCCTGGTGCTGGCCATGGACGAACTGAATGACCGCCTGGGCGCCGCCTGGAGCCCGGTCAGCCACCTCAATGCGGTGTGCAACAGCGCGGAGCTGCGCGAAGCCTACGAGTCTTGCCTGCCGGCGCTTAGCGCCTACTCTACCGAACTGGGCCAGAACCGTGCGCTGTTCGAAGCCTACCAGGCGTTGATCGACAGCCCCGAAGCCGCCGGCTTCGATGTGGCGCAAAAGACTATCCTCAAGCACGCCCTGCGGGACTTCCGCCTGTCGGGTATCGACCTGCCGGCGGATAAACAGCAGCGCTACGCCGAAGTGCAGAGCAAGCTCAGCGAGCTTGGCAGCCGTTTCTCCAACCAGCTGCTCGACGCCACACAGGCCTGGACCAAGCATGTTACCGACGAAGCCGCGCTGGCCGGCCTGACCGATTCGGCCAAGGCGCAGATGGCCGCCGCCGCCCAGGCCAAGGGCCTCGACGGCTGGCTGATCACCCTGGAATTCCCCAGCTACTACGCGGTGATGACCTACGCCAGCGACCGCGCCCTGCGCGAAGAGCTATACGCGGCCTACTGCACCCGCGCCTCGGACCAGGGCCCGAATGCCGGCCAGTTCGACAACGGCCCGGTGATGCAGGAAATCCTTGACCTGCGCCAGGAGCTGGCCGAACTGCTGGGCTACAAGAACTACGCGGAGCTTAGCCTGGCCACCAAGATGGCCGAGTCCAGTGACCAGGTGCTGAGCTTCCTGCGTGACCTGGCCAAGCGGTCCAAGCCGTTCGCCGCCCAGGACCTGGAGCAGCTCAAGGCTTATGCCGCTGAGCAGGGCTGCCCTGAGCTGGCCAGCTGGGACGCCGGGTACTTCGGCGAGAAGCTGCGCGAGCAGCGCTACAGCGTGTCGCAGGAAGCCCTGCGCGCCTACTTCCCGATCGACAAGGTGCTGGGTGGCCTGTTCAGCATCGTGCAGCGCCTTTACGGTATCGAGATTGCCGAGCTCAAGGGCTTCGACAGCTGGCACCCGGATGTGCGCCTGTTCGAGATCAAGGAAAACGGCCAGCACGTCGGCCGCTTCTTCTTCGACCTCTACGCGCGCGCCAACAAGCGTGGCGGCGCCTGGATGGATGGCGCGCGTGACCGTCGCCGCACAGCCGCTGGCCAGTTGCAGAGCCCCGTGGCCAACCTGGTGTGCAACTTCACCCCGGCCGCGCCCGGCAAGCCGGCTCTTTTGACCCACGATGAAGTCACCACCTTGTTCCACGAGTTCGGCCACGGCCTGCACCACATGCTGACCCGCATCGAGCATCCCGGTGTATCCGGCATCAACGGCGTGGCCTGGGACGCGGTCGAACTGCCGAGCCAGTTCATGGAAAACTGGTGCTGGGAGCCGGAAGGCCTCGCACTGATCTCCTCCCACTACGAAACTGGCGCCCCCCTGCCCCAGGACCTGCTGGACAAGATGCTGGCGGCAAAGAACTTCCAGTCGGGCATGATGATGGTGCGCCAGTTGGAGTTCTCGCTGTTCGACTTCGAGCTGCATGCAACCCATGGCGACGGCCGCAGCGTGCTGCAGGTGCTCGAAGGCGTGCGCGACGAGGTGTCCGTCATGCGCCCACCGGCGTACAACCGCTTCCCCAACAGCTTTGCGCACATCTTTGCTGGTGGTTATGCGGCGGGCTACTACAGCTACAAGTGGGCCGAGGTGCTGTCGGCAGACGCCTTCTCGCGCTTTGAGGAAGAAGGCGTGCTGAATGCCGAAACCGGCCGAGCCTTCCGCGAGGCGATCCTGGCACGTGGTGGTTCGCGCGAGCCGATGGAGCTGTTCGTCGACTTCCGTGGCCGTGAGCCCTCCATCGATGCCTTGCTGCGCCATAGTGGCCTGAGCGAGGACGCTGCAGCATGAGCGAGGTAGCCGTGAACAAGACCAAGAAACGCTTCATTGCCGGGGCGGTATGCCCGGCGTGCAGCGAGACCGACAAGCTGATGATGTGGAACGAAGACGGTGTACCGCACCGCGAGTGCGTGGCCTGCGGCTTTACTGACACCCTCAACGAGCAGGGCTTGTCGGTGCCGAAGGAGCTCGGCACCCGGGTCAACCATCTGGAACCGAAAGCCGCGCCGGCCAAGGTACAGACGGTGCAGTTCTTCCCCAACCCGAAGCTGAAGAAACCGGCTGAATAAAGCCGTCGTGCCGCCCGGGTTCGTGCCCGGGCGGGCATGCCCCGGGTGGTAGATAGTCAGGCCACCTGCTGCACGCTGGCCATGCAAGCTCGCCTGCTCTTCTCTACGAGCAAGGTGTTGCACCATGGATAACCCCCTTCTGCAAAATAGCCGTATCCCCGTCGATTATCCGTCGATCACGCTTCAAAACATGCAGTTTGCCTTCGACCACGTGCTGTTGGCGCACGAGCAAGGCATCGAGCGCATCATTCGCGAACAGCAGGAACTGCCAACCTGGGATGACATGGTGCTGGCGGTGGACGGGCTGGATAGTCAGCTGCTGACGGTGTTGTATGCCGCCTCGCCATTGGTTGGTCGGGATCAAGCCTGGGCCGGTGCCATCTTCGACTTCTTCGCCAAGGCCACGGAGCGGTTCGAACAGAAATTCGCCAACTCAGCACTGCAGGCCCTGTATGAGCGCTTGGCCAACAGCGACATCGGCAAGCAGCTGGATGCCCAGCAACGCGCCACGCTGCGCTGGCATCTGCACAAGTTCACCTCCAGTGGTGCATCGCTCGACCCCGCAGGCAAGGTACGCCTGGCCGAACTGCTGAAACGGATTGGCGCTGCGCGCGAGGCGTTTCGCGGCAACATCAACCGGCCAGGGCTGAGCATTACGGATGAGTCCGAACTGAGCGGTGTACCTCAACGCATCCGTGACGAGCTGGCTACCAGGGCACAGGAGGCGGGTGAGCCGGGTTGGTTGATTGCATGTGAAAGCGTGACTACCGACGCCGTGCTCAAGCATGCCGACAACAGGCAGCTGCGTGAGCGCGTATACCGGGCTTACAACACCCGAGGCGTCGGCCTTGGCCAACAGCAGGATAATCGCTCGCACCTGGAGCAACTGGCGAGGCTGCTGGAAGAAAAGGCCCACTTGCTCGGCTTTGCCAGCCATCTGGAGCAGAGCCTGCATTCGAAGAGCGCGGGTTCGGTTGCCCAGGTGCGCGGCTTTCTTCATGACCTTGCCGACCATGTGCGGCCGGCCGTGCTGCAGTGGCGTGCAGATATGCAGCATCAGGCCGCAGCCAAAGGTCTGGGGAATGTCCAGCCCTGGGACATTGCCTATCTGCAGGCCTCGTCGCGCGAGGTGCTTTCCACCGAAGCCTTGCGCGAACACTTCCCGCTGAATGCCGTGGTCAGCGCATTGCAGCAGTTGGCGGAAAAACTGTTTGGCGTAACGCTGCTGGCCAAGCCGCTGGCAACCTGGGATGACAGCGTGCAACCGTTCGAGGTGTGGCAGGACAACGCCTTGATCGGTTTCCTGTACCTGGACGCGGTACAGCATGCCGGCAAGCAACCTGACTCGGTGTTCACCACCTACATTCGCAACCGCCGGGTCGATGCCGAGGGCATCTTCCAGGCGGCCTCGGTGGTGGTCTACAGCGACGTGCCTGCAGCGCTGCCGGGTAGCCAGCCGTTACTGGACCATCTATCACTGCGCAAGCTGTTCCATGAATTTGGCCATGCCTTGCACCATTTGCTGGTGCGCACGACCAACCACGTGATGTCCAACGTCACCGAACTCGGTACCGATGGCGTGGAACTGTTCGGCAAGCTGTTTGAGCGCTGGGTCTGGGACGCGGATTACCTGGTGGCGATCTCTTCGCCACTTCAGGATGGCAGCAAGCTTTCCCGGGCCCGGGTCGATGAATGCCTGCGCCGCTTGCGGCAGCAAGGTGTGGAGGAAACCGCGCGCGACCTGAGCATGGCGCTGTTCGATCTGGACCTGCATGGCACGCCGAACGATGGCCGGTCCCTCGAGCAGCGCCTGGGCGATGCTCGTGAGCGTTGTGGCTACTGGCCCTTGGCCGATTTCGAGCACCCGGCGCATGCCTTCGACCATCTGGTAAACGGCTACGATGCCGGTTATTACGCCTATCTGTGGTCGGACGTGCACGCATTCGACCTGTTCACCCGCTTCGAGGCCCAAGGCCTGCTGGACCGGGCCACAGGCCGGGCGCTGCAGGAAACATTGCTTGCCCCTGGGGCATCGCGACCTTTACGTGACGGCATTGAGGCGTTTCTCGGCCGGCAGTCAAGCCAACTGCCCTTCCTGCAGTGGCATGGCCTGAAGTGAGAGTGGGCTGACCGGAGGTGCTGGAAAGAATCAGGCATGCGCGATACTGTACATGAATACAGTATTCGGGGTAGGCCATGATTCCTCCAGCACCGCAAAAGGGCCGTGGCACGGCGCACAATCCGCACAACCGCTTTGCCCCCAGCCATTCGATGGCGGAGGATGACGGCTGGTATCAGGAGGTGCCGCAAACCCAGGGCACCGAGGTACGGGTAGAGACGGCCAAATCGGTGATCAGCCGCAATACCTCGCCCGACCTGCCCTTCGACCGTTCCATCAACCCATACCGTGGCTGCGAGCACGGTTGCATCTACTGCTATGCCCGCCCTTCCCACGCTTACTGGGACCTTTCCCCCGGCCTGGATTTCGAGACAAAGCTGATTGCCAAGACCAACGCCGCCGAGGTGCTTGCGCAACAATTGAGCAAACCGGGTTACGTGTGCGCGCCGATCAACCTGGGTTCCAATACCGACCCGTACCAGCCGATCGAACGTGAACAACTGCTGACCCGGCGCCTGCTTGAAGTGCTACTGCGTTTTCGCCACCCGGTGACCATCGTCACCAAGGGGTCGCTGGTGCTGCGCGACCTCGACCTGCTGGCCGAGATGGCTCGCCAGCGCCTGGTGCGGGTGATGATCAGCCTGACCACGCTGGACGATGACTTGAAACGGGTGCTGGAACCGCGTGCGGCGTCACCCAAGGCGCGCTTGCGGGCGATCCGCGTGTTGCGCGAGGCGGGAGTGCCGGTGGGCGTGTTGTGTTCGCCGATGATTCCGATGATCAACGACAGTGAACTGGAACGGCTGCTGGAGGCGGCGAGGGAGGCAGGTGCACAGAGCGCAGCCTACATGATGTTGCGCCTGCCGCTGGAAGTGGCACCGTTGTTCGAGCAATGGCTGCAGGACCATTACCCGCAGCGGGCGGCGCATGTATTGAGCCTGATCCGCCAGAGCCGCGGCGGCGAACTGTATGACAGCCGCTTTGGTGCGCGCATGCGCGGTGAAGGCGTGTTTGCCGAATTGCTGGCGCAGCGTTTTGCCAAGGCCATGAATCGGCTGGAGTTCGAAGGGCGAGAAGCGCAGGCGCTGGATTGTTCGGCGTTTTGCCCGCCGGGTGGGCAGATGGCGTTGTTCTGATGCTTGAGCAGAGTACGGTCTTTGTGGGAGCGGGCGCGCCCGCGAACACCGGCACAGCCGGTGCCATGTACCGAGCTGCCTCCTTCGCGGGCACGCCCACTCCCACAGGTTCTGCGCAGGTTCCGGGTGCCCGAATGTGGCGCATTGCCAGCCCTCAATGCAACTAATTCAAGTTGATAATTGCAGTAATGGCTCTTGGCAGTTGATGTTTTTTTGCTATTATCCAATACCCGCCTTTCCTATCTGGAACACCTGTTCTAGAGCCTTCGAATTAAGTTTCAGTTAAGTTTTCCCCGCTAGCGTAGGAAATCAGTCTTCACCGACTGTGATCTATGGCCCGTGCGTGTCATCTAAATCCCTGCATAGCCAGAATCTTTCACCGGTAAAATGGATTTACCTACACACCGTCAAGAGGATGAATCATGCCCGTCAAGGACCCATCCAAGGTCGTACCGCAGGTCCCCGCGGAGAGCGCCGATGCCGCCCTGAAGCACATCGTCGACGGCTTCCTGCGTTTTCACCATGACGTTTTCCCCGAGCAGCAAGAGCTGTTCAAGAAGCTCGCCACCGCGCAAACCCCGCGAGCCATGTTCATCACCTGCGCCGACTCGCGCATCGTTCCCGAGCTGATCACCCAGAGTTCACCTGGCGACCTGTTCGTGACCCGTAACGTCGGTAACGTGGTACCGCCGTATGGCCAGATGAACGGCGGCGTTTCCAGCGCCATCGAATACGCCGTACTGGCGTTGAAAGTGCATCACATCATCGTCTGCGGCCACTCCGACTGCGGCGCCATGCGTGCCGTACTCAACCCGCAATCGCTGACCAAGATGCCGACCGTGTCCGCCTGGTTGCGCCACGCCGAAGTGGCCCGGACCGTGGTCGAGAACAACTGCTCGTGCGGCAGCGAACACGAAACCATGCAGGTGCTGACCAAAGAAAACGTCATCGCCCAGCTGCATCACCTGCGCACCCACCCTTCGGTGGCCTCGCGCCTGGCAGCCGGTGAGCTGTACATCCATGGCTGGGTCTACGACATCGAGACCAGCAAGATCGAAGCCTACGACGCTGCCAGCGATACCTTCCTGCCCTTGGCTGCTGGCGAGCCGGTCCCCTGCGCTACTCCGAGAGGCCGCTACTAAGCGACCCATCCACCCGCTGGAACCTTGATAGCCGGCTGCACCCCGTAGGGGTGTGGCACGGCCTTCGGCTGCCTTGAATTCCCTGACTGCCTTGCCGGCACGCCCGCTGGCGGCCCGCGCCTGCGCGCTCGTCAGGGGCAAACGTGCCCACGGCCAGGGGAATGGCTGTGTGACAAAGAAAGGAGAAACACGGTGAACATTACACAGTTGAAAGCGGCCCTGCCGCGTGAATTGCTAGCGTCGGTGGTGGTCTTCCTGGTGGCACTGCCGTTGTGCATGGGCATTGCGATCGCCTCTGGCATGCCGCCGGCCAAAGGCCTGATTACCGGCATTATCGGCGGTATTGTCGTTGGTTTCCTCGCCGGTTCGCCGCTGCAGGTCAGTGGCCCGGCCGCCGGTCTGGCGGTATTGGTATTCGAGCTGGTACGCCAGCACGGCATGGCCATGCTCGGGCCGATCCTGCTGCTGGCCGGCTTGCTGCAGTTACTGGCCGGGCGCCTGCGCCTGGGCTGCTGGTTCCGGGTTACCGCTCCGGCGGTGGTGTACGGCATGTTGGCGGGGATTGGCGTGCTGATCGTGCTTTCGCAGGTGCATGTGATGTTCGACACCGCGCCGCAGCCATCCGGCATGCAGAACCTGCTGGAGTTCCCGGCGACCGTGGCCGCCGCCCTGCCGCAGGAAAGCGCCGGCTCTGGTTGGATGGCCGGTGCGCTGGGCCTGGGCACCATCGCCATCATGTGGAGCTGGGAGCGGCTGCGACCGCAGCGGCTGCGCTTCGTCCCGGGTGCCCTGCTGGGTGTGTCGGCCATGACGGCCATCAGCATCTGGCTGGCTTTGCCGGTGAACCGCGTACAGGTGCCGGCCGACCTGTCCGAGGCCATCGACTGGATCCGCCCTGGTGACCTGATGCAACTGGCCGACCCTACCTTGTTGGTCGCCGCTTTTGCCCTGGCCTTCATCGCCAGTGCCGAAACCTTGTTGTCGGCTGCAGCGGTTGACCGCATGCACAGCGGCCAGCGTTCGGACTTTGATCGTGAGCTGTCGGCCCAGGGCATCGGCAACATGCTGTGCGGGGTGCTCGGTGCGTTGCCGATGACCGGGGTGATCGTGCGTAGCTCGGCCAACGTGCAGGCAGGTGCGCAGACCCGGGCTTCGGCGATCTTCCATGGCCTGTGGCTGCTGGCGTTCGTTGTGGCGTTGAGCAGCGTGCTGCAGCAGATCCCGGTGGCGAGCCTGGCGGGTGTGCTGGTGTTCACCGGGGTCAAGCTGGTGGATTTCAAGGCGTTTCGTGGGCTGGGCCGCTATGGCCGCATGCCGATGTTCACCTACGCGGCGACGGCGCTGGCGATCATCTTTACCGACCTGCTGACCGGTGTATTGCTGGGCTTTGCCCTGACCTTGCTGAAGCTGGCACTGAAGGCGGCGCGGTTGAAGATCAACCTGGTCAGCCTGGAAAAGGCTGGACACATGGAGCTGCGGTTGAGTGGCGCGGCTACCTTCCTCAAGGTGCCGGCGCTGACCCAGGTGCTGGATAGCGTGCCGGCGGGGACCACGCTGCATGTGCCGCTGGGTAACCTCAGCTATATCGACCACTCGTGCCTTGAGCTGCTTGAGGATTGGGGGCGCAGTAATTCGGCCAATGGGTCGCGGTTGCTGATCGAGCAGCGGCGCTTGAAGCGGCGGATCGAGGGGCGGATGCGGACTACGGCGGGGGTTGGGGCCTGAAGCTGAAAGTCTGTATCGCCTGAACTGGCCTCTTCGCGGGTAAACCCGCTCCCACAGGTACTGCACAGGCCATGAACCCTGTGGAGTACCTGTGGGAGCGGGTTTACCCGCGAAGAGGCCGGGACAGGAACTTCAGGCCGGTTGGCCCAGCTCCACCCCTAACTGCCGTGACAGGCACGGCCAGCGCTTCCAGGCCGCGCCCGTTTCCGGGCTGCTCAATTTCTCGCGGTAGGCCTCCACCGACTCCACCGCGAAGCTTTCGTCGTTCAACATTTCATCCACCGAGTGGTGCACCACTTCATCCAGCTGGTTGGCAAACGTCTCGCCAATCAACTGGTGGGCAATCAGGTTGGCGACGGTGGTGTCGACCGGGATCAACGGTTGCTGGAAGTGACGGATGTACAGGTCGTTCACCTCTTCCACCAGGCGGTGCGCCAGGTAGGCCTCATCCAGCAGGCAGTCCAGGCCCACATGCCCTTGCATCAGGCTGGGCGGCTGCAGGAAGTAGGCTTCGGCGATTTTCAGTACAGGTTTGATCTGCGATTCGATCCCGGCCTCGCGGGCGACCTCATGGGCGGCCTCCAGCAGTTCCGGAACCTGGTCGATGTAGGCGCTGACGAAGCGCGCCAAAGTACCCTGGGCGTCCTGCTCAGGCAGTTGGATCGAGGGGTGCAGGTGGGGCAGTTGCAGCTCGAGACGCTTTTTCAGTTGGCCGGTCTGGCCTTCGTGTTGATGGGCTTGGCTTACCTGCTCGCGTACAGCAGCGATGTTCATGACAACTCCAGGGACATTACGTTTCAAACGGAAGACACTAAATTAGCTCGGTATACAGAATACCTAAGACGCATTTGTTATAAGTTCGCGCAAACGTGTGCATGCTCAGGCATATCGAAAAGCCATTATTGTGCCATGCCGTGTCAAGCGCGCGGTTTTCAGGCCATTCAGCCATTTCATGAAGTTCATTTCACGGGCTTCGTTGCGTGCCGTTGGTCGCTGTCTATACTCCCGGTGAACGTGATTCGTTGATGAGGCCCGACTGCTTTTAGCAGGGGCTCGGTCGTCGAAGCCAGGTAGTCTTGACCACCGTTCCCTCTTGCCGCAGGCCACGCCTCCGGGACTACAAGAACGAGAAGGGGAACCCGCAATGATGCGACATCCACATGTCTGGATGGGCCTCCTGTTGTGGTCGGTTTTTGGTCAGGCCAACGCCGCCTGGACCGTGAACATGCACCCAGGCGCGACGGAAGTCTCCAACGCCGTCTTCGACCTGCACATGACCATCTTCTGGATCTGCGTGATCATCGGCATCGTTGTCTTTGGCGCGATGTTCTGGTCCATGGTCATCCACCGCCGTTCCACCGGCCAGCAGGCTGCGCATTTCCACGAGCACACCTGGGTGGAAATCCTCTGGACCGTGGTCCCCTTCCTGATCCTGGTAGCCATGGCCATCCCGGCCACCAAGACTCTGATCGACATCTACGATGCCAGCGAGTCGGACATCGATATCCAGGTTACCGGCTACCAGTGGAAGTGGCACTACAAATACCTGGGCCAGGACGTGGAATTCTTCAGCAACCTGGCCACCCCCACCGAGCAGATCCACAACAAGGCACCCAAGGACGAGCACTACCTGCTCGAAGTCGACCAGCCGCTGGTGCTGCCGGTGGGTGCCAAGGTGCGCTTCCTGGTAACCGCTGCCGATGTCATCCACTCCTGGTGGGTGCCGGCCTTCGCGGTCAAGCGTGATGCCATCCCCGGCTTCGTCAACGAAGCCTGGACCCGTATCGAGAAGCCCGGCATCTACCGCGGCCAGTGCACCGAGCTGTGCGGCAAGGACCACGGTTTCATGCCGGTGGTGGTCGAGGTCAAGTCCAAGGCTGACTACGACACCTGGCTGGGCGAGCGCAAGGCTGAAGCTGCCAAGCTCAAGGAGCTGACCAGCAAGGAATGGACCCTGGAAGAACTGGTGGAACGTGGTGACAAGGTCTACCACACCACCTGCGTGGCCTGTCACCAGGCCGAAGGCCAGGGCCTGCCGCCGATGTTCCCTGCGCTCAAGGGCTCGAAGATCGCCACCGGGCCGAAGGAAGCCCACCTGGGCATCGTCTTCCACGGCAAGCCCGGCACTGCCATGGCCGCGTTCGGCAAGCAGCTCTCGGAAGTCGACATCGCCGCCGTGGTCACCTACGAGCGCAACGCCTGGGGGAACAACAAGGGTGACATGGTCACGCCGAAGGACGTGCTGGCGCTGAAGCAGGCTGAAGCGCAATGAACCGGGTTACTCGCGGCAATCAATGGATTGCAGGAGACAGGACATGAGTGCAGTGATCGACGACCACGCCCACGGCCATGACCATGCGCACGGCCCGGCCAAGGGCCTGATGCGCTGGGTGCTGACCACCAACCACAAGGACATCGGCACGATGTACCTGTGGTTCAGCTTCATGATGTTCCTGCTCGGCGGCTCGTTCGCCATGGTGATCCGCGCCGAGCTGTTCCAGCCTGGCCTGCAGATCGTCCAGCCGGAGTTCTTCAACCAGATGACCACCATGCACGGCCTGATCATGGTGTTCGGTGCGGTGATGCCGGCCTTCGTCGGCCTGGCCAACTGGATGATCCCGCTGATGATCGGCGCGCCCGACATGGCTTTGCCGCGGATGAACAACTTCAGCTTCTGGCTGCTGCCGGCAGCTTTCCTGCTACTGGTCTCGACCCTGTTCAGCCCGGGCGGCGGGCCCAACTTTGGCTGGACCTTCTACGCCCCGCTGTCCACCACCTACGCGCCGGCCAGCGTCACCTTCTTCATTTTTGCCATCCACCTGATGGGCATCAGCTCGATCATGGGCGCGATCAACGTGATCGCCACCATCCTCAACCTGCGTGCCCCAGGCATGACCCTGATGAAGATGCCACTGTTCGTCTGGACCTGGCTGATTACCGCATTCCTGCTGATTGCGGTGATGCCGGTGCTGGCCGGCGTCGTGACCATGATGCTGATGGACATCCACTTCGGTACAAGCTTCTTCAGTGCCGCCGGCGGTGGTGACCCGGTGCTGTTCCAGCACGTGTTCTGGTTCTTCGGCCACCCCGAGGTGTACATCATGATCCTGCCGGCCTTCGGCGCGGTCAGCTCGATAATCCCGGCGTTCTCGCGCAAGCCGCTGTTCGGCTACACCTCGATGGTATACGCCACCGGCGCCATCGCCTTCCTGTCGTTCATCGTCTGGGCCCACCACATGTTCGTGGTCGGTATTCCCGTGGTCGGCGAGCTGTTCTTCATGTACGCCACCATGCTGATCGCCGTGCCTACCGGGGTGAAGGTGTTCAACTGGGTCAGCACCATGTGGGAAGGCTCGCTGACCTTCGAAACGCCGATGCTGTTCGCCATCGCCTTTGTCATCCTGTTCACCATCGGCGGATTCAGCGGGCTGATGCTTGCCATCGCTCCAGCGGACTTCCAGTACCACGACACCTACTTCGTGGTGGCGCACTTCCATTATGTGCTGGTGCCTGGGGCTATCTTCGGCATCTTCGCCTCGGCCTACTACTGGCTGCCGAAATGGACTGGCCACATGTATGACGAAACCCTGGGCAAGCTGCACTTCTGGCTATCGTTCATCGGCATGAACATGGCCTTCTTCCCCATGCACTTCGTGGGGCTGGCCGGCATGCCACGGCGAATCCCCGACTACAACCTGCAGTTCGCCGACTTCAACATGGTGTCGTCGATCGGCGCGTTCATGTTCGGTGCCACGCAGATCTTCTTCCTGTTCATCGTCATCAAGTGCATCCGCGGCGGCGCGCCGGCACCGGCCAAGCCATGGGATGGCGCCGAGGGCCTGGAGTGGTCGATCCCTTCGCCTGCGCCTTATCACACCTTCCAGACGCCACCGGAAGTGAAATAGGAACCGTGCCATGAGCGGCCTTTCGCTGAAACGCCTGGTGTTGCGCCTGCTGATGCTGACGGTGGTGATGTTCGCCTTCGGCTTCGCCCTGGTGCCCATCTATGACGTGATGTGCAAGGCCTTCGGCATCAACGGCAAGACCGGTGGGCAGTATGAAGGCAGCCAGGTCAGCGATCCGACGCGTTCGGTGCGGGTGCAGTTCATGTCGACCAATGCCAGCGACATGGTCTGGGACTTCTATTCCACCGCAGACCAGCTGGAGGTCAACCCGGGTGCGGTGAACCAGATGATTTTCATCGCCCACAACCCGACCGATCGGCCGATGAGTGCGCAAGCCATCCCCAGCATCACCCCGGCCGAGGCTGCGGCGTACTTCCACAAGACCGAGTGCTTCTGCTTCACCCAGCAGGTGCTGCAGCCCGGCGAACGCATCGAGATGCCGGTGCGCTTCATTGTCGACCGCGACCTGCCGGCCAGCGTGAAGCACCTGACACTGGCCTACACCTTGTTCGACATCACCGCTCGCCACCCGCCGGTCGCGCATGTCGCGGTTCAGGACGTCCAGGGCGCCCGTTAAGGGAAGGAGAACAGCAATGGCAAGTCATGAGCACTATTACGTTCCGGCGCAGAGCAAGTGGCCGATCATCGCCACCATCGGCATGTTCATCACGGTGTTCGGCCTGGGTACCTGGTTCAACGACATGAAGGCCGGTCACCCCGAGTCGCACGGGCCGCTGATCTTCTTCATCGGCGCGTTGTTCCTGGCCTACATGCTGTTCGGCTGGTTCGGTTCGGTGGTGCGGGAGAGCCGCGCGGGGCTGTACAGCCCGCAACTGGACCGCTCGTTCCGCTGGGGCATGAGCTGGTTCATCTTCTCCGAGGTGATGTTTTTCCTGGCCTTCTTCGGTGCGCTGTTCTACGTGCGCGTGCTGGCCGGGCCGTGGCTGGGCGGTGAAGGGGCCAAGGGTGTTGCGCACATGTTGTGGCCGACCTTCGAATTCACCTGGCCGCTGCTGCACACGCCCGACCCGAAACTGTTCCCGCCGCCCAAGGAAGTGATCGACCCGTGGCACCTGCCGCTGATCAACACCATCTTGCTGGTCAGCTCCAGCGTGACCATCACCATCGCCCACCATGCCCTGCGTCGCGGCCACCGTGGCCCGCTGAAATTCTGGATGGCGCTGACCATCGTCCTGGGCGCCAGCTTCATCGCGTTGCAGGCCTACGAGTACCACGAGGCCTATACCAAGCTGGGGCTGACGCTGGGGTCGGGTATCTACGGCGCGACGTTCTTCATGCTCACCGGCTTCCACGGCGCCCACGTGACATTGGGCACGATCATCCTGATCGTGATGTTCGTGCGCATCTTGCGCGGGCATTTCAACCCGGAGAAACACTTTGGTTTCGAGGCGGCCAGTTGGTACTGGCACTTCGTCGATGTGGTGTGGGTGGGGTTGTTCATCTTTGTCTATGTGTTGTGAATAGAGAACCCTGTGGGAGCGGGCGCGCCCGCGAATGCGTCGGTACATTCAACATCGCATTCGCGGGGATGCCCGCTCCCACAGGGTCAGGTGAAAACTTCAGAAGGGGGCGTGTGAGACCAGCTGACCGCTGATGAAGCCCCAGGCCACCAGGCCGATGGTGAGGGCCGCCAGGGTCACCCGCACGGTCAGTGCCTTCAGCAAACGGGTCGAGTTTTCATCGTCCTTGACCAGAAACACCAGGCCGCTGAACAGGCTGGCAATCGTGGCCAACAGCATCAGGACAATCGCGGCCTTGAGCATGGCGATACTCCGGGGGGATGCGGTGATGTGGATAAGTATAGCGATCGGCCCGACGAGGCTCCGATGAGGCCGTTTCGTCCGGGCTGGGTACCAACCCTGGTGGTGCTTGCGCTGCTGCCGGGGCTGATCGCGCTCGGCTGCTGGCAACTCGGCCGTGCCGAGGAAAAGCGCGTGCTGCTGGCCGCCTATGCCGAGCGGCGGGTCGAAGCGCCCGTGGCCACGGCCCAGCTGACAGCGAAACAGGACAATGCCTTCCGCCGCGTGCATCTCTATGGCCGCTTCGACGCCGAGCACAGCTTGCTTCTGGACAACCGCATGCGTGACGGCCAGGCCGGTGTCGAACTGCTGCAACCCTTCCATGACCAGGCCAGCGGCGTGTGGCTGCTGGTCAACCGCGGCTGGCTGCCTTGGCCGGACCGCCGCGTGCCGGTGCATTTCGATACCCCTGCCCAGGCGTTGGCGCTGGACGCTTCGGTGTATGTCGCGCCTGGTAGCACGTTCCAGCTGCACCCCGACCCTGCAGGCGGCCAGTGGCCGCACCTGCTGACTGCCGTGGATGCCGCGCAGCTATGGCAACAGCTCGATCGCGATGGCTTCGCCCATGAGCTGCGCCTGGAACCCGGCCCGGCGACCTATCGCCTGGACTGGCCGGTCGTTGCCATGGGCCCGGAAAAACACCTGGGTTACGCCGTGCAATGGTTTGCCCTGGCAACCACTTTGGTACTGCTCTACCTCTACTTCGGCTGGCACCACAACAAGGAGAAACGTCATGGCCACCGCCACTCCACTGGAAGTGCCTGAACGCAGCAAACCCAGAGCCCGCGGGCGTTTGCAGCTGCTGCTGATTCTGCTGGTGGTGCTCGGGCCGATGGTTCTGGCCACCAGCATGTACAAGCTCAAGTTCTGGGTGCCGGACGGCCGCAGCTACCACGGCGTGATGATCGGCAACGGTGAGAGCCTTTCCGATCTCGGCGTGGCGGGCCAGGACGAGCGCTGGCAGCTGCTGGTGAGCACACCCACAGCCTGTGCCGAGGATTGCCAGCGGCTGGTGTACCTGGCCCGGCAGATCCAGGTCGGCCTGGGCCGTGATGCCAGCCGTGCCAGCCATGCCCTGGCGGCCGCCCAGCCGGCAAGTGCCGATTACCAGGCGTTGCTCGGCCGCGAATACCCACAGTTGCAGCGTTACCCGCTGGATGCGCAACGCTACCTGCAAAAGGTCGGCGAGACCGGCCCGCAGCTGTGGATCGTCGACCCACACGGCAACCTGGTGCTGCGCTACGACGCCAAGGTCAACGGCAAGCATGTGCTGGACGACCTGCGCCACCTGCTCAAGCTGTCCAACATCGGCTAGGAGCCTGCCATGGCCAGACCCGGATTCCGCCTTGCTGTGTTCGCCACCTTGCTGGCACTGCTGGTCGTCCTGCTCGGTGCCTATACCCGCCTGACCCACGCCGGCCTCGGCTGCCCGGACTGGCCGGGTTGCTACGGCTTCATCAGCGTGCCCAAGAGCGAAGCGCAGCTGGCTCATGCCGAGCTGCATTTCCCCGAACATCCGGTGGAAGCCGCCAAGGGCTGGGCCGAGATGGTCCACCGCTACTTCGCCGGCACCCTGGCGATGGTGATCGCCCTGCTCGCCTTGCAGGCGCTGCGCCGGCATGCCCGCGATGGCCAGCCTTACCGCCTGCCCTTGCTGCTGCTGGGCGTGGTGCTGGCCCAGGCAGCCTTCGGCATGTGGACGGTCACCCTCAAGCTGTGGCCGCAGGTGGTCACCGCGCATCTACTCGGCGGCTTCACTACCCTGAGTTTGTTGTTCCTGTTGTCCCTGCGTCTGTCCCGGGCCTTTGCGCCTTTGCCAAAGCTGCCATTGAGCCTGCGCCGGATCGCCGCGCTGGCCTTGCTGGTGGTGATCGGCCAGATCGCCCTGGGCGGCTGGGTCAGTGCCAACTACGCGGCCGTCGCCTGCATCGACCTGCCCACCTGCCACGGCCAGTGGTGGCCGGCGGCGGACTTCAGCAACGGGTTCCATCTGACCCAGCACGTCGGGCCCAACTACCTGGGTGGGCAACTGGACAGTGATGCGCGCACGGCCATCCACATCAGCCACCGCCTGGGTGCACTGCTGGTGACCTGCGTGCTGCTGATGCTCAGCTGGAAGCTGCACCGCTGCGGCCTCCCTGGCCTGGCGCGGCTGGTGCTGCTGGCGCTGGTGGTGCAAGTCGGCCTGGGCATCAGCAATGTGCTGCTGCACCTGCCGCTGGCCGTGGCCGTGGCGCACAACGCTGGTGGGGCGCTGTTGCTGCTGAGCATGGTGCTGGTGAACTACCGCATCCGCGTGGTCGACAAGGTTCGCGTGGGTGTCGGCCATGGCTGGCGCCTGCGGCCTGTGGCTGGCGTGGGCATCTCCCACCACATGAGGAATGATTCGTGGCGACGCTTCTGAGCGCACAGAGGGCCAGTTGGCGTGACTACCTGGAGCTGACCAAGCCCAAGGTGGTGGTGCTGATGCTGATCACCTCGCTGGCGGGCATGTTCCTTGCCACCCGTGCGGGTGTCAGCTGGAGCGTGCTGCTGTTCGGCAACTTGGGCATCGGCTTTTGTGCAGGCGGCGCGGCGGTGGTCAATCATGTGGTGGACCGACGCATCGACGCTCTGATGGCGCGTACCCACAAACGGCCGCTTGCCCAGGGCCGGGTCGAGCCGCTGCCGGCGCTGCTGTTCGCCCTGGCGCTGGCGCTACTTGGCATGGCCCTGCTGCTGGTGTTCACCAACGCCCTCACCGCCTGGCTGACACTGGCTTCCCTGCTCGGTTATGCGGTGCTCTACACCGGTTTTCTCAAGCGCGCTACGCCACAGAATATCGTCATCGGCGGCTTGGCTGGCGCCGCCCCGCCGTTGCTGGGCTGGGTGGCGGTCAGTGGGCATGTCAGCGCCGAGCCCCTGCTGCTGGTGCTGATCATCTTCGCGTGGACCCCACCACACTTCTGGGCCTTGGCCATCCACCGCAAGGAGGAATACGCCAAGGCCGATATACCGATGCTGCCGGTGACCCACGGCGAGCGCTACACCAAGCTGCATATCCTGCTGTACACCCTGGTATTGCTGGCGGTGAGCCTGCTGCCGTACGCCATCCACATGAGCGGCCCGCTGTACCTGGCCTGTGCCCTTGTACTGGGCCTGCGCTTCCTGCAATGGGCATGGGTGTTGTACCGTGGCAGCCGGCCGCACGCAGCGATCGGCACCTTCAAGTACTCTATCGGCTACCTGTTCGCGCTGTTCATCGCGTTGCTCCTCGACCACTACCTGTTGCTGAACCTATGACCCGAACCCAGAAAACCGTCTTCATCCTCGTTGCCCTGGTCGCGTTGATCCTGGGCCTGACCGTCAACAAGGTGCTCAATGGCCGCGACCAGCCCAACCCCACCGAGCTGATCGATGCCGGCATCATCCTGCTGCCGCAGAGCCGTACCGTGGCCGACGTGACCATGACCAACCAGGACGGCCAGCCGGTGCAACTGGATGACCTGAAGGGCAAATGGTCGTTGCTGTTCTTCGGCTACACCTACTGCCCGGACATCTGCCCGACCACCCTGGCCCAGCTGCGCCAGGTGAAGAGCGAGCTGCCCAAGGAGGCCGTCGACCGGCTGCAGGTGGTGCTGGTGAGCGTTGACCCGAACCGCGACACGCCGAACCAGCTGAAGCAGTACCTGGGTTATTTCGACAAGGATTTCGTCGGGGTGGCGGGGTCGATCGAGGATACCCAGAAGCTGGCCAATGCCTTGAGCATTCCGTTCATTCCGGCCGACACCAGCAAGCCGGGGTATACCGTGGATCACAGCGGCAACCTGGCGGTTGTGGGGCCGGATGGGCGTCAGCGCGGGTTCATTCGGGCGCCGTTCAACAACCAGAAGCTGGTGGCGCAGTTGCCTGGGCTCGTGAAGCGGGATTGAGTTAGCCCCAAAAGCTTCGCGGGTAAACCCGCTCCCACAGGTACAGCGTAGGCCGTGAGCCTTGCGCTATCCCTGTGGGAGCGGGTTTACCCGCGAAGAGTCCAGCGCGATGTGACGGCTTAGAACGCCGGAACCACAGCGCCTTTGTACTTCTCGTTGATGAACTGCTTCACCTCAGGCGAGTGCAGCGCAGCAGCCAGCTTTTTCATGGCGTCCGAGTCCTTGTTGTCCGGGCGGGCAACCAGGATGTTCACGTAAGGCGAGTCGCTGCCTTCGATTACCAGGGCGTCTTTTTCCGGGTTCAGCTTGGCTTCCAGCGCGTAGTTGGTGTTGATCAGGGCAGCATCGACCTGGGTCAGCACGCGCGGGATGGTGGCCGCTTCCAGCTCACGGAACTTCAGGCTTTTCGGGTTCTCGGCAACATCCTTCACGGTGGACAGGATGTTCTTGTTGTCCTTCAGCTTGATCACACCGGCCTTGTCCAGCAGCAGCAGCGCGCGGCCGCCGTTGGTGGCGTCGTTGGGGATGACCACGGTGGCGCCGGAGGACAGCTCGTCCAGCTTCTTGATCTTGGTCGAGTACACGCCCAGCGGCTCGATGTGCACGCCGGCAACGCTCACCAGGTTGGTACCCTTGGCCTTGTTGAACTCATCCAGGTACGGCTGGTGCTGGAAGAAGTTGGCGTCCAGGCGCTTTTCCGCCACCTGCACGTTCGGCTGGATGTAGTCGGTGAATTCCTTGACCTTCAGCTCCACGCCCTCTTTCGCCAGAACAGGTTTGACGAAGTTGAGGATCTCGGCGTGCGGAACCGGGGTAGCGGCAACGGTCAGGGACTCGGCGTGGGCCGAGAAGGCCGCGACAGCGGCGACAACAGCAAGCAGCTTCTTCATTGATCACTCCTTGTGAGGGCCGCGACGGCCCCCGAACGGGTCGGCCGGGCCGACCCCATTGGGGTTACTTACGGGAAAAATGCACGACCAGTTTGTCGCCCACGCTCTGCAGGACTTGAACCAGTACCAGCAACAGCACCACTGTGACGACCATCACGTCGGTCTGGAAACGCTGGTAGCCGAAGCGGATGGCCAGGTCGCCCAGGCCGCCGGCACCGACCACACCAGCCATGGCAGTGTACGAAACCAGGGTGATGGCGGTTACGGTAATGGCGGCGAAGATGCCCGGGCGAGCTTCCGGCAGCAGTGCGCTGGTGATGATCTGGCGGGTGGTGGCGCCCATCGACTGGGTGGCCTCGATGATGCCGCGGTCCACTTCACGCAGGGCGGTTTCCACCAGGCGCGCGAAGAACGGCGTAGCACCCACCACCAGCGGCGGAATGGCGCCGGCTACGCCCAGGGAAGTGCCGGTGATCAGCACAGTGATCGGGATCATAACGATCAGCAGGATGATGAACGGCAGCGAGCGCAGGATGTTGACGATCAGCGACAGCAGCGCATACACACCCTTCTGTTCGAACATCTGCTTTGGCCCGCAGAGGAACAGCAGCACGCCCAGCGGCAGGCCGAGCAGCACGGTGAAGAACAGCGAGCCGAACAGCATGATCATGGTGTCGACGCTGGCCAGCCAGATTTCGGCCCAGTCGACGTTGGCAAAGAAATTCAGGGCGTCCATCAACGCAGTACCTCCATATGTACGTCAGCTGCCTTGAAGCGGGCGAACGCCGCTTCCATGTCACCGCCGATCAGGGCGAGGGTGAGCTGGCCATAGGGGACATCCTTGATGCGGTCGATACGCCCGGCGAGGATGCTGTAGTCCACGCCGGTTTCGCGGGCCACGGTGCCCAGCAGCGGCGCATAGGTGGCGTCGCCCTGGAAGGTCAGGCGCACGATACGGCCCGGCACGTGCGCGAAGTCGTCACGCTGCTCGCCTTCGTCAACCTGCTCGTCTTCCTGGACGAAGCGCTTGGTGGTGGGGTGCTGCGGGTGCAGGAACACCTCGGCCACCGAGCCCTGCTCGACGATCTGGCCGGCGTCCATCACTGCCACGCGGTCGCAGACCCGGCGGATCACGTCCATTTCGTGCGTGATCAGCACAATGGTCAGCTTCAGCTCACGGTTGATTTCGGCCAGCAATTGCAGGACCGAGGCGGTGGTTTGCGGGTCGAGGGCGCTGGTGGCCTCGTCGCACAGCAGGATCTTCGGGTTGGTGGACAGGGCGCGGGCGATGCCGACGCGCTGCTTCTGGCCACCGGACAGCTGCGCCGGGTACTTTCTGGCGTGGTCGGAAAGGCCGACGCGGGCCAGCAGCTCGGTCACGCGCTTGTCGATTTCGCTGCGCGACAGCTCGCCGGCCAGGGTCAGTGGCAAGGCGACGTTGTCGGCGACAGTCTTGGAGGCCAGCAGGTTGAAGTGCTGGAAAATCATCCCGACCTGCTGACGGAAACCGCGCAGCTGGCTCGCGTTGAACGCGGTAACGTCTTCGCCGTCGACGATGATCTTGCCGCCGGAAGGCTCTTCCAGGCGGTTGATCAGGCGCAGCATGGTGCTCTTGCCGGCGCCGGAATGGCCGATCAGGCCGAACACCTGGCCATCTTCGATGGTCAGGCTGGTCGGATTCAGTGCGGGGATTTCCCTACCGGCGACGCGGTAGGTCTTGTGTACCTGTTGGAACTCGATCACGTAGCGAACCTTGTGGGGCGCATGGAATTTGGGTCAGCGGTTAGCTGGGGTCGCGCATTTTAGCCTTTTCCCATAGCTGTTCTTAGCATTTATTTCGTAATGCACCAATCCTTCGGGCATATCGCGACAACCGGTAATCCTGATTGAACGCTCGGCAAAGCCTCCCGGTCACTACTTGCACACAGCCCGAAACGGGTATGCCTTAAGACTGACGAGGAGAGCCGATCATGCCCAGCAAGAACACGGACGCGCCAAAGCACAGCGAGGCCGCTGGCACCCAGACCCCGGACCGGGCCAATACCAACGCCAAGTTGCAGAGCCTGGAGGCTGACCGAAGCGATGCCACAGGCAGTGCGTTGCGTACCAACCAGGGGGTGCGCATCGCTGACAACCAGAACACGCTCAAGGTGGGTGATAGAGGCCCCTCGTTGCTCGAAGATTTCATCATGCGCGAAAAGATCACGCACTTTGACCACGAGCGCATTCCTGAGCGCATCGTGCATGCGCGAGGAACAGGGGCGCATGGCTATTTCCAGAGCTATGGCAACCACGCCGAGCTGACCAAAGCCGGCTTCCTGCAGGACCCGGAGAAAGTCACGCCCGTCTTCGTGCGATTTTCCACGGTACAAGGCCCGCGCGGCTCAGCCGACACCGTGCGTGACGTGAGGGGCTTTGCTGTGAAGTTCTACACCGACGAGGGCAACTTCGACCTGGTGGGTAACAACATGCCGGTGTTCTTCATCCAGGATGCGATCAAATTCCCGGATTTCGTCCACGCCGTAAAGCCGGAGCCGCACAACGAGATCCCGACCGGCGCTTCGGCCCATGACACCTTTTGGGATTTCGTCTCGCTGGTACCGGAGTCGGCCCATATGGTCATGTGGGCGATGTCGGACCGCGCTATCCCGCGCAGCTTGCGGATGATGGAAGGGTTCGGGGTGCATACGTTCCGCCTGATCAACGCCCAGGGCGTAGCCAGTTTCGTCAAATTCCACTGGAAACCGCGCCAGGGTGTGCACTCCTTGCTATGGGACGAAGCGCAGAAGCTGGCAGGCAAGGATGCTGATTTCCAGCGTCGCGACCTGTGGGAGGCTATCGAGACGGGTGATTACCCTGAATGGGAACTGGGTGTGCAGATCGTGCCGGAAGCCGACGAGCACAAATTCGATTTCGACCTGCTGGACCCGACCAAGATAATCCCGGAAGAACTGGTGCCGGTTACACCTTTGGGCAAGATGGTCCTGAATCGCAACCCGGACAACTTCTTTGCCGAAGTGGAGCAGGTGGCATTCTGCCCGGCTCATATCGTGCCTGGCATCGACTTTACCAACGACCCTTTGTTGCAGGGACGGCTGTTCTCCTACACCGACACGCAGCTTAGCCGCCTCGGCGGGCCCAACTTCCACCAGATCCCGATCAACCGCCCCGTCGCTCCTAACCACAACAACCAGCGTGACGCCTTGCATCAGCATCTGGTGCACAAGGGTCGCGCATCCTACGAGCCCAATTCCATCGACGGTGGCTGGCCGAAGGAAACGCCACCAGCCGCGCAGGATGGCGGCTTCGAGAGCTACCAGGAGCGTATCGATGCGCACAAGATCCGCCAGCGCAGCGATTCGTTCAGCGACCATTTCTCGCAGGCGCGGTTGTTCTTCCAGAGCATGAGCCCGACCGAGCAGCAGCACATCATCAAGGCTTACAGCTTTGAGCTGGGCAAGGTGGAGCGGGAGACGATCCGTGCTCGGGAAGTGAATGAGATTCTCGCCAATATCGACCTGAAGCTGGCGGCTGCGGTTGCTGCCAACCTCGGTTTGCCTGCACCGAGCGCAGGCACTGTGCAAGTGAAGGGAAGCCAGCTTGCGCAGTCGCCTGCCCTGAGCCAGATGAACCACCCGGGCTCGGTTGGCATCAAGGGGCGCAAGATTGCCGTGCTGGTGGCAGATGGCGTAGACGCTGCCAGCGTGGACAAGCTGGTCAAGGCTCTGGAGGCGCACAGTGCCCGGCCGATGCTGCTTGGGCCGACCTCGGCACCGGTGACTGCCGCGGACGGTAAGCAACTGCCGGTGGATGCCTCCATGGAAGGGATGCCCTCGATCATGTTTGACGGGATTGTCGTGCCAGCGGGCAAGGCCTCGACCGATGCGCTGGCAGGCAGTGGTTTGGCCAAGCACTTCCTGCTGGAGGGCTACAAACACCTGAAGGCGATGGTGTTGACCAAAGAGCTTTTGGCCTGCTTGGGGCTGAAAGAAGACAAGGGGTTGCTGCTGGGGGACGAGCAGAAGACCGTGGATGCCTTCGTCAAAGCGGTAGAGGGGCATCGGGTGTGGGAGCGGGAGGCGGCTGCGGAGGCTGTGCCTGCCTAAGGGGCTGCTTTGCAGCCCATCGCGACACAAGGCCGCTCCTACAGGAGATCGCATTCCCTTGTAGGAGCGGCCTTGTGTCGCGAAAGGGGCGCGCAGCGCCCCCAGATTCTTAACGCTGATGCGGAACCAGAACCACCTGCGCCGGCAATGACCGCTGAATCTCGTGCTTCTGCTTCAGCTCGAACCCGCTGTCGATCTTGCGCACGCGTTTCTCCAGCAAGGTCTTCAGCCAAGGCGCATCTTCGGTACGCGGCACCTGGAACACCACCTCGCATTGATAGCTCACCACATCGGCGGCAATGTCATCCAGCTGGCGACGCATGGCGCGGCTGTCGGTGGTCTTCAAGGCCACCACGGTGCTCGGTGCAGCCGGGTCGATGATGCGCGCCTTGGGCTTGGCCTCGGCCGCTTTCAACGCCGCTTCAGCTTTCTCCAGCTCGGCCTTGCGCGCCTGGGTCACGGCGTCGCCACCGGTAACCGCCGGGGCCTGCGGCATCAGCGCGCGGGCACGGGCCAAGGCTGTGGCGGCAGCGTTCACATCACCCTTTTGCAGGAAGATCTGGCTGCGTTGCAGGTAGGCTTCGGCAAGCTGGCGCTGGTATTGCTCCAGGCGCGCGTCATCCGGCGCCTGGGCCTGCAGGGCTGCCAGCTGGTCTTCGGCGGTGGCCAGCTCGTTGCTGGCGATGTTCTGTTGCAATTGCTGCCAGGCATCTGCTTGGGCAGGTGCGGTGGCCTGCTCGACCGGCGCGTTTGAACACGCAGCCAGGAACAGGGAAAACGCGGCAACAAGCAGATAACGGGAGGCGAACGGCTTCATTCCTGCGACTCTCTATTTGCGCAAAAAGCGAGCAAGTCTACACCCAGGTGCGCACGCTCGAAAACAAGTCTTACAGACCCTTTACGTGCGGAAAGGTTGCAGGGCGCGCCTTCACACGCCCTGTTTTTCAGCGTTTTGGCAGGGCCAGGCTCAGCAAGAATAGCACCGCCGCGCAGACCACGATCGATGGGCCGGCAGGGGTGTCCTTGAACCAGGACAGAGCCAGGCCGCCGCATACCGCGGTCACGCCCAGCAGGCTGGCGCCCAAGGCCATCTGTTCGGGAGAACGGGCGTGACGTTGCGCCGCAGCGGCAGGAATGATCAGCAGCGACGTGATCAGCAGCACCCCGACGATCTTCATGGCAACGGCAATCACCACCGCGATCAGCAGCATCAGCGCCATGCGCAGCCCGGCCACCGGCAGGCCCTCGACCATGGCCAGCTCCTCGTGCACGGTGACTGCAAGCAACGGCCGCCACAGTGCAGCGAGCAGCAGCAGGACCAGCGCGCTGCCACCGAGGATCCAGGCAAGATCGGTGGTGCTGATGGCCAGCAGGTCGCCGAACAGATAGGCCATCAGGTCGATGCGGACATCATGCATGAAGCTCAGCACCACCAGGCCCAGCGACAAGGTGCTGGGGGCGAGGATGCCAAGCAGTGTATCGGAGGCCAGCGGTTGGCGTTGCTGCAAGGTAACCAGCAAGATCGCCAGCAACAGGCAGCCCACGGTTACCGCCAGCGCCGGGCTGACGTCCAGGGCAAAGCCCAGGGCCACGCCGAGCAGGGCGGCGTGGGACAGGGTGTCGCCAAAATAGGCCATGCGCCGCCACACCACGAAGGAGCCCAGTGGGCCGGCCACCAGCGCCAGGGACAAACCGGCAAGCAGGGCGTAGAGAAGAAAATCAGCCATGCTTGCAGTGCGCTCCGTGAACATGGGTGCCAGGGGCGACCACCGAGCCGTGCAGGTCGTGGCTGTGGTCGTGATGGTGGTGGTAGATGGCCAGGCTGGGGGCGGCGGTCTTGCCGAACAGCTCGACGAATGCCGGGTCGCCGCTGACCTGCTCCGGGTGGCCCGAGCAGCACACGTGGCGGTTCAGGCATACCACCTGGTCAGTGGCGCTCATCACCAGGTGCAGGTCGTGGGACACCATAAGCACGCCGCAACCGTGGCGGTCGCGCAGGCGGGTAATGAGGTTGTACAGTTCTGTCTGGCCGACCACATCTACGCCCTGCACTGGCTCGTCGAGCACCAGCAGCTGGGGTTCGCGCAGCAGGGCGCGGGCCAGCAGCACGCGCTGCATCTCGCCACCGGAAATGGTCTGGATAGGGCTGTCGATGACCTGCTCGGCGCCCACTTCCTGTAACGCCGACAAGGCTGCCGCGCGGTCTACACCGGGCACCAGGCGCAAGAAGCGCAGTACCGACAGCGGTAGGGTTGCATCGACCTGGATCTTTTGCGGCATGTAGCCAATACGCAGTTTCGGCTTGCGCCATACCTTGCCGCGGTGCGGCTTGAGCAGGCCGAGCACGGCGCGCACCAGGGTGGTCTTGCCCGCGCCGTTCGGGCCGATCAGGGTGACGATCTGGCCAGGTGCGACCGACAGGTCGATGCTGTCGAGCACCGCCTCGCCACCGAAGGTGACGCCGACCTGCTCCAGGCGGATCAGTGCATCGCTCATGCCGCGCTCCGGCAATTGCTGCACAGGCCGACCACTTCCACCGTCTGGGTCTCGACCGTGAAGCCCACGCCCTTGGCGCTGCTGATGATGGCGTCGCTGATGCTGTCCTGTTCCAGTTCGATGGCCACATGGCAGGCCCGGCAGATCAGGAACTGGCCCTGGTGCAGGTGTTCGGGGTGGCTGCAGCCGATAAAGGCGTTGAGCGAGGCGATGCGGTGCACCAGGCCGTTTTCCAGCAGGAAGTCCAGCGCACGGTACACCGTGGGCGGCGCGGCTCGGCGGCCGTCCTGCTCACTGAGCACGGCGAGGATATCGTAGGCGCCCAGCGGCTTGTGGCTTTGCCAAACCAGTTCCAGCACTCGACGGCGCAGAGCGGTCAGGCGCAGGCCTTGGCGGGTGCACAAGGCGTCGGCTTCAGCCAGTGCGCTGTGTACGCAATGGGAATGATCGTGAGGACGGTTGGCCAGCGGCGTGATGGACATGGGCAGCGACGGTTTTGGATGGAGACGTTATTATGTTACCTGTTTCTGACGACTCGAGTATTCACCGTGTCCCGATTCCTAGTCCTTTTTGTCGCTTTCATCGCATTTTCCGCCCAGGCCGACGTGCGCGTGCTGACCAGTATCAAACCCCTGCAGCAGATTGCCGCTGCCGTGCAGGACGGTGTTGGCAGCCCTGAGGTATTGCTGCCTCCGGGGGCTTCGCCACACCACTACGCGCTGCGCCCGTCCGACGTACGGCGGGTAGGCGATGCCGACCTGCTTTACTGGATTGGCCCGGACATGGAAGGCTTCCTGCCGCGGGTACTGGGCAATCGCAGCAAGCCCACTGTGGCCGTGCAGGCGCTACCGGGCATGAAGCTGCGGCATTTTGGCGAGGACAGCCATTCCCACGAGGAAGAAGAACACGACGACCATGATCATGATCACCGCCCGGGCAGCCTGGACGCGCACCTTTGGCTATCGTCGGTCAACGCGCGGGTGATTGCAGCGAAAATGGCGGCTGACCTGGCGCAGATCGATCCGGCCAATGCGGCGCGCTATCAGAGCAACCTCAAGGCCTTCGACGAACGCCTGGACGCATTGGATGGGCGGATCAAGGCGCGGGTGGCCGGGATTGCCGGCAAGCCGTACTTCGTGTTCCACGAAGCGTTCGACTATTTCGAGGCCGAGTATGGCCTGAAGCACGCCGGGGTATTCAGCGTGGCATCCGAGGTGCAGCCGGGTGCGCAGCACGTGGCTGCCATGCGCAAGCGCCTGCAGGAAGTGGGCAAGACCTGTGTGTTCAGCGAACCGCCGCTGCGGCCGCGGTTGGCCGAGACCTTGACCGCCGGGCTGCCGGTACGCCTGGCCGAGCTGGATGCCCTGGGCGGTACCGACCCGGTGGATGGCAAGGGCTATGAGCGCTTGCTGGAGAAGCTGGGTGGCGACTTGGTTGGGTGCCTGGAACAGTTGTAAGCCTGTACCGGCCTCTTCGCGGGTAAACCCGCTCCCACAGGAATAGCGCCAGCCTCACGCCTGTGTGGGAGCGGGTTTACCCGCGAAGAAGCAGACACGCTCTAGAGGGCGAACGGCAGGTGCAAAGCCACCTGCTGACGCTGCGCCAAACGCACTTCGAACTCGCTCGGGTCGTGGATCATCACATCCATCCCGGCAAACGATTCCGCTGCAATCAGGCGCGACAGCCAGAAGCGCACGCAGCCTACCCGCAACATCTCCGGCCACAGCTCGGCTTCGGCGGCGGTGAACGGCCGCAGCGCCGCATAGGCCGCCAGCAATGCCTGGGCGCGTGGCACATCGATCGCGCCGTGTTCATCCAGACACCAGTCGTTCACGGTGATGGCGATGTCATACAGCATCGGCCCTGAACAAGCGTTGTAGAAGTCGATCACACCGGTCAGGTGGGTGCCTTCGAACATCACGTTGTCGCGGAACAGGTCGGCATGCAGGTTGGCCCGTGGCAGGGCCAGGATCTGTGCCTTGTGCGCGCTGATTTCATCCAGCGCCGGTTGCAGCAGCGCGGCTTGCTCGGCGGTAAGGCGCGGCAGCAGCTCGGCACCCGAAGCCAGCATCCAGTCCAGGCCGCGGTCGGTACGACGCTCGATGATGTGCTCGCGGGTAGCCAGGTGAATGTGCGCCAGCAGCTCGCCGACCTGGGCGCAGTGCTGGGCGTTCGGTGCCTTGATGTGCTTGCCCGACAGCCGTGGCTGCAGCAGCGCCGGCTTGCCGCACAGCTCGCGCAGGCCATTGCCGTCGCGGTCGCGTATGGCATAGGGCACCGGCATGTCGGCTGCGTGCAGGGTGTCCAGCAGCTCGATGAAGAACGGCATGTCCTCGCTGGGCCCGCGCTCGATCAGCGTCAGGACGAACTCCCCCTGTTCGAGGCTGACGAAGAAATTGCTGTTCTCGGTGCCGGCGGCGATGCCCTGGAAATCGAGCAGACGACCCAGCGCGTACGGCGCCAGAAAGGTTTCCAGCTCAGGCCGGGTCACGGGGGTGAAGACTGACATGATGAAAATTTGCCCATACGGGCACTTCCGCCGGGAAGTGCCGGGTTGATGTGAACGGTGCGCGTCAGATTACCACTCGAAGATCTTCCAGGACGGAATCAGCATGTCCGGCTGGTCGGAACGAATGAAATTGCCATCAGAGCCATCGGCGCGTACCAGGAAATAAGGCTTGCCGTTTTTCGGCGTGATCTTGATCGCATACAGGAACCCGTTCTGTCGGTACTCCTGGATGGTTTTGTCGCCTTCCGTGCGAATGGTCACCTCGGGATCGGCCGAGGGGGCGTCTTCCGCCGCCAGGGTGACGACAGGCATGGTGGCCAACAGACCGAGCAGTAACAGGCGATTGAGTGTACGCATGA
Organism: Pseudomonas sp. A2; assembly: GCF_023100865.1. Taxonomy (NCBI): domain Bacteria; kingdom Pseudomonadati; phylum Pseudomonadota; class Gammaproteobacteria; order Pseudomonadales; family Pseudomonadaceae; genus Pseudomonas; species Pseudomonas sp. A2. The sequence goes on from NZ_CP039127.1 coordinate 146,023, forward strand.
TAACCTTGTCCCTTTGTCGTCAATGATTCTGGCTATTCTAGCGCCGGACCCGTCGAAAAGGTTGATTCTGCTCATGAGCCAAGCGCCCCTCGTCCTGGTGGACGGTTCCTCCTACCTGTACCGCGCCTTCCACGCGCTGCCGCCGTTGACTACCTCCAAGGGCATGCCGACCGGCGCGGTGAAGGGGGTGCTGAACATGCTCAAGAGCCTGCGCAAGCAATACCCCGACAGCTTGTTCGCGGTGGTGTTCGACGCCAAGGGTGGCACCTTCCGCGATGCCATGTTCGCTGAATACAAGGCAAACCGCCCGAGCATGCCTGACGACCTGCGGGTACAGATCGAGCCGCTGCACGCCAGCGTCAAGGCGCTGGGCTACCCGCTGCTGTGCGTCGAGGGGGTCGAGGCCGACGACGTGATCGGCACCCTGGCGCGCAGCAGCGCCGCGTTGGACCGCCCGGTGATCATCTCGACCGGTGACAAGGACATGGCGCAGCTGGTGGACGGGCACATTACCTTGGTCAACACCATGACCGGAAGCGTGCTGGACGTGGCTGGCGTGCACGAGAAATTTGGCGTCGGCCCGGAACATATCATCGACTTTTTGGCGCTGATGGGCGACAAGGTCGACAACATCCCCGGTGTGCCGGGCGTGGGCGAAAAAACCGCGGTGGGCCTGCTGACCGGTATCGGCGGCGGTCTCAGCGACCTGTACGCTAACCTGGACAAGGTCCCGACGCTGGCCATTCGCGGCGCCAAGACCCTGCCGGCCAAGCTGGAAGAGCACCGCGACGCGGCGTTCCTGTCCTATGAGCTGGCTACCATCAAGGTCGATGTGCCGCTGGATATCGAAGTAGATGCCCTGGTGTGCGGCGAACCTGATCGCGACGCGTTGCTGGCGTTATACACCGAGATGGAGTTCAAGAGCTGGATCGCCGAGGTGCAGCGTGACGCTGCCAAGGCCGGTGACGAAATCGCGCCGGTCGCGGAGCAGGTGGCCAAGGTCGAGCCCAGGTACGAAACCATTCTCGACCAGGCCCGTTTCGACTTCTGGCTGGAGAAGCTGCGCCAGGCGCCATTGTTCGCTTTCGACACCGAGACCACCGGCCTGGACGCTCAGCAGGCCCAGCTGGTCGGCCTGTCGTTCGCCGTTGAACCGCACGAAGCGGCCTATGTGCCGCTGGCCCACGACTATGAAGGCGCGCCGGCCCAGTTGGACCGCACTGCCGTGCTGCTGGCGCTGAAGCCACTGCTGGAAGACCCGGCCAAGGCCAAGGTCGGGCAGAACGCCAAGTACGATATCAACATCCTTGCCAATGGCTCGCCCGCCATCGAAATGCGCGGCGTTGCCTACGACACCATGCTCGAGTCGTACGTGCTGAACTCCACCGCCACCCGTCACGACATGGACAGCCTGGCGCAGAAGTACCTCGACCATACCACCATTGCCTTCGAGGATATCGCCGGCAAGGGCGCCAAGCAGCTGACCTTCAACCAGATCCACCTGGACAAGGCCGGCCCCTACGCTGCCGAAGATGCCGACATCACCCTGCGCCTGCACCAGGCGCTGCAGGCGCGCCTGGCACAGACGCCAAGCGTGCAGCCGGTGCTGATGGACATCGAGATGCCGCTGGTGCCGGTGCTGGCCAAGATCGAGCGCCAGGGGGCGCTGGTCGATGCCGCGTTGCTGCAGGTGCAGAGCGGTGAGCTGGGGTTAAAGATGGCCGAGCTCGAGCAGCGCGCCTATGAGCTGGCCGGTGAGGAGTTCAACCTCGGCTCGCCCAAGCAACTGGGCGCGATCCTCTACGACAAGCTGGGCATGCCGGTGCTGAGCAAGACCACCAAGGGCCAGCCATCCACGGCAGAAGCGGTGCTCGACGAACTGGCCGAGCAAGGCTACCCGCTGCCGGAGGTACTGATGCAGTACCGCAGCCTGAGCAAGCTCAAGAGCACCTACACCGACAAGCTGCCGGGGCAGATCAACCCGCGCACCGGGCGTATCCACACCTCATACCAGCAGGCGGTGGCGGCCACCGGTCGACTGTCGTCCAGCGACCCGAACCTGCAGAACATCCCGATCCGTACTGCCGAAGGCCGGCGCATCCGCCAGGCTTTCGTTGCCAGCCCTGGTTACAAGTTGCTGGCGGCGGACTACTCGCAGATCGAGTTGCGCATCATGGCCCACCTGGCCAAGGACGAAGGCTTGCTGCATGCCTTCCGCAACAACCTGGACGTGCACCGCGCCACGGCGGCGGAAGTATTCGGCGTAGCCCTGGAAGACGTCTCCACCGATCAGCGCCGCAGTGCCAAGGCCATCAACTTCGGCCTGATCTACGGCATGAGCGCCTTTGGCCTGGCCAAGCAGATCGGCGTTGACCGCAAGCAGTCGCAGGATTACATCGACCGCTACTTCGCCCGCTATCCGGGCGTGTTGGCGTACATGGAGCGCACCCGCGCCCAGGCGGCGGAGCAAGGCTTTGTAGAAACCCTGTTCGGCCGCCGCCTGTACCTGCCGGATATCAATGCCAAGAACCCAGCCCTGCGCAAAGGCGCCGAGCGCACGGCGATCAACGCCCCGATGCAGGGCACTGCGGCCGACATCATCAAGCGGGCCATGGTCAATGTGGATAACTGGCTGAGCGAGAGCGGGCTGGATGCCCGGGTGATCCTGCAGGTGCACGACGAACTGGTGCTGGAAGTGCGCGAGGACCTGGTGGAGCTGGTGAAAGAAGAAATTCGCCAGCACATGAGCAAGGCCGCGAAACTGGATGTGCCGCTGCTGGTCGAGGCAGGAATTGGTGCGAATTGGGACGAAGCTCACTGATCGGGTGGGGAAAGCTGTATAGGATCCGCGTTGTAGCGATGCGGATCCGGCACTGCTCAGTGCCAGCGGTGCTGAAGTTTCATGAAACTATCGCAAATAGTTTTCAGGGCTTTGGAACTAAACCGGTGAAACGGAACTCAGAGTAACTGAATGGCTGGTGAAGCCTTTCGATGCTCCTATGTTGTGTTAAGTGTTGGCAGATATCTGGACCCCGCCCTAGCGGTCCGGACTTGGACCCCGAACTTCCCCCTCCCCATACGAAGTCCGGGGTTTTTTTTGCCCGGAATTTGACCTGATGGCTCAGCTACCCCTGTAGGAGCAGCCTTGTGCTGCGAAAGGGCCGGTACAGCCAACAGACCTATACAGCCTGTCATGGCCTCTTCGCAGCACAAGGCTGCTCCTACAACGAGCGGTGCAGGCCTCAGGCTACTGGCTTGTCTTCCAGCTCCATCCAGTCCGCCAGCACTCGGTATGCCTCTTCCACGCCCAGGCGCTTGGGCGCCGAGAACAGCTGGATGGTCACGCCATCGCCCCAACCCTTGCGGATTTCCGACTGCACCTTGAGCAGAGTGTTCTTGCCCGCGCCGTGGGTCAGCTTGTCGGCCTTGGTCAGCAGGATGTGCATCGGCATGCTGCTGGCCTTGGCCCAGTCGAGCATCATCTTGTCGAAGTCGGTCATCGGATGGCGCACGTCCATCATCAGGATCACGCCACGCAGGCACTCCCGGCTACCCAGGTAGGCTTCCAGGTGTTTCTGCCAGTGCTGCTTGAGCGGAATCGGGACTTTTGCATAACCGTAGCCTGGCAGGTCGACCAAACGCCGTTCATCGTCCAGACTGAAGAAATTCAACAGCTGGGTGCGCCCGGGGGTTTTCGAGGTGCGTGCCAGGCTGGCATGGGTCAGGGTGTTGAGGGCGCTGGATTTGCCGGCGTTGGAGCGGCCGGCGAAAGCCACCTCGTAACCCTGGTCGTCCGGGCATTGTTCGACCTTGGCAGCGCTGAGGGCGAATTTGGCTTTCTGGCAGAGGCCGAGGATGGGGTTCTTGACTTGCATGGGATATCCGATGTGGGTGTTGCCTGACTCTATAGGCCCGAGCCTGGCAAGCGGTGTCGTTTCCGTTTGGATGGCGGAAGTATATAATGCCCCAGTTTTTGTGTGCTCATTCTCCCGGCGAAGGAGAACGGGCATGGGGTGTCGAACAATAGCTCGCGCAACAGAACGCAGCGCGGCCCCCAACCCTGAAGGTCGTTCCGCATGGCGAAATGGCTGCTTGCTGTCGGTATGTTCCTGCCGTTTTTCAGCGCACAGGCTACACAGGATCCCGAGGTGTTGTACAACCGCACGTGTGCGGCCTGTCACACCGGGCAGTTGCCACAGGCACCCAGGCAGGGTGACCGGGCAGCATGGGAGCCAAGGCTGGCGCAAGGCATGGATGTACTGGTGAAGCACGTGACCCAGGGTTTCAAGGCTATGCCGCCGCGTGGATTGTGCATGGACTGCAGTGCCGAGGACTACCGTTTGGTCATCCTTTGGATGAGTGGCAGTCCCGATACATAACATTTCACCCTTAGCCGTGTTGGATTAGCTGATGAACAAACTAGTCGTGAGTCTGCTGTTGACCCTGGGTGTCGCAGGTGCGGCCACTGCTGCGCAACCCGTCAAAGGCGATGCCGCCGCCGGCCAGGCCAAGACGGCCGTCTGTGGCGCCTGCCACAACCCCGACGGCAACAGCCTGGCACCGAACTTCCCGAAACTGGCCGGCCAAGGCCAGCGCTACCTTGAAAAACAATTGCACGATATCAAGTCGGGCAAGCGTACCGTGCTGGAGATGACCGGCATGCTGGCCGCGTTCAGCGACCAGGACCTGGCCGATATCGCCGCCTACTTCTCCAGCCAGAAAGGCAGCGTGGGCGCCGCCGATCCCAAGTTGGTCGAACGTGGCCGGGCGCTGTTCAACGGTGGAGACCTGGAAAAGGGCATGCCAGCCTGCACCGGCTGCCACTCGCCGAACGGCGCGGGTATCGCCTTGGCCGGCTTCCCGCACCTGGGCGGGCAGCACGCGCAGTACGTGACCAAGCAGCTCACCGACTTCCGCGAAGGCAACCGCACCAACGATGGCGATGCCATGACCATGCGCACAATCGCCGGCAAGCTGAGCAACCACGACATAGAGGCGCTGGCCAGTTACATCCAGGGCCTGCACTGAGGCCATTACAGGCGGCGCATTAACTTTCAGTTAATGTTGTAGGCCAATGATGAAAGGGCGGCCGGACCGCCCTTTTTTCCGTCCGCAGCCGTTACACTACAGAACTCGGCCCGTTCCCGGCCTGTCTCAGTGCAGGTCGCGTCGTGGCGACCAATGACTGCCCAGGAGTAAAGCATGCGTAAACTGATTCTCAGCGCCGCGCTGGTCGCTGCCAGCGTATTCGGTATGACTGCCGTCCAGGCCGCCGAGCCTGTTGCTGGCAAGGAATACCTCGAGCTGAGCAACCCTGTTCCGGTTTCCGTACCTGGCAAGATCGAAGTGGTCGAGCTGTTCTGGTACGGCTGCCCCCACTGCTATCACTTCGAGCCGACCATCAACCCGTGGGTCGATAAACTGCCCAAGGACGTCAACTTCAAGCGCGTACCAGCCATGTTCGGTGGCGCGTGGGACGCCCATGGCCAGATGTTCCTGACCCTCGAAGCCATGGGCGTCGAGCAGAAGGTACACGCCGCGGTGTTCGATGCCATCCAGAACCAGCGCAAGCGCCTGACCGACCCGCAGGACATGGCCGACTTCCTTGCCACCCAGGGCGTGGACAAGGACAAGTTCCTCGCCACCTTCAATTCGTTCGCCATCAAGGGCCAGGTCAACCAGGCCAAGGAACTGGCGAAGAAGTACGAGATCACCGGCGTACCGAGCATGGTGGTCAACGGCAAGTACCGCTTCGACCTGGGTACCGCCGGCGGGCCGGAAGGCGTACTGAACGTTGCCGACCAGCTGATCGCCAAGGAGCGCGCCGCTAAGTAAGCGGCGTAACCCATGCGCCGCTTCAGAACCGCGCGTGGCATTGGCCTGCACCAGCCGCAGGTCAACGAGCATCACTTGCATGCCCCTGGTCTGCCCGAGGATGGTCGTCTGCGGCTGCTCAGTTTCAACATCCAGGTGGGCATCAGCACCGAGCGCTACCGGCATTACGTGACTCGCAGCTGGCAGCACCTGCTGCCGCACAACGGGCGTGCCGGCAACCTGCAGAAGATTGGCCAACTGCTGGGCGACTTCGACCTGGTAGCCTTGCAGGAGGCCGATGGCGGCAGCCTGCGCTCGGGCTATGTCAACCAGGTCGAGCACCTTGCCCACCTGGGCGCCTTCCCCTACTGGTACCAGCAACTCAACCGCAACCTTGGGCGTTTTGCCCAGCACAGCAATGGCGTGCTCAGCCGCTTGAAGCCACAACTGCTCGAGGATCACCCATTGCCTGGCCCGGCTGGGCGTGGTGCGATCCTGGTGCGCTTTGGCGAGGGCGAAGATGCGCTGATTGTGGTGATGATGCACCTGGCCCTCGGCGCCAAGACCCGCGCCCTGCAACTGGGTTACATCCGCGAGCTGATTGGCGGCTACCGCCATCAGGTGCTGATGGGCGACATGAATACCCATGCCACCGACCTGCTGGAGCACTCGCCGTTGCGCGACCTGGGCCTGATAGCCCCGCAAGTCGAGGCCACTTTCCCCAGCTGGCGTCCACAGCGTTGCCTGGACCATATCCTGCTCAGCCCAAGCCTCACGCTGGAGCGTGTCGAGGTGCTGGCGCAGCCAATTTCCGACCACCTTCCCGTTGCTGTAGAGATTCGATTGCCTGATGCATTGACTGTGGATACGCTGCCGGTCCTGAGCTAATTGCCATCACCGTTTGCGGACCCGGGCATGACTGAAGACGCTGAGCGCTGGAAAGAAAAATACCTGAAAAGCATCGAGCAGCAGGAAAAGCTCGAGCGCCGTTGGGACGCCCGTCTCGACCTGCTGCGTCGTGGCTTGGTACGCAGCACCCTGGCTGCCGAAGGCAGCGACAAGGTGGTGGACCAGTGCATGAAGGAAATGCGCGAGGTCATCCGCAGCGACAACATGGACGCCGGCCTTGCCGGGTTGATTCCTCGTCTTGAGAAGGCGGTGTTGGACTCCGAACAGCGTCGGGAAGCCCGCATGAACCAGGTCAGCGATGCGCTGACAGCGCTGGTCGACCAGCTGCAAGGCCTGCCATTGCCGAACGATGTGTCGCGTCCGTTGAAAAAGCTGGCGAAGAAGCTCGATGGCGGAGTGGCCCAGTCACGCGACCTGCCACCGTTGCTGGGCGAGTTGAGCGGCTTGCAGGGCCGCGCGCTGTCAGCCTTGGGCAAGTCGGCGGCGGAGGCCCGTCCCGGCTTCTTGCAGCGCTTGTTCGGCGGCCGCGAGGATGGCGTACAAGGCGAGCCAGCGCTTGTGCCTCTGGCGCTGCCGGTTGCCGAGGCGCAGCCTTTGGCGGCACCTGCCGATGCCCCGCAGCCCGACGACATGGACGCGCTACAGCCCCTGCCAGCCTCCTCAGCTTCTGTTGTCGAAGCCCTCGTAATATCGGAGCCCGAGCTGGAGGCACCAGGCCCGGCGCTTATCGAAACGGCCGAACTGTCACCAGCCCCGCTGCCGCTGCCGCTCCCGGACGATGTACCGGCACCGGTAGCTATTGCCAGCGAGCCGCCGGTTGAAGCAGGACCGGCGCAAACACTCGAAGAAACCTTTGGCGAAGATGGCCCCTACGCCCTGCCCTACGCGGTGGAGCCGCCCTACAGCCAGGTTGCCGAGCACATCGAGCATACTCTGATCGGCTTGCTCGATGACCTCAGCCTGCCGGAGCGACACAAGGCCCAGGCGCTAGAGATGCGTGAACGCGTCGCCCGCGGCTTGAACTGGTATGAGCTGATACCGGTGCTGGATGACCTGGCTGTGCTCATGCTGGCGATCACCGACAGCGGCCAGCACGAATTCGAAACCTACCTGCAGCAGCTCAACGAACGCCTGGAAGGTTTCCAGAGCCACCTGCACGAGGCTAGCGCCGGCCATGCCGACAACAGCTCGGCCGCTCGCGAGCTGGATACCCAGCTGCGTGAGCACGTCGACGGGCTGCAGAGCAGTGTGCAAGGTGCCGCTGACGTCGACAGCCTCAAGCACATTCTGGAAAACCGCCTGGAAGGTCTGTTGGTGACCATGGATGAGCACAAGCATGAGCGTGATCGCCGCGAACAGGAGCTGGCTGGACGCCTGCAAGGGCTGTCGGAGCGGGTGGCGAACATGGAGCAAGAGGCGCTCGGCTACCGTGAACACTTGGAAGAGCAGCGCCAGAAGGCCTTGCTCGATCCCCTCACCGGCCTGCCCAACCGTGCGGCCTGGAGCGAGCGGGTCGAGCGCGAAATGCTCGAATGGCAGGCACACGGCGGCCATCTGGCGATGGCGATCCTCGACCTGGACCATTTCAAGCGTATCAACGACAGCTATGGGCACCTGGCTGGGGACAAGGTCTTGAAGATCGTCGCCGACCAGTTGCGCAAGCGCCTGCGCAGCCATGACTTCATCGCCCGGTTTGGCGGCGAGGAGTTTGTCCTGCTGCTGCCGCAGACCTCGCCGGCTGCCGCTGCCCAGATAGCCGAGGTGCTGAGGGCCACGGTCGAGGCGTGCCCGTTCCACTTCAAGGGCGAACGGGTGGTGATCACCACGTCCATCGGCCTGGGTGCATTCCGTCCCGGCGAGCGCGGCGATCAGGTGCTCAAGCGCGCCGATGCGGCGCTTTACCGGGCCAAGGAATCGGGACGCAACCGTGTCGAGCTGGCATAGCCGGTAGCTGCTGACTCGCGGCACGCACGGCCCTTGGGGAGCACGTTATACTGTAGCGCTCATACGCTGAGGCCACTGACGTGCTTTCCACGCTTAAAAAAACCCTGATTTCCTTCCTGCTGTTGTCTGTCGCCGGTTGCTCGACCGGCCTGCGCATCGACCGTAGCCACCCTTCGATCAACCAGGACAACCGCATCCAGTTCGTTGTCCTGCACTACACCAATGCTTCGCTGGAGCGTTCCCTGGCGTTGCTGACCCATGGGGAAGTCAGCAGCCACTATCTGATTGGTGACGGCCCGGCGACGGTGTACCAGCTGGTGGATGAAAGCCGCCGCGCCTGGCATGCCGGTGATAGCCAGTGGCAGGGGCGGACCTGGCTGAACTCCTCGTCCATCGGTATCGAAATCGTCAACCCGGGCTTCACCGACACGCCAAATGGGCGGGTCTGGCACCCTTACAGCGAAGCGCAGGTCCAGTCGCTGATCGCGCTGCTCAAGGACATCGTCAAGCGTAACAACATCGAGCCACGGCACATCATTGGCCACAGCGATATCGCGCCGCTGCGCAAGCTTGACCCGGGGCCGCTATTTCCGTGGAAACGCCTGGCCGACGCCGGGCTGGGGGTCTGGCCGGATGCAACTGCCGTGGCACGGCAGCAAGCCTATTTCAGCGTCAACCCGCCGAGCGTTGGCTGGTACCAGCAGGAGCTGGCGCGGTTTGGCTATGCGATCGAGCAGACTGGGGTACTGGATGTTGCCACCCGCCATGTGATCGCCGCGTTCCAGATGCGTTTCCGCCCGCAGCGCTTCGATGGCATGCCGGATGCGCAGACGGCGGCGATGCTGCAGGTGCTCAACCGGATGCGTTGAGCTGCCAAGGTGAGACGGGCTCTTGTTTAGGAGCGGCCTTCGGCGCTTGTAGCGAAGCGCCAAACGGCAAAGGTGATTCCTGATTCAGTTGCTATACCTTAGTTATCAACTGGATGCCCTCGATGCCAGCCCTCATCGCCTTGCTGCGCCAAATTTTTTACCGTCCCTGGATGCTGGCCACGTTGGCAGCACTGGCCAGCGCGGCACTGTTGCTTTCTGCAAGCATCGGCATTGCCCTGCAACAGATGAAGCAAAGCGAGAGTGCACAGATGAACGCCCAGGGCGAACGCTTTCTGGAGCGCCTCGAGCAGGTGTTCGGCCAGTTGCGCGAAGGGGTCGACCTGCTGCAGGCGCAACCCTTGCGCGGCTGCAGCCCGGCGATGCTGACGGCATTGCAGCAGGTAGGCCTGAGTTCCCGCTTCATTTATGAAGCGGCGTACGTGGATGGAGATGTGGCCTGCTCAAACCGCGGTGACGAGCGGGCGTTCGAACCCTTGCGCGCCCCCGACATACAAGGGCCGACCTACAGCTACTGGCTGAATACCACGACCGAGCCGAACGAGAACCTGGCCGCGCTGATGCTTGGGAGGGGCAAGTTCGTGGTATCCACCTCTCGTGGGCACCTGACCGATGTGGTCGACCTGCCCCCGGGCGGCAGCCTGGTGGTGGTGTTGGACAACGGTGCCCGGGCCATCCCCGTGCTGGGCCCACCGCAGGTATGGCCGCCTCCTTCGGCCTGGTCAACCAGCCACAAGTCGCTGCTTGAACTCAGCGATCGACTGATCTACCGAATGCCGACCAAGTCACCGGACTACCAGTTGGTGCTGATCGCCCCGCGGGCGAGCCTGCCGTTGAGGATGAACGGCATGCTCTGGCTTCTGTTCCCCGGCAGTGTACTGGCGGCCTGTTGCATCGGCTGGCTGGTACTGCAACTGATCCTGCAGCGGCGGTCGATGAGCTCGGAATTGCAGAATGCCTTGCGTCGCGGCGAACTGCAGGTGCTCTACCAGCCGATCTTCGAGCTCGACAGCCGACGCTGTGTCGGGGCCGAGGCTCTGGTGCGCTGGCGCCGCCCGGACGGTACCCTGACCAGCCCGGACCTGTTCATCCCTTTGGCGGAAAACACCGGGCAGATTCGCCAGATCACGGACTTTGTCCTGCAGCGTGTGCTGGAACAGCTAGGGCAACTGCTGCGCTCGCATCCCAACTTGTACATTTCGGTGAATCTGGCGGCCTGTGATGTGATGGTGCCGCGCATCGGCCGGGTGGCGGCACGCTTGCTGGCCTTGCACCGTGTGTCGGCCAGCCAGATCGCCTTCGAGGTGACCGAGCGCGGCCTGATCGACGTGGTTGTGGCCCGCGACAACCTCCAGGCGCTGCGCGCAGTGGGGCATCAAGTGCTGATCGACGATTTTGGGACTGGCTATTGCAGCCTGGCGTACTTGCAAACCCTGCCAGTGGACTGCCTGAAGATCGACAAGGCGTTTATCGATGCCTTGGGGCACGACGCCGCCAGTAGCGGTGTTGCCCCGCATATCATTCGCATGGCCCACGATCTGCACCTGCGGGTGATTGCCGAAGGAATCGAGTGTGAAGACCAAGCGGTGCTGCTGAACAGCGAAGGGGTCAATTATGGCCAGGGCTGGCTTTTTGCCCGGCCACTGAATGCCCGGCAGTTTGCCGAACTGGTGACTCGAGGTCGGCTGCCGCGGCGGGTTGAGCATTGACTGATCCGGCACCGAAGATGGGGCCGGGGCAGGGTACATTCAGACCGGTAGTGCCATGTAGAACTGGGTTCCCTGCCCCGGTCGGGAAAACACGCCCATGCGCCCGCCATGCAGCTGCACGATCTCTTTGCACAGCGCCAACCCCAGCCCCGCGCCGCCTTTCTTGCGCCCTACCTGCACGAAGGGCTCGAAGATGCGCCCCTGTTGCCCATAGGCAATGCCTTCGCCGTTGTCCTCGACACTGATGATCACCCGCTCCGCATGCCGTCGTGCATGCAGGCGGATACGACCGCCGCTGGCGGTATGGCGGACGGCATTGTGCAACAGGTTGTCCAGCACCCGGTCGAGTTGGGCAACATCGGCCTGGATGCGCGGTAGCGGCGGCTCCAGCTCCGTGATCAACTCGATCTGCTTGTTCGCCGCCGGCTCGGCAAAGCGATGTTGTGCACGTTCCAGCAGTTCGTCTATGGCGCAGGGAGCCAGCTCGAGCTTCTGCATCCCGCTCTGGTAGCGGCTGAAGTTGAGCAGGTCGTTGATCAACTGGGTCAGGCGCTGCATTTCCTCGCCAATGGTCTCCAGCAGGTCATGCTCGCGCGCCTCTGGCGGGAACTTGAGCCGCTCGCGCAACAGACCGAAGGCCATGTGCATGCCAGTCACCGGAGTGCGCAGCTCGTGGGAAGCGCGCAGCACGAACTCGCTGCGCACGCGTTCGAAGGCGCGCTGCTCGGTTACATCATGCAACACCATCACTGCGCCAAGTATCGGCCCTTGCGGGTGGCTGACCGGGGTCAGGCTGTAGGCGAGCAGGCGCGTTTCGTCATCGACGTCCATGTTCAGGTCGTCTGGCTGGCGGTCGAGGTTGCCGCCGCGCAGTACCTGGCGTAGCTGCTGTTCCAGTTCCGGGCGCTGCAGGGCTTCGGCCAGGCTGCTGCCGGCGCGGCTGTCGGTCCAGCCCAGCTGGCGCTGCGCCACCGGGTTGAGGTGTTCCAGGCGGCCCTGGCGATCGATTATCAGCAGGCCATCGTCGATGCTGTCCAGCACGGCCTGCAAGCGTTGCTGGCCAGCCAGCAGTTCATCGACGTTGGTGGCCTGGTGCTTGCGCAAGGCATCGGCCATCAGGCCGAAGCGGCGGGTGAGCTGGTTCAGTTCGGTGGCCTGTGTGACCGGCAGGGTGACGTCGAAATCGCCTTTGCCGAGTTGGTCGGCCGCTTTGGCCAATGCTTCGATCGGCTGGCCGAAGCGCCGGGCGATGTTGTGCGCGGTGATGAAGCCCAGTACCAGTACCACCAAACCCATCAGGCCAAGTACGCCGCTGACCAGCAGGGCGTGGTCGCGGGTGTGCTCCTCGCTGCGGGTGATGTGCTCCAGGGCCTGCTTGTGGGAATCGATCAGATCGGTGCGGACCTGGTTGAACGCGGCCCCGAGTGGTTGGTCAACGCCCATGCTGCGGGAGGGCGCCGGGCTGGCGCGGTAGGCCTGGAGGAAGGCCTGATAGTTGCTGCTGGCCTTGCTGAAGCCGGTGCGCTCGCCACCTTGGTCCAGCCCTTGGTTCAGCAGGGTCTGGAAGTTGTCTTGCAGCAGCCGCAGATTTTCCGGGGCGGTCTCGTCATCGAGGATCAGGGTCAACTGTTCGCCAAGGTTCTGGCGCAACTTCAGCCCTATTTCCAAGGTGTGGGTGGTATCGCGCACCAGTCGCTGCTGCACCGTGGCCATCTGCAGCACGCTGACCAGGCCCAGCAGCAGCCCTAGCAGGGCCACGGTGACCAGCGCCGAAATGCTGAGGAAAAGCCGCGTGCGCAGCTTCATGGGCGGCCATTTCATAGGTTGTACTGCTTGCGCTTGCGGTACAGGGTGGATGCGTCGATCCCCAGGGTCTTGGCGGCCTGGTCAAGGGTGTCACTGGCGGCCAACACCGCGCCAATGTGGGCGCGCTCCAGCTCATCAAGGCTCAGTGCGGCGCCTATGCGAGGGGCGTTACCAGCGGGCTGCTCGCCCATGCCCAGGTGGCTGATTTCCACGCGTTCCTGTGGGCAGATGATACTGGCCCGCTCCACCACGTTACGCAGTTCGCGAATGTTGCCGGGCCAGCGGTAGTTGAGCAGGGCTGTGCGGGCTTCGTCACTGAAGCCGCGCGCAGGCCGAGAGTATTCCTTGACGAAGCGGGCGAGAAAGCGGTCGGCCAAGGTCAGGATGTCTTCACTGCGCTCGCGCAGCGGCGGCAGGTGCAAAGTGATGACGTTCAGGCGATACAGCAGGTCTTCGCGGAAACGGCTCTCACGCACCATCTCTTCGAGGTTGAGGTTGGTGGCGGCGAGTATGCGCACATCGGCGCGACGGGTTACCGGGTCGCCGACGCGCTCGTATTCCTTGTCCTGGATGAAGCGCAGCAGTTTGGGCTGCAAGGTCAGCGGGAAATCGCCGATCTCGTCGAGGAACAGCGTGCCCCCATCTGCCTGGTTGACTCGCCCCAGGGTGCTTTCGCTGGCGCCGGTGAAGGCGCCGCGGGTGTGGCCGAACAACTCGCTTTCCATCAGCTCGGCGTTCAGTGACGGGCAGTTGATGGTTACGCAGGATTTGCGCGCGCGCTTGCTCCAGCCGTGAATGGCCCGGGCCAGTTCACCTTTACCTGTGCCCGACTCGCCAAGGATGAGGATGTTGGCGTCGGTGGTAGCGACCTGGCGGGCGGTTTCCAGTACCGCCATCATGGCCGGGCTGTGCGAGTCGAGGCCGTCCTTGGGTTTGCGCACTTCACCTTCCAGGGCCTCCAGTCGCGCGGAAAGCTGGCGCACTTCCAACTGTTTGGCGGTAGCCAGGCGCAGCTGGTCGGGGCTGCACGGCTTGACCAGGTAATCGGCGGCGCCGGCCTGGATCGCGTCTACCGCCGTATCGATCGCTGAGTGCGCGGTGACGATCACCACCCGCATCCAGGGGGCCTGGATACGCATCTGCGCCAGCACATCGAGGCCGTTGTCCTCGCCCAGGCGCAAATCAAGGAAGCACAGGTCGAATACTTGGCGCTGCAGCAAGGCTTCGGCCTGGGCGGCGCTGTTGGCCGTTGCCACATTGTAGCCCTCGTCCTCCAGGCAGTAGCGGAAGGTGCGCAGGATCGCGGACTCGTCATCCACCAGCAGAATGCGGCCTTGGTTGTCCTGGGCTGACTCCATGTGCTGCGCTCCTTTAGGAAAGATCTTCATTTAGTGTGGGAAAAATCGGGCAAGTTGCATGGTCCATTGTGAAGGAACCTGTCCTTTGCATGCTAGCCACTGGCCAATCAGCGCGTGGAGGCCGCGCTATCCAGATGATTTTCTTAGAGGCGCACGGTGGCACATTGGTTGCGAGGATTTTCAGTTTTTGCCTACAAAAGGAGGCACTGCCATGCCCTTTTCCATCCGAGCCGCCATGTTGGCAGCCACACTGCTACCGGTGTTCACGCCGGTATTCGCCGATCCGGTGCAAGACGCCCGCCTGGAGGGGGCCTTGCAAACTGCCCTGTCGCTGAACCGCATGCTCGACCCGTTCCGTATTCAGGTCGAGGTGGATGGCAAGCAGGCGCGCCTTTCCGGTGAGGTGGAGAACGACGTCGAGCGCCAGCTGGCAGAGCATGTGGCTCTGGCTACCCGTGGCATCGAGCAAGTTGACAACCAACTGCGGGTCAATGCCCAGCTGGTGGAGCGCCCGCTGGCGTTGCGTGCCTACGCCCAGCGCCTGGAGGATGCCACCCTGGCCGCGGTGATCCGTGCTCGGCTGCTATGGAGCCGCATAACCGAGAAGGCACCTATAGATGTACAGAGCAGCGAAGGTGTGGTGACCCTGCGCGGCAAGGTCGACAGTGCCGAGGCCAAGGAGCTGGCCGGCGTGGTGGCGCGCACCACGGAGGGCGTGCACCTGGTCAACAACCTGGTCAGCCTCGATACCGCCGCCATGGCCAAGGCCCGGGAAGCTCCGATTGGGCTGCCGACCGGGCCGCAGCCGAGTGACAGCTGGATCATCGACAAGATCCAGAACAGCTACCGCTTCAGCCGCAACCTTGATGGCCTGAACCTGAAAGTGGCCAGCGAAGAGGGGCTGGTTCGGCTTTCAGGCGAAGTGGTCAGCAGCGAGCAGAAAACCATCGCCGTGGAAATCGCTAGGCAGATCATCGGCGTGCGCGGGGTGGACGCGGACCTGCTCAAGGTAGCGACCAAGGTCGAAGGTTGATCGTGCAATTCGCACGACCCCACGGACGGCATCGTGCAGGATACGTCCCTGTCGATTATTGTCCTACTGTATAAATACTTGATTTTAAAGGATTTTATTTGAATCAAAAGGCTGGCATGCAGGCTGCAATTACTTATTCAGGTTTGAACAAGAATTACAGCAGGAGGAGCCGGCATGAACTGCCAATCCGTCAACCGCTTGCAGAGCGCCGCACTGCCCCTGCGCCAGGTGTTGTCACTCACCCTGGCGCTGGTACTGACTTTGGCCGCTGGCCTCTTCTATTACAGCTGGCAGACCGCACGCCTGGCCGAGCAAGTGGCGGCGCAGACCGCCCTGTTGACGCAGATTCAGGCAACCCGTGCCAACACCCTGGTCAAGGCCGCCGACCCGCTGCCAACCGGCCAGGCCACTGCGTCACCGGCCACCTTGGAAAATGTCGTACCCCAGGACCGCTGGGTGTTCTGACCGCCGGCTGAACCGATTCCGAAAAAGAAAGGAGAACCACCATGCTGAGTTGGGCTATCACTTTCCTCATCATCGCCATTGTCGCCGCCGTACTGGGCTTCGGTGGTATCGCGGGCGCTGCCACGGGTATCGCGAAGATTCTGTTCATTGTCTTCCTGGTGCTGTTCGTAGCCTCCTTCTTCTTTGGACGTGGACGAGGTTGAAGATGGGCAGGAAGCGTTGGACAGCCCTGGCTGCCGCCCTGTTACTGGGTGGCAGTGCAGCGGCGATGGCGGCCAATGACGGCCAGGTCCGGGTCGACCAGTTGCTCGGCTCGGACCCGGAGTACAGGGAAACCTGGCAGGAGACGATCAAAGGCGAGGAACGCCTGCCTGACTGGGTGGTCAATCTGACCGGCAGTTCCCAGCAGCAGATGTCTGCAGTTACCGAGGACGGCGACAAATACCTGGTCGGCCCGTTGTGCGAAGGCAAGGAAAACTGCACCTACAAGCGCCTGATCGTGGCGTTCAGCTGGGACAAGGATGATGCCTACGGGATGCTCGTGGAGGTGCCCGAAGGTCTGCCGAACGACAAGTCGCCCACCCGTCACGCACAGTACCGCTGGCTGGGTGAGCCGGACGACGGCATGAAAGCGATGCTGCAGGAGCAGCTCAAGCGTGACCCGAACTGGTACTGAGCGTTTGTACCCGGTACGGATGAAAGGTCATGCACTGTCACGTAATAGAAGCTGAACCTTTCTATATTTCAGCCTTCTATGATGCGCCGCCCCGAGGAGGGGCTGCACATGACCAAGGGGTCGGGCTGTTCTGATTGTTGCAGGATCGGAGTGGCCTAGGGGTACAGGGAGTGCCTCCAGCAATGGGCCGGGTCAGGAAAGGCGGAATCGGAAGTTTCAGGTCGGCGGTGCCATAGGGGCATCTGACCAGACCTGACTTCCGAGGAGCCATGTAGGAAACGTCTCTTCCTGCGCGATTTCTTCTTCGAGACACATTTTGTCTCGACCGCACGTCAATTTTTTTCGATCAGCTCGGCGCTTGTTCAAGTGGCATTTCGGCCATTCGGATTGTCGAACAAGCCATCGCCCCTGTCCTTTTTACCCTGCCAAATCTGCCTAAAAATGGCGGTTTGGTCTTGTTCGGGATTCCGAACGTTGGAAATCAAGCACTTGCGAACCTCCCGTTTTGGTCAGAAACGTTATGCATAAACGGCATGGGTCATGCGCTTCAGGCATTAGATTTCCCCCTTTGCCATCGCAATAGTTGCCGCCTTTTTCGCCGGCCGAGCGCCCCTGTCGCTCGCCTGCGGTGTCCTTACATGAAGTCGCCGGACGGAAGCAGCTGCTGCCCGTGACCTAGCCAACGGCTCTGTTACGCGCGTTTCCGTTGGGTGCCCATGACCACTAGAACAAAGGGTAAAGACATGAAGAAGGCAAAACTGAGCCTCGCCTGGCAGATCGTCATCGGTCTGGTCCTGGGTGTTGCAATCGGCGCTCTACTGAATCATTTCAGTGCAGAAAAGGCATGGTGGATCAGCAATGTCCTCCAGCCCGCTGGTGACATCTTCATTCGCCTGATCAAGATGATCGTCGTCCCGATCGTGATTTCGTCGCTGATCGTGGGTATCGCCGGGGTTGGCGACGCGAAGAAACTGGGCAGCATCGGCCTGAAGACCATCATCTACTTCGAAGTGGTGACCACCATCGCCATCGTCGTCGGCCTGGTGTTGGCCAACCTGTTCCACCCGGGCGCCGGCATCGACATGAGCACCCTGGGTACAGTGGACATCTCCAAGTACCAGGCTACCGCGGCCGAAGTGCAGCACGAGCATGCGTTCATCGAAACCCTGCTGAACCTGATCCCGTCGAACATTTTCGCAGCGCTGATGCGTGGCGAAATGCTGCCGATCATCTTCTTCTCGGTGATGTTCGGCCTGGGTCTGTCGAGCCTGCAGGCAGAGCTGCGCGACCCGTTGGTGCGTACTTTCCAGGCGGTTTCCGAGACCATGTTCAAGGTCACCCACATGATCATGAACTACGCCCCTATCGGCGTGTTCGCCCTGATCGCAGTGACCGTGGCCAACTTCGGGTTCAGCTCGCTGCTGCCGCTGGCCAAGCTGGTGGTACTGGTGTACTTCGCCATCGCCTTCTTCGCCTTCATGGTGCTGGGCCTGGTTGCCCGCCTGTTCGGCTTCTCGGTGATCAAGATCATGCGCATCATGAAAGATGAGCTGATTCTCGCCTACTCCACCTCCAGCTCGGAAACCGTGCTGCCGCGCGTGATCGAGAAGATGGAGAAGTACGGTGCGCCGAAGTCGATCTGCTCGTTTGTGGTACCGACCGGCTACTCGTTCAACCTCGACGGTTCGACCCTGTACCAGAGCATCGCGGCCATCTTCATTGCCCAGCTGTACGGTATCGACCTGTCGTGGAGCCAGCAGCTGCTGCTGGTGCTGACCCTGATGGTCACCTCCAAGGGTATCGCTGGCGTACCGGGTGTTTCCTTCGTGGTGCTGCTGGCCACCCTTGGCAGCGTGGGTATCCCGCTGGAAGGCCTGGCCTTCATCGCCGGTGTCGACCGCATCATGGACATGGCCCGTACCGCCTTGAACGTTGTGGGCAACGCCCTGGCAGCCTTGGTCATCGCGCGCTGGGAAGGCATGTACGACGCGGCCAAGGGCGAGAAGTACTACGCCTCGCTGATGGCCGGCAAGCAGGAAGCGGCCATGGTTGGCGAAGCTGCCAAGCGCTGAGCCTGATGAGCTGAACAAGAAGCCCCGACCTGTCGGGGCTTTTTGTTGCCTGTGAGATCTTGCGGCCCTTTCGCGACGCAAGGCCGCGGCCCTCGCCTGCGGTCTCCAGCCTTACGCCCCGATACGCTATCATTCGGGCATTTTTCAGGGGGAACACACGGATGCTCAACGGCCTTTGGCTTGGCTTTTTCCTGGTGGCGGCAGTGTCCGCCCTGGCCCAATGGCTAATAGGCGGCAACGCCGGCATCTTCGCGGCGATGGTCGAGAGCATATTCGCCATGGCCAAGTTGTCGGTCGAGGTGATGGTGCTGTTGTTCGGCACGCTGACCCTTTGGCTGGGCTTTCTCAAGATCGCCGAGAAGGCTGGCATCGTCGAGTGGCTGGCCAAGGTGCTCGGCCCGTTGTTTGCCCGGCTGATGCCGGAAGTTCCGCCCGGCCACCCGGCCCTGGGCCTGATCACCATGAACTTCGCCGCCAACGGCCTGGGGCTGGACAACGCCGCCACGCCGATCGGCCTGAAGGCCATGCGCGCACTGCAGGAGCTGAACCCCAGCAGTACCACGGCGAGCAACGCACAGATCCTGTTCCTGGTGCTCAACGCATCGTCGTTGACCCTGCTGCCTGTGACCATCTTCATGTATCGGGCCCAGCAAGGTGCGGCGGACCCGACCATGGTGTTCCTGCCAATCCTGCTGGCCACCAGCGTCTCCACCTTGGTCGGCCTGCTG
Source organism: Pseudomonas sp. A2 (assembly GCF_023100865.1). Classification (NCBI taxonomy): domain Bacteria; kingdom Pseudomonadati; phylum Pseudomonadota; class Gammaproteobacteria; order Pseudomonadales; family Pseudomonadaceae; genus Pseudomonas; species Pseudomonas sp. A2. Next base: position 165,424 of record NZ_CP039127.1, read on the forward strand.
TCGGTGGCATTGATGCAGCGCCTGCGCCTGTGGGACCCGGTAGTGCTTGCCTACCTGATTCCCGGTGCCTTGCTGTTGGGCGGCTTCATGGCCTTTCTCGGCACCCTTTCGGCGGCCGCGCTGGCCAGCCTGTCGTCGATCCTGGGCAACCTCACGTTGTTTGGTGTGATCACCCTGTTCCTGGTGATCGGCGCCTTGAAGCGGGTGAAGGTGTATGAAGCCTTTGTCGAAGGCGCCAAGGAAGGTTTCGATGTGGCCAAGGGCCTGTTGCCTTACCTGGTGGCGATGCTGGTGGCGGTGGGTGTATTGCGGGCCTCAGGCGCCCTGGAGCTGGCCTTGGACGGTATTCGTCATGCGGTGACTGGGCTGGGTCTGGACACCCGCTTCGTCGAGGGCTTGCCCACGGCGCTGGTCAAACCGTTCTCCGGCAGTGCGGCGCGGGCGATGCTGATCGAGACCATGCAGACCCACGGTGTGGACAGCTTCCCGGCGCTGGTGGCGGCGACGATTCAGGGGAGTACCGAAACCACCTTCTACGTGCTGGCGGTTTACTTTGGTGCGGTGGGTATCCAGCGCGTGCGCCATGCCGTCGGCTGCGCCTTGCTGGCGGAGTTTTCCGGTGTGATCGCGGCGATATTCGTCTGCTACTGGTTCTTCGCCTGACGCGGACCGTTGTGGGAGCGGCCTTGCGTCGCGAAAGGGCCGCACAGCGGCCCCAGGATTTCGGCGCTCATGCAAGAATGCCGGGGCCGCTTCGCGGCCCTTTCGCGACACAAGGCCGCTCCCACAAAAAGCAGGCAGGGGTTTAGTGAGCGCGAACGCTTGCTGCTTGCGCAATGGTCCAACTCACCACCTGCCCGGTCAGCTGGTCGCAGGCCTTCCCGAAGCCGGCAACCACCGCTGACACCTGCTTGTCGGCCAGCGGCTGGCGGATTTCGAAGCGTTTGCTGGCCAGAATGCGCTGGTTGCGGCCTTGGACCAGGCGTGCGTCATAGCGGATCACCACCTCCACCGCCCCGCCCGCGCTGTATTCGGTCTGGAACGCCTGCAGCTCGCCAGCCAGCTCGTAGTCGGCCTGCAGGTTGCTGTCGTCGGCACTCAGGCGCTGTACCTGGCCGTCACGCTGGAAACCGTCGAGCAGGCGGTTGCGCAGCAGCACCGGCACTGCGTCGCTCCAGCGCGCGCCCTTGTAGCTGCTGACCACATCGCCCTGGGGAATCACTGCAATCCGTGGCCCGGCCAGCACTTCGCTGGCCAGCGGCTTGTTCAGGCGCAATGACCAGTCCAGCGCCGGCGCCGTCCGGCCGGGCTGGTTCACCGGCAGACGGTACAGGTCGACGGGCTCGCTCTGCGGCAGGATCGAGCAGGCACTGGCCAGGCTCAGTGCGGCCGCCAGGGCCAGCAGGCGCAGCGACGGTTTCATGGTTGGAACTCCTTGTTGTTGTCGCGGCCGAGCAGGTAGCCGCTAGGGTCGGCCTCCAGTTGCCGGGAAATGCCTTTGAGTGCGTTTAGGGTTTCGCGTAGCTCGCGAATCGCCGGGGTCAGCTGGTTCAGGCCCTGGGCACCGTCGCCGATGGCTTCGCGGTTGTCCTCGAGCAGGCGGTTGATGGTGGCGGTGCTCTCGGCCAGTGACTGCATGGCCTGCTCGGCGCTGCCGATTGCCTGCTTGCCTTCGCTGCCCAGCAGGCCGTTGGCATTGCGCATCAGTGCCTGGGTTTCGGCCAGGGTGGCGCTGGCCTGCTTGCCCACCTGCACCAGTTGCTCGATGGCCTGGGTGATGCTGCCGTGCTGGCCAGCGAAGGCGCCGGTGGTCTTGTCGAGGTTGGACAGGGTGTTGCTGAGGTGGCCGATGTTGTCCTCGGAAAACATCTGGTTGGCGTTATGCAGCAGCAGGTTGATGTTGGTCACCAGGTCGCTGCTGTCATTGAGCAGGCGCGAGATTGGCGAGGGCGATGCGATGATCACCGGCAGCTTGCCGTCCTTGCCTTTCAACTCGGGGCTTTGCGGGGTGCCCCCGCTGAGCTGGATGAACGAGTTGCCGGTCACGCCGGCCAGGGTCAGCTTGGCCTGGGTGTCTTCCTTCACCGGGGTGTCGGCGCTCAGGCGCACCCGTGCCAGTACCCGGCGCGGGTCTTTCGGGTCCAGGCGCAGGGTGGACACATCGCCTACCTTGATGCCGTTGTACTGCACCGGGCTGCCGCGGGACAGGCCGGAGACGGCTTCGTTGAACACCACTTCGTAGTCCTTGAAGGCGTCGTCGACACTCGACTTGGCCAGCCACATGCCGAACAGCATGGCGCCGGCCACCACCAGGACGGTGACCAGGCCGATAAGAACGTGATGGGCTCGGGTTTCCATTGCTCAGCGCTCCTGCCCGGCACGGGTGGCGGCCTGCTCGGCTGCGCGCCCGCGTGGGCCATGAAAGTATTCTTGAATCCAGGCGTCGTCGGTCTGCTCGACCTCGGCCAGCGGGCCGGCCACCAGGACCTTCTTCTGCGACAGCACGGCGATGCGGTCGGTAATGGTGTACAAGGTGTCGAGGTCGTGGGTGATGAGGAATACCGACAGGCCCAGGGCGTCACGCAGGGTAAGGATCAACTGGTCGAAGGCGGCGGCACCGATCGGGTCCAGGCCGGCGGTGGGTTCGTCGAGGAACAGGATGTCAGGGTCCAGTGCCAGTGCCCGGGCCAGCGCGGCGCGCTTGATCATGCCCCCGGACAGCGAGGCCGGGTATTTGTCGGCGGCCGAGATTGGCAGCCCGGCCAGGGCCAGTTTCACCCCGGCCAGGTGCTCGGCATCGGCGCGGGACAGCCCGGCGTGCTCGATCAGCGGCAATGCCACGTTTTCGGTGACAGTCAGCGAAGAGAACAGCGCGCCCTTCTGAAACAGCACGCCGAAGCGCCGCTCGACCAGTGAGCGCTGCTCTTCGCGCAGGCCGGACAGGTCCTGGCCGAACACCTTGATCTGCCCTTCGTTGGGCCGCCGCAGGCCAATAATGCTGCGTAATAGCACCGACTTGCCGCTGCCCGAGCCGCCGACCACGGCGAGTATCTCGCCGCGATACAGGTCGAGGTCGAGGTCTTCGTGCACGCTCTGACGGCCGAAGCGGTTACAGATGCCGCGGGCCTCGATCACACGTTCCTGGCCATTCACCAGCCCATCTCCATGAAGAACAGCGCAGCCACCGCATCCAGCACGATGACCACGAATATCGACTGCACGACCGCCGAGGTGGTGTGCGCGCCAACCGATTCGGCGCTGCCGCTGACCTTGAAGCCTTCCAGGCAGCCGATCGCGGCGATCAGGAAGGCGAAGAACGGTGCCTTTGCCAGGCCGACCAGGAAGTGCTGCACGCCGATGTCGCTTTGCAGCAGCGACAGGAACATGGCTGGCGAGATGTCCAGTGTCAGCGCGCACACCACCGCGCCGCCGACGATGCCGCAGATCATCGCGATGAAGGTCAGCAAGGGCAGCGAAATCAACAGCGCCAGTACGCGCGGCACCACCAGCATCTCCATGGGGTTCAGGCCCAGGGTGCGGATGGCGTCGATTTCTTCGTTGGCCTTCATCGAGCCGATCTGCGCGGTGAACGCGCTGGCGGTTCGGCCGGCCATGAGGATGGCGGTCAGCAGCACGGCGAACTCTCGCAGGAACGAGAATGCCACCAGGTCGACGGTGAAGATGGTCGCGCCGAAATCGGCCAACACCGTGGCGCCGAGGAAGGCCACCACCGCGCCCACCAGGAAGGTCAGCAGGGCGACGATGGGCGCGGCGTCCAGACCGGTCTGTTCGATGTGCGCCACGACCGGGGTGAAGCGCCAGCGATGTGGTTGCAGCGCTCGGCGCAGCAGGGTTTCGAGGATCAGGCCAACGAAACCGAGCACTTGCATGGTGTCTTGCCACAAGGTACCGACGGCGCAGCCGATGCGTTCCAGCAGCAACAGCAGCACGTTACGCTCTGGCTCCTTGACCGGGATGCAGTAGTCCTGCACCGAGCAATAGACGTTCTTGAGCAGGGCGCGGCTGGCTTCGGGCAGGCCATGGGTGCAGCGCGACAGGCGTTCGGAGCCGAGCAGTTCGGCCAGCAGCGAGGCACCGGCAGTATCCAGGCGTCCCAGTTGGCTGAGGTCGGCGACGGTATCGGCAGCATATTGCGCCCGCAGGCGCTCGCTCTCACGCTTGAGGCTGGCGTAGTGCGCCAGGGTCCAGTCACCGGTAATGCGCAGGCAGGCCGGTTGGCTACTGGTGTCCAGGGTGGCGCTGGGGGTGGTCATCGGCTCCATGCTACTGACTCGGCGCTAAGGCTTAGGGCCTGATCATAGCGCAGCGAGCATGGGCTGTTTGGTGATTATGTGCTGTCTTCACTGACCTTGAGGGCCGCAAAGCGGCCCCCTTTCACTCACCCCGCGGGTGCGTCATCGACCACCTTGAAGCGCAGCACACCGATGACCTGCCCATCCTCTGTCAGTACCCTCACCTGCCACTTGCCCACCGGGTTCGGCGGGAAGTTCTGCTTGTGGGTCCAGGCCCGGTAGCCTTCCTTGCGCCCGCCATGGATGTCCAGGGCAATGCGATCAACTTCCTGGCCGTCCTTTTGCCACACGTGATAGATCCGCTCGTTCAGGCCGCGTGGCGCGTTGATCGCGGTGTAGGCGTACAGGCCGCTGCTACGGATGCGGCTGGCGGCAATTTCGTGCAGCGAATCGCCCGGCTGGCGGTTCAGCACTTCGGTACTGACCGCCACTTCGGTCATCCACAAGGTTGCTGGTGGCACCCAGGAGCGCAGAAGCCAGCCCCCGCCGCCAACCGACAGGGTGACCAGCACTAGGGCCACGGCACGGCGCCAGTTGTTGATCGGGAAGCTGCTGGCAAGGCTGGGAAACGACAGGGCCATGGCTGCGATGAGGGCCAGCTTGAAGCTTTGCGCGGTGGTCAGGTGCAGGATGATCGGCAGCGCGGTCAGCAGGGCGGCGAACAGGGTCAGGGTATGCAGCGCCAGGAACAGCCAGCGCCTCGGTGCAAGCCACTTGTAGTACAGCGGATCGGTGATCGAAATCAGCCCGGCGGCACCAAGCAGGCCGGTGAACACCAACTGGCCGCTGTTCCAGGTGGTGGTGATGAAGAAGAACGGCAGTACGAAGAACAGCGATTCCTGGTGGATCATCTGTGTCGCATAGCGCAGCAATGGCTGCGGTATTTCGCGGTTGAAGGTGCGCGCGAACAGGCCGGTGAGGGTGTTTTCCAGCATCAGCCAGAGCCAGCTGACCAGCATGAGCACAGCTACCCAGCTGGCAAGGCCAGCCTGGCGGTCGACTAGTATGAAACTGCCGATGCCGGAGAGGAAACCGCCGAGCGCGATGATGCCGGGGTAGCGTTTGAGCAGTTCGATGATGCGCTGGACGATGTGGGGGATTTGGGGCATTGGGGGCTACAACAGAATGGGTGAGGTGACTGTGCTGGCCTCTTCGCGGGCGCGCCCGCGAAGAGGCCGGTACTGGCAAAAGGATACCGTCGTTTCACTGCTCGCGTGTAGCACCGCTCGGTTTTTCCGGACCATGCCGACGCCAGCGCAACAGCCCCGCTGCCAGGATCAGCCCCAACAGCAAGGCAACCAGCCCATAGAGTTCATCATAGCCAAGCAACGGCTTTTCGATACGCACATAGCCATCTTCCTTGAGCAGTTCCTTCAGCGCCTCGTTGGCCTGCGCCAGGCTGACCTGCCGCAGCTTGCGCACCGGGTTGGCGAAGCGTCCGTCGCTATAGTCGTTCAGCGCGCCCCAATAGTAGTCGGCCAAGGCACTGTTGCCCTGGGTGCTCCAGCTTTCCTTGGCGACGCTGGCGTACTTGATGCGCTCGAAGGTGTCCGGGTCGAGGCCTTCCTTGCGCAGGTGATCGAACAATTTCTGCATCACCTCGACCGCCTGGTCGACGTCCTCGCGCTCCAGGTCGGCATTGAGGCTCAGCAGGCCAGTGTCGCCGAAGCTCTCGCGTTGTGCCGAAGGGCCGTAGGACAACCCGTTGCGCAAGCGCAGCTGGTCATACAGCGCCCAATCCAGATAGTGCGACAGCAGGTCGAGGGTGGCCTGATGGTCGTTGTCTAGCACCGGCTCGACGAACAGCCAGTGCAGCTTGACGCTGTCGCCCAGCCAGCCGCGGGTCAGGTCGCGGCGCTGTTCAGCTTGCTGGCCGATGCTTTCCAGGGTGCGGCGCTCCTCCGGCTCGGTGGCGGGCAATTCGCCAAAGGTGCGCTCCAGGTAGGCCGGCAGCAGGCGGTCGAGGCCGCCGACCACGATCAGGGTCATGTTGTTGGCCGCGTACCAGCGGTCACGCAAGGTGTTCACCTGCTCCAGGGTCATGTCGTCGAGGTTGGAGCGCTCCGGGCATTTCAGGCCTAGCTCGGTGGCCAACTGGTCGCTGGCGGGGTGGCCGATGTCCTGGCGGTCGAGCCAGCGCTGCAGGTGGCCATAATGGCCGCCATCTTCACGCTCGATGATGCGCTTGGCGGTGGCCAGGGCCTTGGCATCTATGCGGGTTTCGTGGATCACCGCCAGTAGCAGGTCGAGGACTTTGCGCTGGTTGCGCGCCGGGGCTTCGATGACGAAGGTGGTGTCGGCGCTGCTGGTGTAGGCGTTCCACTCGCCGCCCAGCGATTGCAGGCGCTCTTCCAGGCCACCCTCGCCGGTTGCGTCGATGCCGCTGAACAGCAGGTGCTCGAGCAGGTGCGGCAGCTCTTTCTGCTCGCAACTGAAGTCATCCAGGCCGACGCCGACCACCAGGCGAATCGCCACATGGTCACGTTCATAACCGTTTTTCAGGATGACCTGCAGGCCGTTGGGCAACAGGTAACCTTCAACCCGCGAGCGGTCGAGGGCGAATGAGGGCAGGCTGCAGATCAGCAGGCAAACGAACATCAGGCAACGCATGGGCGAGCTTGGGTCCTCAGGTAGGCGAAATCACGGCAGACGGGCTTCGTCCGGCACGCTGTCGAGCATCAGCCCGCCCGTGTCCGAGCCGCCCAGTACCACATAGGCACTGCTACAGAACAAAGAGTTCAACCGTTTCATGTCGGCGATCAGCTCCAAGTGTAGCGAACTGGTCTCGATACTTTGCACTACCTTGCGCTGCAAGCGGCTGACATGGGCGTGGGCAAGGCGCCGTTCCTGGGCGCGAAAACGGCGTTTTTCCCGCAGCAGCAAGCGGGCGCTTTCCGGGTCGGCACTGAGGAACACCGACAAGCCCAGGCGCAGGTTGGCCAGCAGCTGTTCCTGCAAGCCGGTCAGCTCTTCCAGGCCCACCTGGGAAAACTCCCGGCGCTGGCTGGTTTTCTGCTGTTGGACCTTGCGCAGCATACGCTCGATCAGGTCGCAGGCCAGCTTGAGGTTGATCGCCAGTTCGATGATTTCTGCCCAGCGGCGGTTGTCCTGTTCGCTGAGGCCTTCACGTGAAATCTGCGCCAGGTACAGCTTGATCGCGCTGTACAAGGCTTCGGCGTCCTCGCCCAGGGCGCGGACCTGCTGCGGCAAGGCGGCCTGGGTACCGCGCAGGGCACCGAGCATGGCTTCGAGCAGGCTGTCGACGATATCGCCCAGGCGCAGGGTTTCGCGGGAGGCGTTGGCCAGGGCCAGGCTGGGTGTTTCCAGCGCCGAGGTGTCGAGATGGCGCGGGCGAATCTGGCCGTTGCCGTTTTCCCGTTCGGGCAGCAGGCTGTTGCACAGCCTGCCCATGGGTTTGACCGTGGGCAGCATGATCAGGCAACGCAGCGTGTTGTAGAGCAGGTGGAAGCCGATGACCAGCTCCTGTGGGCTGAAGCTCAGTGAGTCCATCCAACCCACCAGCGGGTGCAGCACTGGGATGATCAGCAGCAAGCCGATCAGCTTGTACAGCAGGCTGCCCAGGGCCACACGGCGTCCAGCGGCGTTCTGCATGCTGGTGCTGATGAAGGCCAGCAATCCGCTGCCGATGTTGGCGCCCACCACCAGGCCGATGGCCACTGGCAGGCTGATCACTTCGGCGCCGGCCAGTGTCGCGGTGAGCAGCACGGCGGCCAGGCTGGAATAGGAAATCATGGCGAACAGTGCGCCGACCAGGGCGTCGAGCATGATGTCGCCGGTGAGCGAAGCGAACAGCACCTTCACGCCTTGGGCGTGGGTAATCGGTGTAGCTGCCTGCACGATCAGCTCAAGTGCCAGGATGATCAGGCCAAGCCCGATCCCTACCCTGCCCAGCTGGCCCGCCCGCGTCTGCTTGCGCGAGAGGAAGAAGATCACACCCAGGAAGATCAGCAGCGGCGACAGCCAGGACAGGTCCAGGGTCAGCACCCGGGCCATCAGCGCGGTACCCACGTCGGCGCCGAGCATGATTGCCAAGGCCGGGGTCATGGCCATCAGGCCTTGGCCGACGAACGAGGTGACCAACATGGCTGTGGCGTTGCTGCTTTGCACCAGGGCTGTGACCAGAATGCCTGCGACGAACGCAAGCGGGCGTTTGCTCATGTTCTGGCTGATGATGCGCCGCAGGCTTGAGCCGAATACCCGGAGTATGCCGGTACGCACGATGTGGGTGCCCCAGACCAGAAGCGTAACGGCCGAGAGCAGGTTGAGCAGGGTCAGCATGGCGACGGCCCCCTGTTGCATTGGCCCAGAGGGCCAAGAGACGAAGCGTGAGCGTTTGAAGAATTTTCAGTGCTCACTCAAAGCTTTAGTTGTTTTGCGGAGCTGTCGCCAGCTTCGCATGGCTGTTATTTGTTTGAAATATGGCGGAAATGAAAAAAGGGCCCGAAGGGCCCTTTGTCCTGCACTTCCTGATCTTATTGACCCGGAATGTCCTTGCGCAGTTTCACTGGCTCGTGCTCTTTGCCGTTCTTGCGGGCCAAGGCAGTTCGCATGCGGATGTTGATGGCTTCCACCGCCAGCGAGAACGCCATGGCGAAGTAGACATAGCCTTTAGGCACATGTACGTCGAAAGATTCGGCGATCAGCACGGTACCGACCACGATCAGGAACGATAGTGCGAGCATCTTCAACGACGGATGTTTGTCGATGAAGTCGCTGATGGTGCCGGCGCACAGCATCATCACCAGCACGGCGACGATGATCGCGGCGATCATCACCGGTACGTGGGACACCATGCCCACCGCAGTGATCACCGAGTCCAGCGAGAACACGATGTCGATGATGGCTATCTGGATGATGGTGTAGAAGAACTTGCCACCCGCGCCTTTCGGTTCTTCCGGGTTTTCGTCCTCGCCTTCCAGGCCGTGATAGATCTCTTGCGAGCTTTTCCACAGCAGGAACAGGCCACCAAAGAACAGGATCAGGTCCCGCCCGGAGATGCCCTGGCCCAGGACCACGAACAGGTCGGCGGTAAGGCGCATGACCCAGGTGATCGACAGCAGCAGCATGATACGAGTGACCATTGCCAGGGCCAGCCCGAAGATCCGGGTGCGCGGCTGCATGTGCTTGGGCATGCGGCTGACCAGAATCGAGATCATGATGATGTTATCGATACCGAGGACGATCTCAAGCGCGGTAAGGGTAAAAAAGGCAACCCAGATTTCCGGGCTGGTCAGCCATTCCATGTGTCTTCCTTCGAACGGTAAAGGCGACGCGCCCGGATCCGGGCGCGTCGCGTTAGGGAAATACGTGTTTATTAAAGACTACTGAACAGCGGAAAAATCCCCATCAGCAGCGCGGCGAGCATTATGCACAGGCACACCAGCACTGCCCACTTCAAGGTGAAGCGCTGATGATCGCCGAACTCGATCCCGGCCAGGGCCACCAGCAGGTAGGTGGAGGGTACCAGGGGGCTTAGCAGGTGTACCGGCTGCCCGACGATCGACGCACGGGCCATTTCCACCGGGCTGATGCCGTAGTGGCTGGCAGCTTCGGCCAGCACCGGCAGCACGCCATAGTAGAATGCGTCGTTGGACATGAAGAAGGTGAACGGCATGCTCACGATCGCGGTTATCACCGCGAGGTATGGGCCCAACGCCTCGGGGATGACCGACAGCAGGCTCTTGGACATGGCGTCGACCATGCCGGTGCCCGACAGGATGCCGGTGAAGATGCCGGCGGCAAAGATCAGCCCGGTGACCGCCAGCACGCTGCCGGCGTGGGCGGCGATGCGGTCTTTCTGCTGCTGCAGGCACGGGTAGTTGACGATCATGGCGATGCTGAAGGCGATCATGAACAGCACGGGCAGCGGCAACACGCCGGCAACCAGCGCGACCATCAGGGCAGCGGTCAGGGCACCGTTGAAGTACAGCAATTTTGGCCGGCGCGCGTCCGGGTACTGCGAAACGGTAATTTGGCTGTGGTCGATGTCGTCGGTGGGCAGGTGCAACTCGCCCAGGCGGGCACGTTCGCGCTTGCCGTACATGTAGGCGATGGCCAGGATCGCCAGCACGCCGAACAGCATGGCCGGGATCATCGGTACGAAGATGTCCGACGGGTCCACGTGCAGGGCGCTGGCGGCGCGGGCGGTCGGGCCACCCCAGGGGGTCATGTTCATTACCCCGCCGGCGAGAATGATCAGGCCGGCCATGATCCGCGGGCTCATGCCCAGGCGACTGTACATTGGCAGCATGGCGGCGCAGCAGATCATGTAGGTGGTGGCGCCGTCACCGTCGAGCGAGACCACCAGGGCCAGTACCGCGGTGCCGACGGACACTTTCAGCGGATCGCCCTTGACCAGCTTGAGGATCTTGCGCACGGCCGGGTCGAACAGGCCGGAATCGATCATCAGGGCGAAATAGAGGATGGCGAACATCAGCATCACGCCGGTAGGTGCGAGCTTGCTGATGCCCTCGAGCATCATCGGGCCGATCTTGGCGGAAAAACCGCCGAACAGGGCGAACAGGATCGGTACCAGGATCAGCGCGATCAAGGCCGACAGGCGCTTGGTCATGATCAGGTACATGAAGGTGATGACCATGGCAAAGCCGAGGAAGGTCAGCATGGCAATACTCCAGGCGTGGCGCGGCGAAAGGAACGTCGATTCGGGCGGATCAGCGCGCTTGGCGCTGTGCAGGGAGCATGCGGAGGGGGGCTACGGAAAGTCGGGCACAGGAATACATCTGAATCACCATTGTTGTTGTTGATTGGGCCGGGCGCGGTGGTTACCGGGTGCCCTGGCTGACCGGTCTTGTGCCGGTAGTGGGGGCTATCCTATGAGGGCAAGCTTTCAGCCAGCTTTCGCCGAAGCAAAGGTGACGAGAGGTAGGTGATGCAGGATGTGACCGAGGGTGGCTGCCATTGTGGCGCCTTGCGTTATCGGTTGGAGGGCGACCTGACGGACATTGCCCATTGCCATTGTTCGATCTGCCGGCGGGTCAGTGGCGGGCTGGTGGTGACCTGGCTCACCCTGCCCCGCTCGGGGTTCCGGTGGGTGGCGGGCGAGCCGAACTGCTATGTGGCGCCGGCCAGTTGCAGCCGGTACTTTTGTGGGCATTGCGGGGCGCATATGGCGTTGGTGACTACACATAGCCCGGAGACGGTGGATGTGACGGTGGCGACGCTGGACCACCCGGAACGGGTCAAGGCCAACCGGCATATCTGGGTGGGTAGCCGGTTGCCTTGGTTGCATCTGGATGAGGATTTGCCTTCGGAGGCCGAGGAGAACCTGTAGGCTTTGTGCTGTCTGTGCCGGCCCTTTCGCGGGTAAACCCGCTCCCCACAGTGACGGCGCAGATCTCAGGTGTTGTACAGATCCTGTGGGAGCGGGCATGCCCGCGAAGAGGCCGGCACAGTGGACGTTACAATTGCAGGCCACCGGCGGCCTTGTGCAGCGCCCGCAGATGTTCGCCCACCTGCTTCACATTGGCTTCCACCGCCGCAATTTCCTTGGCCCGCGACGGCTCCAGCAGCGCCCTCACCTCTTTGTCCAGGCTTGTGCTCAAGCGCAGCAACTGCGCTTGCCGCTCACTGCTGACCTGTTCCAGGTGCTTGCGCTCCTGCGGCTGCGGCAGCCCGTAGCCTTTGCTGTCGAGCAACTCTGCCGGGCGGCTGAGGAAGCCACTGTTGGCGAGCATTTGTCTGAGGGTCGCATCGGCCTTGCTGACGCTGCCATCCTTCAGCGCGGCGGCGTTCAGGTAACGCTGCTTGACCTCGTCCTGGGCCAGCAGCAGTTGCCGGCGCAAGCTGGCCTGTTCAAGCAGCAGCAAGGCGGCGCTGGTGCGCAGGTCGGCCTGGGCGAACCAGCCCCGGCGTTGCTCGGCGTCAAGGGCCAGCCAGTCTTCGACCTTGTCCTGCTTTATTGGCAACTGCTTCTTCAACACCTCGAACATGGCCTGGTAACGGTCACGGTAGGAGTCGAAGCGATAACCCAGGCGCAACGCTTCGCGGGGGTCGTCTAGTACGCTGGTGTCGGCCAGCCCCCTGCCCTTGAGCACAGCCAGCAAGCCATTGGGCATGATGCTGTCGAGGTCGTTCAGGCGTGGGTTGGCGGTGCCGCTGCGCAGCAGCTTCAACGACTCTACTGCGCAGTTGTTGGACAGGAACCAGTAGTTGCCATCGTAGCTCCAGTGCATTTCGGCGGCCTGACGCACCAGGTTCTCGATCTCGTCGCGGTCGAGCCGCAAGGGCACCGAGGCCAGGCTGCGCAGTTCGGTCTTGGTGTACTCGTCGATCACCTGGCCCAGCGGCAGCACGAACAGACGCGAGGGGTAGGCACCGACCAGGCCGTCCCAGCTGGAAAGCTGTACATCGTTGACGAAGGCGCGGTACGACAGCACCAGGCTCTGGTCGAGGTCCAGGCGGCAGTCCGGCCCGCGTGGGCGGCCCGGCTTGCAGATCACCAGGCGCAGCATGCTGTGGCCCCAGCGGCTGACCAGGTTCTGGTTGGCTTCGGCCAGCAGGTAGTCCACCTCATAGACCCGCTCGGGGTCGATTTCGCCCAGCGGCTGGCGGCCGAAGTCGCTGCCGGCATTGATGAACGGCAGGCCCTTGGCGCAGCTGTCCTGCTGTGGTGCCCAGCCGAAGTGTTCGCGCAGGTACTGGTTCAGCGCCGGACGGCGGCAGCCGTAGCTCGGGTCGAGTAGGAAGTACTCCATGTTGACCGCGATGTACTCCTTGGGGCTGCTCAGTTCATAGCTGTCGGGGCTGCGCACGAACTGGCCGTTGTGCTGCTCGCGCTCGCCGCGTCGGCCCACGTACTGCTGCCAGCCGGCCAGGTCGAGCAGGCGTGGGTCGTCGCTGAGGGTGAAGCGGCGCTCGGCCTGGCCACGGCATGCTTCGGGCAGGCCGACCTTGCCCAACGTACCTTGCTGGCGCTTGCAACGGGCGATCAGCGCGTTCTCGGCGCTGGGCCACAGCCGGGCACGGTCATAGATATGGGTGAGTTCGTGCAGCACGGTGGCCAGCAGTTCTTCTCGCACCGTGCCATGCGGGCGGTTGGTGCGTTCGGTGGCCGCACTGCCATCGGTGAGGCTGGGCAGCAGGCGGCGATTTAGTTCGAGGGTAGAGACCAGCGATGCCTGGCCATAGGCGTCGGCAGGCATGTTGTCGCTCCAGCTGACACGTACGCGGCGGTTCAGCTGTTGCTTGAAGCTGGGGGGCAGCTTGCCCATGGCTTCGTCGAGCAGAGCCTGAGTGGCCAGGGCCTGCTGTGAGTCAAGGCCGGACGCCTGCAGCTCGAGCTGCAGGTCGGCCAGGGCGGGCGTGCCGAGCAGCGTCAGGGCGCAGCCGAGCAGCCAGGCGCGCACGCGGTTCACAGCGCGAGGATGGCTTCAGCCAGTACCTGGTCGCTGGCGTCACGCGCTTGCGGCACGCGCTCGCGCAGGGTGTTGAAGGCGGCCTCGAGCTGGGCGCCGCGGATGTCACCGTTGCTGGCGACAAAGCTGGCGGCGTCGTCATGGGCTTCGCGCACCACTTTTGAATCGCGGATCGAGGTGGTGGTGTCAGAGGTGAAATCGATCGAACGGCCAAAGGCGCGCACGATGATATTGCTGGTGGCCACCAGGGTCTGTGCCTGGGCCAGGTCGGCCAGCAGCAGCATGCCGAGGGTAGCGGCAATCAGCGGTTTACGCATGGAGCATCTCCGAAAAATACAGGGAGTCAGATTTAATTATTGGACGAGAATTGCTTGCGCCAGTTCCAGATCGCCGACGGTATGCCGTGCGCAATTGTGGCGTAATGATTCCAGCGCTGCCTCCAGCCGTGCACCGCGGATCTGGCCGTCGCTGGCGACGAAGGCAGCGGCATCGTCCTGGGCCTGGCGGACAAGTTTGCGGTCGAACGGTGCGCTGGTGACCTGGCTGGTTACATAGCCGGTAATGACCAGGTTTTGCGTAGTGGTATCCATGGCATGGGCGCTGGCCATGCCAACAACGGAGAACAGCAACGGCAACAGATAACGCATGGGCTCTACAACAACTGGAAACGTGGGCGGCAAAGGTGGGTATGGCTGTGCTGGTGGTGACCAGCACAGCTGAATGGCTCAGCCGGGGTCAGAGCGCCAGGATGGCCTGCGCCAGTTGCGCGTCGCTGGCCTGCAGGGTTGGCATCTGCGAGCGGATGTGCAGGAAAGCGCTTTCCAGCTTGGCACCGCGGATGTCGCCCTGGCTGCCAACGAAGCTGGCGGCGTCGTCACGGGCGGCCTGGACGATCTTGTCGTCACGGAACGAGGAGGAAATATCGGAAGTGGCATCGGTGGACGCGGCCACTGCGCCAACGACGGCGTCGGTGGTTACAACGAAGCTGGTGGCGTTTGCGGTGCCGGCCAGGCTCAGCATCAGGGCGGCGCCAATCAGGTATTTACGGGACATGATCGTGGACTCCTGGACTAGGGTCGGGTGGTTCTGCTTTATCGGACGCTCGCACAGCTCGTCGCGGTACTTTTCAACAGTGCGTTCTACCAGACTGTTACGCCAAGCGTATCACGCGCCGGTGTTTCTGGATGTTAATGAACAGCGCACCAATAAACTGTTCTGGTCTGATTTATGTTTTTCAAAACTGTACAGGTTCGCTGGGAAAAGGCTCTGGCATGCCGCCTGCAAACAAAAAACCCGTCGCAGTCACCTGCAACGGGTTTCGGGAATTCGCGGTGCCGGCCGAAGCCGGCAAGCCGGAGCTTAGCGCCAGAATGGCTTGCTCAGCTCTTCGTAACGCTGCGACTCGCTGATACCGGCGTCGGCCAGCAGGCGGGCGTCCAGGCGAGCCAGTTGACGGCGGCTGGCCATGCGGCGCTGCCACAGCAGCAAGGTGGACAGAGCGCGCAGCGGCAGCGAAGCGTTGGATTGTTGGGCGTTGCTTTCAAAAACCAGACCGGAACTGAGGGTACGTTCCATGATGTTTCATCCTTCCGCTTATGGCGGGATTAGGTAGTGATTTAACTGATGCCAATGATCCTCCTCTGTCGTCCATAACAGTAGATACAGTTCAGTTGAAAGACGATGGTCCAGTTAACTGTGTAACCCTACTGTTGCACTCGAAACTGGCGTAACTGTACTGGTCTGCCCTTATTTGGTGCATTTTCATTAAACCAAAGGTATTTGGCTGCCAGGAAGGCGTGAAATTACCAGTACAGTAGTACAGATTAATTGGGTAACGGCGACCAGGTATCTTGATAGACGGGTTGGACTGTTATGGCCCATTCGCTAGCGAGCATGCGAAGAAGCCGGAACAGCGGGAGCAGGGCCGCCGTTCCGTACCACATCTGTATCAGCTAGCCAGCATGCGCCCGGTTTCTTCCAAGTTCTCGTGCCAACTCAGGGCTTCACGCAGGATGTGCGGGGTATGGCCGCCACGCTGGCAGGCGCGATCGAAGTAGTCGCTCAGTGCTGCGCGGTAGTCCGGGTGCACACAGTTGTCGATGATCGCCCTGGCGCGCTCGCGTGGCGCCAGGCCGCGCAGGTCGGCCAAGCCTTGCTCGGTGACAAGGATGTCCACATCGTGCTCGGTATGGTCGACATGGCTGACCATCGGCACCACGCTGGAAATCGCCCCACCCTTGGCAATCGACTTGGTGACGAACACGGCCAGATGGGCGTTACGGGCGAAGTCACCCGAGCCGCCGATGCCGTTCATCATCTTGGTACCGCTGACGTGTGTGGAATTGACGTTACCGTAGATATCGAACTCAAGCGCGGTGTTGATACCGATGATGCCCAGGCGACGGACCACCTCCGGGTGGTTGGAGATTTCTTGCGGGCGCAGTACCAGCTTGTCCTTGTAACGCTCCAGGTTGCCGAACACGTCGGCGTTGCGGCGGGTCGACAAGGTGATCGAGCTGCCCGAGGCGAAGCTCAGCTTGCCGGCGTCGATCAGGTCGAAGGTGGAGTCCTGCAGTACTTCGGAGTACATGGTCAGGTCTTCGAACGGCGACTCGATCAGGCCGCACATCACTGCGTTGGCAATGCTGCCGATACCGGCCTGCAGCGGGCCAAGCTTGTTGGTCATGCGGCCGGCCTCGACTTCTTTCTTGAAGAAGTTGATCAGGTGGTCGGCGATGCCCTGGGTTTCGTCATCCGGCGGCAATACGGTGGACGGCGAGTCCGGCTGGTCGCTGATGACGATGCCGACGATCTTGGCCGGGTCGATCGGGATGGCGGTGCTGCCGATACGGTCGTCGACCTTGACCAGCGGGATTGGCGTGCGGGTCGGGCGGTAGGTCGGGATATAGATGTCGTGCAGGCCTTCGAGGTTGGTGTTGTGCGAGAGGTTGATCTCGACAATCACCTGCTTGGCGAAGATCGCGAAGCTGGCCGAGTTGCCCACCGAGGTAGTTGGCACGATATGGCCTTGCTCGGTGATGGCCACGGCTTCGATGACCGCGATGTCCGGCAGCTTCAGCTGCTGGTTGCGCAGCTGCTCGACGGTTTCCGACAGGTGCTGGTCGATGAACATCACCTGGCCGTCGTTGATGGCCTTGCGCAGGGTGCTGTCGACCTGGAACGGCATGCGGCGAGCCAGCACGCCGGCCTCGGTCAGTTGCTTGTCCAGGTCGTTGCCCAGGCTGGCGCCGGTCATCAGGCTGATTTTCAGTGGCGACTGCTTGGCACGTTCGGCCAGTGCATGTGGTACGGCCTTGGCTTCGCCGGCGCGGGTGAAACCGCTCATGCCGACGGTCATGCCGTCCTCGATCAGACCAGCGGCATCAGCCGCACTCATTACCTTGCTGTGCAGGGAGGACAAGCGGATACGATCACGGTACATGGATTGTTATCTCGGGCTACTGAAACTACTGCAGCGCAGTCTAGAGACTTCGCCCCTTGCCGTCCCACGACCATGGTCGTATGAGAAGCCTTGGAATAGAGCCGTTGATCCGGATCAATAAAAGAAAAGCCCCGGCAGATTCTGACCGGGGCTTCCTTTATATCAACTGGTTTGCAGCGGGCGTTGTCACTCCACCGCCTTGACCATGTCTTCGATGACTTTCTTGGCGTCGCCGAACACCATCATGGTCTTGTCGAGGTAGAACAGTTCGTTGTCCAGGCCGGCATAGCCGCTGGCCATGGAGCGCTTGTTGACGATGATGGTCTTGGCCTTGAACGCTTCGAGGATCGGCATGCCGGCGATCGGCGACTTGGGGTCGTTCTTCGCCGCAGGGTTGACCACGTCGTTGGCGCCCAGCACCAGCACCACATCGGCCTGGCCGAACTCGGCGTTGATGTCTTCCATCTCGAACACTTGGTCGTACGGCACTTCGGCCTCCGCCAGCAGCACGTTCATGTGCCCGGGCATACGGCCGGCCACCGGGTGGATCGCGTACTTCACGGTCACACCGTTGTGGCTCAGCTTCTCGGTCAGTTCCTTGAGCGCGTGCTGGGCGCGAGCCACCGCCAGGCCGTAGCCAGGGACGATGATCACGCTGTCGGCGTTGCTGAGCAGGAAGGTGGCATCGTCGGCCGAGCCAGACTTCACCGGGCGCTGCTCTTTGGAGCCTTGCGCCGCGCCAGCATCGGTATCACCACCGAAGCCACCGAGGATGACGTTGAAGAACGAACGGTTCATCGCCTTGCACATGATGTACGAAAGGATGGCACCGGACGAGCCGACCAGAGAGCCTGCGATGATCAGCATCGAGTTGTTCAGCGAGAAGCCGATACCGGCCGCTGCCCAGCCCGAATAGCTGTTAAGCATCGACACCACCACCGGCATGTCGGCGCCCCCGATCGGAATAATGATCAGCACGCCCATGATGAAGGCCAATACCAGCATCAGGGTGAAGGCACTGTAGTGGCCAGTGAAGGTGAACAGCAGGCCCAGGGCGATGGTGGTCAGGCCGAGGATCAGGTTCAGCTTGTGCTGGCCGGTGAACTGTACCGGTGCGCCCTGGAACAGGCGGAACTTGTACTTGCCCGACAGCTTGCCGAAGGCGATCACCGAGCCGGAGAAGGTAATGGCACCGATGGCTGCGCCGAGGAACAGCTCCAGACGGTTGCCGGTGGGGATCGGGTCGCTCATGGCGGCAACGATGCCCATCGATTGCGGTTCCAGCACCGCGGCGATGGCGATGAACACCGCTGCCAGGCCGATCATGCTGTGCATGAAGGCGACCAGTTCCGGCATTTTGGTCATCTCGACGCGCTTGGCCATGATCGAACCGGCGGTGCCGCCGACCAGCAAGCCAACGAGGACGTAGCCGATGCCGGCGGTGGCAAGCTCGGCCCCGAGCTTATAAATGAGGCCGACCGTAGTGACGATGGCGATACCCATGCCGATCATGCCGAACAGGTTGCCGCGCCGCGAGGTAGTCGGGTGCGACAGGCCCTTGAGCGCCTGGATGAAGCACACCGAGGCGACGAGGTAGAGGAGCGTTACCAGATTCATGCTCATGCTTACTTCTGCGCCTCGTTCTTGGTTTTCTTCTTGAACATCTCAAGCATGCGACGGGTGACCAGGAAGCCACCGAACACGTTGACTGCGGCCAGGGCTACCGCAAGGGTGCCCATCAGCTTGCCGGCCGGGGTCACGGTCAGGGCGGCGGCCAGCATGGCGCCGACGATGACGATCGCGGAGATGGCGTTGGTCACGGCCATCAGCGGTGTGTGCAGCGCCGGGGTGACGTTCCACACCACGTGGTAGCCCACATAGATGGCCAGCACGAAGATGATCAGGTTGTAGATGCCATGGGAAATCAGCATGTCTTCCATTGTCGTGCTCCTTAGCCGTTCTTGCGGACGACCTGACCATCACGGCACATCAAGCAGGCCGCGACGATGTCGTCTTCGAGGTTGATGACCAGCGCGCCGTCCTTGTCGAACAGCAGCTTCATGAAGTCCAGCAGGTTGCGTGCATACAGTGCCGAGGCATCGGCGCCCACCTGGGCCGGCAGGTTGGTCGGGCCAACGATGATCACGCCGTTCTCCTGTACCACCTGGTCGGCGACAGTCAGTGGGCAGTTGCCGCCTTGGGCTGCTGCGAGGTCGATGACCACCGAGCCGGGCTTCATCTGCGCGACGGTTTCGGCGCTGAGCAGGGTCGGCGCCTTGCGCCCCGGGATCAGCGCAGTGGTAATGACGATATCCGCCTGCTTGGCGCGCTCGTGCACGGCCTGGGCCTGGCGTTGCATCCAGCTTGCCGGCATTGGACGGGCATAACCGCCGACACCTTCGGCGCACTCGCGCTCTTCATCGGTTTCGTAGGGTACGTCGATGAACTTGGCGCCCAGCGACTCGATCTGCTCCTTCACGGCCGGGCGTACGTCGGATGCCTCGATCACTGCGCCCAGGCGCTTGGCCGTGGCAATGGCCTGCAGGCCGGCAACGCCCGCGCCCAGGATCAGCACGCGCGCGGCCTTGACGGTACCGGCGGCGGTCATGAGCATGGGCATGAAGCGTGGGTAGTGATGGGCAGCCAGCAACACCGCCTTGTAACCGGCGATGTTGGCCTGCGACGACAGCACGTCCAGGCTCTGCGCCCGCGAGGTGCGCGGCGCGGCTTCCAGGGCGAACGCGGTAATGCCGCGCTCGGCCATCTTGCCGATCAGCTCGCTGTTGAAGGGGTTGAGCATGCCCACCAGGAGGCTGCCACTGTTGATCAGGGCCAGTTCCTGGTCGTTGGGGGCGACCACTTTGAGCACCAATTGGGCGCCGTAGGCATCGGCTGCACTCCCCAGGGAAGCACCCACGGCCTCATAGGCACTGTCCGGAATGCTGGCATTGAGCCCTGCCCCCCGTTGGACGGTGACCTGATGGCCCTGGCCAATCAGTTTCTTGATGGTTTCCGGGGTCGCAGCGACCCTTGTCTCACCGGTCTGCGTCTCGAGAGGAACACCAATGTGCACGACTATTTCTCCTGCGGTGACCTTTTGTCTTTTTAAAAGCCAGCGCACTTCGGATGGTGCGCTGGGGCGGCTGTGGAGCGCCGACCCGCCGAATCCCGGGCGGGCGAAGCATTTTGCAGACGAAGCCAGAGGCCTTCAACCGGTTCTGGAGCGAAACGAAGTCAAAACTACAAGTCACCCTGTGACCGTATGTCGCAACGGTCAGGCTGCAGCCTGTCAAACATAGGCTATTGGCAGATTAGGAGAAAAAAACAAAAAATTTGCGGTTGATTCGCTTACGGCTTGGTGAATGTCGCAAAATAACCCGCGAAGCCGCGCCGTAAGCAGGGTTAAAGCGGATTTTTGCTCCTGCATAACAGTTTATGTATATGCGACAAATACATATATCTGTAGGTGTTAAAAATAATTGACTACGGAGTCAATTTATCGTGCCTGCTCACGTCTTGGCCGTGTACGCCTGGGCCTGGCTTACCAGCCAGTCACGGAAGGCGCGTAGCGAAGCCGACTCCACTTTGCGCTCCGGAATCATCAGATAGTAGGCCTTGTCACTACTCAGGGCATGCCTGTTAGCGACCACCAACCTACCCTCCTCCAACTCGCGCTGGATCAGGAACGGTGGAATCAGGGCGATGCCCATCTCATGCATGGCCGCCTGGGCGAGCATCGAGAATAGTTCATAGCGCGGGCCTGTCATGTCGCGTTCCACATTCATGCCGACGCTGCCGAACCATTGCCGCCAGGCATAGGGGCGCGTGCTCTGCTGCAGCAGGGGCAGTTGGGCAATACGCTGAGCGTCGAGTATGCCCTGCCCGCCCAGCAGCGCCGGGCTGCACACCGGTACCGGGTTTTCCCCCATCAGCCGGTGCGACTGGGTGCCGGACCAGTCGGCATCGCCGAAGTAGATAGCGGCATCGAAGGTGGTGTCGGCAAACAGGAATGGCCGGGTGCGGTTGGTGAGGTTGACCGTGACCTCAGGGTGGCGCTGCTGGAAGTCCTTTAGCCGTGGTAGCAGCCATTGGGTACCAAAGGTGGGTACCACGGCCAGCTCGATCACGTTTGCGCCCTGCTGGCGCATTACCGACAAGGTGTCGCGCTCTACCGCGTCCAGTTGGGCGGCCACCTGGCGGCTGTAGGAAAGGCCGGCTTCGGTCAGCTTCACGCCGCGGCGCGAGCGGCGGAACAGTTCCACATTGAGGAAGGCTTCCAGGCCGCCTATCTGTCGACAGACGGCACCCTGGGTCAGGGCGAGTTCCTGGGCGGCCTTGGTAAAGCTCTCGTGGCGCGCCGCCGCCTCGAAGCAAACCAGAGCGGCGGTACTGGGGATCTTGCGGCGCATGTACGTCAACCTCACTCGTAAGGCTGTCAATATGGCGTTTTGCCGATTTACGAAGTGACAAATTATCACTAATTGGTGCGCAATCCTCGTTTGTCCCGGCGGCCGATCAGGCCTAGGCTCAAAGGCACAAGAAACTGCCCCCTATTTCGAGGATTTCGCTCATGGCCGGTAAAGCAAGCTTCAACTGGATCGACCCGCTGCTGCTCGATCAGCAGCTCACTGAAGAAGAGCGCATGGTGCGTGACAGCGCTTATCAGTTCGCCCAGGACAAGCTGGCCCCGCGTGTGCTCGAGGCCTTCCGTCATGAACAGACCGACCCGGCGATCTTCCGTGAAATGGGTGAGGTCGGGTTGCTGGGCGCCACGATTCCCGAGCAGTACGGTGGCAGTGGCCTGAACTACGTGTGCTATGGCCTGATTGCTCGCGAGGTAGAGCGCATCGACTCGGGTTATCGTTCGATGATGAGTGTGCAGTCGTCGCTGGTGATGGTGCCAATCAACGAGTTCGGTACCGAGGCACAAAAGCAGAAGTACCTACCCAAACTGGCCAGCGGCGAGTGGATCGGTTGCTTCGGCCTGACCGAGCCCAACCACGGCTCCGACCCGGGTTCGATGATTACTCGTGCCCGGAAGGTCGACGGCGGCTACCGCCTGACTGGCAGCAAGATGTGGATCACCAACAGCCCGATCGCCGACGTATTCGTGGTCTGGGCCAAGGACGATGCGGGTGATATCCGCGGCTTTGTTCTGGAAAAGGGTTGGCAAGGTCTCAGCGCGCCGGCGATTCACGGCAAGGTCGGCCTGCGCGCCTCCATCACTGGCGAAATCGTCATGGATAACGTATTCGTGCCGGAGGAAAACATCTTCCCGGATGTACGCGGCCTCAAAGGCCCGTTCACCTGCCTGAACTCCGCCCGCTATGGCATCTCGTGGGGTGCGCTGGGCGCTGCGGAAGCCTGCTGGCACACCGCGCGTCAGTACACCCTGGACCGTCAGCAATTCGGTCGCCCGTTGGCTGCCAACCAGTTGATCCAGAAGAAGCTGGCCGACATGCAGACGGAAATCACCCTGGCACTGCAGGGCTGCCTGCGTCTGGGGCGGATGAAGGACGAAGGCACAGCTGCAGTGGAGATCACGTCGATCATGAAGCGCAACTCCTGTGGCAAGGCGCTGGATATTGCTCGCATGGCGCGTGACATGCTGGGTGGCAATGGCATTTCCGATGAGTTCGGCGTGGCTCGTCACCTGGTCAACCTGGAGGTGGTCAACACCTATGAAGGTACTCACGATGTGCATGCACTGATCCTGGGGCGTGCGCAGACCGGCATCCAGGCCTTCTATTGATAAGGAGCCAGCCCATGGGCGCGCTATCACATCTGCGGGTGCTGGACCTTTCTCGCGTGTTGGCCGGCCCATGGTCTGGCCAGATTCTCGCTGACCTTGGTGCCGATGTGATCAAAGTCGAGCGCCCTGGCAGTGGTGACGATACCCGCTCATGGGGGCCGCCCTTCCTCAAGGATGCCGAGGGTGAGAACACCAGTGAGGCGGCCTATTACCTGTCGGCCAACCGCAACAAGCGCTCGGTTACCATCGACTTCACACAGGCCGAGGGGCAGCGCCTGGTGCGTGAGTTGGCGGCGAAGTCCGATATCGTCATCGAGAACTTCAAGGTTGGTGGGTTGGCTGCCTACGGTCTGGACTACCAGAGCCTGAAGGCGATCAACCCGCAGCTTATCTATTGTTCCATCACCGGGTTCGGGCAGACCGGGCCTTATGCAAGGCGCGCGGGTTATGACTTCATGATCCAGGGGTTGGGCGGGCTGATGAGCCTGACCGGCCGCCCGGAAGGTGAGGAAGGTGCGGGGCCGGTCAAGGTAGGGGTGGCGCTGACCGACATCCTTACCGGGTTGTATTCCACGGTGGCGATCCTCGCTGCCCTCGCCCATCGCGAGCAGACCGGGGTGGGTCAGCATGTCGACATGGCGTTGCTCGATGTGCAGGTGGCCTGCCTGGCGAACCAGGCGATGAACTACCTGACCACGGGCAACCCGCCTCGTCGCCTGGGTAATGCGCACCCCAATATCGTGCCTTATCAGGATTTTCCGACGGCGGATGGCGACTTCATCCTTACCGTGGGCAACGATAGCCAGTTCCGCAAGTTCGCCGAGGTGGCCGGGCAGCCGCAGTGGGCGGACGACCCGCGTTTCGTTACCAACAAGCTGCGGGTTGCCAACCGGGCCGAGCTGATTCCTCTGATTCGCCAGGCCACGGTGTTCAAGACCACGGCGGAATGGGTGAGCCAACTGGAGGCTGCAGGTGTGCCGTGCGGGCCTATCAATGACCTGGCGCAGATGTTCCAGGACCCGCAGGTGCTGGCGCGCGGATTGGCGGTAAGCATTCCGCATCCGTTGGCGGGGAGTGTGCCGCAGGTGGCGAGCCCGATACGGCTGTCGGATACGCCGGTGGAGTACCGTCGGGCGCCGCCGCTGCTGGGTGAGCATACCGAGGTGGTGCTGGAGGATGTATTGGGGCTGGATGCCGGTGAGGTGCAGCGGCTGCGCAGTGCCGGTGTGCTTTAAGGACGTTTGGCCTTGGTGAAAAGCGGGGTGGCCGTCAGGCCTCCCCGCTTTGCTTTTCAGCGATATCAAGGTTTCTTGAAATTAAGGGTTGACGCGGTTTCGAATCCCCTTATAATGCGCCCCACTTCTGACGTAGTCGAAGCGTAAAACTTCTTGTAAATCAATTAGTTAGGCGATTCAGGTAGTGTCAGGAGCGCTTCGATCGAATGATCGGCAGCGGTTGAGATGGTGGTTGACAGCGCTTCTAAACGCTGTATGATTCGCCTCCCGCTACGAGAGATCGCAGCGAGTCAAGTGTTTGAAGCTAAACGAGTTTCTCGCAAAAAACTTCAAAATAAACGCTTGACAGTAAATGAGGAAAGCGTAGAATGCGCGCCTCGGTTGAGACGAAACGCTCTTAACCAAACGCTCTTTAACAAATCGAATCAAGCAATTCGTGTGGGTGCTTGTGAGTACGGACTGATAGTCAAAAAGATTATCAGCATCACAAGTGGCCATGCGAGAAATCACATAGTCATTTGAGATTGCTGAGCCAAGTTTAGGGTTTCTTAAAAACCCAAGCAGTATTGAACTGAAGAGTTTGATCATGGCTCAGATTGAACGCTGGCGGCAGGCCTAACACATGCAAGTCGAGCGGATGACGGGAGCTTGCTCCTTGATTCAGCGGCGGACGGGTGAGTAATGCCTAGGAATCTGCCTGGTAGTGGGGGACAACGTTTCGAAAGGAACGCTAATACCGCATACGTCCTACGGGAGAAAGCAGGGGACCTTCGGGCCTTGCGCTATCAGATGAGCCTAGGTCGGATTAGCTAGTTGGTGAGGTAATGGCTCACCAAGGCGACGATCCGTAACTGGTCTGAGAGGATGATCAGTCACACTGGAACTGAGACACGGTCCAGACTCCTACGGGAGGCAGCAGTGGGGAATATTGGACAATGGGCGAAAGCCTGATCCAGCCATGCCGCGTGTGTGAAGAAGGTCTTCGGATTGTAAAGCACTTTAAGTTGGGAGGAAGGGCAGTAAGCTAATACCTTGCTGTTTTGACGTTACCGACAGAATAAGCACCGGCTAACTCTGTGCCAGCAGCCGCGGTAATACAGAGGGTGCAAGCGTTAATCGGAATTACTGGGCGTAAAGCGCGCGTAGGTGGTTCGTTAAGTTGGATGTGAAAGCCCCGGGCTCAACCTGGGAACTGCATCCAAAACTGGCGAGCTAGAGTACGGTAGAGGGTGGTGGAATTTCCTGTGTAGCGGTGAAATGCGTAGATATAGGAAGGAACACCAGTGGCGAAGGCGACCACCTGGACTGATACTGACACTGAGGTGCGAAAGCGTGGGGAGCAAACAGGATTAGATACCCTGGTAGTCCACGCCGTAAACGATGTCAACTAGCCGTTGGAATCCTTGAGATTTTAGTGGCGCAGCTAACGCATTAAGTTGACCGCCTGGGGAGTACGGCCGCAAGGTTAAAACTCAAATGAATTGACGGGGGCCCGCACAAGCGGTGGAGCATGTGGTTTAATTCGAAGCAACGCGAAGAACCTTACCAGGCCTTGACATGCAGAGAACTTTCCAGAGATGGATTGGTGCCTTCGGGAGCTCTGACACAGGTGCTGCATGGCTGTCGTCAGCTCGTGTCGTGAGATGTTGGGTTAAGTCCCGTAACGAGCGCAACCCTTGTCCTTAGTTACCAGCACGTTATGGTGGGCACTCTAAGGAGACTGCCGGTGACAAACCGGAGGAAGGTGGGGATGACGTCAAGTCATCATGGCCCTTACGGCCTGGGCTACACACGTGCTACAATGGTCGGTACAGAGGGTTGCCAAGCCGCGAGGTGGAGCTAATCTCACAAAACCGATCGTAGTCCGGATCGCAGTCTGCAACTCGACTGCGTGAAGTCGGAATCGCTAGTAATCGCGAATCAGAATGTCGCGGTGAATACGTTCCCGGGCCTTGTACACACCGCCCGTCACACCATGGGAGTGGGTTGCACCAGAAGTAGCTAGTCTAACCTTCGGGAGGACGGTTACCACGGTGTGATTCATGACTGGGGTGAAGTCGTAACAAGGTAGCCGTAGGGGAACCTGCGGCTGGATCACCTCCTTAATCGACGACATCAGCCTGCTGATGAGCTCCCACACGAATTGCTTGATTCATTGTAAAAGACGATGCTGTAACGCGACCCTGTTATAGGTCTGTAGCTCAGTTGGTTAGAGCGCACCCCTGATAAGGGTGAGGTCGGCAGTTCAAATCTGCCCAGACCTACCATTACATGGTTCAGCCGTAGAATACGGGGCCATAGCTCAGCTGGGAGAGCGCCTGCCTTGCACGCAGGAGGTCAGCGGTTCGATCCCGCTTGGCTCCACCACTTTCGCCGTAGGCAGTAGCTTGTCAGAACTTAGAAATGAACATTCAGTTCGAATGTTGATTTCTGACTTTTGTCAGATCGTTCTTTAAAAATTCAGATATGTGATAGATATAGACTGATGACCAGTTTCACTGCTGGTTAATCAGGCTAAGGTAAAATTTGTGAGTTCTGCTCGAAAGAGCAACATGCGAATTTTCGGCGAATGTCGTCTTCACAGTATAACCAGATTGCTTGGGGTTATATGGTCAAGTGAAGAAGCGCATACGGTGGATGCCTTGGCAGTCAGAGGCGATGAAAGACGTGGTAGCCTGCGATAAGCTTTGGGGAGTCGGCAAACAGACTGTGATCCAGAGATCTCTGAATGGGGGAACCCACTCAGCACAAGCTGAGTATCTTGTACTGAATACATAGGTGCAAGAGGCGAACCAGGGGAACTGAAACATCTAAGTACCCTGAGGAAAAGAAATCAACCGAGATTCCCTTAGTAGTGGCGAGCGAACGGGGACCAGCCCTTAAGTTGATTTGAGATTAGTGGAACGCTCTGGAAAGTGCGGCCATAGTGGGTGATAGCCCCGTACACGAAAATCTCTTGTCAATGAAATCGAGTAGGACGGAGCACGAGAAACTTTGTCTGAATATGGGGGGACCATCCTCCAAGGCTAAATACTACTGACTGACCGATAGTGAACCAGTACCGTGAGGGAAAGGCGAAAAGAACCCCGGAGAGGGGAGTGAAATAGAACCTGAAACCGTATGCGTACAAGCAGTGGGAGCCTACTTTGTTAGGTGACTGCGTACCTTTTGTATAATGGGTCAGCGACTTATATTCAGTGGCGAGCTTAACCGAATAGGGGAGGCGTAGCGAAAGCGAGTCTTAATAGGGCGTTTAGTCGCTGGGTATAGACCCGAAACCGGGCGATCTATCCATGGGCAGGTTGAAGGTTAGGTAACACTGACTGGAGGACCGAACCGACTACCGTTGAAAAGTTAGCGGATGACCTGTGGATCGGAGTGAAAGGCTAATCAAGCTCGGAGATAGCTGGTTCTCCTCGAAAGCTATTTAGGTAGCGCCTCATGTATCACTCCAGGGGGTAGAGCACTGTTTCGGCTAGGGGGTCATCCCGACTTACCAAACCGATGCAAACTCCGAATACCTGGAAGTGCCGAGCATGGGAGACACACGGCGGGTGCTAACGTCCGTCGTGAAAAGGGAAACAACCCAGACCGTCAGCTAAGGTCCCAAAGTCATGGTTAAGTGGGAAACGATGTGGGAAGGCTTAGACAGCTAGGAGGTTGGCTTAGAAGCAGCCACCCTTTAAAGAAAGCGTAATAGCTCACTAGTCGAGTCGGCCTGCGCGGAAGATGTAACGGGGCTCAAACCATGCACCGAAGCTACGGGTGTCATCTTTGATGACGCGGTAGAGGAGCGTTCTGTAAGCCTGTGAAGGTGAGTTGAGAAGCTTGCTGGAGGTATCAGAAGTGCGAATGCTGACATGAGTAACGACAATGCGAGTGAAAAACTCGCACGCCGAAAGACCAAGGTTTCCTGCGCAACGTTAATCGACGCAGGGTTAGTCGGTCCCTAAGGCGAGGCTGAAAAGCGTAGTCGATGGAAAACAGGTTAATATTCCTGTACTTCCAGTTATTGCGATGGAGGGACGGAGAAGGTTAGGCCAGCCTGGCGTTGGTTGTCCAGGTTTAAGGTGGTAGGCTGAAATCTTAGGCAAATCCGGGATTTCAAGGCCGAGAGCTGATGACGAGTTGCCTTCAGGCGACGAAGTGGTTGATACCATGCTTCCAAGAAAAGCTCCTAAGCTTCAGATAACTGGGAACCGTACCCCAAACCGACACAGGTGGTTAGGTAGAGAATACCAAGGCGCTTGAGAGAACTCGGGTGAAGGAACTAGGCAAAATGGCACCGTAACTTCGGGAGAAGGTGCGCCGGCGAGGGTGAAGGACTTGCTCCGTAAGCCCATGCCGGTCGAAGATACCAGGCCGCTGCGACTGTTTATTAAAAACACAGCACTCTGCAAACACGAAAGTGGACGTATAGGGTGTGACGCCTGCCCGGTGCCGGAAGGTTAATTGATGGGGTTAGCGCAAGCGAAGCTCTTGATCGAAGCCCCGGTAAACGGCGGCCGTAACTATAACGGTCCTAAGGTAGCGAAATTCCTTGTCGGGTAAGTTCCGACCTGCACGAATGGCGTAACGATGGCGGCGCTGTCTCCACCCGAGACTCAGTGAAATTGAAATCGCTGTGAAGATGCAGTGTATCCGCGGCTAGACGGAAAGACCCCGTGAACCTTTACTATAGCTTTGCACTGGACTTTGAATTTGCTTGTGTAGGATAGGTGGGAGGCTTTGAAGTGGGGACGCCAGTTCTCATGGAGCCATCCTTGAAATACCACCCTGGCAACTTTGAGGTTCTAACTCAGGTCCGTTATCCGGATCGAGGACAGTGTATGGTGGGTAGTTTGACTGGGGCGGTCTCCTCCCAAAGAGTAACGGAGGAGTACGAAGGTGCGCTCAGACCGGTCGGAAATCGGTCGTAGAGTATAAAGGCAAAAGCGCGCTTGACTGCGAGACAAACACGTCGAGCAGGTACGAAAGTAGGTCTTAGTGATCCGGTGGTTCTGTATGGAAGGGCCATCGCTCAACGGATAAAAGGTACTCCGGGGATAACAGGCTGATACCGCCCAAGAGTTCATATCGACGGCGGTGTTTGGCACCTCGATGTCGGCTCATCACATCCTGGGGCTGAAGCCGGTCCCAAGGGTATGGCTGTTCGCCATTTAAAGTGGTACGCGAGCTGGGTTTAGAACGTCGTGAGACAGTTCGGTCCCTATCTGCCGTGGACGTTTGAGATTTGAGAGGGGCTGCTCCTAGTACGAGAGGACCGGAGTGGACGAACCTCTGGTGTTCCGGTTGTCACGCCAGTGGCATTGCCGGGTAGCTATGTTCGGAAGAGATAACCGCTGAAAGCATCTAAGCGGGAAACTTGCCTCAAGATGAGATCTCACTGGGATCTTGAATCCCCTAAAGGGCCGTCGAAGACTACGACGTTGATAGGTTGGGTGTGTAAGCGCTGTGAGGCGTTGAGCTAACCAATACTAATTGCCCGTGAGGCTTGACCATATAACACCCAAGCAATTTGCTAGCGCAGATTGCGGTGGTGAAGACGAAACAACCGAAAGTTCGCAACATCACAAATATCGCATATCCGAATTCGCTGGGCTGTCCATCTGGACATTCTGGCAACAGAATTTCTTGACGACCATAGAGCATTGGAACCACCTGATCCCATCCCGAACTCAGCAGTGAAACGATGCATCGCCGATGGTAGTGTGGGGTTTCCCCATGTGAGAGTAGGTCATCGTCAAGATTCATTTCGCAAAACCCCTATCTGCGCATGCAGGTAGGGGTTTTGTCTTTAAGTAGAAGCTATCGCTTCTCCTGGTAGGCTGAAGGCCAGCCGGTGGTGGTAAAAAGGTGGTTGACAGCGTTTCTGAGTGCTGTATTATTCACCTCCCGCGACGAGAGATCGAAGCGAGTTAAGTGTCTGAAGTTAAACGAGTTTCTCGCAAAAAACTTCAAAATAAACGCTTGACAGCAAATGAGGAAAGCGTAGAATGCGCGCCTCGGTTGAGACGAAACGCTCTTAACCAAACGCTCTTTAACAAATCGAATCAAGCAATTCGTGTGGGTGCTTGTGAGTACGGACTGATAGTCACAAAGATTATCAGCATCACAAGTGGCCATGCGAGAAATCACATAGTCATTTGAGATTGCTGAGCCAAGTTTAGGGTTTCTTAAAAACCCAAGCAGTATTGAACTGAAGAGTTTGATCATGGCTCAGATTGAACGCTGGCGGCAGGCCTAACACATGCAAGTCGAGCGGATGACGGGAGCTTGCTCCTTGATTCAGCGGCGGACGGGTGAGTAATGCCTAGGAATCTGCCTGGTAGTGGGGGACAACGTTTCGAAAGGAACGCTAATACCGCATACGTCCTACGGGAGAAAGCAGGGGACCTTCGGGCCTTGCGCTATCAGATGAGCCTAGGTCGGATTAGCTAGTTGGTGAGGTAATGGCTCACCAAGGCGACGATCCGTAACTGGTCTGAGAGGATGATCAGTCACACTGGAACTGAGACACGGTCCAGACTCCTACGGGAGGCAGCAGTGGGGAATATTGGACAATGGGCGAAAGCCTGATCCAGCCATGCCGCGTGTGTGAAGAAGGTCTTCGGATTGTAAAGCACTTTAAGTTGGGAGGAAGGGCAGTAAGCTAATACCTTGCTGTTTTGACGTTACCGACAGAATAAGCACCGGCTAACTCTGTGCCAGCAGCCGCGGTAATACAGAGGGTGCAAGCGTTAATCGGAATTACTGGGCGTAAAGCGCGCGTAGGTGGTTCGTTAAGTTGGATGTGAAAGCCCCGGGCTCAACCTGGGAACTGCATCCAAAACTGGCGAGCTAGAGTACGGTAGAGGGTGGTGGAATTTCCTGTGTAGCGGTGAAATGCGTAGATATAGGAAGGAACACCAGTGGCGAAGGCGACCACCTGGACTGATACTGACACTGAGGTGCGAAAGCGTGGGGAGCAAACAGGATTAGATACCCTGGTAGTCCACGCCGTAAACGATGTCAACTAGCCGTTGGAATCCTTGAGATTTTAGTGGCGCAGCTAACGCATTAAGTTGACCGCCTGGGGAGTACGGCCGCAAGGTTAAAACTCAAATGAATTGACGGGGGCCCGCACAAGCGGTGGAGCATGTGGTTTAATTCGAAGCAACGCGAAGAACCTTACCAGGCCTTGACATGCAGAGAACTTTCCAGAGATGGATTGGTGCCTTCGGGAACTCTGACACAGGTGCTGCATGGCTGTCGTCAGCTCGTGTCGTGAGATGTTGGGTTAAGTCCCGTAACGAGCGCAACCCTTGTCCTTAGTTACCAGCACGTTATGGTGGGCACTCTAAGGAGACTGCCGGTGACAAACCGGAGGAAGGTGGGGATGACGTCAAGTCATCATGGCCCTTACGGCCTGGGCTACACACGTGCTACAATGGTCGGTACAGAGGGTTGCCAAGCCGCGAGGTGGAGCTAATCTCACAAAACCGATCGTAGTCCGGATCGCAGTCTGCAACTCGACTGCGTGAAGTCGGAATCGCTAGTAATCGCGAATCAGAATGTCGCGGTGAATACGTTCCCGGGCCTTGTACACACCGCCCGTCACACCATGGGAGTGGGTTGCACCAGAAGTAGCTAGTCTAACCTTCGGGAGGACGGTTACCACGGTGTGATTCATGACTGGGGTGAAGTCGTAACAAGGTAGCCGTAGGGGAACCTGCGGCTGGATCACCTCCTTAATCGACGACATCAGCCTGCTGATGAGCTCCCACACGAATTGCTTGATTCATGGTTGAAGACGATCAAGACCCAAAGTTTTACCCTTAGGTCTGTAGCTCAGTTGGTTAGAGCGCACCCCTGATAAGGGTGAGGTCGGCAGTTCAAATCTGCCCAGACCTACCAATATGCGGGGCCATAGCTCAGCTGGGAGAGCGCCTGCCTTGCACGCAGGAGGTCAGCGGTTCGATCCCGCTTGGCTCCACCACTTGTTTTACTTGATCAAACTCAGAAATGAGCATTCGCATCGAATGTTGATTTCTGACTTTTGTCAGATCGTTCTTTAAAAATTCGGATATGTGATAGATATAGACTGATAGCCAGTTTCACTGCTGGTTAATCAGGCTAAGGTAAAATTTGTGAGTTCTGCTCGAAAGAGCAACATGCGAATTTTCGGCGAATGTCGTCTTCACAGTATAACCAGATTGCTTGGGGTTATATGGTCAAGTGAAGAAGCGCATACGGTGGATGCCTTGGCAGTCAGAGGCGATGAAAGACGTGGTAGCCTGCGATAAGCTTTGGGGAGTCGGCAAACAGACTGTGATCCAGAGATCTCTGAATGGGGGAACCCACTCAGCACAAGCTGAGTATCTTGTACTGAATACATAGGTGCAAGAGGCGAACCAGGGGAACTGAAACATCTAAGTACCCTGAGGAAAAGAAATCAACCGAGATTCCCTTAGTAGTGGCGAGCGAACGGGGACCAGCCCTTAAGTTGATTTGAGATTAGTGGAACGCTCTGGAAAGTGCGGCCATAGTGGGTGATAGCCCCGTACACGAAAATCTCTTGTCAATGAAATCGAGTAGGACGGAGCACGAGAAACTTTGTCTGAATATGGGGGGACCATCCTCCAAGGCTAAATACTACTGACTGACCGATAGTGAACCAGTACCGTGAGGGAAAGGCGAAAAGAACCCCGGAGAGGGGAGTGAAATAGAACCTGAAACCGTATGCGTACAAGCAGTGGGAGCCTACTTTGTTAGGTGACTGCGTACCTTTTGTATAATGGGTCAGCGACTTATATTCAGTGGCGAGCTTAACCGAATAGGGGAGGCGTAGCGAAAGCGAGTCTTAATAGGGCGTTTAGTCGCTGGGTATAGACCCGAAACCGGGCGATCTATCCATGGGCAGGTTGAAGGTTAGGTAACACTGACTGGAGGACCGAACCGACTACCGTTGAAAAGTTAGCGGATGACCTGTGGATCGGAGTGAAAGGCTAATCAAGCTCGGAGATAGCTGGTTCTCCTCGAAAGCTATTTAGGTAGCGCCTCATGTATCACTCCAGGGGGTAGAGCACTGTTTCGGCTAGGGGGTCATCCCGACTTACCAAACCGATGCAAACTCCGAATACCTGGAAGTGCCGAGCATGGGAGACACACGGCGGGTGCTAACGTCCGTCGTGAAAAGGGAAACAACCCAGACCGTCAGCTAAGGTCCCAAAGTCATGGTTAAGTGGGAAACGATGTGGGAAGGCTTAGACAGCTAGGAGGTTGGCTTAGAAGCAGCCACCCTTTAAAGAAAGCGTAATAGCTCACTAGTCGAGTCGGCCTGCGCGGAAGATGTAACGGGGCTCAAACCATGCACCGAAGCTACGGGTGTCATCTTTGATGACGCGGTAGAGGAGCGTTCTGTAAGCCTGTGAAGGTGAGTTGAGAAGCTTGCTGGAGGTATCAGAAGTGCGAATGCTGACATGAGTAACGACAATGCGAGTGAAAAACTCGCACGCCGAAAGACCAAGGTTTCCTGCGCAACGTTAATCGACGCAGGGTTAGTCGGTCCCTAAGGCGAGGCTGAAAAGCGTAGTCGATGGAAAACAGGTTAATATTCCTGTACTTCCAGTTATTGCGATGGAGGGACGGAGAAGGTTAGGCCAGCCTGGCGTTGGTTGTCCAGGTTTAAGGTGGTAGGCTGAAATCTTAGGCAAATCCGGGATTTCAAGGCCGAGAGCTGATGACGAGTTGCCTTCAGGCGACGAAGTGGTTGATACCATGCTTCCAAGAAAAGCTCCTAAGCTTCAGATAACTGGGAACCGTACCCCAAACCGACACAGGTGGTTAGGTAGAGAATACCAAGGCGCTTGAGAGAACTCGGGTGAAGGAACTAGGCAAAATGGCACCGTAACTTCGGGAGAAGGTGCGCCGGCGAGGGTGAAGGACTTGCTCCGTAAGCCCATGCCGGTCGAAGATACCAGGCCGCTGCGACTGTTTATTAAAAACACAGCACTCTGCAAACACGAAAGTGGACGTATAGGGTGTGACGCCTGCCCGGTGCCGGAAGGTTAATTGATGGGGTTAGCGCAAGCGAAGCTCTTGATCGAAGCCCCGGTAAACGGCGGCCGTAACTATAACGGTCCTAAGGTAGCGAAATTCCTTGTCGGGTAAGTTCCGACCTGCACGAATGGCGTAACGATGGCGGCGCTGTCTCCACCCGAGACTCAGTGAAATTGAAATCGCTGTGAAGATGCAGTGTATCCGCGGCTAGACGGAAAGACCCCGTGAACCTTTACTATAGCTTTGCACTGGACTTTGAATTTGCTTGTGTAGGATAGGTGGGAGGCTTTGAAGTGGGGACGCCAGTTCTCATGGAGCCATCCTTGAAATACCACCCTGGCAACTTTGAGGTTCTAACTCAGGTCCGTTATCCGGATCGAGGACAGTGTATGGTGGGTAGTTTGACTGGGGCGGTCTCCTCCCA
The DNA here is from genome assembly GCF_023100865.1 of Pseudomonas sp. A2. Taxonomy (NCBI): domain Bacteria; kingdom Pseudomonadati; phylum Pseudomonadota; class Gammaproteobacteria; order Pseudomonadales; family Pseudomonadaceae; genus Pseudomonas; species Pseudomonas sp. A2. Next base: position 200,026 of record NZ_CP039127.1, read on the forward strand.
AAGAGTAACGGAGGAGTACGAAGGTGCGCTCAGACCGGTCGGAAATCGGTCGTAGAGTATAAAGGCAAAAGCGCGCTTGACTGCGAGACAAACACGTCGAGCAGGTACGAAAGTAGGTCTTAGTGATCCGGTGGTTCTGTATGGAAGGGCCATCGCTCAACGGATAAAAGGTACTCCGGGGATAACAGGCTGATACCGCCCAAGAGTTCATATCGACGGCGGTGTTTGGCACCTCGATGTCGGCTCATCACATCCTGGGGCTGAAGCCGGTCCCAAGGGTATGGCTGTTCGCCATTTAAAGTGGTACGCGAGCTGGGTTTAGAACGTCGTGAGACAGTTCGGTCCCTATCTGCCGTGGACGTTTGAGATTTGAGAGGGGCTGCTCCTAGTACGAGAGGACCGGAGTGGACGAACCTCTGGTGTTCCGGTTGTCACGCCAGTGGCATTGCCGGGTAGCTATGTTCGGAAGAGATAACCGCTGAAAGCATCTAAGCGGGAAACTTGCCTCAAGATGAGATCTCACTGGGATCTTGAATCCCCTGAAGGGCCGTCGAAGACTACGACGTTGATAGGTTGGGTGTGTAAGCGCTGTGAGGCGTTGAGCTAACCAATACTAATTGCCCGTGAGGCTTGACCATATAACACCCAAGCAATTTGCTAGCGCAGATTGCGGTGGTGAAGACGAAACAACCGAAAGTTCGCAACATCACAAATATCGCATATCCGAATTCGCTGGGCTGTCCATCTGGACATTCTGGCAACAGAATTTCTTGACGACCATAGAGCATTGGAACCACCTGATCCCATCCCGAACTCAGCAGTGAAACGATGCATCGCCGATGGTAGTGTGGGGTTTCCCCATGTGAGAGTAGGTCATCGTCAAGATTCATTTCGCAAAACCCCTATCTGCGCATGCAGGTAGGGGTTTTGTCTTTAAGTAGGAACTACAGAGATTCGCAGGTACGTCCGAGGGACGGGCCAGCACACAGAATTTCTTGACGACCATAGAGCATTGGAACCACCTGATCCCATCCCGAACTCAGCAGTGAAACGATGCATCGCCGATGGTAGTGTGGGGCTTCCCCATGTGAGAGTAGGTCATCGTCAAGATTCAAATCCAAAGCCCCTGTCTGCGATGCAGACAGGGGCTTTGTCTTTCAGGGCCGAAAAAAACCAGGGCTTGTGTGCGTCGCAATCAGGTCAGAACTGATAGCTGACCGTGGCACTGACATTGCGCTCTTCACCCATGTAGCAGTAGTTCAAGCTGGCACACGAAGTGATGTAGCTTTCATTGGTAAGGTTGTTGGCGTTCAAGCGCACATCCATCCCCCGCAGCCCGACCTTGCCCAGGTCATAGCCGATCGAGGCGTCGAACAGGGTATAGGAGGGCACCTTCATACTGTTTTCCGCATCCACCCAGCTGTACCCCACATACCGCACCCCACCACCCAAGCGCAGGCCATCCAGGGCCCCCTGGTGGAAGTTGTAGTCAGCCCAAAGCGAGAACATCTGTTTCGGTGCCTGGGTTGGCGAATTGCCCTTGTTATCCAGGTTGCCGGACACCAGGCTGGGCATCGACTTTGCGTACTCGATATCGGTAAAGGTATAGCCGCCCAGCAGCTTCAAGCTGTCGGTCAGTTGCACATGGGCCTCCAGTTCAAGCCCCTGTGAGCGAACTTGCCCTACAGGGCGATAGAAGTCCTCGTCAGGCTGCTTCGAGGCCAGGTTCTCTTGCTCGATGCGGAACACCGATGCGGTGAACAGATTGTCGCTACCCGGCGGCTGATACTTGATGCCAGCCTCCCATTGAGTGCCTTCGGTCGGTGCCAGAGGGCGTCCTTCCTGGTCGGACACGGTATTGGGGTTGAACGACTCCGAGTAGCTGAAATAGGGAGCAATGCCGTTCTCGAACAGGTAAAGCACTCCTGCGCGGGTAGTGAACCTGGAGCGCTGGTCACTGACCTTTGTGTTGCTGTCGCGATTCTCCTCGGACACTTTCACCCAGTCCTGGCGCAGCCCCAACGAGAAGCGCCATTGGTCCAGCTCCACCAGGTCCTGCAGGTAAACGCCCGTTTGCTGCAAGCGCCGCTGGTAGCGGTTCTCGCCCAGCACCTGAAGGTTGCCGTTGCCGTACTGCGGGTTGCCTGCATCCAACGGATCGACTGTGCCATAACGCCAGGCCACGTCAGCCTTGCGTCGCTGGTAGTCGGTGCCCAGCAGCAAGGTGTGTTTGGCGGCCCCGGTGAAGAATTCCGCCTGCAGCATGTTGTCGATGATGTACGAATGCAGGCGTTCGTCGCCGCCGGTATAGGCGCGGTTGAGGATATTGCTGTCGGCATCCGCCCAGCCAGCGGAATACACCTGGTCCATCGACACGTCGGAATCCTGATAGCGGAAGTTCTGGCGTGCCGTGAACACATCGTTGAAGCGATGCTCGAACTGATAGCTGAAGGACTGTTGGGTACGCTCGTAGTTGTCGATACCCGGCTCGCCTTCGAAGAAATGGTCCGAAAGGCGCAAGCCGTTGCGCTTGTGCAGCATGCCATCTGCGGGGTTACCGCCGTGATAGCCGCCGTTGGGGTCATGTTGCAGGTAGGCCTGCATGGTCAGCGAAGTGTCTTCGCTGAAGTCGATGCTGACGGCCGGCGCGATGGCGTAGCGTTCTTCCTTGTTGTGGTCGAACTGCGTGTCGGAAGCATCCGCCAGGCCTGTCAGGCGATAAGCGATACGCTTGTCGTCATCCACGGGGCCGCTGAAATCGAAACCCATGCCGCGCTGGCCTTGGGTACCGAGGGTGGCCTGGACTTGATGGTAGGGGGTGAACAGCGGCTTCTTGGTGGTCAGTGCCACCAGGCCTCCTGGCGAGCTACGGCCATACAGTACCGAAGACGGTCCCTTGAGGATATCGATGCGCTCCAGGAAGTACGGGTCCACCTGCATGGTGCTGTAGGTGCCGTTGTCTCCCATCGACTTGAGCCCGTCGACGTAGATGTTGTCTACCGAGCCGTCGTTGAAGCCACGCATGGCCACATAGTCATAACGATGGGTCGCCCCGTAGGGGTTGGTCAGTACCCCAGGTGTGTAGCGCATGGCTTGGGCAACCGTTTGTGAGCCTTGGTCGTCCATCTGCTGTCGGGTAACCACCGAGACCGATTGTGATGTCTCTACCAGCGGCATGCTGGTCTTGGTCGCCACGTGACTGTGGGTAGCGTTGTAACCCTCCATGCTGCCCAATGCATTGCCAAGTGTGAAGCTACGGACATCGGTGTCTGGCAATGACAATGCAGCGCCTTGGGGTTGTACCTGCAGCACGTAGCTGCGGCCGTTCTGGTTAACGGCTCCCAGGCCGCTGCCATTTAGCAACTGGCGCAGTGCCTGATCGGTAGAGTACTGCCCCTGCAGGCCATTCGACTGCAAGCCTTGGGTGAGCTAGGGTGTGCTCGACAGGGTGATGCCAGCCTGGCGGGCGAACTGGTTGAGCACCTCATCCAACTGGCCGGCCGGGATCGCGTAGTGGTGGCTTACCTGGGCCGTTTCTGCTGCTATGGACAGTGGTGTGACGGCTGTCAGGCCCAAGGAGGTGCCAAACAGGGCAGCCCGGACTGCTTTGCGTAAATATACTGAGTGCAAGACAGATCGAAAATCATTCGCGGTAAACATGCGCATATGCGCGGGAGCGGTAGGCATGAGGGGGTCCGTTGAAGTGTGAGGGCAGGAGGTGTCGCTTACTGTCCTAGCCGGACCGGCATTCAAAACCCGTCAAAAAAGTTGTTGGGGTCGCTACGCGCCCCATCGCCGGCAAGCCAGCTCCCACAGGGATCGCATAGCCCTCAGGCCTTGTGCGATCCCTGTGGGAGCTGGCTTGCCGGCGATGGGCTGCATGCATAGCAGCCCTGAACGCAACAGCCCCCGTCAGATCAGGCCAACCCCTCCACGCGAACCCACCAGCGTGTACGTTGGCGAAGCCGCACGGGCAGCGTCCGTGGCAGCAGTTGCAGCAGTTGCTCCGGGTCTTCGAGGCGGAATACACCCGACAGGCGCAAATCGGCAATATCGTCGCTGCAGCCCAGGTAACCATGGCGATAACGGCTGACCTGAGAGAGGAAGTCGAACAGGCGCATGTCCCGGGTGACGATCAGGCCCTCGGTCCAGGCCATCGCATCCATGTCCACCTGCTCGAGCCAGTGTGTACCTTGCGCATCCAAGCACCAGTTCTGGCCGCTTTCGATCCATTGCAGCTGGCCATTGTCAGGCCGGTGTATCGCCACCCTGCCATGGCTGACACTGACCTGCGTGCAGTCGCTGTCCTGACGCGCCACAAAGCGTCCTTCGAACCCTTCCAGTAACGCGTCACGAGTTTCTACAAGCAAGGAACGCTGCGGGTTGCAGGCAATCATCAATTCCCCCTGCTTCAGGCGGACCAGGCGCTGCTGGTCATTGAAGGCCAGGTCGACGGTACTGCGGGTGTTGAGCTGCATCTGCGAGCCATCGGGAAGCGCAAAGCTGCGTCGTTCGCCCGTGCCGGTGGCGTAGTCTGATGTCCAGGCGTTGACCGCATCGAGGTCTTTTCCCAGCCATGCCGCCGTCCCTACCATGGCAACGCCGCCAAGCAGTTTCAGCGCCTGCCGACGATGCAGGCGGCGCTGGCTGGTCTCCAGGGTTTGCAAAGCCAGCCCGGCAACGGGTATGGCACGCAGGTCGAGGTCCTGATGCAGGTGAATTACTCGTTGCCAAGCCTGCTCGTGTTCGTGGTGGGCAGTGCGCCATTGCCTGCACTCTTGTTGCAGGGCAGGGGCATGCCCGCTCTCGCGCAGCCTCAGCATCAACTGGATGGCCTGCTTGACTGCTGTAGCGCCGGGCTGTGAAGCGGTCATTGCGTCAACACTCGTCGGCGTAGCGCAGCAAGTAGCAATGGTAGAGCGCGTCGGCGATATAGCGCTCCACGGTACGCACCGAGATCCCCATCTGGTCGGCGATCGCCTGGTGCTTCAGCCCCTCGCATTGGGCAAGCAGGAATGCACGACGTACTTTGGGCTTGAGGCCTTCGAGCATGCGCGCGATGCGCTCCAGCAATTCCAGCAGCAGCTCACGGGTTTCGGCCGAAGGGGCCTGCGCTTCCGGCAACTGTGCCAGCGCCTCGAGATAGGCCCTGTGCAGTTCCTCGCGCCGCCAGTGGTCGATCACGAGCCCACGCGCAACCGTTCTCAGGAAAGCCCGGGGTGTGTTCAGTTGCAGATGTTCGCGACGTTGCAACAGGCGTACGAAGGTGTCCTGAGCCAGGTCTGCGGCATCGGCGGCGTTGCCCAGCTTGCTGCGTAGCCAGGCATGCAACCAACCGTGGTGGTCACTGTAGAGCGTTTGCACGGAATCGTTGCTGGGCATGGGAGGGCGCTGCCACCAATGGACATGAATGATAATTAGTCTCATTGTTGACAAGGGCAGATCAATTTGCAACCTATTCGACCGCACCTTGATGCAGTCACTGCTCGCTAGCGGCTCCGTTGTGTATCCAGGTACTTGCGGATTACCCGCGATGCGTTATTCAGGTGCCGTTCCAGCACCGTTACTGCTTCATCCACCAGCTTGTCGCCAGCCGCATCCGCCAGTGCGTTGTGATCGTCCTGGGTGAGCTTGCCCAGGCCCATGGACGAAAGATGAAACCGCAGGAAGCGCTCTTCCTCGTTCAATTCGTCCTCGATCAGGCGCAGCAGCTTCTTGTTCGGCGCCTTGCTGTACAGCGACATGTGGAACAGTCGATTGAGGCGGCCGATTTCGGCGTGACGGGTTTCGTTTTCCAGTTGCTGGATATACCCGCGGGCACTGGCGATGTCGTTGGCATTGAGCAGCGGAATGGACTGGCGCAGTGCCTCGGTCTCAAGCAGCACGCGCAGGGCATAGGTGTCCACCGCATCCTCGCCGATCAGCGGTGCAACAACCGCGCCCTTGTGCATTTCCACTTTCAGCAGTGATTGCGCTTCGAGCTGGCGCAGGGCTTCGCGAACGGGCATGCGGCTTACACCGAACAAGGTAGCGAGCTCTTGTTGGCGGATGGCAGTACCAGGGGGCAAACGGCCATCAAGAATGGCACTACGCAGGCGTTCTTCGATCACGCCACGGGCCTGGTGCGGCAACAGCTGCTCGCTGGCCAGCACATTGCTCAATTTGATTTTCTCGGCCACGCGACGTCTGCCTCAACGATGACTAAAGTTGGATCCAATGAAGCTAGTAACAGCTCTTGGGGGTGTCAAACCTGTATACCTAATGGAGCAGGCGCCCCCAAAAGCGCGGCTATGGTGGATGAAGTCGAAGGGCAAAGGAAGCAGCCCACACAAGGTTATAACCAGAAAGTGTAGGTCGACTGACCGGCGGGTGCATGATCGCAGGATGCCATTGTCTTTTGCCGTTGCAGGCCGCACCATCGCTGCTTTCGACTGGCCTGAACAGGGCTTGGCAGTGGCGATATCCTGGATGCTCAAAACCGTTGTGCAACGTGTCGGCCTTGCTGCGCTGCTGGGCAGCCTGCTGCTGGGCGGGCTGCACGCGGATTGGGACTTTTCCCAGATCAGCCGCAAGTCGCAGGCCCTGTATGGCCCCTTGGGCCCCGGGCAGGGCCGTATCGATGCCTGGCAGAGCCTGATGGCTACGCAGAAGCAGGGTACGGAGCTTGAGCGATTGCAGGTGGTCAACCGCTTCTTCAACCAGCAATTGCGCTATGTAGAGGACATCGACCTGTGGCACGAGGTCGACTATTGGGCCACGCCGGTGCAGGCGCTGATCAAGGGTGCAGGAGACTGCGAGGACTACGCCATCGCCAAGTATTTCAGCCTGCGGCGCATGGGTATTCCCAGTGAAAAGCTGCGCATTACCTACGTAAAGGCGCTGCGGCAGAACCGGGCGCACATGGTCCTGACCTATTATTCAAGCCCACAGGCTCAACCATTGGTACTCGACAGCCTAATGGATGCCATCAAGCCGGCAAGCCAGCGTACCGACCTGCTGCCGGTGTACGCCTTCAATGGTGAGGGTTTGTGGCTGACGGGCGCCGCAGGCAACAAGAAGGTCGGCGATACCAAGCGGCTGTCACGCTGGCAGGATTTGCTGAAGAAAATGCAGGCCGAAGGGTTCCCGGCCGAGCCGGTTTACTGAAGGAGCACAGATGTCACTGTTCAAACAATTGCTGTTGGCCATTTGCCTGTTCCTGGTGGTCGCCTTCAGTGGCAGTTTCATGGTCAGCCTGGAAAGCTCGCGCAGCCAGTACGTCAACCAGTTGCGCTCGCACGCCCAGGATGCGGCGACAGCGCTGGCGCTGTCGCTGACGCCGAATATTGATGATCCGGCGATGGTCGAGCTGATGGTCAGTTCGATCTTCGACAGTGGTTACTACTCAAGCATCAAGGTTGTCGACCTAGGCTCCAATGCCGTGCTGGTAGAGCGCCACGCCGAGCCGGACCCCGGCGGTGTACCGCGCTGGTTCGTGGGCCTGATCGGCCTGGAAGCTGCCGGCGGCGACGCCATCGTCAGCCGTGGCTGGCAGCAGGCTGCGCGTGTTGAGGTGATCAGCCACCCGATGTTCGCCATTGCCAAGCTCTGGCAAAGCGCCCTGGGCAGCCTGGGTTGGCTGCTGCTGTGTGGCGCGGCCAGCGCCGTACTCGGCGCCTTGCTCCTGCGTCGCCAGTTACGGCCGCTGGATTACATGGTCGAGCAGTCCCACGCCATTGCCCGCCGCGAATTCCTCAGCCTGCCTGAGTTGCCGCGCACACCGGAGCTGCGTCGGGTAGTGCAGGCGATGAACCAGATGGTCGAGAAGCTCAAGGCACTGTTCACCGAGCAGGCCGAGCGCAGTGAGCGGCTGCGTGCCGAGTCCTACCAGGACAGCCTGACCGGGCTCTCCAACCGCCGTTATTTCGAGATGCAGTTGAACACCCGGGTGAGCAACCTGGAAGAAGCGCGCGCCGGCTACCTGCTGTTGCTGCGGGTCCAGGGGCTGGCGGGGTTGAACGCCCGTCTTGGCGGCCAGCGTACCGACCAGTTGCTCCAGGCTGTGGGTGAGCAGTTGCGTCGCACCTGTGCCAGCTACCCGGAAACCAACGACCTGATTTCCCGCAGCCGCGGGGGCGAGTTCGCCGTGTTGGCGCCGGGCATGGTGCATGAAGAGGCGGTACAGCTTGCCCAGGCCTTGGAAGCAACGCTGCACAGCCTGCACGAAACAGGCGCTAGTGATGTAGACCCGGTGGCCTGTATCGGCCTGGCGCCGTTCAGCCCCGGTGATTCACCACAGGCATTGCTGAAGCTTGCCGACGAGGCGCTGGCACGCGCCGAGAACCAGCCAACACCGGGTTGGGTATGCCTTGAACAAGGTGTGGCCGCAGTTGCTGCGGATAGTCAGCATGTCTGGCATGAGCGGCTGGACCAGGCATTCAATAATGGGCAATTCGAACTGTTCTTCCAGCCAGTCGTAGATTGCGCTTCTGTACAACGGGTACTGCACCACAAGGTGATTTCGCGTTTGCAGGATGGCCAGGGCGAGGCGCTGCCGGCAGGCCGCTTCCTGCCCTGGCTGGAGCGCTTCGGCTGGATGCCGCGGCTTGATGTGCTGGTGTTGGAGAAGGTGCTGGCGCACCTTCGAGGGCATGAACAGGTGTTGGCGCTGAACCTGTCCGCCGCCACCCTGGCCGACCCCAAGGCCCTCCAGCGTGTCTTCGAGCTTCTGGGCCAGAACACGGCGCTTGGCCCGCGGCTGGTTTTCGAAATTGGCGAGGAACAGTTGCCTGAGCAGGCGGTTCTGGAACAACTCACCCGGCGCCTGCACGCGCTTGGCTTCGGCTTGGCGCTGCAACGCTTTGGTGGGCGTTTCAGCATGATCGGCAACCTGGCGCACCTGGGCCTGGCATACCTGAAGATCGATGGCAGCTACATCCGCAACATTGACCAAGAGCAGCACAAGCGGCTGTTCATCGAAGCGGTCCAGCGTGCCGCACACAGTATCGACCTGCCGCTGATTGCCGAGCGGGTCGAGACGGAAGGTGAGCGGTTGGTGTTGCGGGAGATGGGTGTAGGCGGGATTCAGGGGCAGTTGGTTGGTGAGCCTGCACCCTGGCGCTGACCGGTTTTCGTGTTAGCCGGTTGATCAGCTTTCCGGAGCCTGGCGCTGTACATGTGGGAGCGGTCTTGCGTCGCGAAAGGGCTGCGCAGCAGCCCCCGGTGATTGCAGTGCTACTGCTGCCTGGGGCCGCGTTGCGGCCCTTTCGCGACACAAGGCCGCTCCCACAGTGTGGGTCGCGGCGATGAGTGTGCTTTTTAACGCTCGCGCAACGCCTCCGAACGCGCCTTCATGATCGGCTTGAGCAGGTAGCTCATGATGGTCTTCTTGCCAGTCATGATATCGACCGTCGCCACCATCCCCGGAATGATCAGCAGCGGCTTCTCGTCAGTGCCCAGGTGGCTGCGGTCGGTGCGCAGCTTTATCAGGTAATAGGTGGTCTTCTTGTCTTCATCGGTGATGGTGTCGGCACCGATCTGCTCCAGCTTGGCCTTCAGCCCACCGTAGATGGTGTAGTCATAGGCCGTGAACTTGACCGTCGCTTCCTGACCAGGGTGCAGGAAGGCGATGTCCTTGGGCAGGATCTTCGCCTCGATGACCAGTGAGTCGTCCAGCGGCACGATTTCTATGATATCGCTGCCCGGCTGGATCACCCCGCCAATGGTATTCACCAGCAGTTGCTTGACGATACCGCGTACCGGCGAAGTAACCATGGTGCGGTGCACGCGATCATCCAGCGCCTTGCTGGTCGCCGTGGCTTTGTTCAGCTCTGTGCGCGCTTCGTTCAGCTGGGTCAGCGCTTCGCTGCGGAATTTGCCACGGGTCTCTTCGATCTTGCTTTGCACCTCGCGAATGGCCGCCTCGGCACGCGGGATAGCCAGCGCTGTGGAGTCCAGCTGACCGCGGTTCTCCACCTCGGCACGACGCAGGCGCAGCACTTCAACCTGCGAGATTGCGCCGGTTGCCACCAGTGGCTCGGACATGCTGATCTCTTTACGCAACAGTTCCAGGCTGTTGGCATACTGGGCGCGCTTTGAACTGAACTCGCGCAGTTCCTGCTGGCGCTGGACCAGTTGTTGCTGCAAGCCACCAATCTCGTCCTGCAGTTGCTGGCGCCGGCTCTGGTACAGCGACTCTTCGCTTGCTGCCTGGCTTGGCGCGGCCTTGCGCAGTTCCTCATCGATCTTCAACGGGGTATCGCCCACTTCGGCACTCAAGCGCTCGACGCGCAAAGCCATGGCCAGGCGGTCGGCCTCGGTTTCACCCACGTTGGAGGCGAATCGGGTTTCATCCAGGCGCAGCAATGGCTGGCCCACTTCGACGATCTGCCCTTCCTTGGCGAAGATCTCGGCGACGATGCCCCCCTCCAGGTTCTGAATCTTCTGCACCTTGGACGACGGAATGGCCTTGCCTTCACCCCGCGTAACTTCGTCGATGGGCGCGACGCTGGCCCACACGATCAGGAACACGAAGAACAGGATCACGCCCCAGATGGTCAGCCGCACGACTCGCGGCGCATCCTCGATCAGGGCCTTGTTGACCTCTGGCAGCGGCTGCCCGCCCAGTGAATCGGACCCTTTGAAATAGCGCCGCAGGCCTTCCTTGAATTGCCCTACATCCAGCTTATGCAACACTGATCTGCCCCTTCTTCAGCGCATCCATGACCGCGGCTTTCGGGCCGTCGGCGACAATCTGCCCGCGATCGATCACGATCAGTCGGTCCACCAGTGACAGCAGCGAGGCACGGTGAGTTACCAGTAGCATCGTCTTGCCTTCCACTACCGCCTGCAGCCGCTGCTTGAGGCGTTCTTCGCCGGTGTTGTCCATGGCGCTGGTCGGTTCGTCCAGCAGCAGGATCTGCGGGTTGAGCAACAGCGCACGGCCCAGGGCGACGTTCTGTCGCTGGCCGCCGGACAGGTTCTGCCCGCGCTCACCCACCTGCAGCTCGTAGCCGTCCGGGTGCAACCGGGCGAATTCATGTACGCCTGCCAGTTCAGCAGCCTGCAGGATCAACTCATCCTCGATGTAGCGGGCCCCGCTGACCAGGTTATCGCGCAGGGTACCGGCCAGCAGCTGAATGTCTTGCGGCACGTAGCCGATGTTGTGGCGCAGTTCGCTGACGTCGATCTGGCGAATGTCCACGCCGTCGACCAGCAGCGAGCCGCCGTCGGCTTCGTACAGGCCGACGATGAGCTTGGCCAACGAGCTCTTGCCCGAGCCACTGCGGCCGATAATGCCCACCTTCTCGCCGGGGCGGATGGTGAGGTTGATGTTCTTCAGGGCCTGGTTCTGTTGGTTCGGATAGGTGAAATCGACCCCGCGGAACTCGACGCTGCCCTGCAGCACCTTGCGGCTCAGCGGGCGTTCTTCGAAGTTGCGCTCTTGCGGTAGTTCCATCATGTGGTCGGTGGAGACCATGGTCACCTTGGCTTGCTGATAGCGGGCGAGCAGGCCGTTGAGCTGGCCCAGCGGCCCGAGGGCGCGGCCGCTGAGCATGTAGCAGGCTACCAGGCCGCCCATGCTCAGGTTGCCGTCGATGATCAGGTATACGCCGACGCAGATCATTGCCACGCCTGCCAGTTGCTGGATCAGCAGGGTGATGTTCATCGCCAGACTCGACAGCACTTTCACCCGCAGTTCCAGGCGGCTGAGGGTACCGAGGGTCTGCTCCCACATGTACTGGCGTTCGCTTTCGGCGTTGTTGACCTTTACCGCATCCAGGCCGGCAAGGGTCTCGATCAGGCTGGACTGGCGCTCCGAAGCCAAGGCCATGGTCCGTTCCATGGTCGCCATCAGTGGTCGTTGCAGTGCGTAGCCGATGCCCAAGGCCAGTGGGAAGGCGATGATCGGGATCCACACCAGGTGCCCGCCAATGATGGCGATGACAATCAGAATAAGGACGGTGAACGGCAGGTCGATCAGGCTGGTCAAGGTCAGCGAAGCGAGGAAGTCACGCAGGCCCTGGAACTCATGAATGTTCTGGGCAAAGCTGCCGACCCTCGCAGGGCGGTACTTCATCGACATGCCGACGATACGTTCGAACAGCGTTGCCGAAATGATCAGGTCGGTCTTTTTGCCAGCCAGGTCCAGGCACAAGCCGCGCAGGCCCTTGAGGATCAGGTCGAAGATGTAGGCGCCGGCGATACCGACGGCCAGTACCCAGAGGGTCGAGGTGGCCTGGTTGGGTACCACCCGATCATATACGTTCATCACGAACAGGGGCGCGGCCAGGGCGATCAGGTTGATCACCAGGCTGGCGGCGATGGCGTCGATATACAGCCACTTGCTGCGCAGCAAGGTATCGCGGAACCACGACTTCGCCCGGGGGATGAGGTTGCCGTGGTTGACGTCGAACTTGTGCTGCGGCTGGGCAAAGAATACCCGACCACTGTAATCGCTCTGCAGGGCTTCGCGGCTGACATGCACCTCGCCGCCATCGCTCTCGCTGAGCAACAGGCGTGCGGTGTCTTCGTTCTCCCAGCCCAGCAGGACGGCGCTGCGGCCTTCCTTGAGCAGCAACATGGCTGGCATGGCGATGCTCGGGATCTGCTCCAGCTTACGCTGCAGCAGGCGCCCCTGCAGACCGGCCCTGGCGGCAGCGCGGGGTAGCAACTCGGGGCTCAGGCGCTGGGCCGGCAACGGCAGGCCGGTGGTCAGCATGACCCGGCTTGCAGGTTTCTGGTGCAGGACACACAGGCTCAACAGACTATCCAGCAGGGGATCGTCATGCTGACTGCGTGGATCGTGGCTGAGTTGGACTCGACTGACTTCGGATTCCACGCGGCGCTCTCTTCATCCTTGTGGTGGGTGGGGTGGGTGTGCCGCCGTTCAGGCTGGCTCACCCGTGCTGCCAGGCAGTGGTCATGAGGCTACGGCACCCTGGCGCTTGGGCAACCGGCTAATGGTCGCCTTGAATCGGTATTGAGTAAACAGTTCTGCGGTCTTCATTCCTGGCAGACGGTGCTGGGTGGTGGATGTTTCATTTTTGATCCAGTCAGCATCTAGGTCGAATCAGTTTTCAGCATAGCCTGCCATCCAGCTGGCGACAGAAGTGTCGCGGTATCGCTCTGCACCATTGTCAAGAAACAGGCGCTGATTTGTTGACGAACTTGCGCGACTAATTAGGCAAAATTCATCTATTAGAAAAGCGTTCTCTGACATGCCTGGTCTATACAAGCGGTGATGCTTTCTCGTATTAGGGCTGGCAGTATTTACGCTGTGGTTCGCTATCTCTTTGATCTGCGGCAAATTGGCACCCTTACTGTGCAACTGTACTAGCTACCGAGAGCCGCGAACGGTCACAAGGCCCAGGTTCTGCGCGGTCTCCAGTCACCGTCGGCCCCCCTTTAGGCAAGGTTTGTGCTTCTGACAAAGCTATTATTTGAGCGAGCTGAAGGTGACTTGTAAATTGACGCTCGAATTTTGACAATTGCCGATGAAAGGGTGTCCTGACCCATCCGATACCATCACCTAAGCGCCGAGAAAGATGCTCTGATATGTCGCGTTGCCTGCCTTTAGGTGATGTATGACACTTGTCCCCAGAAAGCACATGGTTAATATGCGAATATCAATGTGACATTACATTGGCGATTGTTTAGGATGGCAGAATGCAGGTCAATAGTTTGGCATTTAATCAATTCCAATAAGTCATAGACGGAATATTGACGCCGATAAGCGTCGAAAGATCATCAACATAGTTCCGCCTGAAGTGGTCTGCGAGTGCCGCTCTGGCAGGGAAGTACCTATCGGGTCACACGGAGAGTCCAATGAGCAGCGTTGTAGCCATCGTCAAAAGTATTGTTGGCCAGGTTATTGCGGTATCCCCAGAGGGCATTCGGCGTGTTCTGATTGAAGGGGACCGCCTGCTGGCCGGTGAAGAAGTGCTCACCGGTCCAGGCGGTGCAGTTACTTTGGAGCTGGCCGACGGCCGTTTGCTTGACCTGGGTCGAGACAGCCAGTGGAGCGCTGATGCGCCTGACAGCAGCACCGACCTGAGTCAGGCTACCGCGCAGGCCGCGCCGTCGGTGGAAGAGTTGCAACAGGCGATCGCCGCCGGTGTCGACCCGACTACCGAGCTTGAAGCAACTGCGGCTGGCCCGTCGTCGGCGGGCGGTGGTGGTGCACTTGGCGGTGGCCACAGCTTTGTCATGCTCGAAGAAACCGCAGGCCGGGTCGACCCTACCGTCGGCTTTCCGACTGATGGGCTGGGCTTTGCTGCCGTGCTCGATGGCGAAGAGGTTGGCCAGCTGGATACCACCAGCAACAACCAGGTGACTACTCCGACGACCGATACCAATGTTGCTACCGACCTGGTACTGGGCGCTACCTCTTCCATCAGTGAAGCGGGTGGCGTAATCGTTTATACCGCTACGGTTGGCCAGGCGCCGACCACAAACCTGGTGGTCACCCTGTCCAACGGTGCCGTGATTGTCATTCCGGCCGGGCAGACCACTGGGAGTGTAAACGTCGTGGTCCCCGCGAACGATACCCCGTATATCGACGGCGGCCAGATTTCGGCGACCGTAACGGGCACCACCGGGGGCGGCGGGCTGATAGTGACTGTGCCGCAAACACCAGCGGTTACTCAGGTTACCGATACCGTTGACACCACCACCGCGACCTTGACCGCTTCGCCAAGCGTCACCGAAGGCGGGGTGATTACCTACACCGTGACCCTGAGCAACCCGGCTCAGACCCCGGTGACCGTAACCTTGTCCAGCGGCCAGACCATCACCGTGGAAGCCGGCAAGACCCAGGGCAGCGTCGACTTCGAGACCCCGGCGAACGACGTCTATAACAACGGCTCGACTGTCAGCACCACGATTACCGGTACGACCGGCGGCAACTTCGAGCAACTGACGCCGAACCCGACCCCGGCGCAGACCACGATCAGCGACTCGGTCGACACCACCACTGCGACCCTGACGGCCACTCCGTCGGTGACCGAAGGCGGGGTGATCACCTACACCGTAACCCTGAGCAACCCGGCCCAGACTCCGGTGACCGTGACCCTGTCCAACGGCCAGACCATCACCGTGGAAGCCGGCAAGACCCAGGGCAGCGTCGACTTCGAGACCCCGGCGAACGACGTCTACAACAACGGCTCGACTGTCAGCACCACGATTACCGGTGCGACCGGCGGCAACTTCGAGCAACTGACGCCGAACCCGACCCCGGCGCAGACCACGATCAACGACTCGGTCGACACCACCACTGCGACCCTGACGGCCACTCCGTCGGTGACCGAAGGCGGGGTGATCACCTACACCGTAACCCTGAGCAACCCGGCCCAGACCCCGGTGACCGTGACCCTGTCCAACGGCCAGACCATCACCGTCGAAGCCGGCAAGACCCAGGGCAGCGTCGACTTCGAGACCCCGGCGAACGACGTCTACAACAACGGCTCGACCGTTAGCGTGACCATCGAGAGCGCCACCGGCGGCAACTTCGAACAGCTGACGCCGAACCCGACCCCGGCCCAGACCACGATCAACGACTCGGTCGATAACACCACCGCGACCCTGACGGCGACCCCGTCGGTGACCGAAGGCGGCGTGATTACCTACACCGTGACCCTGAGCAACCCGGCTCAGACCCCGGTGACCGTAACCTTGTCCAACGGCCAGACCATAACCGTGGAAGCTGGCAAGACCCAGGGCAGCGTTGACTTCGAAACCCCGGTCAACGACGTCTACAACAACGGCTCGACCGTTAGCGTGACCATCGAAAGCGCCACCGGCGGCAACTTCGAGCAACTGACGCCGAACCCGGCCCCGGCCCAGACCACGATCAACGACTCGGTCGACACCACCACCGCGACCCTGACGGCCACTCCGTCGGTGACCGAAGGCGGGGTGATCACCTACACCGTGACCCTGAGCAACCCGGCTCAGACCCCGGTGACCGTGACCTTGTCCAACGGCCAGACCATCACCGTGGAAGCCGGCAAGACCCAGGGCAGCGTCGACTTCGAGACCCCGGCGAACGACGTCTACAACAACGGCTCGACTGTCAGCACCACGATTACCGGTGCGACCGGCGGCAACTTCGAACAGCTGACGCCGAACCCGGCCCCGGCCCAGACCACGATCAACGACTCGGTCGATACCACCACCGCGACCCTGACGGCGACCCCGTCGGTGACCGAAGGCGGCGTGATCACCTACACCGTAACCCTGAGCAACCCGGCCCAGACTCCGGTGACCGTGACCCTGTCCAACGGCCAGACCATCACCGTGGAAGCTGGCAAGACCCAGGGCAGCGTCGACTTCGAGACCCCGGCGAACGACGTCTACAACAACGGCTCGACTGTCAGCACCACGATTACCGGTGCGACCGGCGGCAACTTCGAGCAACTGACGCCGAACCCGACCCCGGCCCAGACCACGATCAACGACTCGGTCGACACCACCACCGCGACCCTGACGGCCACTCCGTCGGTGACCGAAGGCGGGGTGATCACCTACACCGTGACCCTGAGCAACCCGGCTCAGACCCCGGTGACCGTGACCCTGTCCAACGGCCAGACCATCACCGTCGAAGCCGGCAAGACCCAGGGCAGCGTCGACTTCGAGACCCCGGCGAACGACGTCTACAACAACGGCTCGACTGTCAGCACCACGATTACCGGTGCGACCGGCGGCAACTTCGAACAGCTGACGCCGAACCCGGCCCCGGCCCAGACCACGATCAACGACTCGGTCGATAACACCACCGCGACCCTGACGGCGACCCCGTCGGTGACCGAAGGCGGCGTGATCACCTACACCGTAACCCTGAGCAACCCGGCCCAGACTCCGGTGACCGTGACCCTGTCCAACGGCCAGACCATCACCGTGGAAGCTGGCAAGACCCAGGGCAGCGTCGACTTCGAGACCCCGGCGAACGACGTCTACAACAACGGCTCGACTGTCAGCACCACGATTACCGGTGCGACCGGCGGCAACTTCGAGCAACTGACGCCGAACCCGACCCCGGCGCAGACCACGATCAGCGACTCGGTCGACACCACCACTGCGACCCTGACGGCCACTCCGTCGGTGACCGAAGGCGGGGTGATCACCTACACCGTAACCCTGAGCAACCCGGCCCAGACTCCGGTGACCGTGACCCTGTCCAACGGCCAGACCATCACCGTGGAAGCTGGCAAGACCCAGGGCAGCGTCGACTTCGAGACCCCGGCGAACGACGTCTACAACAACGGCTCGACTGTCAGCACCACGATTACCGGTGCGACCGGCGGCAACTTCGAACAGCTGACGCCGAACCCGACCCCGGCGCAGACCACGATCAACGACTCGGTCGATACCACCACTGCGACCCTGACGGCCACTCCGTCGGTGACCGAAGGCGGGGTGATCACCTACACCGTAACCCTGAGCAACCCGGCTCAGACCCCGGTGACCGTAACCTTGTCCAACGGCCAGACCATCACCG
Source organism: Pseudomonas sp. A2 (assembly GCF_023100865.1). Taxonomy (NCBI): domain Bacteria; kingdom Pseudomonadati; phylum Pseudomonadota; class Gammaproteobacteria; order Pseudomonadales; family Pseudomonadaceae; genus Pseudomonas; species Pseudomonas sp. A2. The sequence goes on from NZ_CP039127.1 coordinate 217,502, forward strand.
TGGAAGCTGGCAAGACCCAGGGCAGCGTTGACTTCGAAACCCCGGCCAACGACGTCTACAACAACGGCTCGACCGTTAGCGTGACCATCGAAAGCGCCACCGGCGGCAACTTCGAGCAACTGACGCCAAACCCGGCCCCGGCCCAGACCACGATCAACGACTCGGTCGACACCACCACCGCGACCCTGACGGCCACTCCGTCGGTGACCGAAGGCGGGGTGATCACCTACACCGTAACCCTGAGCAACCCGGCTCAGACCCCGGTGACCGTAACCTTGTCCAACGGCCAGACCATCACCGTGGAAGCTGGCAAGACCCAGGGCAGCGTTGACTTCGAAACCCCGGCCAACGACGTCTACAACAACGGCTCGACCGTTAGCGTGACCATCGAAAGCGCCACCGGCGGCAACTTCGAGCAACTGACGCCGAACCCGGCCCCGGCCCAGACCACGATCAACGACTCGGTCGACACCACCACCGCGACCCTGACGGCCACTCCGTCGGTGACCGAAGGCGGGGTGATCACCTACACCGTGACCCTGAGCAACCCGGCTCAGACCCCGGTGACCGTGACCCTGTCCAACGGCCAGACCATCACCGTCGAAGCCGGCAAGACCCAGGGCAGCGTCGACTTCGAGACCCCGGCGAACGACGTCTACAACAACGGCTCGACTGTCAGCACCACGATTACCGGTGCGACCGGCGGCAACTTCGAACAGCTGACGCCGAACCCGGCCCCGGCCCAGACCACGATCAACGACTCGGTCGATAACACCACCGCGACCCTGACGGCGACCCCGTCGGTGACCGAAGGCGGCGTGATCACCTACACCGTAACCCTGAGCAACCCGGCTCAGACCCCGGTGACCGTGACTCTGTCCAACGGCCAGACCATCACCGTGGAAGCCGGCAAGACCCAGGGCAGCGTCGACTTCGAGACCCCGGCCAACGACGTCTATAACAACGGCTCGACTGTCAGCACCACGATTACCGGTGCGACCGGCGGCAACTTCGAGCAACTGACGCCGAACCCGACCCCGGCGCAGACCACGATCAACGACTCGGTCGATACCACCACCGCGACCCTGACGGCGACCCCGTCGGTGACCGAAGGCGGCGTGATCACCTACACCGTGACCCTGAGCAACCCGGCTCAGACCCCGGTGACCGTGACCCTGTCCAACGGCCAGACCATCACCGTCGAAGCCGGCAAGACCCAGGGCAGCGTCGACTTCGAAACCCCGGCGAACGACGTCTACAACAACGGCTCGACTGTCAGCACCACGATTACCGGTGCGACCGGCGGCAACTTCGAACAGCTGACGCCGAATCCGACCCCGGCGCAGACCACGATCAACGACTCGGTCGATACCACCACTGCGACCCTGACGGCCACTCCGTCGGTGACCGAAGGCGGGGTGATCACCTACACCGTAACCCTGAGCAACCCGGCCCAGACTCCGGTGACCGTGACCCTGTCCAACGGCCAGACCATCACCGTGGAAGCCGGCAAGACCCAGGGCAGCGTCGACTTCGAGACCCCGGCGAACGACGTCTACAACAACGGCTCGACTGTCAGCACCACGATTACCGGTGCGACCGGCGGCAACTTCGAACAGCTGACGCCGAATCCGACCCCGGCGCAGACCACGATCAACGACTCGGTCGACACCACCACCGCGACCCTGACGGCGACCCCGTCGGTGACCGAAGGCGGCGTGATCACCTACACCGTAACCCTGAGCAACCCGGCTCAGACCCCGGTGACCGTGACCCTGTCCAACGGCCAGACCATCACCGTGGAAGCTGGCAAGACCCAGGGCAGCGTCGACTTCGAAACCCCGGCCAACGACGTCTACAACAACGGCTCGACCGTTAGCGTGACCATCGAAAGCGCCACCGGTGGCAACTTCGAACAGCTGACGCCGAACCCGACCCCGGCGCAGACCACGATCAACGACTCGCTCGACACCACCACCGCGACCCTGACGGCCACTCCGTCGGTGACCGAAGGTGGGGTGATCACCTACACCGTGACCCTGAGCAACCCGGCCCAGACTCCGGTGACCGTGACCCTGTCCAACGGCCAGACCATCACCGTCGAAGCCGGCAAGACCCAGGGCAGTGTCGACTTCGAGACCCCGGCGAACGACGTCTATAACAACGGCTCGACTGTCAGCGTGACCATCGAAAGCGCCACCGGTGGCAACTTCGAACAGCTGACGCCGAACCCGACCCCGGCCCAAACCACGATCAACGACTCGGTCGATAACACCACCGCGACCCTGACGGCGACCCCGTCGGTGACCGAAGGCGGCGTGATTACCTACACCGTGACCCTGAGCAACCCGGCTCAGACCCCGGTGACCGTGACCTTGTCCAACGGCCAGACCATCACCGTGGAAGCCGGCAAGACCCAGGGCAGCGTCGACTTCGAGACCCCGGCGAACGACGTCTATAACAACGGCTCGACTGTCAGCACCACGATTACCGGTGCGACCGGCGGCAACTTCGAACAGCTGACGCCGAATCCGACCCCGGCGCAGACCACGATCAACGACTCGGTCGATACCACCACCGCGACCCTGACGGCGACCCCGTCGGTGACCGAAGGCGGCGTGATCACCTACACCGTGACCCTGAGCAACCCGGCTCAGACCCCGGTGACCGTGACCCTGTCCAACGGCCAGACCATCACCGTCGAAGCCGGCAAGACCCAGGGCAGCGTCGACTTCGAAACCCCGGCCAACGACGTCTACAACAACGGCTCGACTGTCAGCACCACGATTACCGGTGCGACCGGTGGCAACTTCGAACAGCTGACGCCAGACCCGACGCCTGCATCGACTGTCATCAATGACAGTATCGATACCGTCACCGTAAGCATCGTCAGTAATGGCAACGTGACAGAGGACCAGCAGCCGTCCTTTACTGTGAAGGTAAGCCAGGCACTGGACCGTCCGTTGACAGTTACTCTGTCGAACGGCGACACCGTGACCATTGAGGCCGGCAAGACCGAAGTGGAATACAAGACCGCAGCCCAAGGCGATGATGTCATCCAGGATGCCGGCTCCGTCACGCTCAGCGTGACAGATGCCACCGTCTCGGGTGCCACCTTCGAGAAGCTGGCGTTCGGAGGCCCGGCCACCGTTGAGATCTCGGACACCATCAGTGAAGTCGTCGCCAAACTGACCGCTACCGAGTCCGTAACCGAAGGTGGCGAAATTACCTACACCGTCACGCTGACCAGCAAGGATGGACTGCCGCTCAACATCCAGTCGCCGCTGTATTTCACTCTCAGCGATGGCAAGACCGTTATTGAGGTACCGGCCAACAGTACAACCGGTTCGATAACCGTTGCCGCGCCGGACAACGTCTACATGGGCGCCAATCCACCGGTAGTCAATGCGATCGATTCGGTCAGCGGTGCTGATGTATGGAAGTTCGAGAAACTGACCTTGGACAAAACCGAGGTCACTACCACCGTGACTGATGAATCCGGCACCCCAGGCTCTGGTGGTGACCTTGTGTGGGTTAGCATCGAGGCCGACCAGGTATCGGTCCTCGAGAACCAGAACCCGACCTTTACCGTGAAGGTCAACACCGTGCTGGCGCACGATCTTGTCGTGACCTTGAGCAACGATGCCCAGGTCACGATCAAGGCGGGAGAAACCAGTGCGCAGTACACCCATGCCGTACAGGGCGACGACGTTTACCAGGACGCCGGCACTATCAGTGTCGGCCTCAAGTCGGCGACCGATACCGCAGGCAGCACCTTCGAGAATCTGCAATTTGGCGGAGCCGCGTCGGTGGGAGTGACTGACACCATCAACGAAGTGGTGGCCAAGCTGACGGCTACCGATTCCGTCACCGAGGGTGGCGAAATTACCTATACCGTCACGCTGACCAGCCAAGACGGCCTGCCGATCAACAACCACTCGCCGCTGTACTTCACCCTCAGCGACGGCAAGACCGTTGTTGTGGTGCCGGCCAACAGCAACACCGGCTCGATCACCGTTACCGCGCCTAATGATGTCTATGTAGGTGCTCAGCCTGTAGTAAATGCGATCGACTCGGTCAGCGGTGCAGATGCCTGGAAGTTTGAAAAGCTGACCCTGGACAAATCGGAAGTCAGTACAACGGTTACTGATGGCCCAGGCTCAGAGGATATTACCTGCCTGACGCTTTCTGCCACACCGACAGTGGCCGAAGGTGGCACGATCACCTACACCGCCACCTTGACCAACAAGGCCGGCACTGACTTGGTCATCAAACTGAGCAACGGCGAAACCATCACCATCGCGGCAGGCCAGAAGGAAGCTTCGATCATCGTCGACGCCCCAGGCGACGATGTGTACATCGATGCCAAAGACCTCAGCGTGACCATCGCCGATGCCAAGGGTGGCAATTTCGAGAAGCTGGATGTCAGCAGCAAGGCGGCCGTGACCAAAGTCACCGATACCATCGACACTACCACCGTGACCTTGACGGCCACGCAAAGCGTGGTCGAGGGTGGTGTGGTGACCTACACCGCGTCGGTCAACCACAAGGTCACCGGTTCTGACCTGGTGGTGAAATTGGCCAACGGTCAGACCATTACCATTCCGGTGGGTGAGTCGTCGGCGTCGGTGCCCTTCACCGCGCCAGACAATGCCTACAACACTAATCTGGACCTGACCAACAAGATCACCGACATCTCGGGCGGCAATTACGAGAAGACCGTAGCCGTTGGCGAGCCGGTGACGACCGTGACCGACGGACCAGGCACCAAGGACATTACCCACCTTACCCTGAGTGCGACACCGACGGTTGCCGAGGGTGGCAAGATCACTTATACCGCGACCTTGACCAACAAGGCCGGCACCGATCTGGTGATCAAGCTGAGCAACGGTGAAACCATCACCATTGCCGCCGGCTCGAAGGAGGCTTCGGTCATCGTCGACGCCCCAAGCGATGATGTCTACATTGATGCTGAAGTACTGCAGGTCAAAGTGACCGAAACCACGGGTGGTGACTTCGAGAAGCTGAATGTAAACAGCGGCGCAGCCGTGACCAAGGTCACCGATACCATCGACACCACTACCGTGACCCTGACCGCGACCTCGACCGTCGCTGAAGGTGGTGTGGTGACCTACACCGCATCGGTCAATCACAAAGTTACCGGTTCGGACCTGGTGGTAAAACTGGCCAACGGCCAGACCATCACCATTCCGGTGGGTGAGTCGTCGGCGTCGGTGCCGTTCACCGCGCCGAACAACGTCCATAACACCAACCTGGACCTGACCAACAAGATCACCGACATCTCGGGTGGTAACTACGAGAAGACCGTGGCCGTTGGCGAGCCAGTGACCTCTGTCACCGATAATCCGGCGACTCCGGACGTCACCACACTCACGCTGACCGCGACGGATACCGTGGCCGAAGGCGGCAAGATCACCTACACCGCAACGCTGTCCAACCCGGCGGGTACTGCGCTGACCGTCAAGCTGAGCAACGGCGAGACCATCACCATCGCGGCGGGTCAGAAAGAAGGTTCGATCACCATCGACGCGCCGAGCGACGATGTGTACATCGATGCGGGTACCGTTCAGGCCAATATCGATAGCACCAACGGCGGCGACTTCGAGAAGCTGGACGTCAGCAGCACTGCGGCTGTGACCAAGGTCACCGATACCATCGACACCACTACCGTGACCCTGACCGCCACGCAAAGTGTGGTCGAGGGCGGCGTAGTGACCTACACCGCGTCGGTCAACCACAAGGTCACCGGTTCGGACCTGGTGGTAAAACTGGCCAACGGCCAGACCATCACCATTCCGGTGGGTGAGTCGTCGGCGTCGGTGCCGTTCACCGCGCCGAACAACGTCCATAACACCAACCTGGACCTGACCAACAAGATCACCGACATCTCGGGTGGTAACTACGAGAAGACCGTGGCTGTTGGCGAGCCAGTGACCACTGTCACCGACAACCCGGCGACCCCGGACGTCACCACACTCACGCTGACCGCGACAGATACCGTGGCCGAAGGCGACAAGATCACCTACACCGCAACGTTGTCCAACCCGACGGGTACTGCGCTGACCGTCAAGCTGAGCAACGGCGAAGCCATCACCATCGCCGCCGGTTCGAAGGAAGCCTCGATCACGATCGACGCGCCGAGCGACGATGTGTATGTCGATGCCGAAGACCTGAGCGTGACCGTTACCGGTACCACCGGTGGTGATTTCGAGAAGCTGGACGTCAGCAGCACTGCGGCTGTGACCAAGGTCACCGATACCATCGACACCACTACCGTGACCCTGACCGCGACCTCGACCGTCGCTGAAGGTGGTGTGGTGACCTACACCGCATCGGTCAATCACAAAGTTACCGGTTCGGACCTGGTGGTAAAACTGGCCAACGGCCAGACCATCACCATTCCGGTGGGCGAGTCGTCGGCGTCGGTGCCGTTCACCGCGCCGAACAACGTCCATAACACCAACCTGGACCTGACCAACAAGATCACCGACATCTCGGGTGGTAACTACGAGAAGACCGTGGCCGTTGGCGAGCCAGTGACTACTGTCACCGACAACCCGGCGACCCCGGACGTCACCACGCTCACGCTGACTGCGACAGATACCGTGGCCGAAGGCGGCAAGATCACTTACACCGCAACGTTGTCCAACCCGGCGGGTACTGCGCTGACCGTCAAGCTGAGCAACGGCGAAGCCATCACCATCGCGGCGGGTCAGAAAGAAGGTTCGATCACCATCGACGCGCCGAGCGACGATGTGTACATCGATGCGGGTACCGTTCAGGCCAAGATCGATAGCACCAACGGCGGCGACTTCGAGAAGCTGGATGTCAGCAGCACTGCGGCTGTGACCAAGGTCACCGATACCATCGACACCACTACCGTGACCCTGACCGCGACCTCGACCGTCGCTGAAGGTGGTGTGGTGACCTACACCGCATCGGTCAATCACAAAGTTACCGGTTCGGACCTGGTGGTAAAACTGGCCAACGGCCAGACCATCACCATTCCGGTGGGCGAGTCGTCGGCGTCGGTGCCGTTCACCGCGCCGAACAACGTCCATAACACCAACCTGGACCTGACCAACAAGATCACCGACATCTCGGGTGGTAACTACGAGAAGACCGTGGCCGTTGGCGAGCCAGTGACCACTGTCACCGACAACCCGGCGACCCCGGACGTCACCACGCTCACGCTGATCGCGACAGATACCGTGGCCGAAGGCGGCAAGATTACCTACACCGCTACGCTGTCCAACCCGGCGGGTACTGCGCTGACCGTCAAGCTGAGCAACGGCGAGACCATCACCATCGCCGCCGGTTCGAAGGAAGCCTCGATCACCATCGACGCGCCGAGCGACGATGTGTATGTCGATGCCGAAGACCTGAGCGTGACCGTTACCGGTACCACCGGTGGTGACTTCGAGAAGCTGGACGTCAGCAGCACTGCGGCTGTGACCAAGGTCACCGATACCATCGACACCACTACCGTGACCCTGACCGCCACGCAAAGTGTGGTCGAGGGCGGCGTAGTGACCTACACCGCGTCGGTCAACCACAAGGTCACCGGTTCGGACCTGGTGGTGAAACTGGCCAACGGCCAGACCATCACCATTCCGGTGGGTGAGTCGTCGGCGTCGGTGCCCTTCACCGCGCCGAACAACGTCCATAACACCAACCTGGACCTGACCAACAAGATCACCGACATCTCGGGTGGTAACTACGAGAAGACCGTGGCTGTTGGCGAGCCAGTGACCACTGTCACCGACAACCCGGCGACCCCGGACGTCACCACACTCACGCTGACCGCGACAGATACCGTGGCCGAAGGCGGCAAGATCACCTACACCGCAACGCTGTCCAACCCGGCGGGTACCGCGCTGAACGTCAAGCTGAGCAACGGCGAGACCATCACCATCGCGGCGGGTCAGAAAGAAGGTTCGATCACCATCGATGCGCCGAGCGACGATGTGTACATCGATGCCGGTACCGTTCAGGCCAAGATCGATGGCACCACTGGCGGCGACTTCGAGCTGCTGGCTACCAGTGGAGCCTATGCGGTAACCAAGGTCAGCGACACCATCGACCACACTGGCCTTAGCCTCAGCGCCACGCCAACCGTCGCAGAAGGTGGCCAGATCACCTACACCGCCACCCTGACCAACAAGGCTGGCACCGACATGACCATCAAGCTGAGCAACGGCGCTGTGATCAGCATCGATGCGGGCAAGCTCTCCGGCTCCGTGACCGTTCCGGCGCCAGCCGATGACGTCTATATCGATGCAGGCAACGTTTCGGCGAAGATCACCGAAACCAGCGGTGGCAACTTCGAGAAATTGAACGTCAGCGATACGGCGGCGGTCACTGCGGTCACGGATACCATCCAGACCACCACCCTGAGCATCAGCGGCACCGCCGCGGTCGCCGAAGGTGGTAATGCCACGTACGTCCTGAACCTGACCAACAAGGCCGAGACCGACGTCACCGTCAAACTGACCTACACCGGCACCGCGGCCGATGGCACGGACTACACCGGCGTGGCTACCGTAGTGATCAAGGCCAACAGCTCGCAGGCAACGTTCACCGTCCCGACCTTCAAGGACAACGCCACCGAGGGTACCGAGCACTTCACGGTCAAGATCGATTCGGCCACTGGCGGTAACTTCGAGAAGCTCGACATCAGCTCCAGCGCCGGCAGCGTGACCACCCAGATATTCGAGCCAGCTCCGGTTCTGGACCTGGATGGCAACGACTCCAGCGGCAAGACCGGAGCCGACTACCAGACCACCTTCACCGAGAACCAGCCAGGCAGTGGTGTGTCGATCGGCGATGTGGACGTCACTATCACCGACTTCGACAGCTCGCAGCTGACGGGCGCAACGGTCACCCTGACCAACCGCCAGCCGGGTGATGCGCTGAACCTGGGCAACAGTGTCAACGGCATCACGATCAACGCCAACAGCACAGACGGCAAGGTAGTCCTGACCCTGAGCGGCGCTGCGTCGCTGGCCGACTATATCCAGGCGATCAAGAACATCACCTTCATCAACAGCAGCGAGAACCCGAGCACCACGCCTCGCATCATCACCGTGACGGTGACCGACGGCGTCAATACCTCGAACACCGCCACGACCACGGTGAATGTGATCGCTGTCAACGACGCACCGGTCGCCACTGGCGGCGCCGTCACTGGCGTCGAAGACACGCCGCTGGTGCTGACCTGGAACGACTTCAACATTTCCGATGTCGACAGCGCCCTGTCGAGCCTGGGTGTGACCTTCACCCAGCTGCCAGCGGGTTCCCTGCAGCTCTTCAACGGCACCGCCTGGGTCAACGTCGCCCAGAACCAGACCGTCAGCCAGGCTGACATCGCTGCCGGCAACCTGCGGTTCGTGCCAAAACCCAACGAGTCGGGTATCGACGGATATGGCGGAACGGGCGTCGGCAACAAGCAGGCCGACTATGCCCAGATCAAGTACAAGCCTACCGACGGTGCCGCTGCTGGTGGCGAGGCCACGCTGAAGGTCGATATTGCACCTGTAGCCGACAAGCCTGGCCTGAACATCGGCAGCAACACCCCCGAATCGCTTGGCCTGACCAAGGAAACCTGGAACAGCCTCACGGGCCTGGGCACCAACGGCAACGGCATCAGCGGTACTGCGCTGAAGAACGTGTTCGCCAACTCTGGCAGTGCCAGCAAGACCGAGCAGGTTACCAGCGCCGATTCGGGCGGCAGCGTTGCCGCCGGTACGGGCTCCAAGACCTCCGGCCTGATCTACCTGGAAGCCGGCCAGACCTACACCTTCAGCGGCACCGCCGATGACAGCCTGCAGGTCTACATCGGCAAAACCAGCGTGGTCGGCGCCACCTGGGGGGCGGGCGGTACGATCTCCGGCAGCTTCTCGCCGCCTGTCAGCGGCTACTACACCCTGGAGATCTACCACGCCAACCAGTCCGGCCCGGGCAGCCTGGATATCAACGTCAAGGTCGGTAACGGCCCGGTGACCGACCTGAGCAGCTCGGCCATCCCGATGTACCCGAACGTTGCGGCGATGGGTAACGCCGGGCTTTCCGTGTCCGATTTCCATGGCAGTGATGGCCAAGGCTACTACGACGGCTACAAGCTCAACGAAGGGCCGGAGAACGGCACCGTCAAGCTGGTTGGCATTTCCACCAACCTGACCGACACCGACGGCTCCGAGAGCCTGAGCGTCAAGCTGGACGGCATTCCGGCAGGTTCGGTGCTCAGCGATGGCGCTGGTCATACCGTAACCGTCGGCGCCACTTCGGTTGACGTCACCGGCTGGAGCCTCAACGGCCTGAGCATCAAGCCGCCGGCGTACTACCAGGGCAGTTTCGATGTGAAGGTCACCTCGACCGCTACCGAAAGCGTGGGCGGCAGCAAAGCCTCCACCGAAGGCACGATCAAGGTAACTGTCTATCCGGACACCTACACCGCCAGCAACCTGACTACCGACAGCGACAGTTTCACCGGCACCACCACCAGTGACATCATCGTTGCCGACATCAGTGGCCTGCATGTGACGCCGGGTCAGGACTACAACATTGCGTTCATCGTCGATACCTCAGGCAGCATGGGCAGCGCGGTCGATGCCGCGCGTAACTCGCTGAAGTCGGTGTTCGATACCTTGGCCAACAGCGTCAAGGGCGCGCAGTCCGGTACAGTGAACATCCTGCTGGTGGACTTCTCCACTCAGGTGAACAGTACGGTTTCGGTCAACCTGGGCGACAAGAACGCGCTGAGCTCGCTCTACAGTGCGCTCAATACACTCTATTCCAGCGGCTCGACCAACTACGAGGATGCGTTCAAAACCACCGCCAACTGGTTCAAGCAATTGATGGATGCGGGCAACACCGGCAGCCGCCAGACGTTCTTCATCACCGACGGCCAGCCGAACGTGTACCAGGCTGGCGAACGTGAGGGCACCTTCAGGAACATCGACACCACGGTGGATTCCGTGCTCAAGTCGATCGGCTACAAGTTGGGCGACGTGGTCACCAACAAGATGGTGGGCAGCGACAACCGCTTCAGCATCGATGCCAAAGGCAACATGACCGCCGAATACTGGGGCAAAAAGGGCTGGACCAACGACAATGGTGCGTCTGGACAGCTGCATGCCCAAGGTGATGGCACCTTTGAGTTCTCCTACGCTGAAAGCGGTTACTACTATGTGGACTACAACTCGCAACAAAGCTTCCTGTTGCTGTCCAACCTGTCTGGCGTGGAAGCCATCGGCCTGAACAGCGCGGTCAATGTCAACGACCTGAAGCCTTACGACACCGATAGCAAGCCGCAGACCAACATCGACCCGAGCAAACTGGCGGAAGCGATCCTGGGCCACACCGAAGCCACCGTGCCGGGCAATGACACCGTCAACGGTGGTGATGGCAACGACATCATCTTCGGTGACCTGGTGAGCTTTGGTTCGGTCGCCGGCAACGGTGTCGAAGCCATACAGGGATATGTCGCAGGCCAGCTGGGTGTGGCCCTGGGTGATGTCGACGGTCGCGTGCTGCACAAGTACATCGTCGAGCACGTCAGCGAATTCGATGTCTCGCGCAGCAACGATGGCAATGACATTCTCAACGGTGGGGCGGGCAATGACCTCCTGTTCGGCCAAGGCGGAGACGATACCCTCGACGGTGGCAAGGGCAATGACATACTGATCGGTGGCCTGGGCAAGGACACTTTGCTCGGTGGTGAAGGCAATGACATCCTGCTTGGTGGCAAGGGCGATGACACCATGACCGGTGGCAGCGGTGCCGACACCTTCGTATGGAAGGCTGGCGATTCCGGCAAAGACGTGATCAAGGATTTCAAGGTGGCCGAAGGCGACCGCATCGACCTGAAGGACCTGCTCCAGGGCGAGAAGGGCAGCACCATCGACAACTACCTGAAGCTCACCACGGTGGAAGGCACGACGACGCTGCAGGTCAGCAGCGAAGGCAAGCTCAATGCCGCCGGTGGTATCGCCAACGCCGACGTGACCATCAAGCTGGAAGGGGTGAACTGGTCCAACACCACGATCAACTCGTTGATCAGCGGTGCTGACCCGACAATCATCATCCACAACAAGGACAGTTGATTACTGATGCGCTAGCGGGCTGCACTGCAGCCCGATCGCCAGCAAGCCAGCTCCCACAGGAATTGTGCAGCTCTGGAGAGGTGTGGTTCTTGTGGGAGCTGGCTTGCCGGCGATTGGCCGCTCAGGGCACTTTCCTGGCATCCTGCGACAGCGCATACTCTGGCGCCGGGCCTGCGTGCCCGGTGATCTTTGCCTATGCTGCTGTCTACCACCCAGGAACCAATGTGACGAGGGACACCGCCATGTTCTACGTGCAACGCGATGCCGCTGGCCAGTTGCAGCGGGTCGAAGCAGCCGCTTTTGACCAGTTCACCGAAATGCTCCCCGCCGACCATGCCGATATCCAGGAATGGTTTGCCGATGACGTCGTGGAAAACAGCCTCAACCAGCTCAAGCAAAGCGATCTCGACATGATCCGCGTGCTCGAGGACTTGATCGATGTGCTGACCGCCAAGGGTGTGTTCAAGATCACCGACCTGCCCCCCGGTGCACAGGCCAAGCTGCTCAACCGTTCTACAGCGCGCAAGGCGCTCAGCAGCCTGAACAACCTCATCGATGAGGAAGAGCAGGGCGGATTGATCTGATTGCGCACCGCCTCTGACAGCCGTGCTATGGTTATTCTTTATCGGTATTTAAAATAAAACTCTTATGACTTTATAGTCGCTTCCACTGCGTACCCGTCGACCAATCGATGCGCCGCACGACTTGAACCCACACGGGAAATCCCCGTGCGTTTCTGATCGTTGCGCGCCATTGAAGTCGCGCACTGCGTGGGAGTGAAAAATGTCAGCCGCCTCGAACGCCTTGTCGATCATCGACAGCGCACTGCCGCAACGCTTCGAAATCCGCCCTTTTTCCGGTGCTGTAGGTGCCGAAATCATCGGCCTGGACTTGGCCAGGCCGGTCAACGCCGTGGATTTTGCCCGTATCCATCGCGCCCACCTCGACCACCATGTGCTGGTGTTTCGCGACCAACGCATCAGCCCTGACCAGCAGATCGCCTTCAGCCGCCGTTTTGGTCCATTGCAGATCCATGTGCTCAAGCAGTTCCTGCTCGCCGGCCACCCCGAAATCCTGATCGTTTCCAACATCATCGAGAACGGCCAGAACATCGGCCTGGGTGATGCCGGCAAGTTCTGGCACTCGGACCTGTCGTACAAGGAACTGCCCAGCCTCGGTTCCATGCTGCATGCCCAGGAACTGCCCGACGAGGGCGGCGATACCTTGTTCGCCGATATGCACAAAGCCTGGGAGGTCGTACCCGCGGCCCTGCGCAAGGTGGTCGAGGGCCGCAGTGCCGCTCACTCCTACACCGCCCGTTACGCCGAGACCAAGTTCGAAGGCAACTGGCGCCCGACCCTGACCGCCGAGCAGCTGGCGCAGGTACGGGAAGTCATCCATCCGGTGGTGCGTACCCACCCGGAAAACGGCCGCAAGGCGCTGTTCGTCAGCGAAGGCTTCACCACCCGTATCGTCGGCCTGCCAAGTGACGAAAGCCGCGACGTGCTGCAACAGCTGTATGCCCTGAGCGTGCTGGAGCAGAACATCTATCGCCACCAGTGGCAGCCTCACGACCTGGTGTTCTGGGACAACCGCTCGCTGATCCACCTGGCCACCGGCTGCCCCGCACACCTGCGGCGCAAGCTTTACCGCACCACCATCCAGGGCGATGCCCCGTTCTGACGACTGAGGAAACCCATCATGCGTAAATCCATCAGCCGCCTGGCGGCAAGCATCGGCCTGGGCGCAAGCCTTGTCGTCGGCAGCCTGGCAGCCCCCGCCGCGGCGCAAGCAGAAGGCAAGATTCGCATCGCCGAACAGTTCGGCATTGTCTACCTGCTGCTGAACGTAGTGCGTGACCAGCATCTGATCGAAAAACATGGCAAGGAGCAGGGCATCGACATCGAAGTCGATTGGGCCCAGCTGTCGGGTGGTTCGGCTATCAACGACGCACTGCTGTCCGGTTCGGTGGACATCGCCGGCGCTGGCGTCGGCCCGCTGTTGACCGTGTGGGACCGCACCAAGGGCCGACAGAACGTCAAGGCCGTGGCCTCGCTGGGCAACTTCCCGTACTACCTGGTCAGCAGCAACCCCAATGTGAAGACCATTGCCGACCTCTCCGACAAGGACCGCATCGCCGTACCGGCGGTAGGTGTATCGGTGCAGTCGCGCTTCCTGCAGTACGCCGCCGCCCAGCAATGGGGCGACAAGGAATACAACCGCCTCGACAAGTACACCCTGGCCGTGCCGCACCCGGATGCCACTGCCGCGCTGCTGGCCGGCGGCACCGAACTCAACGGACACTTCTCCAACCCGCCGTTCCAGGACCAGGTGCTCGCCAACAAGAACGTGCACGTTGTACTCAACAGCTACGACCTGCTCGGCCCCAACTCGCCGACCTTGCTGTTCGCCACTGAAAAATTCCGCAAGGACAACCCCAAGACTTACAAGGCCTTCGTTGATGCGCTGGCCGAAGCCGCGGACTTCGCCCAGAAGGACAAGGCGGCCGCCGCCGACACCTATATCCGCGTGACCAAGGCCAAGATCGACCGCGACACGTTGATCAGACTGATCGACAACCCGCAGTACGAATTCACCGTCACGCCAAAGAACACCTACAAGTTGGCCGACTTCCTCTATCGGGTAGGCGCCATCAAGCACAAGCCGGAATCGTGGAAGGACTACTTCTTCCAGGATGAACGCCCGCTGCAGGGGAGCTGACCAATCATGACTGCCCCATTGCCAGGCCACACGGCCAGCAACCTGAGCCGTGTCGCAACGCCGCCTTTGCTCAAGGTGGATAACCTCAGCCTCGAATACCGCACCGCGCAACGCGTGGTGCGGGCCACCCACCAGGTCAGCTTCGAAGTCGACCGTGCCGACCGCTTCGTGCTGCTCGGCCCCTCCGGCTGCGGCAAGTCCACCTTGCTCAAGGCCGTGGCCGGGTTCATCTCGCCCCAGGAGGGGCAGATTCTGCTGCAAGGTCAGCCAGTCAGCGGTCCGGGCCCCGACCGCATCGTGGTGTTCCAGGAGTTCGACCAGCTGCCGCCATGGAAGACGGTGAAACAGAACGTCATGTTCCCTCTGCTGGTGTCGGGCCAGCTGAAACGCGCCGAGGCCGAGGAGCGGGCACTGCACTACCTGGAAAAAGTCGGCCTGGCCGCCTTCGCCGATGCCTACCCACACACCCTGTCGGGCGGTATGAAGGCGCGCGTGGCGATTGCCCGGGCCTTGGCCACGCAGCCGAAGATCCTGCTGATGGACGAACCGTTCGCGGCACTTGATGCGCTGACCCGGCGCAAGATGCAGGAAGAACTGCTGCTGCTATGGGAGGAGGTGCGTTTTACCCTGCTGTTCGTTACCCACTCCATCGAAGAAGCGCTGGTGGTCGGCAACCGCATCCTGCTGCTGTCGCCCCACCCGGGGCGGGTGCGTGCCGAAGTGCACAGCCACCAGTACGACCTGGGCAGCCTGGGTGGTAGCGACTTCCAGGCCAGTACCCGGCGCATCCATCGTTTGCTGTTCGATGAGGTGGATGCCCCCGAACAGCCCGACGATCTTGGTTTCAACGATATCCGTATCGCCTACTGACAGGAGCTTCAGCCATGACCACTACACCTGTACGCCAGGAATACGAGGTGCAGCTGGAGCCTTTGCTCAGTGTGCCTGTGGAGCGCAACCTGCCGTTGGCTCAGCGCCTGTGGCAGCACGGCTGGTTGCGCAAGGCGGTCATCCTGCTGGTGATCGCCGTGCTGTGGGAGGCCATTGCCCGCTACCAGGGCAACGATCTGCTGCTACCGACCTTCCTGCAGACGGCCACGGCGCTGTGGGACGGCATGGTCAGCGGTGAGTTGCCGGCCAAGGTTGGCGTGTCGCTGGTGATTCTGCTCAAGGGTTACCTGCTGGGAATCATCCTGGCCTTCGGCCTCACCAGCTTGGCGGTGTCGACCCAGCTTGGGCGCGATCTGCTGGGCACCCTGACCTCGATGTTCAACCCGTTGCCGGCGATTGCCCTGCTGCCCCTGGCTTTGCTGTGGTTCGGGCTGGGCGACAACAGCCTGATCTTCGTGCTGGTGCACTCGGTGCTCTGGGCGCTGGCGCTGAACACCTATGCGGGCTTTCTCGGCGTGTCGGAGACCCTGCGCATGGCCGGGCGCAATTACGGCCTGAAAGGGCTGCGGCTGGTGCTGCATATCCTGGTGCCGGCGGCGCTGCCGTCGATCCTGTCGGGGCTGAAGATCGGCTGGGCGTTCGCCTGGCGCACACTGATCGCTGCCGAGCTGGTGTTCGGGGCCAGCAGTGGCAAAGGCGGGCTGGGTTGGTACATCTTCCAGAACCGCAACGAGCTGTACACCGACAAGGTGTTTGCCGGGTTGGCGGTGGTGATCCTGATCGGCTTGCTGGTGGAAGGGCTGGTGTTCAATACCCTGGAGCGGTTGACCGTTCGCCGCTGGGGGATGCAGCGCTGACGCGCATGTGCTTGGTTGGCCCGATCGTCGGCTTGCCGGTGATCGGGCTGATGTTGTCCGCCCAAATGGCGTAGCTCTGAAACACTTTCAAATATTTTCAAGCCGACTTGTCGTATAACTTGTAAGAAAATTCCTAAATTAGCATCGATCTCCGCAGAACGATTGCGTTGGAGTTTTTCCGTGCCTAGCCTGTTCCGCTCAATTGTTTACAAGGAACAGTAACCATGGCTTTCGACGCTTATATTCAAATCGCGGAAATCGCTGGCGAAGCAAAGGACGAGCAATACAGCAACTGGATCGAGATCCTTGGCTACACGTTCGGCAGCAGCCAAAGCGCCTCCGCCACCGCCAGTTCCGCAGGCGGCGCCACTTCCGGGCGTACCACCCTGAGCAACCTCACCTTCACCAAGTACCTGGACAACGCCAGTTGCAAACTGCTCGAAGCCAGTTGCGCCGGGCAGCACCTGAAGGAGGTGAGGCTGGTTGTCTGCCGCGCCGGTGGGGACAAGCTCAAATACTACGAAGTGGTGCTCGAAGAAGTGATCATCGCCGACTATGCACAAAGCGCGCATGCCGGCGTGCCGACTGAAATCATCCAGCTCGACTACGGCCGTATCAAGACCACCTACACCCGGCAGCAACGCGCCGATGGCCGTGCCGGCGGCAATGTGACCGGTGGCTGGGACCGGATTGCCAACAAGAAGTTTGCGTGAGGAACGACCATGTCCGAGGCACGCAGCTTTATAAATCCCAAGGCGCAGAATTACGCGACCCTGAAGAACGGTACACCGATGAACGCCAACCAGCAGGCCAAGTTCGATGTGCTCAATGGGCATATCGTCAACACCGTGGTCTTGGCCGGCGAACTGGTGATCGTCGGTGACCCCGATACTTCTTCCTGCACCAGCCATGAAGCCTTTCTCATGGGCAAGGCGGCTGGCATCCACCGCGACATCATGCTCAACGGGGGCGGTGTTGACGGTTTCATGCTGGATAACTTCGAGATGCTGCAAAGTCTACTGGCCCATGCATCGATGGGGGCAGGGGCAGCGAGCGATGGCTGGGCCAGGTATCTGGATGCAATCAAGAAGACGCTGGAACAGATCGAGCTACTGCACCGCGAGCATATGAGTGGTGGTGTGTTCAGGGCGCGGGAAGAGTTCTATGCCAAGCGTGTGGAGCTGTTCAGGACGTTGGACGAACAGCTGGGGAGGACGGCCGCCTATGGCTCGGGTCTACGAAATCAGGGATCGATCAAGCGAATGCTGCAGCTTTCCACCAAGCGTTATCTGAATGCTGGGGAGATATCCGGGTATGCAGAGAAGGTAACGGGAGTGGCGAAGGCTGCGAGTCTGATCAAGAAAGGGGCCTACATCGGGGTTGCGTTGGATGTAGCCGCTACTGGGCTGGAAATTAAAAAAGCTTGTACTCTGGGGCGGGAGGAGGAGTGTGCCAGAGCTAAGTACGTAGAGGGTGGTTCTCTGTTATTAGGTTTGACTGGAAGTAGTATTGTGGGCGCTTATGGCGGTGCAATCGCCACCGGGGCATGCGCGTTTGTGCTAGGAATTACAACAGGTCCTGGCTCTTTGGTTTGCGGAGTGGTCGGCGGGGCGGTTGGGGGAGCAGTCGGCGGCGAGATCTTTGGGGGATGGGGTGAAATTGCAGGTGATTTCCTATATCGCAAGGTTTCAGAATGACTATGTTTGAGCCTGGCCTGATTGTCTTGATGATCTTTGGCTTGGGAGTAATAACTCTGCTTGTCCTGGTTTATGTTGCTTATGCATGTTTAGATAGGGCTGAATCCCTTTTGGAGAAGTCTAGATATATACAGGGCGTTAAGGAAGGCTTTTTTCATGCTGGTATGCCGGGTAAGGTTTTACGTGTGTGCAGTATTGCCTTTCTTTTGACAATGCCAGGCCCCTACGTACAGCGTGGACTAGCAAACTCCGACGAGATAAAGAGATTTCCGAGGTCGCTGAGATTTTTGTTAATTGGGCTATGGCTAGCATTGACGATTGAAGTCTTAGCTATGCTGGCGTTTCAGGCTTGGCTTTATTATGTTTGAATTGCCTTGGGTGGCAGTCGTAAGCTCTTTGGGCCTGAGAGACTTTGTGAGGGGAAAAGGGCTGGTTGATGTTCCAGAGGTACGAGCAGTAACTGAGTACATCGAAAGGCTACTGATTTCGCTGTGGCTCACGAACCTTGTCGTTGTCAGCATTTTGCATATGGGGTAGGGGCTTTACGAAACTGATTGCCAGGTGACCACTCCTACGGCGATTTGCAATAATTTACGGTGAGTAATAAAGCGTGAGCAGTCTTGAGATGAATGTGGTCGCGATTTGTTTTTTCTGCTTGGGTATGGTTGCGCTTTTAGTGAAAATATATGTCGCCATAAGATATCTTGATGAGATTGAAGGTCTGCTATCAAAAAGCAGTTTTGTATCGGGGAATAGGAAGCTTTATTTGCACGCAGGCATCATCGGTAAGATTATGCGTATCTGTACCATATCAGCACTTCTGAGCACGCCATACCTATTTGCTCGCAAGGGATTGGTTGACGAGGCGCAACTGCAGAACTTTCCGACGCGTATGAAAAGACTGCTTATAGTAACGTGGTGCACAATGTGTATTTCTTCAGTCGCATTCCTCGCGCTCGGGTCTTTTTAAGAAAGTGTTTGGAGGAAGCGCGCAGGCTGCAGTGTGATGCGCGGTGCTCCATTGCACCTTGTCTGAAGAAGCTTGCCGAGATGATGGGGGAACACTGTTGTTGGTTTGATCCGCTTGGGAGGCGAGTGTGTGGAAAGAGGATTGAATGAAATCGACAGTTGAAGTAATAGGAATGTCCATGTTGTTATTCTGGATAATGATCAGTGTGGGTATTATGATTTACCTAGCCTGCCGATATCTTGATTTGGTTGAATCGAACCTGTCGGGATGCAGTTATGTACGAGATAATCGGTTAAGTTTCTCATCGGCGGGTTTGCTAGGTAAAGTGTTGCGCATCTGCCTGGCCGCAAATATGCTTATGATGCCCGGTGTCTTTGTTAGCAAAGGTGTTGCGGATGCTTCCGAAATATTGCGCTTTCCAAAGGATCTGAAAATTAAAATTCTAGTTTCGTGGGGAGGGCTAATGATTTCTACGGTTGTTTTTGTTGTTGCCCATAATGTTCTGAAGCTTTTAAGCTTGCCCAGTTGATTATATCGGCTTAATTTATTATTAATTGGAGGGGTAAAGTGCCACTTTGCTATAAGCGGCTTGTGCTCTACTTTCATCTCGCAATTGCAGGCCAGGTTATTAGCCATGGGAAATCGAGACTTGCTGGTGGGTGAGCCTTGAGCTCAATGGCCATCCTGATACTGTGCCGCCGCTTCAACGAGTGTCCTGGCAATCTCCATGCGTAGCTGGCTGGGCTGCTCGATCACCACGCCTGCTCCCTGGCTCAGCACCCACCAGCGCAACCCCCAGCCATCCTCCACGGTGGCCCGCAGCCGATGGCCCTGCTCCAGCGCTGTCAGCTGCATATCGACACTCAACGGCGCTTCACGCAACTGTCGGGCCAGCAGGTCGCTGACCCAGGCCTGTAGCTCGACCCCTTCACCTTGCGCCGGCTGCAGCGAACCACCGCGCAAAAAACCCTGCAGATCGAAATTCCCACGCAACTCGCCAGCAACGTTCGCCGACCAGTGCCAGCCAAACGGAATGCTCTTGTCATTGCGCTCCAGCGGAAATATCAGCGACAGCTCATTGAGATCACGCTCGACAGTGCGTTTGCTGACGGTGAAGCCCACGTCACGCAGGCGCCAGACCAATTCGGCGCTGGTAATGCCTGGGGAACGGCTGGGCAGCTGGCGCAGCAGCGCCCACTGTCGGCTGAGGGTGGCGCGAGTGGTGGCGAACGGCAAAAGATAACGTCCTTGTCTAGGCTTGCCGCAATAGGATGGCGGCAGGCGTGGGTCATGGCAATTGGCCACAGCCTGCTCAGATCAAGGAAGTCGCATTTGGTTGCCTGGTGCCGAATCGTTCGCGACAGGTTTTGACGTTACGTCACGCAGAATCACGCCTCATCACAGCCGAAGGTTGGGGTTGTGTGTCGTTCAATGAGGATGAACATGTCTGCTGCCAGCAATATCCATTCGCTGCTTGCCCGCCTTCTGCCCGAGCGGGTCATTGCCCCACCGGCCGCTGTCGGGAGGCGACAGCGACTGTTTGCCGGGATAGGGTTGCCCAGCCAGCGCTCGCTGCTGGTCAGTCGCCTGGACGAAGCCAGCGACTTGCAGATGGTTTACGTCGACCTGCGCCGCCAGGCCTTGCAAGGCAATGTGGCGGCGCTCAACGACCTTGGCTGGATCTGGCTCAACGGCAAATACTGGCGTGCTGACACCGTGTTGGCCGGCCACCTGTTGCGCATGGCGGCCCTGCAAGGCAATGCCGCGGCGTGGTTCAACCTTGGGCAGCAACATTACTTTGGCAAAGGTATCGAACCCTCTTACCTACAGGCGGCGGAGTGCTACCGGCAGGCTTTCGAGCGGGGCATGCTGCATGCCGCTGCTGCCCTGGGTGACCTGTACGAGGAAGAAGTGTGCGATGGCAGCTTGCAGTGGCAGGTAGATCTTGTACAGGCCTACCAGTGGTTCCTGCGCGGGGCCGAGCAGGGCGAGGCACGCTGCCGTTTCGAGGTGGGCTACCGGTTGATGCACGGGCTGTACGTGGAGGCTGATCTCAAGGCCGCACTGTACTGGCTGGAACTGGCGGCAGCTGCGGGGGTGGTGCAGGCGGCTGAAGAGCTGGCGGTGCACTTCAGCAGCCGTGACGAGGGCCGCTACCAGGAGTGGCGTGACCGGGCGGTGCAGATGGGCAGTACATTGGCCTTGACCATGAAGCTGGAAGACCAGATACAGCCCTGAATGCTCTGTTGCCTGTCCGGGCCTCTTCGCGGGTAAACCCGCTCCCACAGGTACCGCGCATGGCTTGAATCCTATGCAGCACCTGTGGGAGCGGGTTTACCCGCGAAGAGGCCGGCACAGGCAGACCAAAACCCCAGCATGAACAACAATTCATCCGTCACCCCCGGTTGACGACAGGGGGAGGCACAGGCGTATATTGATAGTTAGCAAACTATGAATATCCTTGGTTCCTGTCATGTCCCTTGATCTCCTGCGCCTGCAAGTCAGCAGCGGCATGGTGGTTGCCGCCCGCCATTGGCGGCGTATCTGCCATACCGCCCTGACCGGTTACGGAATTTCCGAGGCTTGTGCCGTGCCGTTGCTGATGATCGTGCGCCTGGGTGACGGCGTGCATCAGGTGGCCGTGGCCCAGGCCGCCGGCCTGGAAAGCCCGTCGCTGGTGCGCCTGCTCGACCAGCTGTGCAAGGCCGGCCTTGTATGCCGCAGCGAGGACCCGTTGGACCGCCGCGCCAAGGCCCTGAGCCTGACCGCCGAAGGCCGCACCCTGGCCGAGTCTATCGAAGCCGAGCTGGTGCGCCTGCGCCGCGAGGTGCTGCATGGCATCGACCAGGCCGACCTGGAAGCCGCCTTGCGCGTGCTGCGTGCCTTCGAAGCCGCCGGCCTGGGCAACACAGGCGGGGCAGCATGAACGGTTTCTTCAGCTCGGTGCCCCCGGCCCGCGACTGGTTCTATGGCGTGCGTACCTTTGCCGCCTCCATGATCGCCCTGTACATCGCCCTGCTCATGCAGCTGCCGCGCCCCTATTGGGCCATGGCCACGGTGTACATCGTTTCCAGCCCGTTCCTTGGCCCCACCAGCTCCAAGGCCCTGTACCGTGCCGTGGGCACGCTGCTCGGCGCCGGCGGGGCGATTTTCCTGGTCCCACCGCTGGTGCAGTCGCCGTTGCTGCTGAGCATCGCCATCGCCCTGTGGACCGGCACCTTGCTGTTCCTTTCGCTGAACCTGCGCACCGCCAACAACTACGTGTTGATGCTGGCCGGCTACACCTTGCCGATGATTGCCCTGGCGGTGGTCGACAACCCGCTTGCTGTGTTCGACGTGGCGTCTTCCCGCGCCCAGGAAATCTGCCTGGGGATCGTCTGCGCGGCGGTGGTCGGAGCGATCTTCTGGCCACGCCGGCTGGCGCCGGTTGTAGTCGGTGCCACTGGTAGCTGGTTCACCGAGGCGATCCGCTATAGCGACACCTACCTGGCCCGCCAAGCCAGCGCAGACCAGGTTGGCGGCATGCGCGGGGCGATGGTTGCCATCTTCAACTCGCTGGAGCTGATGATCGGCCAGCTCGGCCATGAAGGCGCCGGTCCGCACACCCTGAAGAATGCCCGCGAGTTGCGCGGGCGCATGATCCACCTGCTGCCCGTGATCGATGCCCTCGACGACGCCCTGGTCGCCCTCGAAGGCCGCGCCCCGGCACAGTTCGCCCAGTTGCAACCGTTGCTCAATGCCGCCCGCGAATGGCTCAAGGGCACTGTCGACAGCGCCTCGGTGGCCCGCTGGACGGCCCTGCACGAACAGATCGAGCGCCTGCAGCCGGGCGCCGCTGCCCTCGACCAGCGCGCCGAATTGCTACTGTCCAACGCTCTGTACCGCCTGACCGAATGGGCCGACCTGTGGCAGGACTGCTGCAGCCTGCAGCATGCCCTGCGCAGCGACGATTCCAAACCCTGGCGCGCGGTGTACCGCCACTGGCGCCTGGGCCGCCTGACGGCGTTCTTCGACCGTGGCCTGATGCTGTATTCGGTGGCCTCAACCGTACTGGCGATCGTTGTCGCCTGCGGCCTGTGGATTGGCCTGGGTTGGAACGACGGCGCCAGTGCAGTGATCCTCGCCGCCGTGTCGTGCAGCTTCTTCGCCGCCATGGACGACCCGGCGCCGCAGATCTACAGGTTCTTCTTCTGGACGCTGATGTCGGTCATCTTCTCCAGCCTGTACCTGTTCCTGGTGCTGCCCAACCTGCACGACTTCCCGATGCTGGTGCTGGCCTTCGCCGTGCCATTCATCTGCGTTGGCACCCTGACCGTGCAGCCGCGTTTCTACCTGGGTACCTTGCTGACCATCGTCAACACCTCGACCTTCATCAGCATCCAGGGCGCCTACGATGCTGACTTCTTCACTTTCCTCAATTCCAACCTCGCCGGCCCCGTGGGGCTGCTGTTCGCCTTCATCTGGACCTTGGTGATGCGCCCGTTCGGTGTGGAGCTGGCGGCAAAGCGCATGACCCGCTTCGCCTGGCGCGACATCGTTGAAATGACCGAGCCGGCCACCCTGGCCGAGCACCGCCAGGTCGGTGTGCAGATGCTCGACCGCCTGATGCAGCACCTGCCGCGCTTGTCGCAAACCGGGCAGGACAGCGGCGTGGCACTGCGCGACCTGCGGGTGGGGTTGAACCTGCTCGACCTGCTGGCCTACATGCCGCGTGCCGGGCAGCAGGCTCGTGAGCGGCTGAACACGGTAGTCGAGGAAGTCGGCGCGCACTACGCCGCCTGCCTGCATGCCGGCGAGCGCCTGCACGCCCCGGCCGCGCTGCTGCGCAACATGGAGCGCGCGCGCCTGGCGCTGAACCTGGATGAGCTGTACGAGCGCGGCGATGCCCGCACCCACCTGCTGCACGCACTGAGCGGCCTGCGCCTGGCACTGCTGCCGGGCGTGGAGGTGATGCTCGAGCCAGCCGAACAACCGCAACTGCCCCCCGGCCTCGACGGAGCACCCCTGTGATTGGTGAACTGGATATCAGCGGGGTATTCCTGCCCACGCTGCTGGTGATGATGTTTGGCACCTACCTGCTGTTCCTCGGGGTGCACGCGGTGCTGGTGCGCCTGCATTTCTACCGCCTGGTCTGGCACCGGGCGTTGTTCAACGTTGCCCTGTATGCCGTGCTGCTTGGTGCGGTGGACCACTTTTGCCGAAACCTGATGCTGCCATGAAAAAACCTTTGCTGACCTTGGGCCGCGTGGTCCTGACCTTGCTGGTAGTGACCTTCGCCGCCGTGCTCGTGTGGCAGATGGTGGTGTACTACATGTTCGCCCCCTGGACCCGCGACGGGCACATCCGCGCCGACGTGATCCAGATTGCTCCGGACGTGTCCGGGCTGATCCAGAAGGTCGAGGTGCGTGACAACCAGACCGTCAAGCGCGGCGATGTGCTGTTCACCATCGATCAGGACCGTTTCACCCTGGCCCTGCGCCAGGCCAAGGCGACCCTGGGCGAGCGCCAGGAAACCCTGGCCCAGGCCACCCGCGAAGCGCAGCGCAACCGCAAGCTTGGCAATCTGGTGGCCGCCGAACAGCTGGAAGAAAGCCAGTCCCGCGAGGCCCGTGCCCGCTCTGCCGTCAGCGAGGCGCAGGTGGCCGTCGATACCGCCCAGCTCAACCTCGACCGCTCGGTGGTGCGCAGCCCGGTGGACGGTTACCTGAACGACCGAGCACCGCGTAATCACGAATTCGTCACCGCCGGCCGCCCGGTGCTGTCCGTCGTCGACAGCGCCTCGTACCACGTCGATGGCTACTTCGAGGAAACCAAGCTTGGCGGTATCCACATCGGCGATGCCGTGGACATTCGCGTCATGGGCGACAACACCCGCCTGCGTGGCCATGTGCAAAGCTTCGCCGCCGGCATCGAAGACCGTGACCGCAGCAGTGGCGCCAACCTGTTGCCCAACGTCAACCCCGCATTCAGCTGGGTGCGCCTGGCCCAGCGTATTCCGGTGCGCATCGCCTTTGATGAAGTGCCGCAAGACTTCCGCATGATTGCCGGGCGAACCGCCACGGTGTCGATCATCGAGGGCCAGCGCCCATGAAACAGCTGATCCTGGCGGGGCTGTGCCTGTCGTTGGGGGCCTGCATGATGGTCGGCCCCGACTATGAGGTGCCGAAGGACGCGGCGGTGCAACGCAGCGACCTCAACGGCCCGCTGCGCCAGGATGCCGACAGCGTGGTATCGGCACCGGTGCCTGAGGACTGGTGGCAGCTGTATCAGGATCAACGGCTGAACGAGCTGGTGCGCCAGGCCCTGAGTGCCAACACCGACCTGCGCGTGGCTGCCGCCAACATTGCCAAGGCGCGCGCCCAGGTCGAAGTGGCTGAGTCGCAAGGTGGCTTCAACGGCGGCGTCAAACTTGGCGCCCAGCGCCTGCAGGAATCGGGCGAGGCCTTCCTGCTGCCAGAGAAAGTGCCGGTGGCCAACATCGGCGAAGCCATCA
The DNA here is from genome assembly GCF_023100865.1 of Pseudomonas sp. A2. Taxonomy (NCBI): domain Bacteria; kingdom Pseudomonadati; phylum Pseudomonadota; class Gammaproteobacteria; order Pseudomonadales; family Pseudomonadaceae; genus Pseudomonas; species Pseudomonas sp. A2. Next base: position 243,256 of record NZ_CP039127.1, read on the forward strand.
TCAGTGCTTCGTACCAGTTCGACCTGTGGGGTACTTTCAAGCGTGGCACCGAGGCGGCCAAGGCCAATGCCGACGCAGTGCAGGCCGCCGCCGATACCGCCCGCATCACCCTGGTGGCGGATGTGGTCAAGGCCTACACCCAGGTGTGCTCGGCCAACGAGGAATACCACATTGCCCGCGAGTCGCTCGACCTGCAGGAGCAGAGCGTGAAGCTTAACCAGCGCCTGCGTGATGCCGGGCGTGGCGACGAAACCCAGGTCACCCGCTCGCAGACCCAGTTCAAATCCTTGCGCGCCGAACTGCCACGCTTCAAGGCGGAGCGCGAGACCGGCATGTACACACTGGCCGCTTTGTTGGCCAAACCGGTCGATCAGCTGCCTGCCGGCACTGCCGATTGTGCCGAGCTGCCGCACCTGAACCAGCTGGTCCCGGTGGGCGATGGCGCGGCGCTGCTCAAGCGCCGTCCCGACGTGCGCCAGGCCGAACGGCAGCTGGCCGCTGCCACTGCCTACATCGGCGTGGCCACCGGCGCCCTGTACCCCGACATCAGCATTGGCGCCCAGGTTGGCACCATCGGTATCCTCGAGAACCTTGGCGAGCCGGCGACCAACCGCTGGGGCTTTGGACCGCAGATCAGCTGGACCATCCCCACCAACGGCACCCGCGCCCGCATTCGCATGGCCGAAGCCTCGACCCAGGCAGCCCTGGCGAATTTTGACGGGGTAGTGTTGAACGCCATTCGCGAGACCCAGACCCGCCTGGCGCAGTACAGCGCCCTGCTGGACCGGCGTGACGCGCTGGCCGAGGCGGAGAAGTCGGCCAAGGAAGCGGCGGACCAGACGCACCGGTATTACCAGGCGGGGCGTGAATCGTTCCTGGCCGACCTGCAGGCGACGCGGACCTATACCGACATGCGCGCGCAGCTGGCGGCGGCCAATAGTCAGGTGGCTCAGGGGCAGATTGGTGTGTTCCTGGCGTTGGGTGGGGGGTGGAAGGACACCGCCAAGCCTTGAGGCCCAATCGCCGGCAAGCCAGCTCCCACAGGTACCCCACCGCTTTTGAGGCCTGTGGCGCACCTGTGATAGCCGGCTTGTGCATGCCTCGAAGTTGGTGCGTACCCTGTGGGAGCTGGCTTGTTGGCGATCGAGGGCAAAGCCCTCGCCTAGGTTCTAGAGCTGTAAGACATTTCCGAACCAGAAACCAAATGCTTCAGTTCGGACGCCCTGTCGAATTATCCTACAGCACCTGTCGGAAGGTGCTGTCTTGGCTGGAAAGTGTTCCCGGAATACTGTCGCGGGGTCGCCTCGCAAGGCGATCGGGATTGAGACCCCCGGACTCACAGAACGCACCGCTTAATGGTGGTCGTGCGCGGGCAGGCTTTCGCCTGGTCGGGTTTTCCTGTGAGCCCGGGTCTCACCCCTCGCACGACTGCCACCCAATTCTGTGAGACGAAGAGGATTGCAGTTCATAGTTATTCACAGGGAATGCAATTATGAACAAGCTCGTCCCCGATCCACCAGTTACCGATCTGCTTCTGCTCGACCCTCCCGCGCTCTCGCTAATCGATCCACTCAGCCCCAAAGACTGCGAAGAGCTGATCAGCGCCATCACCCTGACCATCGACCACACCACCACAGTCCTGCTCGACAACCCTCCCGGCGACATGCGCAATGCCATGGGCATGAATATTCGATTGCTCTGCCGCCTGATCAATGCCGTGTGCGACCGCACCCATGCAACCCGCCACGATCAAGGAGCGACCCGATGAGCAATGACCCCAGAGACTCTGCAACCGCAGGAGTGGAAACCTTCGACTTGTTCCGCCTGCAGCCCAATGTGCCGTTCAACCATGCCTTTTCTCAGTTATCGGTGTTGCTCGGCTGTATCCGCCACCTGACCACCGAAGCGGAAATGGAAAATGACCGTATTGCTGGTAGTGCTGCGCGGATACTCAGTGAGATGGCCAAGGCGCTGATTGATGATATGGAGCGAGGAATGAGCAAGGTTCTTCAATAGCCTTCAAGCGCTTGGGGCCGCTATGCGGCCTCATCTTTTAGCCTGAATGGTCTTCCACATCTGAAATCAAATATTTCCGCTGGGTGGCGAAAGCCCGATTCAGGTCGCTGGACTGAGAGGTGATCAACCATGGCGAATGAACGCTCGGCATCTGTATGGGACGCGCTGGCTGATACGCCAGAGGAGGCAGACAACCTTCGGCTGCGCTCGCAGCTGATGCGGATTTTGGTCAAGACGGTGCGTGCCTGGGATCTACCTAAGAAGGATGCGGCGCGTCGGCTACATGTCACTCAACCGCGCTTGAGTGAGCTATTGAATGGGAAGATTGACAAGTTTTCCCTGGATGCCTTGGTAAATCTGCTGGCCAATGCCGATCTGGAAGTGGATTTCACGGTGAAGGAAAAGCTCGCCTGAATCGGTGGTTGGACCATGAGGGCCAGGCCTTGCCGTTTTCAACCCGCACCGAACTGAGGCGTCGTAAGATATTTCCGAGCCTGAAACCAAATGCTTGAAAATAAATTTCTAAAGTCAGTTGCTCCCACCTCGATCGCATCTCCCTCAAGCCATGTGCAATACCTGTGGGAGTCTGGCTTGCCAGCGATGAGGCCAGAAAAGGCACAAGACAGAATCTCCCACAGGTTCAGCGCATTCCCCCTCTTCATCTGATTTGTAGCAAGATTTTTCATGAAATCCGCCCAGCACCCTTGAGTGAAGCAAAGTGGAAGTGAACAATGTTCTCTTTCGCATTCCCTTCGAGACTGGCCATGAAAACCCGTTCCCGTCTGCTTGCCTGGCTGCCGGTTATTTTGCTCGGCCCGGTGCTGGCGCTGTGCAGCACCCTGGCGCTGGCCGAAGCCCCCGCCGAGGCCACCAAGGCCCTGCACCTGCTGGACTACATTGGCGCCGACTACCCGCCCACCGTGCAAGACGGCAAGGTGATCGACGATGGTGAATACCGCGAGCAGCAGGAGTTCAGCGCGGTATTGGCCGACTTGGTCAAAGGCCTGCCTGCGCATGCTGAACAAGCAGCCCTGGAGCAGGGCGTCCAGGCGCTGCGCCAGGCCATCGACCAGCGCCAGGACGGCCCGGCTGTTGCCAAGCAGGCCCGCCAGCTGGGTGCTCGCCTGGCGGTAGCCTATGAGGTCAGTCAGGCTCCGGTGATTACCCCGGACCCGGCCCGTGGCGCTTCGCTGTATGCGCAAAACTGCTCGATCTGCCACGGCGAAACTGGCGCCGGCGACGGCCCGGCCGGCGTGGGCCTGGAGCCTGCACCCGCCAACCTGCGCGATGTTTCGCGCCTCGACCAGTTGAGCCTGTTCGACCTCTACAACACCCTGGCCCTAGGCATCGATGGCACTGAGATGCCTTCGTTTGCCGACCAGCTGGACGACCGCCAGCGTTGGGATGTGGCTGCCTACATCGCCAGCTTCACCGCCAAACCAGAAGCCGGCAAAGGCGACAAGACCTGGAACATCGCCGACCTGGCCCGCCAGACCCCGGCCGAAGTCGCCGCCAGCGAAGGTGCCACGGCCGTGGAGGCGTTCCGCGCCCAGCGCGCCCAGCCGCCGCAGGTCAAGCGTGGCCCGGCGCAATTGCTCGAATACACCGCCAGCACTCTGGACAAGAGCCTGGCGGCCTACCGCGCAGGTGATCACGACCAGGCCTATGACCTGTCAGTGGCGGCCTACCTGGAGGGCTTCGAGCTGGTGGAAAGCTCGCTGGACAACATCGACACCCAGGCGCGCAAGGACACCGAAAAATCGCTGATGGCCTACCGTCAGTCGCTGCAGGACGGCTTGCCCGTGGCCCAGGCCGAGCAACGCCTGAGCGAAGCCAAGGCCAAGCTCGAGCAGTCTTCCAAACTGCTGGGCAGCGATGGCCTGAGCTGGTCGCTGAGCTTTGTATCCGGCTTGCTGATCCTGCTGCGCGAAGGCCTGGAGGCGATTCTGGTACTGGCGGCGATCCTGGCCTTCCTGCGTAATACTGGCCAGCAGTCGGCGGTGCGCAGCGTCAACATCGGCTGGGGCCTGGCGCTGGTGGCTGGTTTCGCCACCTGGGCCCTGGCAGCCTACGTGATCGACGTTGGTGGCGCCCAGCGCGAGCTGCTGGAAGGCTGCACGGCGCTTTTCGCTGCAGTGATGGTGCTGTGGCTTGGCGTGTGGATGCACGACCGCCGCCATGCCGCCGCCTGGCAGGACTACATCAAGAGCAGCCTGGTCAGTGGTGGTGGACGTTTCGGTTTTGCCGTGCTGGCGTTCTTCTCGGTTTACCGCGAACTGTTCGAAGTGATCCTGTTCTACGAAACCCTGTGGCTGCAGGCCGGCCAAGCCGGGCACCATGCGGTGCTGGCGGGTGGTGCCACGGCGCTGGTGCTGCTGGTGGGGTTGGCCTGGGTGATCCTGCGTGGCTCGGCCAAGCTGCCGCTGTCGCTGTTCTTCAGTATCAACGCCGCGCTGCTATGTGCCTTGTCGGTGGTGTTCGCAGGGCATGGCGTGAAGGCGCTGCAAGAGGCAGGGGTGCTGGGCACGCGCCCAGTGGCGCTCTTCGAATTCGACTGGCTGGGGATCCACGCCGACGCCTACTCGCTGTCAGCGCAGGCGGTGGCCTTGCTGGCCATCGTGTTCTTGTACGGGCGCTCGCGCCTGGCGGAAAGGCGCAGGGCAGCGGCCAATTGATCGCCTGACAGGCTGGCGCGGCCCCCTGTAGGAGCGGGTTTACCCGCGAAGCAAGCGGCGCGGTGTATGGCACCGGCTTCGCCGGTGTTCGCGGCTAAAGCCGCTCCCACAGGGACCGCGCGAGTTTCAAAGTTTGAGCAAGACCGCCATTCAAGCCGGCTGTGGCGCTTTGAGAATGTTCTGCAGCAACTGGACACTTTCGACAGCGTCATGACCCAGGCTGGTCAGGTAGCCGCCATCAGGTTGATCGGTCAGCCCCTTTTCATGCAGGCGTTGCGCGGCGGCTACCAGGGCAGGGGAAGCGTTCTTGTGAATCTTGATGCCTTCCTGGCTGCTGTCGTGCTTGAACAGCGAAAGTACTTCCAGTTCAGCGATCAGATCGGGGGTAAAAGGCATGGCGACTCCTGACTTCCAGACAAGGATGACGGCACCGTTCTACGGTGCCTGATCTTCGAGTGTAGCCGGGTTATTCGTCCTCGCCTTGATCCATCTCAGGCGGCAGCTCGGGCAGCGCACGCAGGGCGTTCTCGTACCACTCGCGGTCGAACTCGCGTTCTTCCACCAGCATGTTGTCAATTTCGAAGGCCAGTACATGGGCCATCAGGTTGAGAATGTCTTCGCGCTCGTAACCGACCAGGGTCAGTTTGTTGAACGTGGCTTTCGCCGCCGCCGGGTCGCCGCTTTCGATCTGGTTCTCGATGGCCTGGGTCAGCGTTGCCTCGGCGAAGGCTTCGTCGTCGTCATAGTCGATGTCGGTGGGCTCGCTCATGGCGGTACTCCTGTGATGGGATGCACAGTGTGCCACGCCTGTGGCGGCAATGCCCGGGCATTGACGGGGCGCATGACGCTGGTCAGCGGCGGGCGTACGGTCTATAAAAGCCGGGCCAACCCCTTACGGCCTGGAGGCTGTTACCTCATGCTCAAGCTTCATGGATTCTCGGTCAGCAACTACTACAACATGGTCAAGCTGGCCCTGCTGGAAAAAGGCCTGCCCTTCGAGGAAGTCACCTTCTATGGCGGCCAGGCGCCACAGGCGCTGCAAGTGAGCCCGCGAGGCAAGGTGCCGGTGCTGCAGACCGAACACGGCTTCCTCAGCGAAACCAGCGTGATTCTCGACTATATCGAGCAGACCCAGGGCGGCAAGGCGCTGCTGCCGGCCGACCCGTTCGGGCAGGCCAAGGTGCGTGAGCTGCTCAAGGAAATCGAGCTCTACATCGAGCTGCCGGCGCGTACCTGCTATGCCGAGTCTTTCTTTGGCATGCAGGTCGAGCCACTGATAAAGGAAAAAGCTCGCGCGGATCTGCTGGCCGGTTTTGCCACGCTCAAGCGTAACGGCCGCTTCGCACCCTACGTGGCGGGTGAGCAACTGACCCTGGCAGACCTGATGTTCTGCTTCTCGGTCGACCTGGCCTACGCGGTGGGCAAGAAGGTGCTGAACATCGACTTCCTGGCGGACTTCCCGCAAGCCAAGGCGTTGCTGCAGCTGATGGGTGACAACCCGCACATGGCGCGGATCGTGGCGGACAAGGAGGCGGCGATGCCGGCCTTCATGGAGATGATTCGCAGCGGTAAACGCTGAGAATAGTGTTGGGGCATTCGCGGGCACGCCCGCTCCCACAGAGAAACGCTGTACCTGTGGGAGCGGGCGTGCCCGCGAACGAGGGCGAAGCCCTCGCAATGGGCCTTAACGCGAAGCCAGCAGCGCCTTGCCGCGGGCGACGGCCGCACGCACCTGCGCCGGTGCGGTACCACCAATGTGGTTACGGGCATTCACCGAGCCTTCCAGGGTCAGCACGGCAAACACGTCCTGCTCGATCTGGTCGCTGAACTGGCGCAGTTCGTCCAGGCTCATTTCGGCCAGGTCCTTGCCGGTGTCCACGCCATACTTCACCGCGTGACCCACGATCTCGTGGCAGTCACGGAACGGCAGGCCGCGGCGTACCAGGTAGTCGGCCAGGTCGGTAGCGGTGGAGAAGCCGCGCAGGGCCGCTTCACGCATGATGGCGTGCTTGGGCTTGATGGCCGGGATCATGTCGGCAAAGGCACGCAGCGAGTCGCGCAGGGTGTCGGCGGCGTCGAACAGCGGTTCCTTGTCTTCCTGGTTGTCCTTGTTGTAGGCCAGTGGCTGGCCTTTCATCAGGGTCAGCAGGCCGGTCAGGGCGCCGAACACACGGCCGCTCTTGCCACGTACCAGTTCCGGCACGTCCGGGTTCTTTTTCTGCGGCATGATCGAGCTGCCGGTGCAGAAGCGGTCTGGCAGGTCGATGAACTGGAACTGCGCGCTGGTCCACAGCACCAGCTCTTCGGAGAAGCGCGACAGGTGCATCATCGCCACGCTGGCGGCGGCGCAGAATTCGATGGCGAAGTCGCGGTCCGACACACCGTCCAGCGAGTTGCCGGCCACGGCTTCGAAGCCCAGCAGCTTGCAGGTGAGTTCGCGGTCGATCGGGTAGGTGGTGCCTGCCAGCGCGGCGCTGCCCAGGGGCATGCGGTTGGCACGCTTGCGGCAGTCGACCAGGCGCTCGTAGTCGCGGCTGAGCATTTCGAACCAGGCCAGCAGGTGGTGGCCGAAGGTGACCGGCTGGGCAGTTTGCAGGTGGGTGAAGCCGGGCATGATGGTTTCGGCTTCACGCTCGGCCTGCTCCAGCAGGCCCTGCTGCAGGCGGGTGATTTCGGCCAGGATCAGGTCGATTTCGTCGCGCAGCCAAAGGCGAATGTCGGTGGCCACCTGGTCGTTGCGGCTACGGCCGGTGTGCAGCTTCTTGCCAGTGATGCCGATACGGTCGGTCAGGCGTGCCTCGATGTTCATGTGCACGTCTTCGAGGTCGACACGCCAGTCGAAGGTGCCAGCCTCGATCTCGCCCTGGATGGTCTTCAGGCCATCGATGATGGTGTCGCGCTCGGCATCGCTGAGCACGCCGACCTGCGCCAGCATGGTGGCATGGGCGATCGAACCCATGATGTCGTGGCGGTACAGGCGCTTGTCGAAATCGACCGAGGCGGTGAAACGGGCGACGAAGGCGTCGACGGGCTCACTGAAGCGGCCGCCCCAGGACTGATTGGTCTTGTCGGTGCTCATGGATTCACTCATTGCAGGCGTGAACGAAAAAGTGGCGCCGATGATAGCAGGGTTTGGGCCGGCCGCCGCAGGGCGCTGGTCGACAGAAATGCGCGGAAAACGATAGAGAAGGATTTGCAGGAATGAACGGCAGTGTTCCACGGACCGTCTACAGTTGGACAGAGGACTGGCAGTGAATCTGCCGGCCGAGTGAATCTTTGGCCTTCGCACCGGTCTAGAGCGTGACCTTAGTGTCGCTCGAACCATACCTGTCTACGCTATACCTGTGCGAGACTCATTCAGGAATCCAGCGCAATTATGAATGTCCTGATCGTTGATGACGAACCCCAAGGCCGTGAGCGCCTTAGCCGGCTGCTCGGCGAACTGGAGGGTTACACCGTGCTGGAGCCTAGCGCCACCAACGGCGAGGAGGCCTTGGCGCTGATCGAAAGCCTCAAGCCCGATGTGGTCCTGCTGGACATCGGCATGCCAGGCCTGGATGGCCTGCAGGTTGCTGCTCGCCTGTGCGAGCGCGAGGCGCCTCCGGCGGTGGTGTTTTGCACCGGGGACGATGAATACGGTGCCGAGGCTTTCAAGGACAGTACCCTCAGCCATGTGACCAAACCTTTCCAGGCCCAGGCCTTGCGAGATGCCCTGCGCAAGGCCGAAAAGCCCAACCGCGCCCAGTTGGCGGCGCTCACCAGGCCCGCCAATGAAGGCGGCGGCCCGCGTAGCCACATCAGTGCCCGCACGCGCAAAGGCATCGAGCTGATCCCTTTGCCCCAGGTGATCTATTTCATTGCCGACCACAAGTACGTGACCTTGCGCCACGAGGCCGGGGAAGTGTTGCTCGACGAGCCGCTCAAGGCCCTGGAAGACGAGTTTGGCGAACGCTTCGTGCGTATCCACCGCAATGCCCTGGTCGCCCGTGAGCGTATCGAACGCTTGCAGCGCACGCCGCTGGGGCATTTTCAGCTATACCTGAAAGGCCTGGACGGTGACGCCCTGACCGTCAGCCGGCGCCATGTGGCCGGTGTGCGCAAGATGATGCAAACCCTCTGAGCCTGTACCGGCCCAATCGCCGGCAAGCCAGCTCCCACAGGTATAGCGTCAGCCTTGAGCCTTGCACGGCTTCTGTGGGAGCTGGCATGCCGGCGATTGGGCGGTACAGGTAAGCACAGGATCCTGATCCACATCTGCTAGCGATACCGGCGATGCTGTTATCATCGACAGCATTTCTCTGGATCGGGGCGTTCCATGTCCACTCGCGAAATCCGCATTGCCACCCGTAAAAGTGCCTTGGCCCTATGGCAGGCCGAATACGTCAAAGCCCGCCTCGAGCAGGCCCACCCCGGTCTGCTGGTAACCCTGGTGCCCATGGTCAGCCGTGGCGACAAGCTGCTCGACGCGCCGCTGGCAAAGATCGGTGGCAAGGGCCTGTTCGTCAAGGAACTGGAAACCGCCCTGCTGGACAACGAAGCCGACATCGCCGTGCATTCGATGAAGGACGTGCCCATGGACTTCCCCGAAGGCCTGGGCCTGTACTGCATCTGCGAGCGCGAAGACCCGCGCGATGCCTTCGTTTCCAATACCTTTGACAGCCTCGATGCGCTGCCTGCCGGCAGCATCGTCGGTACCTCCAGCCTGCGTCGCCAGGCCCAGTTGCTGGCGCGTCGCCCGGACCTGCAGATCCGCTTCCTGCGCGGCAACGTCAACACCCGCCTGGCCAAGCTGGATGCCGGTGAGTACGACGCCATCATCCTCGCCGCCGCCGGTTTGATCCGCCTGGGCTTCGAAGACCGCATCACCTCCACCATCAGCGTCGATGACAGCCTGCCGGCTGGCGGCCAGGGCGCGGTGGGCATCGAATGCCGCAGCGCCGACCAGCAAATCCACGCGCTGCTGGCGCCGCTGCATCATGCCGATACCGCCGACCGGGTGGTGGCCGAGCGCGCCCTGAACAAACGCCTGAATGGCGGCTGCCAGGTACCGATTGCCTGCTATGCGGTACTGGAAGGTGACCAGTTGTGGCTGCGTGGCCTGGTCGGCCAGCCCAGCGGCGGTACCCTGCTGGTGGCCGATGCCCGCGCTCCACGTACTGCCGCCGAAACCCTGGGCGTGCAGGTGGCCGAGGACCTGCTGGGGCAGGGCGCCGAGGCCATCCTCAAGGAAGTCTACGGCGAGGCCGGCCACCCGTGAGTTCGTGGCGCCTGTTGCTGACCCGGCCTGCCGAGGACTGTGCGGCACTGGCGCAAAGCCTGGCAGCGGCGGGGGTAGCCAGCAGCTGCCTGCCGCTGCTGGCAATCGAGCCCGTCGCTGTGGACAACCAGCAACGCCTGTTGCTGGAAGGCCTGCAGGGCTTCCAGGCGATCATCGTGGTCAGCAAGCCGGCAGCCCGGTTGTTGCTTGAGCAACTGGCCGATGCCGGCCTGCAGCCACCCGTGCAAGGCTGGTTCACTGTGGGCGAGGCAACCGCCGCCGTGCTGCAGGGCGCGGGCCTGGCGGTGAGCTTCCCCCCACGTGGCGATGACAGCGAAGCGTTGCTGGTGCTGCCGGCCCTGCGCCAGGCAGTTGCCGTGCCGGCACCGCGGATCTTGATCGTTCGTGGTGTCGGAGGTCGCGAACTGCTGGCAGAGCGTCTTGCAGAGCAAGGTGCTAGTGTCGATTATCTGGAACTGTATCGTCGCTGCCTGCCGGCTTACCCGGCGGGCACCCTGATGCGCCGCATCGAAGCGGAACGCCTCAATGGCCTGGTGGTCAGCAGTGGGCAGGGTTTTGAACACTTGCAGCAGATGGCCGGCGCCGATTGGCCGCAGCTGGCGCGTCTGCCGCTGTTCGTGCCCAGCCCTCGGGTTGCCGATCAGGCCAGGGCCGCCGGGGCCCAACAGGTTGTGGATTGCCGTGGCGCCAGTGCCACGGCCTTGCTGGCAGCCGTGCAGCGCAGCGCTGCACCTGCCTCTTAAGGCGCTAAGCTGAACGCGATGCGCCCCCATGCAAAGGATGGATACGTGAGCGAGACTGTCTTGTCCAATAACGATCAGCCGTCGGCACAGGCGCCGGCGGAACCCGTCACCACCCCACCTGCCAAGCGCTCCGGCAGTGGCCTGGCAACGCTGGCCCTGCTGTTGGGTGCGGCCGGGGTGGCGGTAGGTGGCTGGGGTGTCTGGCAGGTGCGTCAACTGCAAGGCAGCGAATTCAACCAGGGCCAGCACATCGAGGCGCTGAACCAGCGCGCCGAGGCCCTGCAGCAGCGTGAGCAGCAGATCAGCGCGCAACTGGCCAGCCTGCCGGCAGCCAGCGAGCTGGAAGACCGCCGCCGCCTGGTGGCACAGTTGCAGGGCGACCAGCAACGTCTCAGCCAGCGCCTGGAAACCATACTGGGCGAAAGCCGCAAGGAATGGCGCCTGGCCGAGGCCGAGCACCTGCTGCGCCTGGCCACCCTGCGTCTGTCTGCGCTGCAGGACATCACCAGTGCCAAGGCCTTGGTCGAGGGGGCGGACGAGATCCTGCGCGAGCAGAGCGATCCGGGTGCCTTCGCCGCCCGTGAGCAACTGGCGCGCAGCCTGGCCACGCTCAACAGCACCCAGCAACCGGACCGTACCGGCCTGTTCCTGAAACTGGCCGCTCAGCGCGAGCTGGTGCAGCAACTCAGCGCCCAGTCGCCGGAGTTCGACACCAATGCCGATGCCTTGGGCGCGCTCACCGCCGATGGTGACGGCGCCAGTCGCCTGTCCCAGTGGTGGGCCGAAATCTCCAAGTACTTCCAGATCGACTTCAACGCCGATGACAACGTGCGTCCGCTGCTGGCCGGGCAGCAACTGAACCAGCTGCGCCTGGCCCTGAGCCTGACCATCGAGCAGGCCCAGTGGGCAGCGCTCAATGGCGATAGCAAGGTCTACACCCAGGCGCTGGACGACGCCCGCAGCGTGCTGCTGGCCAACTTCAACGCCGACAACCCGCAAAGCAAGGCCATGCTTGACAGCCTCAACGCCCTGGCCGAACAGCCGGTGTCGGTGGTTACCCCTGACCTCAGCGAAAGTCTGGCCGCAGTGCAGGCCTATATCCAGCGCCGCCACCTGCCGGCCGATGCTGAAGGGGGCAAGCCATGAAGCGTGTCTACCTGCTGGCCGTGCTGGCGATCGTGGTCGCCGCGGCGCTAGGTATCGCGGTCGCCAAGCACAGCGGCTACGTGCTGATTTCCTATGGCAGCTTCCGCTACCAGTCGGGGCTGTGGGCGGCCTTGGCCGGCTTGCTGGTTGTGGTGCTGTTGCTGTGGCTGGTGCGCTACCTGGTCGGCCTGGTGCTGACTTCCAGTGGCGTGGTCAACCCGTGGTCGCGGCGTAATCGCAGCCGGCGTGTTCGTCTGGCCATCGAGCAGGGCCAGCTGGACCTCGCCGAGGGCCGTTGGGCCAGTGCCCAGCGCCATCTGCACCGTGCCGCCGAGGCCGAGCGCCAGCCGTTGCTGTATTACCTCGGTGCCGCGCGTGCAGCCAACGAGCAAGGCCGAACCGAAGACAGCGACAACCTGCTGGAACGTGCCCTGGAGCGCCAGCCGCAAGCGGAACTGGCTATCGCCCTGACCCATGCGCAATTGCAGATGGACCGTGGCGAAAGCGACGGCGCGCTGGAAACCCTGCTGGCCATGCAGGAGCGCCACCCGCACAACGGCCAGGTGCTGCGCCTACTGCAGCGCCTGCACCTGGAACGCGGCGACTGGTCTGCCCTGATCCGCCTGCTGCCTGACCTGCGCAAGGGCAAGGTGCTGCCGGCCGCCGAGCTGGCTGCCCTGGAGCAACGTGCCTGGGGCCAGAACCTGAGCCTGGCCACCACCCGTGGCGAGGATGCGCAAAGCGCCCGTCAGGCTCTGGAGCGCGCCTGGCAGCAACTGACCGCGGCCCAGCGCCAGGAGCCACAGCTGGTGCTGGCCTATGCCGAGCAATTGCGCCAGGTGGGTGCCCAGAGCGAAGCGGAACAAGTGCTTCGCACCGCCCTCAAGCGTGAATACGAAAGCCACCTGGCCCGCCTGTACGGCCTGGTGCGCGGCGATGACCCGGCGCGCCAGCTGCAAACAGCCGAAGGTTGGCTCAAGGCCCACCCGCAAGATGCCAGCCTGCTGCTAACCCTGGGCCGTCTGAGCCTGCAGAACCGCTTGTGGGGCAAGGCGCGGGACTACCTGGAAAGCAGCCTGCGCATGGAACGCAACCCCGAGGCCTGTGCCGAGCTGGCGCGCCTGCTCGCCGGCCTTGGCGAGACCGAGCGCAGCAACCAGCTGTTCCAGGAGGGCCTCGGCCTGCTGGATGAGCGCCTGCTGGCCCTGCCTTTGCCCGAAGGCGTACGCGCCTGACCTACCCCAGGGCCCGCGCAAAGGTGCGGGCTTCGGGGGCGGGTAACTTTTCTCTCTGCGTAAGTTAAATCTGCAGTCCATTTCTTCAGACGTTTCCTACCGCATGGTTGGAAATTTCCTTCGCGATTCAGCGACTTGTCATTGCTGTCGCGCCTTGAAACAAAGCGCGTCTTTCCTCTACCGTTTCAAGCCACTTCATTATCCCGGGACCTTCACCACCCATGCTGCCGGCCCGTTTGCGCACCTTTTTCCTACCTGCCTGCCTTGCTGCACTGGCGGTACTGGCCGCGTCCTTCCACCTGGAAAGCGTCCTCGGGCTGGTGCCCTGCCCGTTGTGTTTCAGCCAGCGCCTGCTGCTTGGCCTGTACGCGCTGCTGTGCCTGGCGGCGGTGCTGCAGGCACCGGGTACGGCGGGCATTCGCTGTTACGCGCGGGCGACGCTGGGCTGTTCGCTGGCCGGGGCGCTGCTGGCAGCGCGACATGTCTGGTTGCAAGGGGATGACGGGGCCATTCCAGTCTGCCCGGTGCCGCTCGGGCGGCTGTTCGAGCAATCCTGGGGCGAGGCAGCCCGGCAATTGTTGTTCGGCGGCCCGGATTGCAACTCGCTCACCTGGAGCTTCCTCGACCTGACTCTGCCCGAGTGGAGCCTGTTGGCGTTCCTGCTGCTGGCAATGCTGCCCTTGAGTTGCCTGCTGGCGTATCGTTTCCGCACCCTGGCGAGAACATGACCTGGCGCAAGGTTGCGCCATTGGCACGACCAATGGCCGTGTAACAGGGTATTAAACACTTGTATGAACTTTGTCCGCTGCGTACCTTGAAGGGCAGCACGCGCGGGAATAATCTCCCAGCACGCATACCGAAAACACAACTGCTCGATGCCGCCTGCTGATGTCACCTTTGTGCTGCAAGGTCGTGGTGCGAGGTGCAGCGGCATCTACCCAGAAGGGAAGAGATTGCCATGCTCGATAGTTGTCAGAACGCTCAGGAACGCTGGGGTGGGGTTCACAAACTGATCGACCGCTGGCTGGAGGAGCGCCAGGAACTGGTGCAGGCTTTCCGCGCGCTGCGCGATGCCAAGCCGGCCTTCGCCGACAAGGACACGAACGGGGACTTTTGCGCGCTCCTCGTTGACTACGTTTCGGCGTGGCATTTCGAAGTCTGCGAGCAGTTGGTCAGTGAGGCCAAAGCCTTCGGCGACGAGAAGGCGCTGAAGCTGGCCGAAGAGATCAACCCACGGATCAACGACAGTACTCAGGTCGCATTAGCCTTCAATGACCATTGCGCCAAGGGTGAGTGCAAGGACACCGAACGCTTTGCCGAAAAGCTGGGCAAGCTGGGTGGCCTGCTGCACGAGCGCTTCGAACTTGAAGACTGCCTGATCGAAGTGTTGCACAACGCGCACAAGGAAGAAGGCGCATTACCGGCGTGAGTGTTGGCGTCAGTCGCCAACCGCCAGCAGTTCTATCTCGAACACCAGGGGGGTGTAGGGTGCAATCAGGTCGCCCGCACCCTCGGCGCCATACGCTAGCGCCGACGGGATCACCAGGCGCCATTTGGCGCCAGCGTGCATCTTTGGCAAGGCCACCTGCCACCCTTCGATGACTGAGTCCAGGCTGAACCACTGGGGCGTCTGGTTCTGGTCGAACACCGAGCCGTCTGGCAGCCTGCCCACATAGCGCACCTGCACCTTGCCACCGGCTTTGGGCTGCGCGCCCGTGCCTGCTTGCAGTTCGCTGTAGAGCACACCCTCCGGTAGTTCATGCACGCCATAACGACCACGCTCGTTGGCCATGAAGCGTGTTTCGGCAGCTTGCAGCTTCTGCATGGCGGCATCGCCTTCCCGTGCTTCCTGCTGCTGGAGCAAAGCCTGCATGCGTGCCTTGTCGAGTTTCAGCGGTTGCCCTTGATAGGACTGGCGCAGGCCTTCTACCAGCGCATCCAACTGCAGGCCCGGCATATCCTGGCGCAGCCGCTCACCCAGGCTGGCGCCGATGCTGTAGGCGAGGTCATGTTCTTCGCTGTCGGCCAGGGCGATGGGTGCCAGCAGGCATAAACCTAAAAGAAGATATCGAGGCATGGTCAGTTCCTGCGCCAATGAGCGGGGAAGTATGCCAGTGTTCCGTTTTGTATTGTGTGCTCGCGGTCCTTGTAGGAGCGGCCTTGTGTCGCGACAGGGCTGCAAAGCAGCCCCGGCAATATCTGCGGTGGTGCCGAAATCCAGGGGCTGCTCCGCAGCCCATCGCGACACAAGGCCGCTCCTGCAGGAGTGCTGTGCAATACAGATAACTGCCAAATATCAGCAATGATTTATTCAGCAACTACACTTGCTCGGAGCTGCAAGATAACAACTTTGCCCAGGCATGCAACGCGGCGTAAACAATACTGTCAACATGCCCTAGCGGCGGTAGCAGCAGAAGCATAGTATGAGCCGCAATCTCGTCAGCCAGGAGGTAAACCATGTCGGCTAAAAAGAAGCCAGTAAGCACGCCGTTACACCTGCTCCAGCAACTTTCGGGCAGCTTGCTCGAACACTTGGAAGATGCCTGCTCGCAAGCGCTGGCTGATGCGGAAAAACTGCTGGCCAAGTTGGAAAAGCAGCGTGGCAAGGCCCAGGAAAAACTGCACAACGGTCGCCTGAAACTGCAAGACGCGGCCAAGGCAGGTAAAGCCAAGGCGCAGACCAAGGCGCAAAAAGTCATTGGAGAACTTGAAGAACTGCTCGACTCCCTCAAAGAACGTCAAACCCAGACTCGTTCTTATATTCAGCAACTCAAGCGCGATGCCCAGGACAGCCTCAAGCTGGCCCAAGGTGTAGGCAAGGTTCGCGAAGCTGCAGCCAAGGCGCTTGACCAGCGTGCTGCCAAGACCTCCAAACCGGCAGCCGCCAAACCCGTCACCAAGGCTGCTGCGGCCAAACCTGCAGCCAAGCCGGCCGCCAAGGCCACTGCTGCTGCCAAACCTGCAGCCAAGCCGGCCGCCAAGGCCACTGCTGCTGCCAAACCTGCAGCCAAGCCAGCCGCCAAGGCCACTGCTGCTGCCAAACCTGCGGCCAAGCCAGCCGCCAAGGCCGCTGCTGCAGCCAAACCAGCTGCCAAAGCCACTGCTGCTGCCAAGCCTGCAGCGAAGCCAGCCGCCAAGGCCACTGCTGCTGCCAAGCCTGCAGCGAAGCCAGCCGCCAAGGCCACTGCTGCTGCCAAACCTGCAGCCAAGCCAACTGCCAAGGCAACTGCTGCTGCCAAACCTGCGGCCAAGCCAGCCGCCAAGGCCACTGCTGCTGCCAAACCTGCTGCCAAGCCAGCAGCCAAAGCCACCGCAGCCGCTAAACCTGCAGCCAAGCCAGCGGCGGCCAAAACGCCAGCCAAAGCCGCTGCTGCCAAGCCGGCCGCGAAACCAGCTGCCGCCAAGGCTCCAGCACGTACGGCCGCCAAACCCGCCGCCAAGCCAGCAGCTGCCAAGCCTGTTGCCAGCAAGCCAGCCGAAGCCAAACCGGCTACGCCAGCCGCCAGCACTCCGGCCGCCGCGACCAACTCGGCCACCCCGGCAGCTTCGGTAGCGCCATCGGCACCTGCCAGCACCCCGGCTCAGGCACCGTCTTCGGCGTCCTGAAGCGCTGCCGCCGCGACGCGCAACCGAACCAGCGCGTCGTGGTGGCGGGCCTGGTCCGGCGCCAGCCGGTCCAGCCAGTCTTCCATGGGCTCATGGGCGCCCACCGGCCACTGTTGCGAACGCTCCTGCAAGCGTTCCAGCAAGGTTTTCTCGGCCTGTAACTCCAACCCCTTCACCTGCTCACGCAACGCCGCCAGCTGCGCATCACTTTGCGCTGCTGCTCGCCACTGTTGGCGCAAACTACGTAATGGGTTGACCACTTCGCGCTGCCAGGGCTCGGTAACCTCGCGCAATGCCTGTACGCGTTCGTCCCGCACGGCCACGCCACGCGCCTGCAGCCAGGTTGCGCACAGCAGCAGACAGACATCGCCACCCAGCGCCTGAAGTTCAAGGCAGGCGGCTTCCACGCCGGGCCTGGCGTACAGGGCCAGGGCGTGATTCCACAGGTCGGTGTGCATGGTTCCACTCGCGCTATGGGCCGAGGAAGCTGGTAGACTCCGCGACCATCATGATCAGACTATCCAACCTCACTTTACAGCGTGGTCCGCAGCGCTTGCTAGAAGGCGCCGAGATGACCCTGCACACCGGTCACAAGGCCGGCCTGATCGGCGCCAACGGCGCCGGAAAATCCAGCCTGTTCGCCTTGCTGCGCGGTGAGCTGTCGCCCGATGCCGGCGATTGCCAGCTGCCCGGTGACTGGCGCATCGCCCACATGCGCCAGGAGGTCGATACCCTCGACCGCCTGGCCGTGGACTATGTGCTCGACGGTGACGTGCGCCTGCGCAAGGTCCAGGCCGAACTCGCTGCGGCCGAGCAGGCCCACGACGGTACCGCCCTGGCGCGCCTGCACATTGAGCTGGATAGCGCCGACGGCTATACCGCCGACGCCCGCGCACGCAAGCTGCTGGCCGGCCTTGGTTTCACCAACGAACAGATGGACCGCCGCGTCGGCGACTTCTCCGGTGGCTGGCGGATGCGCCTGAACCTGGCCCAAGCCCTGATGTGCCCCTCCGACCTGCTGCTGCTCGACGAGCCCACCAACCACCTGGACCTGGACGCTATCCTGTGGCTGGAGGACTGGCTCAAGGGCTACCCCGGCACGTTGTTGCTGATCTCCCACGACCGCGACTTCCTCGATGCCGTGGTCGACCATGTGCTGCACGTCGAGCAGCGCAAGCTGAATCTGTACAAGGGCGGCTACACGGCCTTCGAACGCACCCGGGCCGAGCGCCTGGCGCAACAGCAGCAGGCCTACGAGAAACAGCAGGCCCAGCGTGCGCACATGGAAAAGTACATTGCCCGCTTCAAGGCCCAGGCCACCAAGGCCCGCCAGGCACAGAGCCGGATCAAGGCCCTGGAGCGCATGGAGGAGCTATCGGCGGCGCATGTCGATTCGCCGTTCGACTTCGTTTTCCGCGAGTCGCAGAAAATCTCCAGCCCGCTGCTGAGCCTGTCCGAAGGCCGCCTGGGCTACGGTGACAAGGCGATCCTCGACAAGGTCAAGCTGCAGCTCACCCCCGGTGCGCGCATTGGCCTGCTCGGCCCCAACGGCGCTGGCAAGTCGACCCTGATCAAGAACCTCGCTGGCGAGCTCGAGCCACTATCGGGCCGCCTAGTGCGGGGTGAGAACCTGGCCGTGGGCTACTTCGCCCAGCACCAGTTGGACTCTCTGGACGACAAGGCCAGCCCGCTGCTGCACCTGCAGCGCATTGCCCCCACCGAACGTGAGCAGACCTTGCGCGACTTCCTGGGCGGCTTCGACTTCCATGGCGACCGCGTCGACGAGCCGGTGGTGAACTTTTCCGGTGGTGAAAAGGCTCGCCTGGCACTGGCCCTGATCGCATGGGAAAGACCGAACCTGTTGCTGCTCGACGAACCGACCAACCACCTCGACCTGGAAATGCGCCTGGCGCTGACCATGGCCCTGCAGGAGTTTGCCGGTGCCGTGGTGGTGGTGTCGCACGACCGTCACCTGCTCAAGAGCACCACCGACGACTTCCTGCTGGTGGCCGACGGCAAGGTCGACATCTTCGATGGTGACCTGGACGACTACAGCCGCTGGCTGGTCGAGTACCGCCAGCGCAGCGCGCCAGCCAGTACCACCCCGGTCAACCCGGACAAGACCGACAAGAAGGCCCAACGCCAGGCTGCCGCAGCCTTGCGTCAGCAACTGGCCCCGCACAAGAAGGCTGCCGACAAGCTGGAAGCCGAGCTCAACCAGGTGCACGCGCAACTAGCCGAGATCGAGACCGCGCTGGGTGATGGTGGCCTCTACGACGCTTCGCGCAAGGACGAGTTGCGTGACCTGCTGGCGCGCCAGACCAAGCTGAAGCAGCGCGAAGGCGAACTGGAAGAGGCCTGGATGGAAGCGCTGGAAACCCTCGAAGGCATGCAGGCCGAGCTCGAGGCGCTGTCCTGATGGAGGAACTGCGTTCGCTGCTGCCAGGGCAATGGATGGACACCTTCTGGCTGGGCTTGCAGATACTGTTGATCCTGGTAGTGGCCTTCGTCCTGCAGCGCATCGTTGCACGCGGGCTGAGCCGCCTGAGCCAGCGTTACCCGTTGCCGCCGGAGCTGTTGGTGCCGGTGCGTGGCGGCCTGCGCTGGCTGATCATGGGCAGCGCGTTGCTGTTCGTGCTGGAGCGCCTGGGTGTGTCGGCGACTGTGCTGTGGACAGCACTGTCCGGCTTCGTCGCGGTGGCAGCAGTGGCTTTCTTCGCCATGTGGAGCGTGCTGTCCAACCTGCTGTGCGCGGTGCTGATCTTCACCGTCGGGCCGTTTCGTATTGGTGATGTGGTCGAACTGGTCGACACCCTCGACAAGCCGGGCGTCAAGGGCCGGGTGATTGCCATCAACCTGCTGTTCACCACGCTGATGGAAATGCCCGAGGCGGGCGGGGCGCTGGTGCAGGTGCCCAATAGCCAGTTCTTCCAGAAGTCAGTACGGCGCTGGCGCGGGGCTGAGGTGCAGACGATGCACAAAGAGGCGCCCGCCGAAGCGGACTGATTAATCCTGTACCGTCCTCTTCGCAGCACAAGGCTGCTCCTACAGCGACCGCGTAACTCTGTAGGAGCAGCCTTGTGCTGCGAAGAGGACAGTACAGGTAGAACAAATCCTGCAAAATTTACTGGTTATTTTTTCACCAACACCTTAGCTTAACGTTTTGCAACAAATGTCCGAGCGAGGTGTGTGATGTCGATGGAAGTGTGGTTGGGCTTCTTTGCCGCCTGTTGGGTGATCAGCCTTTCACCCGGCGCCGGGGCGATTGCCTCGATGTCCAGTGGCTTGCAATACGGTTTTTGGCGTGGTTACTGGAACGCCCTGGGCCTGCAACTGGGCCTGATCCTGCAGATCGCCATCATCGCCGCCGGCGTCGGCGCTGTTCTGGCTGCCTCGGCCACAGCGTTCCAGATCATCAAGTGGTTCGGTGTCGCCTACCTCGTCTACCTGGCCTACAAACAGTGGCGTGCGCTGCCCTTGGACATGAGCGATGAATCCGCCGTGCGTCCGATCGGAAAACCGCTTAGCCTGGTGTTCCGTGGTTTCCTGGTCAACGTCAGCAACCCCAAGGCGCTGGTGTTCATGCTGGCGGTGCTGCCGCAGTTCATCAATCCGCATGAACCGCTGTTGCCCCAGTATGTGGCGATCACCGTGACCATGGTCGCCGTGGATATGCTGGTGATGGCGGGGTATACCGGGTTGGCTGCGCGGGTGTTGCGCCTGCTGCGTACGCCCAAACAGCAGAAGCGTTTGAACCGGACTTTCGCCGGGTTGTTCATTGGCGCGGCCACCTTCCTGGCGACTCTGCGTCGCGCGCCAGTCTGACAGACCGTATGTAGGCCATTCGCGGGCTTGCCCGCGAATGGGCCACCTCTATTTCTGCTTGTCCACCAACCCCTTGAGCAAATCCACCGGCAGTGGAAAGACGATGGTCGAGCTCTTGTCCCCGGCAATCGTCCCCAGCGTCTGCATGTAGCGCAACTGCATCGCCCCTGGCTCCTTGCTCAGCATCTGCGCCGCCTGCATCAACTTCTCCGACGCCTGCAACTCACCCTCGGCATGGATCACCTTGGCCCGCCGTTCACGCTCGGCCTCGGCCTGGCGGGCAATGGCGCGCACCATCGATTCGTTGAGGTCTACGTGCTTGATCTCGACGTTGGCCACCTTGATACCCCAGGCATCGGTCTGTGCATCAAGCACCTGGCGAATGTCCGAGTTCAGTTGCTCGCGTTCGGCCAACAGTTCATCCAGTTCGTGCTTGCCGAGCACCGCGCGCAGCGTGGTCTGGGCCAGCTGGCTGGTCGCGACGAGGAAATCTTCGACCTGGATGATCGCCTTCTGCGGGTCGAGCACTCGGAAGTAGAGCACGGCGTTGACCTTGACCGAGACGTTGTCGCGGGTGATCACATCCTGAGGTGGTACATCCAGCACCACGGTGCGCAGGTCAACCCGCACCATTTGCTGGATTACCGGGATCAGCAGGATCAGCCCCGGCCCCTTCACCTGCCAGAAGCGCCCCAGTTGGAACACCACGCCGCGCTCGTATTCACGCAGGATGCGGAACGCCGACAGCAACAGCATCGCCAGCACGATCAGCACCGCGCCGAAGCCCAATTGCATGAACATGGTCATTCTCCTTGCGCCGCGGGCGCGGCGGCGCTCACTTCCAGCATGACGCCATGGCGCGCGGTTACCCGCACGTTCTGGCCCGCTTGCAGTGGCGTTGCACACTGCGCCTGCCATTGCTCGCCCTGGGCCAGCACAAAGCCACAGAACGGGTTGCCCGCCATCACTTGGGTGACGGTGACCAGGCTGCCGACCAGGCCGGCGTCACCGCTGACCAGCGCCCGTCGGCGGGCTTTGAGGGCCATGCCCAGCACGCCGCCGATCAGCAGCGCCGAGAGCACCGCCAGGATGCCGATCAGGGTCAACGGGATACCGAAACCAGGGGCGTCAGTGTCGATCAGGATCAGCGCGCCGACCACGAAGGCGACAATGCCGCCAAAGCCGACCACGCCGAAACTGGGCAGAAAGGCTTCGGCAATCATGAAGGCGATGCCGAGCAATATCAGCGCCACCCCGGCGAAGCTCACCGGCAACAGCTGCAGGGCATATAGCGCCAGCAGCAGGCATATACCGCCGACCACGCCGCCGACCGTCGAGCCGGGGTTCATGAATTCGAACAGCAGGCCGTACACACCGATCATGATCAGAATCAGCGCCACGCTGGGGTTGGTGATGACCGCCAACACCCGTGTGCGCCAGTCCGGCAGGTGCTCGACCAGGTTGGCGCCGGCGGTCTGCAGTTGCAGGGGCTGGCCAGCGACAGTGAGCGTTTTGCCATCGAGCTTGTGCAGCAGGTCACTCAGGTCATCGGCCATCAGGTCGATAACGTCAAGCCTCAAGGCCTCGCTGGCGGACAGGCTGACCGCCTCGCGCACGGCCTTCTCCGCCCAGTCGGCATTGCGCCCGCGCAGCTGCGCCAGGCCACGGATGTAGGCTGCCGCATCGTTGACCTGCTTGCGCGCGAGGGTATCGTCATCGCTGCCTTTGGCCTTGTCATCCTTGGGCGTGCCTGGCGGAGCACCGACCTGCACGGGGGTTGCGGCCCCCAGGTTGGTACCGGGCGCCATAGCCGCGACATGGCTGGCATAGAGGATGTAAGTGCCGGCGCTGGCGGCGCGGGCTCCGCTGGGGGCGACGAAGGTTGCGACCGGCACTGGGCTGGCGAGAATCGCCTTGATCATCTGGCGCATGGCGCTGTCCAGCCCGCCCGGGGTGTCCATGCGGATAACCACCAGTTGTGCACCCTGTGCCTTGGCCTGGTCGAGGCTGCGCACCAGGTAGTCGACGCTGGCAGGGCCGATGGCGTCATCGACACCCAGTACCCAGACTGCACCAGGCGCTGCCTGACCGCCTGGCGTGATACCAAGCAGCAACAGCAGCAATAGCCAGCGCCAGCAGCGGGCGATCACCTGTCGTCACCTCGTTTGCCTCTATTGCACAAGTTTAGCCCTGCCTGCTGGTACCCGGCCTAAAATTGGAAATTGGGGGGCGAAACCGGAGGTGCATCATGCGTATGGCAAAGACCCTGCAGGATCGCCTGGACAAGGCCAACTGCGATTACGACATCATTCCCCATCCACATTCGGCCACCAGCCTGGAGTCGGCCCGTACGGCCGGCGTGCCCGCCGAGCGGGTCGCCAAGTCGGTGATGCTCGATGACCGTCATGGCAACTACATCATGGCCGTGCTACCGGCCAACCGGCATCTGGACATGACCAAGGTGCGCATGTCCGGGGCCTGGCAACTGACCCGTGAAAGCGGCCTGCCGAGCCTGTTCGGCGACTGCGAGCGCGGTGCCGTACCGGCGCTGGGCGATGCCTACCAGATAAAGATGCTGCTTGATTCGAGTCTTACCCGCCAAGGCGATGTCTATCTGGAGGCGGGTGATCACGATCACCTGATCCACATGAGCATGGAGCAATATCTGAAGCTGGTGCCGCGCGCCGAAGTGCGTGAGCTCAGCTGATGCTCTCAACCCATGCCGGGCCGGCATCGTCGACGACCGGTCTGGCGACGAGGAGGAACCATGGATAATACGATTCATCCTTTGTCTGAGATTTTCAAACAGCTGGGGCTGTCTGACGATCCGGTCGATATCGACCGTTTCATCACCACCCATTCGCCGCTCGATGACGATATAAAGCTGGTTGATGCGCCTTTCTGGAGCGATTCCCAGCGCGATTTCCTGAAAGAGAAGTACATCGCTGATGACGACTGGATTCCGATGATCGACCAACTGAACGAGGCGCTGCACCTGCGCAAAAAATAAAGCGCCGAGTGGTGCCTGACGAGTGATTGGCCGTTGCTATGCTCAGGAAAACAACAAGGGGATAGCGCGATGAAAGATCCCTACGCACCGGGCTTCTGGTGCTCCGTGACGATCCTGGGCACATTGACGGCCAGTTATTTCTACGGCATACGGCAAACGCAACAGATGAACCAGGCAGTGCACTTCCTGTATGCCGCTGCCGCCGTCACCGTGGCGGTTGCACTGGTGGCGCTGACCTGGATCGCCTGGCAGCAATTGCACCTGAACAAGCGCGAGGTGGTGCAGGGGCGAACGTTGCTGACCATCTGGAACACCAAAGTTGCGCTGCGCCGCGTCGAGACGGTGTTCGACCGCTACTTCTGGGGCAGCTACTGGCATTCGGGGCGCACCTTCGAAGAGGTCATGGGCGAGCTCAAGGGCACGCCGCTGGAGCAGAGCCTGGATGCCCTGAAACGCCAGTGCCGTTTGCTCGACCGCGAAATTCATGACCACCACCACCACTGGCTGGCCAATGCCCGCGACCTGTCCAGCGTGGCCCAGGCCATGGCCCGTGAACGCTACCAGCTGGATCTGGGCGAACCAACCCGCAGCGGCAATGGCAACACTGCCGTGCTCAATCGGGATCTGGAAGTGCTGGTGTACACCTGGTCGGCGCGCCTGCGCAGCTTCGACCATCAGCTGGACGAACTGGAGCGCGCCTACCATTGAGGCGCTTCATTCACCGCGGATGTATTGCTCCAGTTTCAGGATCAGGTTTGCCTGTTCGGCGATGGTTTCCTTGACCAGGTCACCGATCGACAGCAGGCCGAGCAGCTCGCCATTGCTGACCACCGGCAGGTGGCGCAGGTGGCGGTTGGTCATCAGGTTCATGCAGTACTCGAGGTTCTGCTTCGGTTCCACGGTGACCACCGGCGCACTCATGATCTCGCGCACAGGGGTGGCGGCGGACGAGCGGCCCTTGAGTACCAGCTTGCGCGCATAGTCCCGTTCACTGACGATACCCACCACCTGGTTGGCCTCGACCACCGGGAGTGCACCGACGTTTTTTTCCGCCAGCATTTTCAGTGCGTCGAGTACCGAGTCATCCGGGCCGATGGTGTACACGGTCTGATGCTGGGACTTGGTCTTGAGGATTTGTTCGACGGTCTTCATACGGGCCTCTGCTGGGAAAAAGCGATGTCTCGGAGTAAATAAAGCATCCGGCACGGCGCTCTGCACGGCAATGCAGGAAACGGCATCGAGTCGATTGAAAAACGTCATGAGTTGTCGCCTGTGCCGGCCTCTTCGCGGCTAAAGCCGCTCCTACAGGAATACGCTGTACCTGTGGGAGCGGCTTTAGCCGCGAAGAGGCCGGTACAGCCAATCAGAGCTTCGGCATCTGCCCGATCCGCGCCACCATCTCGCTCACCACCTGCAAGTCCAGCATGAACTGCTCCACGGTCTTGAACTCGTTGTCGTTGTGCCCGGTGTACTTCACATCCGGCATGGCCAGGCCGAACTGCACGCCGTTAGGCAGGTCGTGTACCGAGGTGGCGCCCGCCGAGGTACCGAACTCGTGCTTCATGCCCAGGTTCTCGGTGGCCACGTCAAGCAAGGCCTTGACCCATTCGCCCTCGGGGTTGCGGTACATCGGCTCGTCCAGGCTGTATTCGAAGGCCACCGAGGTATGGCTCTGCCGGGTCCATTTGCCCAGCTTGTCAGCCAGTTCGTCCTTGATCGTGGCGATTGGCTTGCCTTTCGGAATGCGCAGGTTCACCGCCAGTTTCAGGCCTTTTTCATCCACCCCGACAAAGGTCAGCGAGGCGGTCAGAGGGCCCATGAACGAATCCTTGAAGGCCACGCCGAGCTTGTTGCCCAGGTAGTCCAGGCCCCAGTTGTCGGCGGCGTAGCGGGCGGCATCGGTGAAGTGGTTGTGCTTGAGCGGCACATCCTTGCCCAGGCCGTTGATGAAACCGAGCATGCGCGCCACTGGGTTGACCCCGGACTCCGGTTCCGAAGAGTGGGCGGAAACGCCGGTCACGGTGAGCAACACCTGCTTGCCATCGGCCTTGGCGGCGATGCTGAAGTCGCCGCCATTGCGCTTCACGTAATCGGCGCCGGCTTTTTCCAGCTGGCTGGCCAGCTTCGCCGGGTTGTCGGTGACCAGGGTCGCGACCGAGGTTGTCGGGATCTGGTTGGTGGCCAGGCCGCCGGTCAGGTTGACGATCTCGGCACCCTTGCCACTGGCCTGGCGCTTGCTGAAGCTGGCCATGATCGTGCCGTAGCCTTTCTCGGCGATGACCACCGGGTAGCCGCCATCGAGGGCCAGGTTGTAGTCGGGCGTGGGGTTACGCTCGAAGTAGTAGGGGATGGCATCACCGCTGGTTTCTTCAGTGGTGTCGATCAGCAGCTTGAACTGGCGGGCCAGCGGCAGGTTTTCGTCCTTGGCCACTTTCAGCGCGTACATCGCCACGACAATGCCGTTCTTGTCGTCTTCGGTGCCGCGGCCGTACATGCGGTCACCGACCAGGGTGACCTTGAACGGGTCCAGGCGCGTGCCATCGGCCAGCTTCCAGTTGTCCGGGTTGACCGGCACCACGTCGGCGTGGGCATGGATGCCGACCACTTCCTTGCCGCTGCCCAGCGAAATCTCGTACACCCGGTTGTCGATATTGCGGAAAGCCAGGCCGAAGCTGTCGGCCAGGGCCTTGATCTTGTCGGCGATCCTGAGGAACTCGGGGTTCTCGTGCTGCGGCGTGCCTTCGACGTTGAAGGTGGGGATGGCCACCAGTTCACGCAGGGTTTCGCTGGCAGCCTTGCCGTACTTGATGCGGGTATACAGGCCGAGCAGGCGGTTGATCTCGTTCTGCTGCTCGGCGGTCAATGGCTTGCCGGCCAGGTAGGCATCCAGGGTTGCCGCGAGGTTGTCGGCCTTGGCCAGGTCGCTGCCTTTGAGCTTGCCGAGGAACTGCTTGAAGTCGCTTGGGTCGCTGCCGTCGAAGGCTTTGACGATGGCCGCGGACTGCTGCTGGGTAAGGTTGGCCTGTGCCGGTTGGGTGAACAGGCCGATGCTGGCCAGCAGCAGGGTGGTGGCGGTAAGTTTTTTCAGGTGCATGGTTGTGCGCATTCCTTCGCCAATCATTGTTGTGGGTTACCCGTCGGGAAACGGGAAGACGCCCACGCTAACACCAATGACCCGTGGCACGGGAGTGCCAGAAACGCGACATGTCGCACAAACGAAAAAGCCCCGGGCGCGTTGCCGGGGCCTTTCCAGTGCTTCCAACGGTGATTACAGCCCGTTGGGCAGGAACCTCGTGGCACCGCTGACATCGTCGATCTTCTTGATGCGGAAGGCCTTGATGCAGGTTTCGTTGCGGGTATTGCTGTCCGGGCAGTATTGCTGGACGAAGTCGTTGAAGGCCATGTCCTGGCCATTCACGCTGAGGACGCGCTTGAAGTACTCGCCCTGGATGCCCTGCGCCTGACGCGATGCGGTCATTTCCTGGTCTACGACCAGGCGACCGTGCAGGTCGACGGTGGGGAACTTGGCTTCTTCCTGCAGGCAGCCGCTCAGCAGCAGGCCGGCCGTGGCCAGCATGATCAGACGTAGCATGATGTTGTCTCTGCAACGGGCGGTCACGGCCTGCGGGCCGGGACCGCACCTGGATGGTTACTCGCCGAACAGGCTGCCGGCGCGTTTTACTTCCGCCTTGCCGGCGTCCTCGAGCAGCGACTTGGCGCCCGAGGTGACGTTGCGTGCGGAGTCTGCATTGGACTGGATCACGTCGGTGCGTGCAGCGCTGTCGCGCAATTCGGCATCGATGTAGTCGTTGGCGCGGGCGACCTTTGCCTTTTTCGCTTGCAGGGCCAGGCGACGCTCTTCCAGCTCCAGCGCACGCAGGTCGTCCTCGTAGGCTTCTTCGCGGGTCTGCACGCGCTTGCGCTCGGCTGCTTGCGCCTGCTGTTTCTCGGCGGCACGCTGCGCGGAGGCACGTTGGGCCGCTGCGCGCTGCTGGCGGGCAGCAGCTTCGCGAGCTTCGGCGCGCTGCTCGGCGGCGGCGGCCTGGCGCAGGCGTTCGGTTTCCAGAGCGGCTTCGGATTGCTTGGTCTGCTGTTCGATCTGGTAGAGCTGATCGAACTGGCCCGCCATGGCAGTGGCGGCAGACAGTGCGAGGGCGGTGCCCAGAACAATGTGCTTCATGTGCTCAGGCCTCAGCTCTTTTTCGGATCTGGGCAGGTCGCATTTGGCTGGATGCGGGTTTCGTTGGAGATGGTCATGACCATCAGGGAGATGCCCCCCACTTCGAAATCGCACGGGCGGCCAACCTGGGCGGAGGTGTAGATCTTGCCGTTTTCCGAGTAGCCGATCAGTACGCCAGGCACCAGCGAGGTATCGCTTACCAGAGAACCTGCCAGTGCGCCGGCGCCACCGCCTGCCACGCCGCCGATGATCGCGGTGTCTTTGTTGTGGCCTGCACCCAGCGCCGCGCCACCCAGCGCACCCAGTACACCACCCACCATCATTGCGGCTTTCTGGTTCTTCTCGTTGCTGACCTTGATCTTGGTCGGCGAGACCGTGATGATTTTCACGGTCTTGGCTTCCTGCTGGGTGTTTACCTGGCTGGCATCGAACACATCGGATTGGTATTGCTCACCGGTCGCCTGGCAACCCACGAGGGTGGCGACGATGGTCAAGGCCAGACAGTGTTTCAGCATTTTCATTCCTGATTCCCTGGAGGGTATGGTTAACCTTGCGACGATCCATCTGAAGGATGAGGCATAATGCCACTATTCTAAGCAGATGGATCCAACCAGGTAAAGCCATCAGGACTAAAGCCGGCTTCAGTAAGCGCCAAACGAAATAACGCGAGCAGGCCGACACTGTCTTGCAGAAACGACAAAGCCCGCGCAAGGCGGGCTTTGTGAGGAGTATGGCGCACTCGGCGGGATTCGAACCCACGACCCCTGCCTTCGGAGGGCAGTACTCTATCCAGCTGAGCTACGAGTGCAACGCGCACGCATGATACCCATCTGATCCGATGGCGTCCATCGCCTTGATCTGTAGCTGTTTTTACTTTCTGCCACGAAGAGGGCGAAGTGCGGCGCGGGAGCCTGGAGGGGAGGTGCTGGTGGCGCTGAGGGTGCACAGTCGACAACCAGGTAGCATGGGTTACCGGGCCCTGCTAATCGACAAGGCGTTCTGATTCATCCCTTCCTGCAAGGCCGTCGGTCCTCCCATCTCATTTCCAGCAGCTCGGTCGTCTAACCTGTATTGGCCTCTTCTTCGTGGGCAGGCCGCGAAGAGGCCGGTTGCCATTATGCAAATGATGAAATTTCCGCCAGGGTGTTCAACCATTCGTTCTTTTTTTCGAACAGCCTATTGTCCAACACCCCAGCAGCCGCTTAGCATTCGTTTGAGATTTCAAACGCTCGATGCCCTGCCTTGGGCGCTTTTCAACAATCAACAATTCGGGAAGCCGACATGCAGCTCAAAGACGCTCAGTTGTTCCGCCAGCAAGCCTACATCAATGGTGAGTGGCTGGATGCGGACAACGGCCAGACCATCAAGGTCACCAACCCGGCCACTGGTGAAGTCATCGGTACCGTGCCGAAGATGGGCACCGCGGAAACCCGCCGCGCCATCGAAGCCGCCGACAAGGCCCTGCCGGCCTGGCGTGCCCTGACCGCCAAGGAGCGTTCGGCCAAGCTGCGTCGCTGGTTCGAACTGATGATCGAGAACCAGGACGACCTGGCTCGCCTGATGACCACCGAACAAGGCAAGCCGCTGGCCGAAGCCAAGGGCGAAATCGCCTACGCTGCCTCGTTCATCGAGTGGTTCGCCGAAGAAGCCAAGCGCGTCTACGGTGACACCATCCCGGGCCACCAGCCAGACAAGCGCCTGATCGTCATCAAGCAGCCAATCGGTGTTACCGCGGCCATCACCCCGTGGAACTTCCCGGCCGCCATGATCACCCGTAAAGCCGGCCCGGCCCTGGCCGCTGGCTGCACCATGGTGCTCAAGCCTGCCTCGCAGACCCCATACTCCGCCCTGGCCCTGGTCGAGCTGGCCCACCGTGCCGGCATCCCGGCTGGCGTGCTGAGCGTGGTTACCGGCAGCGCTGGCGAAGTTGGCGGCGAACTGACCGGCAACTCCCTGGTCCGCAAGCTGTCCTTCACCGGCTCGACCGAAATCGGTCGCCAGCTGATGGAAGAATGCGCCAAGGACATCAAGAAGGTTTCCCTGGAGCTGGGTGGCAACGCCCCGTTCATCGTGTTCGACGACGCCGACCTGGACAAGGCGGTCGAGGGCGCGATCATCTCCAAGTACCGCAACAACGGCCAGACCTGCGTCTGCGCCAACCGTATCTACGTGCAGGACGGCGTCTACGACGCGTTCGCCCAGAAGCTGGCCGCCGCTGTTGCCAAGCTGAAGATCGGTAACGGCCTGGAAGAAGGCACCACCACTGGCCCGCTGATCGACGGCAAGGCTGTCGCCAAGGTCCAGGAACACATCGAAGACGCCGTTGGCAAAGGCGCCAAGGTACTGTCCGGTGGCAAGATCATCGAAGGCAACTTCTTCGAGCCGACCATTCTGGTCGACGTACCGAAGACCGCTGCCGTCGCCAAGGAAGAGACCTTCGGCCCGCTGGCGCCGCTGTTCCGCTTCAAGGACGAGGCCGAAGTGATCGCCATGTCCAACGACACCGAGTTCGGCCTGGCCTCGTACTTCTACGCCCGCGACATGAGCCGTGTGTTCCGTGTTGCCGAAGCCCTGGAATACGGCATGGTAGGTATCAACACCGGCCTGATCTCCAACGAAGTGGCACCGTTCGGTGGCATCAAGGCTTCGGGCCTGGGCCGCGAAGGTTCCAAGTACGGTATCGAGGACTACCTCGAAATCAAATACCTGTGCATCAGCGTCTGATAGCACGGTAAAGGCTTTACCTCTGCCAGCGGGGCGCGAGAGCGACGTCTCGCTGGCCTTTTTTACATCGCTGTACCTGGTGGCCAGGGCGTTCACGGCAGTCGATCAACGAATACTGTTCGCGAGCACTCCCAGCCACCCCCGAATAAAAGCGCCACTCCAAACCGGCGCAATGAGGGCATTATGAGCAAGACCAACGAATCTTTGATGCAACGTCGTGTCGCCGCCGTCCCACGTGGCGTTGGCCAGATCCACCCGATCTTCGTCGATACCGCGAAGAACTCGACCGTGATCGACGTTGAAGGCCGCGAACTGATCGACTTCGCCGGCGGCATCGCAGTACTGAACACCGGCCACCTGCACCCGAAAGTGGTTGCGGCCGTGCAAGAGCAGCTGACCAAGGTCAGCCACACCTGCTTCCAGGTGCTGGCCTACGAACCCTATGTAGAGCTGTGCGAAAAGATCAACAAGCTGGTCCCAGGCGACTTCGACAAAAAGACCCTGCTGGTCACCACCGGCTCCGAAGCCGTTGAAAACGCCGTCAAGATCGCCCGTGCCGCCACTGGCCGCGCTGGCGTAATCGCCTTCACCGGCGGCTACCACGGCCGTACCATGATGACCCTGGGCCTGACCGGCAAGGTCGTGCCGTACTCCGCTGGCATGGGCCTGATGCCAGGTGGCATCTTCCGCGCTCTGTTCCCTAGCGAACTGCACGGTATCAGCGTTGACGACGCCATCGCCTCGGTCGAGCGCATCTTCAAGAACGACGCCGAGCCGCGCGACATCGCCGCGATCATCCTCGAGCCGGTACAAGGCGAAGGCGGCTTCCTGCCAGCGCCGAAAGAGCTGATGAAGCGCCTGCGCGCCCTGTGCGACCAGCACGGCATCCTGCTGATCGCCGACGAAGTACAGACCGGCGCTGGCCGTACCGGCACCTTCTTCGCCATGGAACAGATGGGCGTTGCGCCTGACCTGACCACCTTCGCCAAATCCATCGCTGGCGGCTTCCCGCTGGCCGGTGTGTGCGGCAAGGCCGAATACATGGACGCCATTGCTCCTGGCGGCCTGGGTGGCACCTACGCCGGTTCGCCGATCGCTTGCGCCGCGGCCCTGGCCGTGATCGAAGTGTTCGAAGAAGAGAAACTGCTGGACCGCAGCAAAGCTGTGGGTGAGCGCCTGACCACCGGCCTGCGCGAAATTCAGAAGAAGTACCCGATCATCGGCGACGTCCGTGGTCTGGGCTCGATGATCGCTGTCGAAGTCTTCGAGAAAGGCACTCACACCCCGAACGCAGCTGCCGTTGGCCAGGTTATCGCCAAGGCTCGCGAGAAGGGCCTGATCCTGCTGTCCTGCGGTACCTACGGCAACGTTCTGCGTATCCTGGTTCCGCTGACCGCAGAAGATGCTCTGCTGGACAAAGGCCTGGCTATCATCGAAGAGTGCTTCGCTGAAATCGCCTGATGTGACGTGCTTCAGAAAAAACCCGCTTCGGCGGGTTTTTTTTGTGCCCAGGAAAGCCTTGGGGCGCTATCGTTGTCGAAGGATTTGCTCAGGAAGCTGCGATGGACTGTGTGGCAGGGCTATTCAGGAGTTGGCGATGAACGCTGCAGACCCCACCCCACCAAGCGTACTTATTGTCGAGGGCGACCCCTGGGTACGTGACATGCTCAGCGAAATGCTGCTGAGCGTGCGCTGTGATGCCCGCCTGCAGCTCTGCGCCGACGGCTCGCAGGCCTTGAGCGCGCTGTCGAGCAAGCCCGACCTGATCATTGCCGCGCGCGAACTGGCAGGTGTCGATGGGCTCGACCTGTTGCGCAAGGTACGCGCGAAAGGCTCGAGGTTGCCGTTCATCCTCATGAGCAACCGCATTGACAGTGCCAGTGTGCATGAGGCGTTGCCCCTGCACCCCACTGCCTACCTGAGCAAGCCGCTGAACCTGGAAACTCTTCGCAAGCGCCTGGAAGAGCTGCTGCTGGCGGTTGGCGAAGAAATCGCCTGCCCGGTGCCGGCCTTGCAGCCAGGTGCCAGCCTGCCGGCCTACCTCGAGCAGCGTCGCGCTACCGCCGATGGCGGGCCGCTGCTGGCCGATGTGCAGGTGGCGATCAAGCGCGCGCTCAACCCCCAGGGCCTGAACCTGAGAGTGCTCGAAGAGGAAGTGCAGGGCGACCCGCAGATCACCGCTGTGCTGATTGCGGCGGCCAACAGCGCAGCGCTGCACCGCGAAGCACCAGTGCAGACGCTGCTGCAGGCCTTGAACAAGCTTGGCAGCACCCAGAGCATGAACCTGATCCTTGGCATGACCCTCAAGCGCAGCGCTCGCCTCAGCGACCCGCTGCTGGCGGAGCATGCTGCCCGCTACTGGGAGTTGTCGCTGCACGCTGCCGAATATGGCCGCACCTTGGCACGCATGCTCGAGCTGGACGAAGGGCGTTGTTATTGCGCGGGGTTGCTGCATTGCCTGGGCGACCTGGCGGTGCTGCGCTGCCTGCAGGAATGGCGGCTGGCCGGGGGCGAGCTGGATGAGGACCAGGTGCAGCTGTCGCTCAATGAGTTCGGTGCGGCGTTCGGCTCGGCGCTGCGTACGCGCTGGCGGTTGCCGCTGGGGTTGCGCGAGTTGATCGCGGCGATCTACCAGCTGGGCGGCGGGGTGTACTCGCGGGAGATCCTGGCCATGAACCTGGCCGGGCAGTTGTCGCGGCTGTCGGCCGAGCAGGGGCTGGAGAAGGTGGCCAGCAGCAAGACCGCGCGCCTGCTCAAGCTTGGCCTGCCGGAGCTGAGGCGGTTGCGTAAGGTGGAGAACCCGGAGGTGAAGCCGCAGCAGGAAGAACCGCCTTTAGCTGAGGGTGAAGTTTCGGGCTGAGGTCTTGGGGCCGCTTTGCGGCCCATCGCGACACAAGGCCGCTCCTACACGGGTACGCGGTTGCCGGTAGGAGCGGCCTTGTGTCGCGATAGGGGGGCAAAGCCCCCCCCAAGGCTCAGCCGCGGACGATCTGGTTCTTGCCCTGGCGCTTGGCCTGGTACATCGCCGCATCGGCCCGGGCATACAGGCTGTCCAGCGCCACATCCTCGTCAGTCAGCCCGGTCACCCCCTGGCTCACCGTCACCCCGTAGGTCTGCTCCCCATGGCTGAAGCTCAGCCGCTGGATCTGCCGCTGCAAGCGCTCGGCAATCTGCTCCGCGACCTGGGCACTACAGCCGGGGAACACTGCCGCAAATTCCTCGCCACCAATGCGCCCGAACAGGTCACCTCGGCGTAGTACGGCCTTGCCGCTGTCGGCGATCTGCTGCAGCACCTGGTCGCCTTCCTGGTGACCGTAGCTGTCGTTGATGCGCTTGAAGTCGTCGATGTCCAGCAGCAGGAAGGCCAGTGGTGTACCGTCTTCGCGGGCGCTGTCGAAGGCTTGCTGGGCGCATTCGAAAAAGTGCCGGCGGTTGCTGCTCTGGGTCAGCACGTCGGTGGTGGCGAGGCGCTGCAGTTCACCTTCGAGCTGCTTCTTCTCGGTGATGTCTTCTGCGATGCCGACGATGATCACCCGGTCACCATCGCGTTGCTGGTTGATGTAGCACTTGTCGCTCAGCCAGCGCAACTGGCCGTCGGCATTGAGGATGCGGTACTCGCGGTCTTCCACCGAGCCCTTGAGCAGTACCTGGGCCAGGCTGCGTTCGGCGAACTCCAGGTCGTCGGGGTAGATGCTGTCTCGCCACTCGTTGTAGTCGGCCAGCACCAGGCTGGCCGAGCGGCCGAAGATGCGTTCGTAGGCGGGGCTGACGTACAGCACCTGACGGGTTTCCCAGTCGAAGGCCCATAGCACCGCATTGACGCTATCGAGCAGCGAGCTGAACAGCTGTTCGCGCTCGCTCAGGCGGGCAACCTCGCCTTGGGCGTGGAGCAGCGCAAGCAAGGTCTGGGCGGCTTCCGGAGGCGGGGTGCCGGGCAGTGTCGTCGGAATGTTCTTGGCCATGTGCACGGAGCAGATCTCGGCGTGAAAGCGTGCGGCCAGCATCTGGCCCGCCACGCGGGCGATGTGCCAGATATGAGTGTAAACGAGAGGGCGAAGTTCCGGGCGGCACGCCCAGCCAAAGGGGCGTGCCGATCAACGGCGGTCAGGCGCCGGTCGGGCGCAGGGAGTACGTCTTCAGCTGTGCCGCGAAGTCCCGCAGGGCGTGGATGCCGCTGGTTTCCGCCTCGTGTACCCAGTCCTTCATGGCGGCCAGCATGTCGTGGCCGTTGGCGCTGGTGCGCGCCCAGATCTGCTGCAGGGCCAGGCGTTTTTCGTAGATGGTCTTCAGCGCCTGGCTGTGGGCGAGCATCGACTCGATGCGCACATGGTGACGGTCTTCCAGCAGGCTGGTCTCGCGCGACAACAGGCGCTTGGCGCGGCGGAAGTGGTGACGCAGCGAAGCATCGACGCGGGCCAGCTCCTGCTTGACCAACGGGCCGATCACCAGCTTGCGGTACTGGGCCATGATCTGGAAGCGGTTGTTGAGGATGGCCATGGCGGTGTCCATGTCCAGGCTGGCCTTGCCTGCCACCCGGTGGGCGATGGGCGCCACGCGCTGTACCTTGGCCAGGCGCAGCAGGCAGAACAGGCGGATCCACGCCCAACCCATGTCGAACTCCCAGCGCTTGACCGACAGCTTGGCCGAGTTGGGGTAGGTGTGGTGGTTGTTGTGCAGCTCTTCGCCACCGATGACGATGCCCCACGGCACCAGGTTGGTCGCGGCGTCGCGGCACTCGAAGTTGCGGTAGCCGAGAGCGTGGCCCAGGCCGTTGACCACACCGGCGGCCCAGAACGGAATCCACATCATCTGCACTGCCCAGATGGTGATGCCGATGGTGCCGAACAGCAGCAGGTCGATTACCGCCATCAGCGCGATGCCGCCCAGCTTGTAGCGCGAGTAGAGGTTGCGCTCGATCCAGTCGTCCGGGCAGTTCTTGCCATAGATGCGCAGGGTTTCAGGGTTGCGCGCCTCTTCCCGGTAAAGCTCGGCACCCTTGCGCAGCACCGTGCCCAGGCCCTTGTACAGCGGGCTGTGCGGGTCGTCGGGGGTTTCGCATTTGGCGTGGTGCTTGCGGTGGACGGCGGTCCATTCGCGGGTGTTCTGCGCCGTGGTCAGCCACAGCCAGAAACGGAAGAAGTGCTTGAGCGCGCCATTGAGCTCCAAGGCCCGGTGCGCGGAGTAACGGTGCAGGTAGACCGTGACGCTGACGATGGTCACGTGGGTCATCAGCAGGGTAATGCCGACCAGTTGCCAGGCCGACAAGTCGAGCAGGCCGTTGTACCACATAGGTGTAAATACCCTCGGAATGCAGGAGGAGGGGCTGATTATCCCTTGTGCAGGAAATAAATGCAGTCACCCGTTCAGATAGGAAGTCACGACATGTTTCAGCCTTTATAATGCCCCATCATTTTTCATGGGCAATTGCACCCGACATGTCTGTTTCCGTTCGCGACGCCTTGCGCATGGCTGCGCTGTATGTGGTGCTCTCGATCCTCTGGCTGACGCTGGCCGAGGTGGTGTTGCACGGCATGACCGACGACCCCCTGGCACTCACCGTGGGCCGGCAGATCAACGTGGTGGTCTGGGTGCTGCTCAGCGCCTTTCTGATCTATGTGTCGCGGGTGCGGCTGCTTGACTTCATCGGTGTTGGCGCGCGTATGCGTGGTGAAGACCGTGAACGCCTGCGCATGGCTGCGGCAGTGTTCGACAGCACCCTCGAAGGCGTGCTGGTGACCGACCGCCATGGCCTGATCGTGCACGTCAACCGTGCCTTCATGCGTATCACCGGCTACCAGCAGGACGAGGTCATCGGCCAGCGCCCGAACAAGTTCAAGTCGGGCCGCCATGGCCTGGCGTTCTACCAGCAGATTTTCGCCACTCTGGCGGAAAAGGGCGAGTGGAGCGGCGAAATATGGAACCGGCGCAAGAGCGGTGAAATCTACCCGCAATGGCAGACCATTTGCGCCATCCGCGACGATCAAGGCGAGCTCAGCCATTACGTGGCGGTGTTCAGCGACATCAGCGCGATCAAGCATTCTGAACAGGAGCTGGCCTACCTGGCCCACCATGACCCGCTGACGGGCCTGCCCAACCGCCTGCTGTTCAACGACCGGGTCGAGCAGGCGCTGGCCGCAGCCCAGGCCAACAAGCGTGGTTGTGCCCTGCTGTTGCTGGACCTGGACCATTTCCAGAGCATCAACGACGGCCTCGGCCACACCATTGGCGACCAGTTGCTGAAGCTGGTGGGCGAGCGCCTGGCAGAGGTGCTGCGCAGCGGCGTGACCTTGGCGCGCCTGGGGGGCGACGAATTTGGCGTGCTGGCGGAAAACTGCCATGAGGTTGGCCAGGCGGGCAAGCTGGCGCAGGGCATCATCGAGCGCATGCGCGAGCCGTTCCAGTTCGACGGTCACCGCCTGTTCATCAGCGTCAGCGTGGGCATCAGCCTGTTTCCCAGCGATGCCTTGAGTGCCGAGCAGTTGCTTCGCAATGCCGACTCGGCGTTGTACAAGGCCAAGAGCAATGGGCGGGCCTGCTATGCGCTGTACACCGAAGAACTGACCGCTCACGCCCAACACCGGGTCGAAACCGCCGGCGAGCTGCGCCGAGCCTTGGAGCAGGACGAGCTGCGGGTGTTCTACCAGCCGGTGCACGACCTGGCGACCGGCCGCCAGGTCGGCGTCGAAGCCTTGGTGCGTTGGCAGCACCCTCAGCGCGGCCTGGTGCCACCGGGCGAGTTCATCCCGATTGCCGAGCGTACCGGGCTGATTGCCGAGATCGACGCCTGGGTATTACGCCAGGCGTGTCGGCAGATGGTGCGATGGCAGGGTGAAGGGCGGCAGTTGGCATTCGTGGCGGTGAACATCTCCAGCCGCCTGTTTGGCCAGCACGAGTTGTACCAGCAGGTGGCCGAGGTGCTGGACGAAACCGGCCTGGCCCCGGCCTTGCTGGAGCTGGAGGTGACCGAGAGCGCGGTGATGGAGGACCCGGAGGTGGCGCTGGAGCAGTTGCATCGCCTGCGCGAGCTGGGGGTGACCTTGGCTATCGACGACTTTGGCACCGGTTATTCATCGCTGCTGCGGCTCAAGCGCTTGCCGGTGCAGAAGCTGAAGATCGACCAAGGCTTCGTTGCCGGGTTGCCGCTGGATGAGGACGACATCGCGATCGTTCGGGTGATCATCGCCCTGGCCCGCAGCATGGGCATGCAAGTGCATGCAGAGGGCATCGAGCAGGCCGAGCAGGCCAGCTTCCTGCTGCATGAGCTGTGTCAGCTTGGGCAGGGGTACTGGTTCGGGCGGCCGGTGCCTGCCGGGGATTTGTGCTGGGGTTGAGATCGCCGGGGCCGCTTTGCGGCCCCCGAACTATCGTTTGTTCAAGCCTTTCGCCAACCGGTCGCCACCCAACTGGATCAACGCCACCAACGCCACCAGCATGGCAATCACGGTCAGCATGATCTGGCTGTCGAAGCGCTGGTAGCCATAGCGGTAGGCGATATCCCCCAAGCCCCCGGCACCGATCGCTCCGGCCATGGCCGAGGAGTTGATCAGGGTCACCAGGGTAATGGTGAAGCCCCCGACAATTCCCGGCAGCGCCTCGGGCAGCAGCACGTGCCAGACGATGTGCCAGCGCCGGCAGCCCATGGCCTGTGCAGCCTCCACCAGGCCGTGGTCGACTTCGCGCAGGCTGACCTCGGCAATCCGCGCGAAGAACGGAGTGGCGGCAATGGTCAGTGGCACCACTGCCGCCCACACGCCATACGTGGTACCCACTACCAAGCGGGTGAAGGGGATCAGCGCGACCATCAGGATCAGGAACGGGATCGAGCGGAACAGGTTGACGAATGCACCCAGCACCCGGTTCAGCAGCGGCGCCTCGAAGATCCCGCCCTTGTCGCTGGTGACCAGCAGCACCGCCATCGGTACCCCCACCAGCAGGGCGATCAGCGACGACACACCGACCATCAGCAGGGTATCGAGCAAACCTTCCAGCAGGCGATCAAACCACATGGCCCAGTACCTCCACGTCCTCAGCCCAGCGACGGGCGCGCTCCAGCAATTGATGGGTGTCGTGCGGTGAGTGCTGCACCGACAGGATCAGCTGCCCCAGGGCATGCTCGCCAATGGTTTCCACACCACCCTGCAGCAGGCGTACGCGGCCGCCAAGGTCGTTGAACAGGGCAGACAGTTCGGGCTCGCCGAGCAGGGTCAGCCTCAGCACTACGGCACTGTCGCGGCTTGCCGGGTTGGCCCGCAGGCTGGCTTGCAGCGCGGCTGGCAACCTGGCTTGCAACGGTGCCAGCAGGGTACGGGTGACTTCGTGGAGTGGTGAGCCAAACACCCGCCAGACCTCACCCTGCTCGACCACTTCTCCACGTTCAAGCACCACCACCCGGTGGCAGATATCGCGGATTACCGCCATCTCGTGGGTGATCAGCACGATGGTCAGGCCCAGGCGCTGGTTGATGTCGCGCA
Organism: Pseudomonas sp. A2; assembly: GCF_023100865.1. NCBI lineage: Bacteria > Pseudomonadati > Pseudomonadota > Gammaproteobacteria > Pseudomonadales > Pseudomonadaceae > Pseudomonas > Pseudomonas sp. A2. Next base: position 282,165 of record NZ_CP039127.1, read on the forward strand.
GCAGTTCGAGAATGGAAGCAGTGGTCTCCGGGTCCAGCGCAGAGGTGGCCTCGTCGCACAGCAGGATCTCGGGGTCATGCACCAACGCCCTGGCAATGCCCACGCGCTGCTTCTGCCCGCCGGACAGCTGCGCCGGGTACACGTGGTGCTTTTCCCGCAGGCCCACCAGCTCCAGCAGTTCGCGTACCTTGCGCTGGCGTTCGGCCTTGGCCACGCCGGCCACCTTGAGGGGCAGCTCGACGTTCTGCCACACGGTCTTGGCCGACATCAGGTTGAAGTGCTGGAAAATCATGCCGATACGCCGGCGCAGGGCTACCAGGTGCTCCTCGTCGAAGGGCGCGATGTCCACCTGGTCGATCAGCACCCGCCCCTGGCTGGGTTGCTCCAGGCGGTTGATGGTACGCAGCAGCGATGACTTACCGGCGCCGCTGCGGCCGATGATGCCGAAGATCTCGCCATGGCGGATGTTCAGGTCGATGCCTTGCAAGGCCGGTTGCGCCTGGCCCGGGTAGGTCTTGCCCAGGCCGATGAAGCGCACATGGGCTTCATTGACCTCCGGGCGCAAGGCCTGCTCCCTGGCCGTTGGCGGCAGTGGTTGTGCGGTGGGCGCCCGCAGCGCGCTGGCCTGGCTCATGTCAGCCCTCCCAACCGGCCTGGTAGAGCTTGCCGTGGGCTTTGTCCAAGGCTGCGCGCACCACTGGCGAGTGCTGGTAGATGTCGACGAACTTGGCCAGGCGTGGGTCGTCCTTGCTTTGCGGTCGAATGACGAACTGGATCACGTATTACTTGTTCTCCAGGCCGTCGAACAGTAGTGCGGAGCCGGCGTCGAAGCTGTTGGCCAGGCGGATGTAGGCCGGGTAGCCCTGCACCAGGTCGGCGTCGTCATAGGCGCGAACCAGCTGTACGGCCTCGACCTGAAGGATCTTCAGCTTTTTCGGGTTGGCGACGATGTCGTCCTCGGTGGCCTTGTAGCCGACCCCCGGCTTGAGGGTGATCAGCCCGGCCTTGGCCAGCAGCTGCAGGCCACGGCCGCTGTTGATCGGGTCGTTGGCGATGGCCACGCTGGCGCCTTCGGGCAGGTCGGCGAAGCTCTTGTACTTTTTCGAGTACAGGCCGACGTTGTTGATGATGCCCGGGGCGTAGGGCACCAGGTTGAAGCCTGCAGCCGTCTTGGCGTTTTCCAGGAACGGGATGTGCTGGAAGTAGTTCGCGTCGATGTCGCCGCTGTTGAGGCTGACGTTGGGTGCGATCCAGTCGCTGAACTCGATCAGCTTCACTTCCAGACCTTGCTTGTGCGCTTCTTCCAATGCGGCTTCCAGCGGGATGGCAAAGGCCGAAGTTGTACCGATCTTCAGCGGTTCGGCAGCCAGCGCGCTGGCGGACAGGCCGAGGGTGAGGGCAATGGCCGCGACGGGCCGGAACAGTTTATCAAGCATGGTGCAGGGCTCCAGTCGGGGCAGGGGTAGAGGTAAAGCGGTAAGCCGAGCCAGGGTGGTCGGCGGGCAAATGCGGGTGGTCGGCCTGGAACAGTTTCTCGCGCAGGGTGCCTTCGGCGTAGGCGGTCTTGTAGCGGCCACGCTGTTGCAACTGCGGGATGACCAGGTCGATGAAGTCCTCGAAGCTTTCCGGGGTTACGGTGCGGGTCAGGTTGAAACCGTCCAGGCCGGTTTCATCGACCCAGGCGATCAGCTGTTCGGCCACCTGCTCGGGCGCGCCGACCAGGGTCACGTAACGGCCACCCAGGGCGTGCTGCTGCAGCAGGCGCCGGCGGGTCCAGGCGTTGTCCTGCAACTGGCGCGTGGCCGACTGGATGGCGTTGCCCTGGCTGAAGGTAATCGGCTCGTCCAGGGCGTAGGCGGCGAAGTCGATGCCGGTGGACGCTGCGAAGTGCGCGACCCCGGCCTCGGCGCTGGCATGGCGCAGGTACTCGGCATGCTTGGCCTGGGCCTGCTGCTCGGTGGCGGCGACGATCACCGTGATGCCCATGAACACCTTGACCGCTTGCGGGTCGCGGCCAGCGGCCTGGGCGGCGGCGCGCACCTTGTCGACCTGGGCGCGGGTGGCGGCCTTGTCCTGGCCACTGATGAACACGCATTCGGCGTGGTTGCCGGCGAAGGCCAGGCCACGCTGCGAGCTGCCGGCCTGGAACAGTACCGGAGTACGTTGCGGCGAGGGCTCGGACAAGTGGTAGCCGTCGACCTTGTAGAACTCGCCCTGGTGGTTGACCTTGCGCACCCTGTCGGGCCTGGCATAGACGCGCTGCTGGCGGTCGGCGACCACGGCATCGTCAGCCCAGCTGCCTTCCAGCAGCTTGTACAGCACCTGCAGGTACTCGTCGGCCTGGTCGTAGCGGCGGTCATGCTCGGGTTGCTGCGCCAGGCCCATGGCCCGGGCGGCGCTGTCGAGGTAGCCGGTGACGATGTTCCAGCCCACCCGGCCATGGCTCAGGTGGTCCAGGGTGGAAAGGCGCCGGGCGAACAGGTACGGCGCTTCGTAGGTGAGGTTGGCGGTAAGGCCGAAGCCCAGGTGGCGGGTGACGGCGGCCATGGCCGAGACCAGCAGCAGCGGGTCGTTGACCGGCAGCTGGATCGACTCCTTGAGGGTGACGTCCAGCGACTGGCCGTAGATGTCGTAGGTGCCGACGATGTCGGCGATGAAAAGCCCGTCGAACAAGCCGCGCTCCAGCAGCCGCGCCAGACTGGTCCAGTAGTCCAGGGTCTTGTACTGGGTCGAGGTGTCTCGTGGGTGGGTCCACAGGCCGTGGTTGATGTGCCCGATGCAGTTCATGTTGAAAGCATTGAGCAGGATCTGCTTGGCCATCAGATGGTCCCCCGGCGTGGTGGGTTGGCATCATTGAGGTAGTAGTTGCCGATGGCGTGGTACTTCCAGCGCACCGGGTCGTGCAGGGTGTGCACGCGGGCGTTGCGCCAGTGGCGGTCAAGGTTGTGTTCGGCCAGGGTGGCCTGGCTGCCGCCCAGTTCGAACAGGGTGGTGCCGGCCGCGAGGGAAATCTCGGTGCTGATGGCGCGGGCCTCGGCCACCGCGATGGACGCGGCGGCCACGTTTTCGGCAGTGCTGTCGTCGCGGGCGCGGTCCAGATATTCGCCCGCGCGCTCCAGCAAGGCTTCGGCGGCGTGCAGACGGATCGCCAGATGGCCGAAACTCTTCAGCGTCAGCGGGTCATCGCTGGCCTTGTCCAGGCCGGAGTCGACCCAGGGGCGGCTGCGGGTGCGCACGAAGTGCAGGGCATCTTCGTATGCGGCGCGGGCGATGCCGGTGTCGATGGCGGCATGAAGGATCTGCGCCAGCGGGCCGACCGGGGTGGGGCGTTCGAAAGCGCTCTGGAACGGCACCACGTGAGCGGCGCTGACGTACACGTTGTCGAACACCACCGAGCCACTGCCGGTGGTGCGCTGGCCGAAGCCGCTCCAGTCGTCGATCACCTGCAGGCCCTGGCTGTCGGCCGGGACGAAGGCCAGGTGCTGCACGCCCTGTTCATCGACCACCGAGGTGGGAATGCGCTGGGCGTAGATGGCGCCGGTGGAGTAGAACTTGCGGCCGTTGATGCGAAAACCATCGCCGTCGCGGGTCAGGCGAGTGGTGCGGTCGTTGGCGGTCTTGGTGCCCAGTTCGGCCAGGGCATTGCCGAAGCGGCTGCCGGCCAGTACTTCGGCGTACAGGCGCTGTTGCTGTTCGGGTGTGCCGTTTACCCGCAGCACTTCCAGGCCGTAGAAATGGTTTTGCGGGATTTGCCCGAGCGAGCCGTCAGCCTGGGCGATGCGGGCGATGACCTTGGCCAGGGTGACGTTGGACACGCCGGCGCCGCCGAAGGCCTTGGGTACGCTGATGGCCCACAGGCCGGAGCGAGTAAACAGTTCCAGTTCGGCGTGCGGCAGACGGCGCTCGCGGTCGCGCAGGGCGCTGTCGCGGCGCAGGTGTCGGGCGACTTCTTCGGCGACGTTCAGGGCCTGGGTGTCGCTGGTGATGATGTTTGTAGTCATGGTGTTTCTCCGGGGCCTCGGGGCCGCTCTGCGGCCCATCGCGACACAAGGCCGCTCCTACAGGAGGTACGCGATCCCTTGTAGGAGCGGCCTTGTGTCGCGATGGGCTGCAAAGCAGCCCCAAGGCCCTTAAATCAGATCCAGGAATGCCGTGCAGGCAAGGTGCCGTTGAGGTGGTAAGCGCCAACCGCGTGGTACTTCCAGCGCACCGGGTCATGCAGGGTGTGCACCCGGGCATTGCGCCAGTGGCGGTCGAGGTTGAACTCGGCGAGGGTGGCGCGGCTACCGGCCAGCTCGAACAGCTTTTCGCTGGCCTGCAGGGCAATCTCGGTGGTCAGTACCTTGGCCTCGGCCACAGCGATCGAGGCCCGCGCTGCGCTTTCTGCATCGATCGGCTCGGCGTTGACCTCGTCGAGGACCCGCGCGGCCTTGCGCAGCAGGGCTTCGGCGGCGTGCAGCTCGAGCTTCAGGCGGCCGATGTCGGCGATTACGTAAGGGTCGTCGCTGGCGCGGTCGACCTTGGCTTCGATCCATGGCCGGGCCTTTTCGCGCACGAAGCTGATGGCGTCCTCGATCGCTGCTTCGGCAATGCCAGCATCGATCGCCGCCTGGATCAGCTGCGAGGCAGCGCCCTGGATGTTGGGAATGTCGCGCTGGCGCCAGTTGTCGATCACCAGGTCGGCATCCACCGGGACCTGGTCGAGCAGCACGGTGCCGCTTGCAGTGGTGCGCTGCCCGAAACCGGACCAGTCATCGACGATGCGCAGCCCCGGGCTGCCTCGGCGGACGAATGCCAGGCGCTGGCGACCTTCGTCGTCCAGTGCCTTGACCGCCACCCAGTGGGCGAACAGGGCGCCGGTGGAATAGAACTTCTCGCCGCTGATGCGATAGCTGTCGCCGACGCGGGTGAGCCTGGCCTTGAGGGTCAGGGTGTCCTTGGTGCCGCGTTCGGGGCCGGCATTGCCGATGCGCCAGCCATCGAGCACGCTGCGGAAGATCACCGCCTGCTGCGCCTCGGTGGCAGTCAGGCGCAGCAGTTGCAGCATGCCGAACTGGTTCTGCGGGATTTGCCCCAGGGCCGGGTCGGCGGCGCTGATGAGGCGGAACACTTCAGCCACGGTCTCGAACGACACCTCCGGGCCGCCATGTGCCTTGGGTACGCTGATGCTGCCAAGGCCGCTGCGGGTGAACAGTTCGATCTCGGCCCATGGCAGTTTGCGTTGCTGGTCGCGGCGGGCGGCCTGCTCGCGGGCGACCTCGGCCAGTTCGCGGGCTGCTTGCAAGGCTTCGGCGTCGTTGCGTAGAACCTTGGCCGGCAGCAGCAGGGGCGAGCTGTCGAGATCGCTGTGGAATTGGGTATCGGGTTGGCTGGACATCAGTACCGCTCCTTGGCTGCACTCAATGCCCTGGCGTTCCGCACTGGGGTGATCGTGATCCTGACCATTCCTGACCTCGCAAATGAATTATGTCGCTAACAGCTGATCGCGACAGATGTGTGCTGGTCCGGTGGTCCGGTTTATATACCCTAATGCTTTATAAAAAGTTTATGAACTAACTCTTTGGAATATGTATAGAAGGGGGATTTTGCTGCGGATGTGCCGGCCTCTTCGCGGGCACGCCCGCTCCCACAGGTACAGCACAGATCTTGAAATCGGTGCCACACCTGTGGGAGCGGGCGTGCCCGCGAAAAGGCCGCAACAGGTTTACTCGGAGGCAGCAGTCCCCAGGAACTTGCGCAAGAACTGCCGGGTACGCTCTTCCTTCGGCGCCGCAAACAGCGCCTTGGCCTCGCCCTGCTCCACGATCACGCCCTTGTCGAAGAAGATCACCCGGTTCGCCACATCCCGGGCAAAGCTCATCTCGTGGGTAACGATGATCATGGTGCGCTTCTCCTCGGCCAGGCCGCGGATGGTCGCCAGCACTTCACCCACCAGTTCGGGGTCCAGCGCCGAGGTCGGCTCGTCGAACAGGATCACCTCCGGCTCCATTGCCAAGGCGCGGGCGATGGCCACCCGTTGCTGCTGGCCACCGGACAGGCGCCGCGGGTAGGCGTCTTCCTTGCCGGCCAGGCCGACCTTGGCCAGCAGGCGCCGGCCCAGTTCGATCGCCTGCTCGCGGGGTGTCTTCTTGACGATCACCGGCCCCTCGATCACGTTTTCCAGGGCGGTGCGATGAGGGAACAGGTTGAAGTTCTGGAACACGAACCCGGCCTGCTGGCGCAAGCGGCGAATCGCACTTTGCTGCCCACCCAGCGGGCGGTTGGCGTCGATGCTGATATCGCCAATCTGGATCTGCCCGGCATCGGGTGTTTCCAGCAGGTTCAGGCAACGCAGGAAGGTTGTCTTGCCCGAGCCGCTGGGGCCGATGATGGCCACCACTTCGCCGGGTTGTACGGTCAGGTCGATACCGTTGAGCACGGTCTGGCCTTTGAACCGCTTGGTCAGGCCTTTGACTTCAATCATGCTCAATGCTCCTGGTCATGCTGGTTGACTCGCGCTTCCATGCGGTTCTGGAAGTGCGCGAGGATGCTGCACAACACCCAGTAGATGACCGCCACCGCCACGTACATGGTGAACACTTCGAAGGTGCGTGCGGTGATCAGCTGGGCCTGGCGGAACAGCTCGGGCACCTGGATGGTTGCCGCCAGGGCAGTGTCCTTGACCAGCGAGATGAAGCTGTTGCCCAACGGCGGCAGTGCGGTGCGCAAGGCCTGGGGCAGGATCGCCCGGCGCATGGCCTGGACGCGGGTCATGCCGATACTGGCGGCGGCTTCCCACTGGCCACGGTCGATCGAGGAAATCGCCGCGCGCAGGATTTCGCAGATGTAGGCGGCCATGTTCAGCGACAGGCCGATCAGCGAAGCCGGGATCGGGTCGAGTTCGATGCCGATCTGCGGCATGCCGAAGTAGATGACGAACAGCTGCACCAGCAGCGGCGTGCCGCGGAAGAACGACACGTAGACCCGCGCCAGCCAGTTCAGGGGCAATATCTTCGACAACCGCATCAGTGCCAGGGCAAAGCCCAGCACCAGGCCGAAGAACATGCCGCCAACACTGAGCAGCACTGTATAGCCCGCGCCCTTCAGCAGGAAGGGCGCGGAGTCGACAACGAGTTGCAGGCTTTCAGCGATCATTTGGTGACATCGGCACCGAAGTATTTCTCGGACAGCTTGGCCAGCGTGCCGTCAGCCTTGAGCTTGTCCAGCGCCTTGTTGATCGCTGCCAGCAGTTCCGGTTCACCCTTGCGCAGGGCCACGCCGCTTTCCAGGCGCGAGAAGGCATCGCCGGCCAGTTCGGTGTCCTTGGCTTTTTGCGCGTATTCCAACGCGGCCAGGCGGTCGATCAGGATGGCGTCGATACGGCCGTTGCGCAGGTCGGCGAACTTGCTCGGGTCGTCTTCATAGGTGCGCACATCGGCTTGCGGCACGTCCTTCTTGACCCATTGCTCGTAGTTGGTGCCCAGGCCTACACCGACCTTCTTGCCTGCCAGGTCTGCGGCCTTGTGGATGTTCAGCTGCTCGGCCTTCTTCTTCAGGATCAGCGCCTGGATGCCGGAGATAGTGTAAGGCTCGGAGAAGTCATACTTCTTCTTGCGCTCTTCGGAAATGGTCACCTGGTTGATCACCACGTCCAGGCGCTTGGATTCCAGTGCGGCGAGGATGCCGTCCCACTTGGTCGGCTGCACCTTGGCCTTTACCCCGAGCTCCTTGGCCAGCAGCTCGGACAGTTCCACTTCGAAGCCGGTCAGCTTGCCGTTTTCGTCCTGGAAGCTGAACGGTGGGTAGGTGCCTTCGAGGCCGACGTTGATCACGCCTTTTTCCTGGATGGTCTTCAGCTGCTCGCCAGCGAAGGCCTGACTGAGCAGGCCGGCACCCAGCAGGAGTGCCAGGCTGGCGTTGAGTAGCGGTTTGGCGAATTTCGACATTTCAGAGCCCCGCGCTTGTTGTGTAAGTAGTGGGTGGCGACTATAGGGTCGGCTGCTTAGGTCAGGAAATACTAAAAAATTATTTTGTTATTTCCTTTTGGTTTTTGCCAGGTGCTGGCTGCATTGAGGGTAGGCGAGGTTGCCTGCTCCGTCATCGCGGCTTATGCCTGACTTAGCGCAGGATGGAATAAAGCGTTGTTTTTTCCAAGGGATGGATTTGCCGTAGAGTGGATTGCATGTAGGCAGGTCCGGCCTCTTCGCGGGTAAACCCGCTCCTACAGAGACCGCACAGGCATCGAAACCTGTGCAGTCCCTGTAGGAGCGGGTTTACCCGCGAAGAGGCCTGGCCTGGCGATAAAAATAGTTGGCCTCTTCAGGCAGGAGAAAACCGTGAGCGAACAACCTTCATCCGGGCACTGGCAGTTGCAGAGCATCGTCACCGGCCTGCGCGGCGCCCGTGAACAATGGCGCACCCGCAATGGCCGCAGCAGCGGCGAGCAGGGCGGGCGTGAGCTGCCTTCACGCGAAGCGATGCGGCACATCCTGGAGCAACTGTGCGGCGCACTGTTCCCCATGCGCCTTGGCCCAGTCGACCTGCGCGAAGAAAGCGAAGACTTCTACGTCGGCCATACGCTGGATGCCGCCCTGACCGCCCTGCTGGCCCAGGCCCGCCTGGAGCTGCGCTACGCCGCACGGCAAAGCAAGGGCGAACTGGCCGGCGTCGATGCCCATGCGCTGAGCCTGGTGCAGGGATTCGCCGCCGCCCTGCCGGGCCTGCGCGTACTGCTGGACACAGACGTGCTGGCCGCCTATCACGGCGACCCGGCTGCGCGCAGTGTTGATGAAGTGCTGCTGTGCTACCCGGGCATCCTGGCGATCATCCACCACCGTCTGGCGCACCATCTGTACAAGGCCGGCCTGCCGCTGCTGGCGCGCATCAGCTCGGAGCTGGCGCATTCGGCCACGGGGATCGACATTCACCCCGGGGCGCAGATCGGCCCGAGCTTCTTCATCGACCATGGTACCGGCGTGGTTATCGGCGAAACCGCGATCATCGGCGAGCGTGTGCGCATCTACCAGGCGGTGACCCTGGGCGCCAAGCGCTTCCCCAGCGATGAATCGGGCACCCTGCACAAGGGCCTGCCACGCCACCCGATCGTCGAGGACGATGTGGTGATCTATGCGGGGGCCACGGTGCTGGGGCGGATCACCATCGGCAAAGGCTCGACCATTGGCGGTAATGTGTGGCTGACCCGCAGTGTGCCGGCCGAGAGCAACATTACCCAGGCCAACCTGCAGCTGGATTGCCAGGACAAGAACTGATCTGGCATTTCCTTGGCCTGTACCGGCCCTTTCGCGGGTAAACCCGCTCCCACAGGGACCCCACAGATCTTGAATCTTGTGCAGTACCTGTAGGAGCGGGTTTACCCGCGAAGAGGCCCGTGCAGGAGGGCACCAATCAGCGCCCCAATTCGCATTGAAATCCGATCCATGTTTAACTTGAACGCTTGTTCAATGAAAAAACGCTGGTCCGCTGCCGGTGTTCAACAGGAGGATTCCTTTGCTGAACCCGTTCATTCCGAGCCTTACGTCATTCGACGAGGTGCGCCCCCGATGAGTGCACCGACCCCTTCCCTTGCCAATGGCAAGATCCGCATGAACCCCCCGGTGTTCTATTTCGCGGCAAGTTTCATCCTCATCTTCGGCCTCGTGGTCATTTCCTATCCGCAAGCAGCAGGCGACTGGTTGCTGGCGGCGCAGAACTGGGCGGCCAACACGGTCGGCTGGTACTACATGCTGGCGATGACGCTGTACCTGGTCTTCGTGGTGGTCACCGCCTTGTCCGGCTACGGCAAGATCAAGCTCGGTGCCGACCACGACGAACCCGAGTTCAGCTACCTGTCGTGGGCCGGCATGCTGTTCGCCGCCGGCATCAGCATCACCTTGTTCTTCTTCTGCGTGTCCGAACCCCTGACCCACATGCTGCAGCCGCCCCAGGGCGAAGCGGGCACGGCCGAGGCCGGGCGCCAGGCGATGCAGATCCTGTTCCTGCACTGGGGCCTGCATGGCTGGGGCGTGTTCGCCTTCGTCGGCATGGCCCTGGCCTACTTCGCCTACCGGCACAACCTGCCGCTGGCCCTGCGTTCGGCGTTGTACCCGTTGATCGGCAAGCGCATCAACGGGCCGATCGGTTATGCGGTGGACGGTTTCGGCATCATCGCCACGGTGTTCGGCCTGGGGGCCGACATGGGTTTTGGCGTGCTGCACCTGAACGCCGGCCTCGACTACCTGTTCGGCATCGACCACAGCCAGTGGGTGCAAGTGCTGCTCATCACCCTGATGATGGGCGCGGCGGTGGCCGTGGCGGTCGCCGGGGTGGAGAAGGGCGTGCGGGTGATGAGCGACATCAACCTGTTCCTGGCCTGCGCGCTGTTGCTGTTCGTGTTGTTCGCCGGGCCTACCCAGCACCTGTTCAACACGCTGATCCAGAACCTCGGCGACTACCTGGGTGCCTTGCCGCGCAAGAGCTTCGACGTTTATGCCTACGGCGAGAACCGCGACTGGCTGGGCGGTTGGACGGTGTTCTACTGGGCCTGGTGGATTGCCTGGGCGCCGTTCGTGGGCCTGTTCATCGCCCGCATCTCCCGTGGCCGCACCATCCGCGAATTCGTCTTTGGTGTGCTGTTGATTCCGCTGGGCTTCACCTTGGCTTGGATGTCGATCTTCGGCAACAGTGCCCTGGACCAAGTCATCAACCACGGCATGACAGCTTTGGGCCAGTCGGCGCTGGATAACCCGTCGATGAGCCTGTACCTGCTGCTAGAGACATACCCCTGGAGCAAGACGGTGATCGCCGTGACGGTGTTCATCAGCTTTGTGTTCTTCGTCACCTCGGCCGACTCGGGCACCGTGGTGCTGTCGACCTTGTCGGCCAAGGGTGGTGATGCCGACGAGGATGGGCCGAACTGGCTGCGCATCTTCTGGGGCGCGATGACGGCGCTGATCACCAGTGCGCTGTTGTTCGCCGGCAGCATCGACTCGCTGAAGTCGGCGGTGGTGCTGACCTCGTTGCCGTTCTCGCTGATCCTGCTGTGCATGATGTGGGGGCTGCACAAGGCGTTCTACCTGGAGTCGCAACGGCAGATCGCACAGATGCATTCGCTTGCCCCGTTCGCCCAGTCACGCCGCGGCCGTGGCGGCTGGCGCCAGCGCCTGAGCCAGGCGGTGCACTTCCCGTCGCGAGATGAGGTGTACCGCTTCATGGACGACGTGGTGCGCCCGGCAATTGCCGATGTGCGTGAAGTGTTCGAGCAGAAGGGCCTGGTGCTGATTACCCAGGACGACCCGAGCCACGACAACGTCAGCCTGAAGATTGGCCATGGCGAGGAACAGCCGTTCATTTACCAGGTGCAGATGCGTGGTTACTTCACGCCATCGTTCGCCCTGGGTGGGCTGGGTACGCAGGAATTGAAGAACCGCCGCTACTACCGGGCGGAGGTGCACCTGAGCGAAGGCAGCCAGAACTATGACCTGGTCGGCTACAGCAAGGAGCAGATCATCAACGACATCCTCGACCAGTACGAACGGCACATGCAGTACCTGCATCTGGTCCGCTAGATCGCTGGGGCCGCTTTGCGGCCCATTCGCAGCACAAGGCTGCTCCTACAAGGGATCGCGCTTCCCTGTAGGAGCAGCCTTGTGCTGCGAATGGAGGCCAAAGGCCTCCCAGTTTCAGAAGGGCGCATCCCCGAGGATGGTCGCCCGATGCATCACCCGCCGGTTCGGCCGGTAGTCATCCACCGCAAAATGCTGGGTCACGCGGTTGTCCCAGAACGCCACGTCATTCTCCTGCCACCGCCAGCGAATGCTGAACTCCGGCCGCGTCGCATGGGCGAACAGCAGTTTCAACAGTGCCTCGCTTTCCAGTTCGCTCAGCTCATTGATGCGCGTGGTGAACCCTTCATTGACGAACAACGCCTTGCGCCCGCTCACCGGATGCGTGCGCACCACCGGGTGCGACAGCGGCGGGTTGTTGCGCCGGGTTGCTTCCCAGCGCGCCAGGTCTTCCGGCGTGGTACCAAAGCGCTCCAGCGGGAACGACTTGGTGAAGTCATGGGTGGCTGTCAGCCCGTCGAGCATCTCGCGCAGCGGCGCCGACAGGGCTTCGAAGGCAGCGATGCCGCTGGCCCAAAGGGTGTCGCCGCCGTAGGCCGGCAACTGCTTGGCGCTGAGTACCGCGCCCAGGGCCGGGGTCGGCAGGAAGGTCACATCGGTGTGCCACACTGCGTTGTCGCGCACATCGGTCACCGCCGTGTCGAGGATAAGCACCTGCGGGGTTTCCGGCACGTTGGGGTAGATCGGGTGGATGTGCAGGTCGCCGAAACGGGCGGCAAACCGCGCCTGCTGCTGCGGGTTGATCGGCTGGTCGCGGAAGAACAGCACCTGGTGCTGCAGCAGCGCCTGCTCGATGGCGTCTCGTTCTTCGACGGTGATATCGCGGCTGATGTCCACGCCGCTGATCTGGGCGCCGAGCGCCGGGCTGAGGGGGGTGATGGTCAGGCTCATGTCGGTCTCTTCAATCAGGCGCCAGGCTGCTGGCGTGGTCAACAGGATTCAGTGGCTCTGCCCGTGCCAAGGCACCAGTTTGCGTTGCAGGGCACGCAGGCTCATTTCCAGTGCGAAGGCGATCAGGGCGATCAGCAAAATCCCCAGCACCACCACATCGGTAACCAGGAACTGCGCCGCCGACTGCACCATGAAGCCCAGGCCGCTGGTGGCGGCGATCAGCTCGGCGGCCACCAGGGTCGACCAGCCAACCCCCAGACCAATGCGGATGCCGGTGAGGATGTCGGGCAGGGCGCTGGGCAGGATCACGTGGCGGATCAGCTGGGCCTTGGTCGCGCCGAGCGACTGCGCTGCACGCAGCTTGGCCGGGTCGACCGTGCGCACGCCGGTGGCAGTGGCAATGGCGATAGGAGCGAAGATTGCCAGGTAGATCAGCAGCACCTTGGACAGCTCGCCGATGCCGCACCAGATGACGATCAGCGGCAGGTAGGCCAGCGGCGGGATCGGCCGGTAGAACTCGATCAGCGGGTCGAGAATGCCGCGGGCCACGCGGTTGTAGCCGATGGCGATACCCACCGGGATGGCGGTGAGGGTGGCGGCAAGCAGGGCCACGCCGATGCGCCCCAGGCTGGCACCCAGGTGCTGCCACAGGCTGGCATCCATATAGCCTTGGGTCAGCAGGGTCCCTGCCTTGGCCAGGATGTCGGCGGGCGAGGGCAGGAATAGCGGCTCGATCCAGCCGGCCGCGGTCACCAGCCACCAGGCCAACAGCAGGCTGGCCAGGGCCAGGGTGCTGATCCAGCGGGTGGGCAGGGGGCGGCGCAGCTTGGTGGCTGGCCGGGGTTGGGTGTTGCGCTTGCCGGTGACCGGCAGGTCCAGGCTGCTCATGCGCGCTCCTGCAGGCTTTGGCGTTGAGAGAACACCCGCGCAAGTACGTGCTCGCGGGTTTCGATAAAAGCCGGGTCGGACTTGATAGCCCGCGCCGATTCACCCGCTGCGTAGCGCTGGCCGAAGTCCAGTTGCAGGCGCTCCACCACGCGCCCCGGGTTGGGCGCCAGCAGTACCAGTTCACTGGCGAGGAACACGGCTTCTTCGATGTCGTGGGTAATCAGGAACACCGGCTTGGCGGTGCGTTGCCATACCTGCAGCAACAACTCCTGCATCTGCTCGCGGGTGAAGGCATCAAGTGCGCCGAACGGTTCGTCCATCAGCAACACTCGTGGATCGGCTGCCAACGCCCGGGCCAGGCCAACACGCTGCTTCTGGCCACCGGACAATTGCCAGATACGCCGTTCGCCAAAGCCGTCGAGGTCGACCAGGGCCAGCATTTCGCGGGCCTTGGCCTCACGCTCGGCGCGTGGCACGCCGGCCAGTTCCAGGCCGAATGCGACGTTGCCCAGCACGTTCTGCCAAGGCAGCAGCGCATCGTCCTGGAACACTACGCCGCGCTCGGCGCCGGGGCCCTGGACGGGCACGCCGTCCAGGGTGATGCGCCCGCCGCTGGGGGCGACGAAGCCTGCGATGAGGTTGAGCAGCGAGGTCTTGCCACTGCCGGAAGGGCCCAGGGCCACCAGCAGCTGGCGTGGCCCCAGGCTCAGGTTGATGTCGGCCAGCACCGGGGTTTCGGCGCCGGGGTACTGTGCGCTGATGCGCTCCAGTTCGAGCAAGGCCATGGCAGGCTCCGGTCGGTTTCTACAGGCTTAGTTGGGGAGGTACTTGGCGCTGACGTAGGGCGAGTAGTCCGGCAGCACCGCGTCGACCTTGCCTTGCTGCTTGAGGAAGGTGGCCGTGTCGGTCAGCGCTTGGGTGGTCGGTGTGCCCAATGCATTGGCCTGGTCGACGGCCAGTGGGTACACGTTGCCCTGCAGCAGCACCGGGATGTCGGCAGGCTTGGCGCCCGAAAGTTTGGCCAGCTTGCTCACGTTGTCGGGGTTGGCCAGCCAGGCTTGTGGGTTCTTGCGGTAGTCGGCGTAGGCGTCGAGAGTGACCTTGGCAAAGGCCTTGACCACGTCGGGGTGCTTGGCGGCGAAGTCCTTGCGCACGATCCATGCGTCGAAGGTTGGTGCGCCTTTCTCGGCCAGCTCGCCGGAGGTGATCAGCACCTTGCCGTTTTCCTTGGCCACACCCAGGGCCGGGTCCCAGACGTAGGTGGCATCGATGTCGCCGCGCTTCCAGGCGGCAATGATTGCCGGTGGCGCCAGGTTGAGGATCTGCACCTTGGCCGGGTCGATGTTCCAGCTCTTCAGCGCGGCCAGCAGGCTGTAGTGGCCGGTGGAGACGAAAGGCACGGCGACTTTCTTGCCGACCAGGTCTTGCGGAGTCTTGATGCTGTCGCGGGCGACCAGTGCTTCACCGGCGCCAATCTGCGTGGCGATCAGGAAGGTCTCGACCGGCAGCTTGCGGGAGGCTGCTGCGGCCAGCGGGCTGGAGCCCAGGTAGCCGATCTGTACATCGCCGCTGGCTACGGCGGTGATCACGTCGGCGCCGTTATCGAATTTGCGCCAGTCGATGCTGGCCTTGCTGGCTTTTTCGTAATCGCCATCGACCTGCGCCACCTTGGCCGGGTCGACGGTGGTCTGGTAGGCCACGGTCAGGTCAGCAGCCTGGGCCAACCAGCTGGCGCTGGCGAGGGTCAGGGCGGCGAACAGGCGCAGCGGGGCGTGCGGGATCATGGTGAACCTCTCGTCAGGCAATCGGTGTGGTGGATGACGAGAAGGCTAATTGATCTAAGAAATGTAAAATAAATAACTTTTTTGCATTAGCTTAGGAGCCAATGGTTTGAGACGCGTTAACAGGGAAACGCTGTGATTTCGCTCAATGGTGAAATCCGAGAGTGCTGCTAGGCTTTTTCGTCCCGATAGAACGATACGGAATTAGGTTATGAGCAAACGTTTGCAAATAACTATTGGTTATGAAAAGCATGCTGCTTCTAACGAATAGCAGTAATAATTCCTAACATATTCCTTAAAAATCTTACCAATTCATAAAACGGTCATTTTGGATTTATAGGATTGTCATTATCCTGTAGCGCAGCTGGCGTCTTAGACCAAAGTCGCGAAACGTTTAGAAACGATTGACTTTACGGTCACGCTTTGGGACTAAATCGCCAATCCACGGTGAGCGGGGCAGCAGATCCCGCCACCAGAGATACACAAGAATTAGAACGTAGAGGAGCAAAACATGTACAAGTCCAGCCTGGCCCTGGCCGTGGCACTGGGGGTTCTCGCCCAACAAGCAGGCGCTGCCGGTTTCGTTGAAGACAGCAAGCTGTCGCTCAGCTCGCGCACCATGTATTACGACAACAACAACCGTGAAGCTCACGGAGCTGTTCGCCCGGATCAGCGTGAAACTGGCCAAGGTTTCAAGCTTGACTACATCTCGGGTTTCACAGAAGGAACTGTTGGTTTCGGTGTTGATGCCCAAGCACTGTGGGGTATCCACCTGGATGGCGGCCGTGGCTATCACAAAAGTGGCTTCATGCCGGATGACAGCGATGGTTCTTCTGTGAGCCAGTGGGCCCGTTTCGGCGCTAACGCCAAGGCGCGCTTCTCCAAAACCGAAGCTCATTTTGGTAGTGCGTTGGCGCCTAACCTGCCGATCCTGGTCGCAAACGATGGCCGGGTGCTGCCGCAAACCTTCGAGGGTGGCACCATTCAGTCGAAGGAAATCGACAACCTCACCATCAACGCCGGTCAGCTGACTCACGCTATGGGTCGTGCCTCCAGCAACCGTACTGGCCTGTCGGTTTCCGGTGCTACTGCTGACAGCAACAAGTTCCGCTACGGTGGACTGGACTACAAGCTCACTCCAGACCTGACCCTGCAGTACTACTATTCGAACCTGGAGGACTTCTACAAGCAGCACTTCCTGGGCGCGACCCACGTGTTCAAGATTGCTGACGATCAGTCCTTCAAGACCGACCTGCGCTACTTCGACAGCAGCAGCGACGGCAAGAATGGTAGCGGCGGTGGTTACAACTTCGACAACAACAGGGGTTACGCCAAAAGCAATGGTGAGGTCGATAACAAGACCTGGAGCGCCATGTTCACCTACACCCTGGGTGGTCACGCGCTGATGCTCGGCCACCAGCAAGTGGGTGATGATGGTGGTTTCGTCTGGCTGAACCAAGGCAGTGTCGTAGATGGTAACGGCCGTAACGAAGGCGCTGGCGGTTCCAGCTTCTACCTGTTCACCGATAGCATGATCAACCAGTTCGCCCGTGCTGGCGAAAACACCACCTTCGGTCAGTACTCCTATGACTTCGCGGCTCTGGGTGTTCCAGGTTTGAAAGCATCGGTTGCTTACCTGCGTGGTGATGACATCCGCAACCGTTCGGGTGATGGGACCTACAACGAATGGGAACGTGACGCCCGCGTTGACTACACCATTCAACAGGGCACCCTTAAAGGTCTGGGCTTCAGTCTGCGCCAAGGTGTCTACCGTGGTAGCGGTGAAAGCATTGACGACGCGGACCAGACTCGCTTTATCGTGAACTACACTTACAACTTCCTGTAAGCCGTAGCTGAACAAGAAGCCTCGCCTAGTGCGAGGCTTTTTTGTGCCTGCAATTTTGTATGTATAATGGTTATAAACAAATCAGTATTTATTCTTTTTGTTTTTAATCGAATGCAGGCACATTGAACCCACACGGTAAAGAACCCAGCACAGGAGCCGCAGCCCATGAGCCTAAAACTCGGCGATATCGCCCCCGATTTCGAACAGGATTCCAGCGAAGGCAAGATCCGCTTCCATGAGTGGCTGGGCAACAGCTGGGGGGTGTTGTTCTCCCACCCAGCCGACTTCACTCCGGTGTGCACCACCGAGCTGGGCCTGACCGCCAAGCTGAAGGACGATTTCGCCAAACGTGGGGTCAAGGCCATCGCCCTGTCGGTGGACCCGGTCGATTCGCACCACCGCTGGATCGATGACATCAACGAGACCCAGAACACCGTCGTCAACTTCCCGATCATTGCCGACGCCGACCGCAAGGTGTCTGACCTGTACGACCTGATCCACCCAAATGCCAGTGACACCCTGACCGTGCGCTCGCTGTTCGTCATCGACCCGAACAAGAAGGTGCGCCTGACCATCACCTACCCGGCCAGTACCGGGCGCAACTTCAACGAAATCTTGCGGGTGATCGACTCGCTGCAGCTGACCGACAACCACAAGGTCGCCACGCCAGGTAACTGGCAGGACGGTGACGACGTGGTAATCGTGCCCTCGCTGAAGGACGAGGAAGAGATCAGGCAGCGTTTCCCCAAAGGTTACCGGGCGGTCAAACCCTATCTGCGGCTGACCCCGCAGCCCAATCGTTAAAGGATTCCTCGTTGCATTGCTCTTAGCCAAAGCAGGGATATTCGGGCCGTTTCGACGGCCCTTTTTTATGCCTGCTGAAACTGCGTTGGCTTCTTCGCGGGTAAACCCCCGAAAGTGCCAAAACAGGCTTTTGATAAAAATGGAATAAACAAATGAATAAATATGATTTCTAGATATATGCGACGACTGCTAATGTCACCTCCAACAAAACACAAGGAAGCGCTGCAATGCTGGTCGTCTCAATCGGTGGTAGCCCCAGTACCCGTTCACGCTCCGGCGTGCTGCTGGAGCGTTCTCGCCAGTGGCTGCAGGACCGTGGCGTCGAGGTAGTGACGTTCCAGGTACGTGACTTTCCCGCCGAAGACCTGCTGCACGCCCGATTCGACAGCCCGCAGGTGCAGCACTTCCAGCAGCTGGTGGCCCAGGCCGATGGCCTGATCGTCGCCACGCCGGTGTACAAGGCCTCGTTCGCCGGTGCCCTGAAAACCTTGCTCGACCTGCTGCCCGAACGCGCCCTGGCACACAAGATCGTGTTGCCGATCGCCACCGGCGGCAGCATCGCCCACATGCTGGCGGTGGATTACGCACTGAAACCCGTGCTGTCGGCACTCAAGGCGCAAGAGACCCTGCAAGGGATCTTTGCCGACGACAGCCAGGTCGCCTACGCAGAAGGCTCCAGGCCCGCGCAACTGGCAGCGGCGCTGGAAGAACGCCTGCAGGACGCGCTGGAAACCTTCCACGTTGCACTGGCCCGCCGGCCACGCCCCGTGGCCCCCGGCGTATTGAACGAACGCCTGATCAGCGCTCGCTGGAGCATCTGACCGGCCCAACCCGCTTCACCACCTTACTCGCCCGACAACGAGGCAAGCAGGTGCAACCCGAACCCATTCGCACAGGAGAGCGCCATGCGCACAGTCTTCTTGCGTCGCGGTCTGGTCGCCCTGTTTGCGGCGGCTGTGTCCTTCGGCGCCATCACCCAAGCCCAGGCCGAGAGCCTGCGTATCGGTTACCAGAAATACGGCACCCTGGTGCTGCTCAAGGCCAAGGGCACGCTGGAAAAGCGCCTGGCCGAGCAGGGCGTGCAGGTGCAATGGACCGAGTTCCCCGGCGGCCCGCAACTGCTTGAGGGGCTGAACGTCGGCTCCATCGATTTTGGCGTCACCGGTGAAACCCCGCCGGTGTTCGCCCAGGCCGCCGGTGCCGACCTGCTGTACGTCGCCTACGAGCCGCCAGCGCCGCACAGCGAGGCGATCCTGGTGCCGAAGGGCTCGCCGATCCAGTCGGTCAAAGACCTCAAGGGCAAGAAAGTCGCCCTCAACAAAGGCTCCAACGTTCACTACCTGCTTGTTCGCGCCCTGGAAGACGCCGGCCTGAAATACAGCGACATCCAGCCGGTGTACCTGCCCCCGGCCGACGCCCGCGCGGCCTTCGAGCGCGGCAGCGTGGACGCCTGGGTGATCTGGGACCCGTACCAGGCTGCCGCCGAGAAACAGCTGCAGGCTCATGCCCTGCGTGACGGCAAGGGCCTGGTCGACAACCATCAGTTCTACCTGGCCACCCGCAACTACGCGACCCAGCACCCGGCGGTGATCAACACCCTGATCGAAGAAGTGCGTGCCGTAGGTGAATGGTCCCAGGCCAACCCGCAGGAAGTGACCGACCAGGTCGCGCCGCTGCTCGGCCTGCCCGCCGATATCACCCTGACTTCGGTCAAGCGCCAAGGCTACGGTGCCGCGCCGCTCACCCCGGAAGTGGTGGCCGCGCAACAGAAGATCGCCGACACGTTCCAGGCACTGAAGCTGATTCCCAAGCCGCTGAGCATCAAGGACGTGATCTGGACACCCCCGGCCAAGGTCGCCAGTGCGCCTTGATTGATTCGCCTGCGCCGGGGCGCCGCCCTGGCTGAGCCCCCTTGAGGAGACAACTCCAATGAGCCTTGACATCTTCTGGTTTCTTCCTACCCACGGTGACGGCAAGTACCTGGGCACCTCCGATGGCGCGCGCGCCGTCGACCATGGCTACCTGCAGCAGATCGCCCAGGCGGCCGACCGGCTCGGCTTTGGCGGCGTGCTGATCCCTACCGGGCGCTCCTGCGAGGACTCCTGGCTGGTCGCGGCATCGCTGATCCCGGTGACCCAGCGGCTGAAGTTCCTGGTCGCCCTGCGCCCCGGGATCATTTCGCCGACCGTGGCGGCACGCCAGGCAGCAACCCTTGATCGGCTGTCCAACGGCCGCGCGCTGTTCAACCTGGTGACCGGTGGTGACCCGGACGAGTTGGCCGGTGACGGCCTGCACCTGAACCATCAGGAACGTTATGAAGCCTCTGTAGAGTTCACCCGTATCTGGCGCAAGGTGCTGGAAGGCGAGGTGGTCGACTACAACGGCAAGCACATCCAGGTGAAGGGCGCCAAGCTGCTCTACCCGCCGATCCAGCAACCACGCCCGCCACTGTATTTCGGTGGTTCCTCCGAAGCCGCACAGGACCTGGCCGCCGAGCAGGTCGAGCTGTACCTGACCTGGGGCGAGCCGCCGAGTGCTGTCGCTGAAAAAATCGCCCAGGTGCGTGCGAAAGCCGCTGCTCAGGGTCGCGAAGTGCGCTTCGGCATCCGCCTGCACGTGATCGTGCGGGAAACCAACGAAGAAGCCTGGGCCGCTGCCGACAAGCTCATCTCGCACCTGGACGACGACACCATCGCTCGCGCCCAGGCCTCGCTGGCGCGCTTCGACTCGGTCGGCCAGCAACGCATGGCCGCCCTGCACAACGGCAACCGTGACAAGCTGGAGGTCAGCCCCAACCTGTGGGCCGGTGTCGGCCTGGTGCGTGGCGGTGCCGGTACCGCGCTGGTGGGGGATGGCCCGACCGTCGCGGCACGCGTCAAGGAATACGCCGAGCTGGGCATCGATACCTTCATCTTCTCCGGCTACCCGCATCTGGAAGAGTCGTACCGGGTGGCCGAGCTGCTGTTCCCGCACCTGGATGTGCAACGCCCGGACCAAGCCAAGGCCGGCGGCTATGTGAGCCCGTTTGGCGAAATGGTGGCCAACGACATCCTGCCCAAGTCCGTTGCACAGAGCTGAGGGCCAGGCCATGAGTCGTGCAACTTCCAACAACCTTGGCCAGCGCCTGGCGCCATGAGCGCTGCCGGTACTGCTGCTGGCTGCCTGGCAACTGGCGGTCAGCGCCGGCTGGCTGTCGACGCGCATTCTGCCCGCGCCCAGCGCCGTGGTCAGCGCCGGCGTCGAGCTGGTGCGCAGCGGCGAGATCTGGACCCACCTGGCCATCAGTGGCTGGCGTGCCGGGCTGGGCTTCGTCATCGGTGGCAGCATCGGCTTGGTGCTGGGCTTCATCACCGGCCTGTCGAACTGGGGCGAACGCCTGCTCGACAGCTCGGTGCAGATGATCCGCAACGTGCCGCACCTGGCGCTGATCCCGCTGGTGATCCTGTGGTTCGGTATCGACGAGTCGGCAAAGATCTTCCTGGTGGCGCTGGGCACGCTGTTCCCGATCTACCTGAACACCTACCACGGCATCCGCAACGTCGACCCGGCGCTGGTGGAAATGGCGCGTAGCTATGGCTTGTCCGGCTTCAGCCTGTTCCGCCAGGTGATCCTGCCCGGAGCATTGCCTTCGATCCTGGTAGGCGTGCGCTTTGCCCTGGGCTTCATGTGGCTGACCTTGATCGTTGCCGAAACCATTTCGGCCAATGCCGGCATTGGTTACCTGGCGATGAACGCCCGCGAGTTCCTGCAGACCGACGTGGTGGTGCTGGCCATCGTCCTGTATGCCGTGCTCGGCAAGCTTGCCGACATCGCAGCCCGGGGCCTGGAGCGAGTGTGGCTGCGCTGGCACCCGGCCTATCAAGCGGCGAAGAAGGAGGGCGCATGACCGTACTCAAGGAACAGCCGCCACGCCTGCTGCGTGGCATCCCGCTGGCTTCCAGCGGCCTGCGCAAGACCTTTGGCCAGCGCGAAGTGCTGAAGGGGATCGAGCTGCATATTCCTGCCGGCCAGTTCGTCGCGATCGTCGGCCGTAGTGGCTGCGGCAAGAGCACCTTGCTGCGCCTGCTGGCCGGTCTCGACCAGCCCACTGCAGGCCAGTTGCTGGCCGGTGCCGCGCCGCTGGAACAGGCCCGCGAAGAAACCCGCCTGATGTTCCAGGATGCGCGCCTGCTGCCATGGAAGAAGGTGATCGACAACGTTGGCCTGGGCCTGTCTGGCGACTGGCGCCCGCGCGCGCTGGAAGCGTTGGAGTCGGTTGGCCTGGCCGATCGCGCCAATGAATGGCCGGCGGCTCTGTCAGGTGGCCAGAAGCAGCGTGTGGCCCTGGCCCGGGCGCTGATTCACCAGCCGCGCCTGCTGCTGCTGGACGAGCCGCTCGGTGCGCTGGATGCATTGACCCGTATCGAGATGCAGCAACTGATCGAACGCCTGTGGCGTCAGCACGGCTTCACCGTGTTGCTGGTTACCCACGATGTCAGCGAGGCAGTCGCCGTGGCTGACCGGGTGATCCTGATCGAGGACGGCGAAGTCGGGCTCGACCTCACTGTCGACCTGGCACGGCCTCGGGCGCGTGGTTCGCACCGCCTGGCCGCGCTGGAAAGCGAAGTGCTCAACCGTGTTCTGTCGGCCCCGGGCGCTGCGCCCGAGCCGGATCCTGTAGCCCCTTTGCCCACGCAACTGCGCTGGGCGCACTGACTCACTTACCAGACTGAAGCCATAGAGAAGGAATCAAATCATGACCATCAAAGCCATCAACGTTCGCAACCAGTTCAAAGGCACCGTGAAGGAAATTCTGGAAGGCCCGGTACTGTCGGAAATCGACGTGCAGACCGCCTCGGGCATCGTCACTTCGGTCATCACCACCCGCTCCGTGCGTGAGCTGGAGCTGCAGGTGGGCAGTGAAGTGATTGCCTTCGTGAAATCGACTGAAGTGTCCATCGCGAAGCTGTGATGGGTGTGGACCATGGGGCTGCTGTGCAGCCCTTCGCGGGCACGCCCGCTCCCACAGGTACTGCGCAGGTTTCAGGTTTTGCGCGGACCCTGTGGGAGCGGGCGTGCCCGCGAAGGGCCGCACAGCGGCCCCAATGATCTCAGCTGGAACGCTTCGCCAGAAATGGCGGTAGATACAACCCCAGATACGCCTCGAACACTCGCTTGCCTTCCTCGGCCATGCGCGGGGTGATCGATTCATGCAACTGCACCGACCGCGCATACACCCGGTCGCTCAATTCCATGGCCAGGGCAAACACGTCCACATCCGCCGGCATCACGGGCAGATGAAAATGCTGGTCGAACAACTTGTGCATCAAGTCGCCCAGTTCCATGTCGTGCTGCCGGTCGGCCTGCACCACTTCGCTCAGGCCATGCTGGGCCAGGATCAGCTGCCGCGCCGCCGCGTCCTCGTTGTAGATATCCAGCATCCGCTGCTCGATCAGCCGTGACAGCTCGTGCCAGGTGTTGAACGCACTGCTGTCGATCGGCGCGCTCAGCGCTTCCCGAAAGGCCCGGTGCACATCGGCCGTCAACGCCTCCAGCAGCGCCGGCACACTGGCGAAGAAGTGGTACACCGACGACGGTGGTATCTGTGCGCGCTCGGCCACGCTGTAGATCGACAGGCTCGCCACCCCCAGCTCGGCCAGCAACTCGCGTGCAGCAGCCAGGATCGCCTCGATCCTGGCCTGGCTGCTGGCGCGCGGCTTGCGCGGGGTGGTAGTGCGGGTCATCAGTTGCTGATCGCCAGGATGCTGGCCTGGTAGGCGCCGACGAACAGGTCGAAGTCGCCGACTTCCTGCTGTTCCAGGCGCGACTGCTCGGCCAGCGAGTCGCGGGCGAGGGTTTCGAAGGCCTGCTGGCGTTCGACCGGCAGTGGCTGCTCGCGGAAGGTTTCGGCGTGAATACGACTCTGGCGCAGGGCGAACTTGACGAAGCTTTCGTTATGCTCGGTCATGCGCGCCAGCACTTGGGCCGACGGGGTCAGCGAGGCGTCGTCGACCTTGGCCTGCTGGGCATCCAGGGCATTGCCGTGCTCTGCACCGCCTTGCGCCTGGTCGAGCAGATCGGCCAGTGGCCGGATACGCTCGATCAGCTCGCTGGCCCAGGCCTTCAGGCCGATCGGCTGGCCATTGCGGCGCAGTTCCAGGCCCGGGCGACGGCCTTCCTTGACCACGGTCAGGAAGTTGTTGGTGCACTGGCCGCATTCGCCGTTGTCCAGTTGCGGGCTGTCTTCCAGCGCGCAGAACAGCAGGAACGCGTCGAGGAAGCGCGCCTCGGTCAGGTCGATGCCCACCGGCAGGAACGGGTTGATGTCCAGGCAACGCACTTCCACGTACTGCACGCCGCGCGAGGTCAGGGCCTGGATCGGCCGCTCGCCGGTGTAGGTGACGCGCTTGGGGCGAATGTTCGAGTAGTACTCGTTTTCGATCTGCAGGATGTTGGTGTTCAGCTGTACCCACTCGCCATCCACGTGCGTGCCGACTTCGACGTAAGGCGGGTAGGGCGTGCCCACCGCCTTGCGCAGGCTGTCGGTGTAGCTGGCCAGGTTGTTGTAGCACGGCGTGAGGCCGGCCTGGGCGTTGCTCTGGTAGCCCAGGTCGCTCATGCGCAGGCTGGTGGCGTAGGGCAGGTACAGGGTTTCGGCGTCCAGCTCTTCGAGCTGGTGCGGGCGACCACGCAGGAAGCCTTTGTCCAGGGCCGGGGAGGCGCCGAACAGGTACATCAGCAGCCAGCTGTAGCGGCGGAAATTGCGGATCAGCGCGATATAGGCCGACGACTGGTAGTCGCGGTCGCTCTCGTTGCCGCCTTCTGCGGCGCGCAGCAACGGCCACAGCGCTTCGGGCAGCGAGAAGTTGTAATGGATACCGGCGATGCACTGCATGGTGCGGCCGTAGCGCAGGGCCAGGCCCTTGCGGTAGACGTGCTTGAGCTTGCCGATGTTCGAGCTGCCGTACTCGGCGATCGGGATGTCCTCCTCGGCCGGCAGCGTGCAAGGCATCGACGGGCTCCACAGGTATTCGTCGCCCAGCTTGCTGTAGACGAAACGGTGGGTCTCTTCGAGGCTTTCCAGCACCTTGGCCGGGTCGGGAAGGGCCGGGGTGATGAACTCCAGCAGCGACTCGGAATAATCGGTGGTGATCTGCTCGTTGGTCAGCGCCGATCCCAGGGCTTGCGGATGCGGGGTCTGGGCCAGGCGACCTTCGTCGGTCACGCGCAGACATTCGCGCTCAATACCGTGCAGGCACTGCTTGAGCAGGGGAAGATTGGCGCCGAGCAGGCTCAGGCGGCGGTTGAGGAGGTCGCTCAAGATGTATTCCTTCACGCGTCAGTCGCCCCAATATGGGGGTAGAGATAACGGTCTACAAGGGTAGGAAGAAAGGAACTGGCGTTGTCGCCTGGTTAACGCGGATCCAGCAGTGCCAGCGCACTGCTGAAAATACCGCAGATAATGCTTGGTGAGCTAGAGAACCGCGAAGGTTCCTTGCGCTTTCGCCACCAGCTTGTCGCCCTGAACTACGTCGGCGTCGACCACCAGGGTTCGCCGCCCGGCGTGCAGCACGCGGGCGGTGCACAGCACCTCGCCGTCACTGACGGCGCGCATGTAGTTGATCTTGCACTCGATGGTGACGCTTTGCTGGTCGAAGCCATGGCTGGCCGAGCAGGCCAGGCCCATGGCGATGTCCACCAGGCTGAAGATCGCCCCGCCGTGCAGCTTCTGGCCACGGTTGCGCAAGTGCGGCTCGAGCGCCAGGGCTACCTCGGCAACACCTGTCTCCAGGCGTTGCAGGCGGCAGCCGAGGAGCTGGCTGAAGGCGCTTTCGACGTATTCGCGTGGAACGTCCATCACTTCTTCTTCAGCTGCTTGGCGTTGGCGAACAGGGCTGCCATGGCGTTGTTGGCCGGTGCTGCGGTGGCGGTTTCGCGCTGGCGCGGCGCCTGCTGCTGGCGGTTGCCGCCATTGCCACGGTTACCGCCGCGGTTGCCATCGACCTTCTCGCCAGGGGTGTCGCTCATGCGCATGGACAGGCCGACACGCTTGCGCGGGATGTCCACTTCCATGACCTTGACCTTGACCACGTCGCCGGCCTTGACCGCTTCACGCGGGTCCTTGATGAACTTCTCCGACAGCGCCGAAATGTGCACCAGGCCGTCCTGGTGCACGCCGATGTCGACGAAGGCGCCGAAGTTGGTGACGTTGGTCACCACGCCTTCGAGGATCATGCCCGGTTCCAGGTCCTTGAGGTCTTCGACGCCGTCCTGGAAGGTGGCGGTCTTGAATTCGGGGCGTGGGTCGCGGCCAGGCTTGTCCAGTTCCTGCAGGATGTCGGTGACGGTCGGCAGGCCGAAGGTTTCATCGGTAAATTTCTTCGGGTCCAGGCGCTTGAGGAAGCTGCTGTCACCGATCAGCGAGCGGATGTCACGGCCGGTATCGGCGGCAATCCGTTGCACCAGCGGGTAGGCCTCGGGGTGCACCGCGGAGGCATCCAGCGGGTTGTCGCCGTTCATCACACGCAGGAAGCCGGCGGCCTGTTCGAAGGTTTTCTCACCCAGGCGGCTGACCTTTTTCAGTGCCGCGCGAGTGGCGAACGGGCCGTTGGCATCGCGGTGGGCGACGATGTTCTGCGCCAGGGTAGCGTTAAGGCCGGAGATGCGCGTCAGCAGGGCCACCGAGGCGGTGTTGACGTCCACGCCCACGGCGTTCACGCAGTCCTCGACCACGGCGTCCAGGCCGCGCGCCAGTTTCAGCTGCGACACGTCATGCTGGTACTGGCCGACACCGATGGATTTCGGGTCGATCTTCACCAGCTCGGCCAGCGGGTCCTGCAGGCGGCGGGCAATCGACACGGCGCCACGGATCGACACGTCCAGGTCCGGGAATTCGCGGGCGGCCAGTTCCGATGCGGAATACACCGAAGCGCCGGCCTCGGAAACCATGATCTTGGTGATCTTCAGCGCTGGGTACTTCTTGACCAGCTCCGCCACCAGCTTGTCGCTTTCGCGGCTGGCGGTGCCGTTGCCGATGGCGATCAGCTCCACCGAGTGCTTGGCGCACAGCGCAGCCATGATCGAAATGGTGCGGTCCCAGTCGTTCTTCGGCGCGTGCGGGTAGACCGTGGTGTGGTCCAGCAACTTGCCTGTGGCATCGACCACGGCGATCTTGCAGCCGGTACGCAGGCCCGGGTCGAAGCCCAGGGTGGCGCGCGGGCCGGCCGGGGCGGCCAGCAGCAGGTCGTGCAGGTTGTGGGCGAACACATTGATCGCCTCGCCTTCCGCGTTGTCGCGCAGCTCGCCGAACAGGTCGGTTTCCAGGTGGGTGTAGAGCTTGACCTTCCAGGTCCAGCGCACCACTTCACCCAGCCACTTGTCGGCCGGGCGGTTGCGGTTCTCGATGCCGACGTGGTTGCCGATCATCAATTCGCACGGGTGCAAGGTGCCGGGCAGTTCTTCGCCCACCTTCAGCGAGGCGCTCAGCACGCCTTCGTTACGCCCGCGGAAAATTGCCAGGGCGCGGTGCGACGGGGCGTTGCGCAGCAGTTCGTCATGGGCGAAGTAGTCACGGAACTTGGCGCCTTCCTCTTCCTTGCCAGGCACGACGCGGGCGCTGAGCACCGACTCCTGCTTGAGGAAGCTGCGCAGCTTGTCGAGCAGGGCGGCGTCCTCGGCGAAGCGCTCCATGAGGATGTACTTGGCGCCTTCCAGCGCGGCCTTGACGTCGGCCACGCCCTTGTCGGCGTTGACGAAGCGTGCGGCTTCGCTTTCCGGGGCAAGGTCTGGGTTGTTGAACAGGCCGTCAGCCAGCTCGCCGAGGCCGGCTTCCAGGGCGATCTGGCCCTTGGTGCGGCGCTTCTGCTTGTACGGCAGGTACAGGTCTTCGAGGCGGGTCTTGGTATCGGCCAGCTTGATCTCGCGGGCCAGTTCCGGGGTCAGCTTGCCCTGCTCCTCGATGCTGGCCAGGATGCTGGCACGGCGCTCGTCGAGTTCGCGCAGGTAGCGCAGGCGCTCTTCCAGATGGCGCAGCTGGGTGTCGTCCAGGCTACCGGTCACTTCCTTGCGGTAGCGGGCGATGAAGGGCACGGTCGAGCCTTCGTCCAACAGGCCCACGGCCGCCTCGACCTGCTGGGGGCGTACGCCCAGTTCCTCGGCGATACGGCTGTTGATGCTGTCCATGTAAACCACCTGACATTTGTGAATACGGGGGTCGCCTGTGGGCCTGTCGCCCGGCGGCGCTGGATGAAAGCCGCGCATTATACCCATCGCAAACGGCTTGCGGTGATGGCGCCCGGCCAGCCGGAACTGGCGCCGGGGGAAAAATCTGCTAACAATGCTCACGCAACGTGCAGCAATGGCTACGCCATAATGCGCGGCGATATCAGAGGAGTTATTCATGACCGGCACGCCAAACACCGCTGAAGGTGACAAGATTCTCATCGTCGACGACGACCCGGGGCTGAGCAGCCTGCTGGAACGTTTCTTCACCAGCAAGGGCTACCGTGCCCGTGCGGTGCCCAACACCGAGCAGATGGACCGCCTGCTGCAGCGTGAGGTGTTCAACCTGGTGGTGCTCGACCTGATGCTGCCCGGCGAGGATGGCCTGTCGGCGTGCAAGCGCCTGCGCCAGCAGAACAACCAGATCCCGATCATCATGCTCACCGCCAAGGGTGACGAGCTCAGCCGTATCAAGGGCCTGGAGCTGGGCGCAGACGACTACCTGGGCAAGCCGTTCAACCCGGACGAGCTGATGGCCCGGGTCAAGGCCGTGCTGCGCCGCCAGGCACCGAGCGTGCCGGGTGCGCCGGGTAGCGAAGACGAGTCGGTCACCTTCGGCGATTACGAGCTGTCGCTGGCCACCCGCGAACTCAAGCGTGGCGATGAAGTGCACATGCTTACTACCGGCGAGTTCGCCGTGCTCAAGGCGCTGGTGATGCACGCGCGCGAGCCGCTGACCCGCGACAAGCTGATGAACCTGGCGCGTGGCCGTGAATGGGATGCGCTGGAACGCTCCATCGACGTGCAGATCTCGCGTCTGCGCCGCATGATCGAGCCGGACCCGTCCAAGCCGCGTTATATCCAGACCGTGTGGGGCGTGGGCTACGTGTTCGTGCCGGACGGAAACGCCGGTAAATGATGCCGCGCCGTCGATGAAAACACCGCTCTGGTTTCCGCAAAGTTTCTTCGCCCGCACCCTGTGGCTGGTGTTGATCGTCGTCCTGTTCTCCAAGGCCTTGACCCTGGTCTACCTGCTGATGAACGAGGACGTGCTGGTCGACCGTCAGTACAGCCACGGTGTTGCGCTGACCCTGCGCGCCTATTGGGCGGCCGACGAAGAAAACCGCGACAAGATCGCCGAAGCGGCAGGCCTTATCCGGGTCACCGGCTCGGGCGTGCCCGAGGGTGAGCAGCACTGGCCCTACAGCGAAATCTACCAACGGCAGATGCAGGCCGAGTTGGGTGAAGACACCGAGGTACGGCTGCGCATTCATGCGCCGCCGGCGTTGTGGGTCAATGCGCCAAGCCTGGGGCCGGGCTGGTTGAAGGTACCGCTGTACCCGCACCCGCTGCGAGGGCAGAAGATCTGGAACGTGCTGGGTTGGTTCCTGGCCATCGGCCTGTTGTCCACAGCTTCGGCCTGGATCTTCGTGCGCCAGCTGAACCAGCCGCTCAAGCGCCTGGTGTTCGCCGCCCGGCAGCTGGGCCAGGGGCGCAGCGTGCGCCTGCCGATCAGCGATACGCCCAGCGAGATGACCGAGGTGTACAAGGCCTTCAACCAGATGGCCGAGGATGTCGAGCAGGCCGGGCGCGAGCGCGAGCTGATGCTGGCCGGGGTTTCCCACGACCTGCGTACACCGCTGACGCGCCTGCGCCTGTCGTTGTCGTTGCTGGACAGCGACAGCGAACTGAGTGATGACATGGTCCGCGATATCGAGGACATGGACGCGATCCTCGACCAGTTCCTGGCCTTTATCCGCGATGGGCGTGACGAGCCGGTTGAGGAGGTCGACCTGGCCGACCTGGTGCGCGAAGTGGTGGCGCCGTACAACCAGCCGGAAGAACGGGTGCGGTTGTGCCTGGAGCCGATCCCACCGTTCCCGCTGCGCCGGGTTTCGCTCAAACGCATGCTGGGCAACCTGATCGGCAATGCCCTGCACCACGCCGGCAAAGGGGTCGAGGTGGCCGCCTATGTGTCGGGCGACGAGAGTGCGCCGTATGTGGTGCTGAGCGTGCTGGACCGCGGGACGGGGATCGACGAGTCGGAGCTGGAGACCATCTTCAACCCGTTCATTCGTGGTGACCGGGCCCGGGGGGGCAAGGGCACCGGGCTGGGGCTGGCGATCGTCAAGCGGATCGCGGCGCAGCATGGCGGGAATGTGGAGTTGCGCAATCGGTCCGGGGGTGGGATCGAGGCGCGGGTACGGTTGCCTTTGGGGCTGTTGCTACCGCGTAATGCCGTGTGATTGCCGGGGCCGCTTTGCGGCCCTTTCGCGACACAAGGCCGCTCCTACAGGGGGGCGAGATCCCTTGTAGGAGCAGCCTTGTGCTGCGAATGGGCTGCGCAGCAGCCCCAAAATCTCAGCCCTTACCCTTGGTCCGAGTCTGATTAGGCCCGCCATTCTTCTCCAGATGCTCGATGATCATGGCGGCCACGTTCTTGCCGGTGGTCACTTCGATGCCTTCCAGCCCCGGCGATGAGTTCACCTCCATCACCAGCGGCCCGTGGTTGGAGCGCAGGATATCCACACCCGCCACACTCAAGCCCATCACCTTGGCCGCGCGAATGGCGGTCATGCGTTCTTCCGGGGTGATCTTGATCAGGCTGGCCACCCCACCGCGGTGCAGGTTGGAGCGGAATTCGCCCGGCTTGGCCTGGCGCTTCATCGACGCGATGACCTTGTCGCCGACCACGAAGCAGCGGATATCCGCGCCACCCGCTTCCTTGATGTATTCCTGCACCATGATGTTCTGCTTCAACCCCATGAACGCCTCGATCACCGATTCGGCGGCCTTGGTGGTTTCGCACAGCACCACGCCGATGCCCTGTGTACCTTCCAGTACCTTGATCACCAGCGGGGCGCCGTTGACCATCTGGATCAGGTCGGGGATGTCGTCCGGCGAGTGGGCGAAACCGGTAATCGGCAGGCCGATGCCGCGCCGCGACAGCAATTGCAGTGAACGCAGCTTGTCGCGGGAGCGGGCTATCGCTACCGACTCGTTGAGCGGATACACACCCATCATCTCGAACTGGCGCAGCACTGCGCAGCCATAGAAGGTCACCGATGCACCGATGCGCGGGATCACCGCGTCGAAGCCTTCCAGCGGCTTGCCGCGGTAGTGGATCTGCGGTTTGTGGCTGGCAATGTTCATGTAGGCCCGCAGGGTGTCGATCACCACCATTTCGTGGCCCCGCTGGGTACCGGCTTCGACCAGGCGGCGGGTGGAATACAGACGCGGATTGCGCGACAGCACAGCGATCTTCATGCAGCACCTGTGGCAGTAGAAAGGGTGGCCGGGAAGGCCGGTTTGTCTTGTACGTATTTGAGGCCAGGGTTGACCACCAGCTGACCA
This sequence comes from Pseudomonas sp. A2, assembly GCF_023100865.1. Classification (NCBI taxonomy): domain Bacteria; kingdom Pseudomonadati; phylum Pseudomonadota; class Gammaproteobacteria; order Pseudomonadales; family Pseudomonadaceae; genus Pseudomonas; species Pseudomonas sp. A2. Next base: position 313,529 of record NZ_CP039127.1, read on the forward strand.
TGGATCAGGGCCTTGGAACCCAGCAACAGGCGATAACGCATGTTCTTGCGGCAGGCCAGGGTGAACTCCACTTCCCACACACCATCGCCCAGGGCCAGTGACGTGCGGATGACATAGCGGGTCTGGGCCTGGCCGTTGGAGCTCTTGATGGTTTTCATGGTCACCAGCGGTGCCTCGCAGCGGCGGTGGCGCAACTGCACCACCGAGCCAAGATGTGCGGTAAAGCGGACCCAGGGCTGGCCGTCGCGCTCGAACGGTTCCACCTCGGTGGCGTGCAGGCTGGAGGTGCTGGCACCAGTGTCGATCTTGGCGCGCAGCCCGGCCACGCCGAGGTCGGGCAGGGCGACCCACTCGCGCAGGCCGATCACAGTCAAATGGTCAAATGTCTTCACGAAACGCACCCTGCGGATGAGGTGGTGAACTGTAAGCACGGCGGGGATTTTTTGCATCCGATCGTTACGGTAGTACAGTTCGATGAAACACAGCGTTCGAGGTAACGGGATGGCACAAAAAGCCGAAGACGACGACAAGGTCCGCCTGGACAAATGGCTGTGGGCGGCACGCTTCTACAAGACTCGCGCGCTGGCCAAGGCGGCGATCGAGAGCGGCAAGGTGCATTGCCGGGGTGAGCGCTGCAAGCCGGGCAAGGAGCCGCGGGTGGGTGACGAGTTCGTGCTGCGCACCGGGTTCGACGAGCGCACCGTGGTGGTGAAGGCTCTGTCGGTGGTGCGGCGTGGGGCGCCAGAGGCGCAGACGTTGTACGAAGAGACCGAGGACAGCGTGCGCCGGCGTGAACAGGCGGCGGAACTGCGCAAGGCCGGGGCGATGGGCGTGACCACCGATGGGCGGCCGACCAAGAAGCAGCGGCGGCAGATTCACCAGTTGTATGGGAGCTTCGAATAGCCGGGGCCGCTTTGCGGCTCATCGCCGGCAAGCCAGCTCCCACAGGTACTGCGCAAGCCCTGAAACTTGTGCAATCCCTGTGGGAGCTGGCTTGCCGGCGATGAGGCAACGGCAGCCAGCACAAGGCCTAAGGCCTGCGCCCCTGTAGGAGCGGCCTTGTGCCGCGATGGGCTACGCAGTAGCCCCAAGGATCTAGCGGGTCACCGTCAAGCGCCCGACCAGCGGTACCTTGGCCATGATCGCGAACACCGGCGCCGTCCAGCGCAGCAGCACCGCACTCCCTTTGGCCGCCAGCGGCGTGAAACAACTCCAGCCCAACGCCAGCACCGCCATCAGCAGCCCGCCGATGTAGTCATCCTGCCCCCAGTGGGCACCGGCCACCAGGCGCGGCAACATGAACAAAACCGCCAACCCCCAGACCACCAGGTACTGCACCAGGCGGCGGCTGAACACGCTCATGAACAGCGCCCAGACCAGCAGCACCGAGGCATGATCCCCCGGGAAACTCTTGCTGGAACGGTCCTTGAGCTCCCAGGCCGCCTCCAGGTTCGGATAGTAGTCGCTGAGGTGCACCACCTCGTCGAACATCATCGAAGGGCTCTTGTGCTGCCAGCCGGCTGCATCCACCCACTTGGAAAACAGCGCGCGAATCACCACTAAGAGGATTAGCGTGACCAGGAAGCCGAAAAAGGCCTGGCGGACCTGGGTTGCCTTGAACACCCAGTCGCCACGGATAAGCACTGCCAGAAGGATCAGGCCGACGACGATGTCGAATGGCCGCAGGCTACCGACGGTCCAGATGTAGCGCCAGGTGGTGTTGTCGGCCAGCGGCGCATTCAGGCTGTGGAACAGCCACTCGTCGAAAGTCAGGCACAAGATCTGGCCAATGGGCCATAACCAGAAACACAGTAGAGCGATAGGAAGCAGCGTACAGGCTGCCAATGGCCCCCAGGACCACCTTGCTTGGAACAGTGGTCGATTGTCCATAAAATACCTCTATTGCAAACAGGAATCGGAGCGCCTTGTGAGCGCTCTGTCACGGGGTTCTCGCATGTTTTTCCGACAACCCTTGTAACCATTTTGTCATCATTTTTCAGATAGCCAAAACCTATGAGCGACTTGCCTGATACCGATTTCACCCAACGTTTCATCTTCGACGAGCGCGATGTGCGCGGCGAGTGGGTGTCTCTCGATGACAGCTACGCCGCGGTGCTGGCGCGTCATGAGTACCCGCAGCCGGTGCAGGCACTGCTGGGCGAGCTGATGGCCGCCACCGCCTTGCTGGTGGGGGCGCTGAAGTTCGACGGCCTGCTGATTCTGCAGGCGCGTTCCGCAGGGCCGATCCCGCTGTTGATGGTCGAATGTTCCGGTGACCGGGACATCCGTGGCATGGCCCGTTACGAAGCGGACCAGATCCCGGCGGATGCGACCCTGTCGCAGCTGATGCCCGACGGCCACCTGACCCTGACCATCGATCCGGTCAAGGGCCAGCGCTACCAAGGCACCGTCGACCTCGACGGCGCCACCCTGTCGGAGTGCTTCACCAACTACTTCGTCCAGTCGCAACAGCTCAACACGCGCTTCTGGCTCAACGCCGAAGGCGGCAAGGCCCGTGGCCTGCTGCTGCAGCAACTGCCGCGCGATCGCCAGCCGGACGATGAAGAGCGTGAAGAAAGCTGGCAGCACGTTGTGGCATTGGCCACCACGCTCAAGGCTGATGAGTGGGCGCTGGACAACGAAACTCTGCTGCACCGCCTGTACCACGAAGATGCCGTGCGCCTGTTCGATATCCAGCCGCTGCGCTTCAACTGCAGCTGCTCTCGCGAACGTTCCGGCAATGCGCTGGTCAGTTTGGGCGAGCACGATGCCAAGGCGCTGGTTGAAGAATGCGGCGGGCAGGTGGAGATCGATTGCCAGTTCTGCAACGAGCGCTATTTCTTCGACGCCAGCGATGTGGCGCAACTGTTTGCCGGTGGCGGCACTGACGTAGCCTCAGAAACTCGTCACTGAAACGTTTAACTACAGGACAATCTCCTGTCGAATTGCGCAAAAGCGCAGTTCTGACAGGAGGGGCCTACTTTTTTTGGGCGTTTCTGGCATAATCCGGCCACTTTTTTCGCTGTAGTAGTTTTTTCAAGACAACTACAAAACGTTTGGAGCACTCGGCCTCGGGCCGGATGGGGTATCTCATGACGCAAGCCAACAACACCGTGTACACCGACCTGAGCGTCGATGAGCTGGTAAAAGAAGCGCTGCAACGCGGTGAAGGCGTACTAGCCGATACTGGCGCACTGGTCGTGGAGACCGGTCACCGTACTGGCCGTTCGCCGGCTGACCGTTTCATCGTCGAAGAGCCTTCCACCCAGGACGCCATTTCCTGGGGCCCGATCAACCGCAAGTTCCCGGCCGACAAGTTCGATGCCCTGTGGGACCGCGTCGAGGCGTTCAACAACGCCCAGGATCACTTCGTTTCCTACGTTCACGTAGGGGCGGCCGCCGAGCACTACCTGCCGGTGAAGATGACCACCCAGACTGCCTGGCAGAACCTGTTCGGTCGTTGCCTGTTCATCAACCCGGAACAGTACAACCCGGCTGGCCGTGGCGAGTGGCAAGTCCTCAACGTCGCCAACTTCGTGTGCGAGCCTGAGCGTGACGGCACCAACTCCGATGGTTGCGTGATCATCAACTTCGCCCAGAAGAAGGTGCTGATCGCTGGCATGCGCTACGCCGGTGAAATGAAGAAAGCCATGTTCTCGGTGCAGAACTTCCTGCTGCCGGCTGCCGACGTGCTGCCAATGCACTGCGCCGCCAACATCGGCGAAGCAGGCGATGTGACCCTGTTCTTCGGCCTGTCCGGCACCGGCAAGACCACCCTGTCGGCCGACGAAAGCCGTTACCTGATCGGTGACGACGAGCACGGCTGGGGCGAGGGCGTGGTCTTCAACATCGAAGGCGGCTGCTACGCCAAGTGCATCGACTTGTCCGAGAAGAACGAGCCGGTCATCTGGAAAGCCATCAAGCATGGCGCCGTGCTGGAAAACGTCGTCCTCGACGCCAACAAGCACGCCGACTACACCGATGTCAGCCTGACCCAGAACAGCCGTGCGGCCTACCCGCTGGAGCACGTTGCCAAGCGTTCCGCAGCGAACCTGGGTGGCGAGCCGAACGCAGTCATCTTCCTGACCTGCGACCTGACTGGTGTTCTGCCTCCGGTTTCGATCCTGAACAACGAGCAGGCGGCCTACCACTTCCTGTCCGGCTACACCGCGCTGGTCGGTTCCACCGAAATGGGTTCGGGCAGCGGTATCAAGTCGACTTTCTCCACCTGCTTCGGCGCCCCGTTCTTCCCGCGCCCGGCTGGCGAGTACGCCGAGCTGCTGATCAAGCGTATCAAGGGCTTCGACTCGAAGGTCTACCTGGTCAACACCGGCTGGACCGGCGGTGGCTACGGCGTTGGCAAGCGCTTCAGCATCCCGACCACCCGTGCCGTGATCGCTGCGATCCAGAGCGGCGCGCTGATCGGTGCCGAAACCGAGCACCTGGACATCATCAACCTGGACGTGCCTAAGGCCGTTCCGGGCGTTGATACCGAGCTGCTCAACCCGCGCACCAACTGGGCTGACAAGGCTGCCTACGACGAGGCCGCCAAAGGCCTGGCCAAGCTGTTCATCGAAAACTTCAAGAAGTTCGAAGTTTCCGACGCCATCAAGGCCGCTGGCCCGCAGCTGTAAGCTGAGCTTGCCGGTAACGAAAAGGCCGCCCCAACGGGCGGCCTTTTCGTTTTCTACTGCCTGCACCGGCCTCTTCGCGGCTAAAGCCGCTCCTACAGGTACTGCACTGCATTCAACGTTGGTGGTGTACCTGTGGGAGCGGCTTTAGCCGCGAAGAGGCCGGCACAAGCAGCGGGAAACCGGTTTTTCTGTTTCACTGTCAGCATTCATTGCGAAGACAAGAGCCAGCCAGATGACCGAATCCCCTCAGCGCACTGCCTTCTCCCACTTCCACCCCATCCTCACTCGCCCCCAGGACAATGACCTGAATGGCCACGTCGCCGGTGCTACCGTGCACGGCTTTTTCGAAACCGCCATCCAGGCGTTCCTCGTCGAACAGGCCGAACTGGACCTGCGTGACGGCGAGCTGGCGGCCTTCGTGGTCAGTTCGGCGGCGGATTTCTACGCGCTGCCCGGCTTCCCGGATGTGCTGGAAGTGGGGCTGGGGGTGATGCGCCTGGCGGGCAGCACGGTGGAGTACCGCCTGGCCCTGTTCCGCCCAGGGGAGCCGGAGGCGTGTGCGGCAGGCACGGTGGTGCAGGTGTTCATCGAACGCGCCAGTGGCCGGCCAGTGGCATTGCCAGAGACGCTGCAGGTGATCCTGTCTGGTGTAGTGCTGGAACAGCAGGCATAAAAAAGCCCCGCTGGCAGGGGCGGGGCTTTTGTTGCCGGGGCAGGGCCCTCAGGCGTTAGTCGCGCCAGTGGCGCTTGTGCTTGCGATGGCCGTAATGATGGCCACGGTCCCAGTGGCGGCGGTCGTCGTCATAGCCACGACGGTAGCGGCGGCCTTCGTGGTAATCGTCTCTGTCGGCCTCCTTACCCATGTAGTTACCCAGTGCGCCACCGGCACCACCGCCGGCTGCCGCGCCAATGTAGCTACCGGTAGTGCCGCCCACGGAGCGGCCGACCACGTTACCGCCTGCTGCGCCCAGCGCGCCGCCGATTGCGGCTTCCCCACGCTGATGCTTGTCGGCACCCAAGGCACCGCCAGCCGCGCCGCCCAGGCCGGCACCAATGGCGCCGCCGGTGCTACCACCGATGGAGTTGCCCACCACGGAGCCCAGTACCCCACCCAATGCGCCGCCAATGCCGGCCTCGGTGGTGCCGCCTGCCATGGCAACGCCGCTGAGCAAGCTGAAAGACAACAACAGTATCGAGGAGTACTTCTTCATCAAGAGAGCCTCATTAGGATGACGGGGCGATTTTTGAGCCTTACAGGCGCGGCTGGCAACGGAAATCCGACGAGTAACACGAGTTGTACACAATTCTCTAACTTACTGTATTTACTGTGAAACTTTATCGTTTTTTCGCTGTCTGAGACCTTTATGACGAAGCCCTGAACCTTGATGGAACAGGGCTTTTTTCGTTTTTGGCGGCACGGCTTCCGGCCTCTTCGCGGGTGAACCCGCTCCTACAGGGATACCACCGCTCTCAGACCTTGAGTTACCTCTGTGGGAGCGGGTTTACCCGCGAAAAGGCCAACACCATTCTTACAGGATGCGCCCGTCATCCCGCGCCCGCTCCAGTTTGATGGCAATGAACTTCGACGTCGGCGTATGGCTGCCATCGCCAATGCTTTCCAGCGGCACCAGCGGGTTCACCTCCGGGTAGTACGCCGCCGCCTGCCCGGCCGGGATGTCGAAGGCCAGCAGGGTGAAGCCGTGCACACGGCGCACATGCTCATCCCCCCACAACGACACGATGTCGACTTGCTGCCCCGGCTGGAAGCCCAGGCGGATGATGTCGGCTTCGTTGGCGAACAGCACCTCGCGCTGGCCACGCACGCCACGGTAGCGGTCGTCCAGGCCGTAGATGGTGGTGTTGTACTGATCGTGCGAGCGCATCGACTGCATGATCAGGTCTGGCACCTGGCCGCTGGCGCGTACACGCTCGTCGAGCAGCGTGTCGGGCAGCAGGTTGGCCTTGAAGTTCGCGCGGCCGGTGCTGGTATTCCATTCGCGGCTGGCGGCGCTGTTGCCCAGGTAGAAACCGCCCGGCTCGCGCAGGCGCTGGTTGAAGCCGCTGAAGCCGGCGATGGTGTCGCCGATCAGCTCGCGGATACGGTCGTAGTCAGCCACCAGCCAGTGCCAGTCCACGGGCTTCTTGCCCAGGGTGGCGGCGGCGATACCAGCGATGACCGCCGGCTCCGAGCGCATCTGCGTCGACAGCGGCTTCAGCTGGCCATTGGAGGCGTGGACCATGCTGAACGAGTCCTCTACCGTTACCGCCTGTGGCCCTTCTGCCTGCAGGTCGATGTCAGTGCGCCCCAGGCAAGGCAGGATCAGTGCCTGCTTGCCGTGCACCAGGTGGCTGCGGTTGAGCTTGGTGCTGATATGCACGGTCAGCTCGCAGTTGCGCAGTGCCTGGGCGGTGCGCTCGGTGTCCGGCGTGGCTTGGGCGAAGTTGCCGCCCAGGCCGATGAATACCTTGGCCCGGCCGTCGAGCATGGCGTGGATCGCCTCGACGGTGTTGTGGCCATTGTGCCGGGGCACGGGGAAGCCGAAGCGCTGCTCGATGGCGTCCAGCAGGGCCACCGGCGGGCGCTCGTTGATGCCCATGGTGCGGTCACCCTGCACGTTGCTGTGGCCACGCACCGGGCACAGGCCTGCGCCTGGCACGCCGATATTGCCGCGCAGCATCTGCAGGTTGACGATTTCCTGGATGGTCGGCACCGAGTGGCGGTGCTGGGTAATGCCCATCGCCCAGCACATGATCACCCGCTTGCCACGGCAGTACATACGCGCGGCCAGTTCGATATCGGCCAGCGCCAGGCCGGACTGGGTCTGGATGTGCTCCCACGGGGTGGCATCCACTACCGCCAGGTAGTCGTCGACGCCATGGCCATGTTCGGCGATGAAGGCGTGGTCGAAGACTGCCGGTTCGCCGTTGGCCTGGGCTTCGCGTTCCCATTGCAGGACGAACTTGGCCATGCCGCGCAGCAGCGCCATGTCGCCGCCCAAGGCCGGGCGGAAGAATGCGGTGTTGGTCGGCCGGTCGCTGTTGGTCAGCATTTCCAGCGGGTTCTGCGGGTGCTGGAAGCGCTCCAGGCCACGTTCCTTGAGCGGGTTGATGCACACCACCTGGGCGCCGCGTTTTACCGCATCGCGCAGCGGGTCAAGCATGCGCGGGTGGTTGGTACCAGGGTTCTGGCCCCAGACGAAAATCGCATCGGCGTGCTCGAAGTCGTCGAAGGTGACGGTGCCCTTGCCGACCCCGACGCTTTGCCCCAGGGCCACGCCGCTGGCCTCGTGGCACATGTTCGAGCAGTCGGGGAAGTTGTTGGTGCCGTAGGCCCGCACGAAAAGCTGGTACAGGTACGCTGCTTCGTTGCTGGCGCGCCCCGAAGTGTAGAACTCGGCCTGGTCAGGGCTGGCCAGCTTGTTCAGCTCGCGAGCGATCAGGGTGAACGCGGCGTCCCAGCTGATCGGCTGGTAGCGGTCGCTGGACGCGTCATAGACCATCGGCTCGGTCAGGCGCCCCTGGTACTCCAGCCAGTAGTCGCTCTGCTGCAGCAGCGAAGTGACGCTGTAGCGGGCGAAAAAGGCGGCATCGACGCGGCGCTTGGTCGCCTCCCAGTTCACTGCCTTGGCACCGTTCTCGCAGAACTTGACCATGCCGCTTTCCGGCGAGTCGCCCCAGGCGCAGCCGGGGCAATCGAAGCCGCCGTTCTGGTTGGTCTTGAGCAGCGCGCGAATGTTCTTCAGCGCGTTATCGCTGCCAACCCAGGCCTTGGCCACGCTGCGCAGCGCGCCCCAACCACCGGCGGGGCCGTGGTAGGGCTTGTAACGAGGTGGAGAGGCTGGGGCGTTGTCCGGGAGGTGTTGGTACGAGGTCACGACTGTTACGACTCCGCCGCTGGGCTGTAGACCCGCGGTGCGCTGTGCTTGGGCAAATGAATAAGGTTGAGGTTGTGTTTGCGCGCCCATTGCAAGGCAAGGCCGGTGGGCGCCGACAGGCTGACCAGGGTCTGGATACCGGCCCGCAGCACCTTCTGGATCAGCTCCAGGCTGCAGCGGCTGGTGACGATGGCCAGGCCACCCTGGCTGTCGATGTCTTGGCGAAGCAAGGCGCCGATCAGCTTGTCGAGGGCGTTGTGTCGGCCGATGTCTTCACGGCCTAGCAGCAGCTCGCCATGGCGGTCCATGAACAGCGCCGCATGCACCGCGCCGCAGTGTTGGCCGAGGGGCTGGAAGGCATCGATGCGCTCACGCAGGCCGACCAACCATTGCGCGGGTGGCAAAGGTGCGCCAGGCAGCTTGGCCAGCTCTGGCAGTGCCTGCTCCAGCGCTTCGACCCCGCACAGGCCGCAACCACTGGTGCCGGCCATTTGGCGGCGCTGGTTTTTCAGGTTCCAGAACGCACGGCTGGAAATCTCCAGGTCGGCGTACATTGCCGAGCCGCTGCCGGAGAGTTTCAGGTCGTAGATTTCCGTTGTGCCTTCGACTATGCCGCTGCCGACACTGAAGCCGACGGCGAAGTCTTCCAGGTCGGTGGGGCTGACCAGCATCACCGCCTGGTTCAGGCCGTTGTAGGCAATGGCCAGAGCCACTTCTTCGGCCAGGGGCGTGCTGTCGCGTCTGGCATCGTTGAGCTGGACGTAATCGTAGGTGTTGCTGGCGGCGGGCATGGTCAAGGGCGATGAGGCCGCGCAGACCGGAGGCTTGCTGTTCATCGGGGCTGACTGTTCATCGGGCTATCGGCAACTTTCAGATAGCACAAGCCTAGGCGTGCGGGCCGGCGGCGTCTAATCGCTAGGGTCTATGCCTTGATAGACCGCGTCGATTGGTCGCATGGGGCGCCAGGGGAAAAGCTGGCCTAGACTGCTGTGTCCGAGGCTTCGTCAACAAGGAGAGCGTTATGAGCTTGTTCAGTTTCGTCAAGGAAGCGGGCGAGAAGTTGATCGACCTGCTGACCCCCGGCAATGCCAATGCCGAAGAGCAACTGAAGAAACACGTGGAAAGTGTCGGCCTGGGCAACCCGAATATCACGGCCACTGTAGAGGGAGACACGATCATCCTCAAGGGTGAGGTGGCCAGCCAGGAGGAGAAGGAGAAGATCATCCTGGCGGCGGGTAACGTCGCAGGCGTTGCCAGTGTGGATGACCAGATCACCGTGACCGGGCCGGTGGCCCAGGCCGCGCGGTTCGTGACGGTGGAGAAGGGGGATACGTTGAGCGCGATTTCGAAGAAGGTGTATGGCGACCCCAACAAGTACCAGAAGATCTTCGAGGCCAACAAACCGATGCTCAAGCACCCGGACAAGATCTATCCGGGGCAGGTGTTGCGCATTCCTGACTGATCTCTGCAGCCTGTACCGGCCTCTTCGCGGGTAAACCCGCTCCCACAGGGATCGCACACAGTTCAGACCTGTGGTGATCCTGTGGGAGCGGGTTTACCCGCGAAAGGGCCCTCACAGGCCTACCAATAATTCCCGGTAATCCTCGACCGCCGCAAACTCTTCGGTATCGCGCGGCCCGGCCTGGCTATCCGGCTGGCGCACCGCCAGCAGATGCCCCACGCCAAACCGTCGCGCACTGCGCAGAATCGCCAAGGTGTCATCGATGAACAGGCTGCGCTCCGGTTCAAAGCCGATGTCCGCCTGCAATGCGTCCCAGAACTGCGGGCTTTCCTTCGGGTAGCCGTAGTCATGCGAGCTGATCAGCCGTTCGAAGTACGGCGCCAGCTCCACCCGCTCCAGCTTCAGTGACAGCGAATCCCGGTGCGCATTGGTGATCATCACCACGCGCTTGCCCGCGTCGCGGATCGCTGCAAGGAAAGTGTCGGCATCCGGGCGCAGGGCGATCAGGTCGGCGATTTCCTGTTTCAGCTCACGGATCGGCAGCCGAAGTTCGCGGCTCCAGAAGTCCAGGCAATACCAGTTAAGCGTGCCGGCATTGCGTTCGAACAGCGGCTGCAGTTCCATTTCCGCCATGGCCCGGCTCACCCCGTGCAGCTCGGCATAGCGCTGGGGCAGGTGGTCCAGCCAGAAGCGGTTGTCGTAATGCAGGTCGAGCAGGGTGCCATCCATGTCCAGCAGGACGGTATCGATGGCGGACCAGGGAAGAACAGGCATGGGAAACTCTCGATCAGTCGGCAAGCCACGGTATAGTAACCCGTTCACGCCAAGGAGCCGCCCCATGCGCCAGAAACCCACCGTCCTCAGCCGCGAAATAGTCGCCAGCAGCCGCCTGTTTCGCGTCGAAGCCGTGCAATTGCGCTTCAGCAATGGCAACGAGCGTACCTACGAGCGCCTGGTGGGCCGGGGTAATGGTTACGGCGCGGTGATGATCGTGGCCATGCTCGATGCCGAGCACGCGGTGCTGGTGGAGGAATACTGCGGCGGCACCGACGAATACGAGCTGTCGTTGCCCAAAGGCCTGATCGAGCCGGGCGAGGACGTGCTGGCGGCAGCCGACCGGGAGCTCAAGGAAGAGGCCGGTTTTGGCGCGCGCCAGCTGGAGCACCTGACCGAGCTGTCGCTGTCGCCGGGCTACATGAGCCAGAAGATCCAGGTGGTGCTGGCCAGCGACCTGTACGAGGAGCGCCTGGAGGGCGATGAGCCGGAGCCGATGCGGGTCGACAAGGTTAACCTGCGCGAGCTCTCGGCCCTGGCCATGCACCCACAGTTCACCGAGGGGCGTGCCTTGGCGGCGCTGTACCTGGCGCGTGACCTGCTGATTCAGCGGGGGCTGCTGGAAGCATGAACGACCTGCAACTGATGCACGAAGTGGTCAAGCTGGCCCTGTTGGCGGGCGAGGCGATCTTGCCGTTCTGGCGCGCCGATGTGGCCGTGACCAACAAGGCCGACGATTCGCCGGTCACCGCCGCCGACCTGGCGGCGCACCGGGTGATTGCCGATGGCCTGCTGGCGCTGGCGCCGCAGATCCCGGTGCTGTCCGAAGAGGACTGCAACATTCCGCTGGCCGAGCGTCAGGGCTGGAGCCGCTGGTGGCTGGTCGACCCGCTGGATGGCACCAAGGAATTCATCGCCGGCAGCGAGGAGTTCACGGTCAACATCGCCCTGGTCGAAAACGGCGAGGTGGTGTTTGGCGTGGTATCCATGCCGACCAACGGGCGCTGCTACTTCGGTGGGCGTGGGTTGGGCGCCTGGCGTGCGGAAGCGGGTGAGGCTTCGCAGCCGATCCAGGTTCGCGACGAGCCGCCGGCAGGTGGGCGTTTCACCGTGGTTGCCAGCCGTCGCCATTCCAGCCCGGAACAGGAAGCGCTGTTGGCCGGGTTGGGGGCTGCGTTGGGGGAACTGGAGCTGGCCAATATCGGCAGTTCGTTGAAATTCTGCCTGTTGGCCGAGGGCAGCGCCGATTGCTATCCCCGCCTGGCACCGACCTCGCAGTGGGATACCGCGGCGGCGCAGGGGGTGGTGGAAGGGGCTGGTGGGGAGGTAATCGGGTTGGATGGCTTGCCGTTCCGGTACCCGGCGCGGGAGTCGTTGCTCAACCCGCATTTCCTGGCGTTGCCGGCAAATGCTGTGTGGCGTCAAGCCTTCCTGAGCCTGATCTGACAGGCGGACATGATCGTGTAGGAGCGGCCTTGTGTCGCGATCGGGCCGCAGCGCGGCCCCAGGGTTTCAGCATTGCCGCATTAATTGCCGGGGCCGCTTCGCGGCCCGATCGCGACACAAGGCCGCTCCTACAGGAGTCGCGACAGTCCATTGGTTTCAGCGGTGCAGCACGTATTGGCCGCTGAAGGTAACAGCAGGCTCGTCACTACCGGCATTGCTCACCGTGGTCTCCAGCGTCAACCGTGCCCGCCCGCGCCGCTGGTACATGGTCAGGAACCGCTCCCAGGTCTTCTCATCCGGCGGCGCACAGCGCGCCACCGCCGCCCCGGTAACCGGCAGCGGATAACTGATCTGCCCTTCCTGGATGACGATATGCCCGTCATCGATACCCGACTCGCGCAGGCGCAGGTGCAGCCAGCCCCAGCCCACCAGCACTGCGGCGCAGTACAGGCTACCGCCGAACATGGTGCTCTTGTGGTTGACGTTGGCCGCCAGCGGCAATTGCAGGCGCAGGGTGTGCTGCTGCCAATCGAGCACTTCCAGGCCCATTTCGCGGGTCAGGGGGATGTCGCCGTGCAGGACGGTCTGCAGGTACTGGCTATCGGTGTTCATTAACGGTTGTCCTCTTGATCGTCATGCCCGCCGCTACCGCCATCGAAGCTCAAGCCATGCTTGCGCAGCTTGTCGTGCAAGGTTTTGCGGGGGATACCCAGCGCCTCGGCCAGGCTGCGCATGGAGCTGTGTGGCTGGGCCAGTTCGGCAGCGATCAGCGAGCGTTCGAACTGCTCGACCTGTTCGCTGAGGTTGCCGCTCGGCATCGGTGCCGAAGGCATTGCCGCCGGCGGCGCCTGGCCGTCCAGAGCCAGTTCCAGGCCAAGGGCGAAACGCTCGGCGGCGTTCTGCAGCTCGCGTACGTTACCGGGCCAGTCGTGACGCAGCAGCATGGCGCGCTGGGCCGGCTGCAGGGAGTGTGGCGGCAGACCATGGCGCTCGCTGGCGGCGTCGGCGAAGTGCTGGAAAAGCACCAGGATGTCATCGCCGCGTTCGCGCAGCGGTGGAATACGCAGCGGCGCCACGTTCAGGCGGTAATACAAATCGGCGCGGAACCGCCCTTGGTCAGCGGACTGGCGCAGGTCCTCCTTGGTCGCGGCGATGATGCGGATGTCCAGCGGGATCAGCTGGTTGCCACCCAAGCGCTCGACCACCCGTTCCTGAAGCATGCGCAGCAGTTTCACCTGCACATCCAGGCTCATGCTCTCGATTTCGTCGAGGAACAGCGTGCCGCCGTTGGCGAACTCGAACTTGCCGATGCGGCGTTTCTGCGCGCCGGTGAACGCCCCGGGCTCATGGCCGAACAGCTCGCTTTCGACCACCGACTCGGCCAGTGCGCCGGCGTTGATCGCCACGAACGGCCCGTCGCGGCGGCTGGACAGGTCGTGCAGGGCGCGGGCCACCACCTCTTTGCCGGCACCGGTCTCACCCAGGATCAGCACGTCGGCGCGAGTGCCGGCCAAGGCGCCGATCTGCTCGCGCAAGCGCTGCATGGACGGCGACTGGCCCACCAGTCGGGTGGCCAGTTGCTGGCGGTCGCTCAGGGCCAGGCGCAAGCTGCGGTTGTCCAGCACCAGGCGGCGCAGGGCCAGGGCGCGGCGCACGCTGTCCAGCAGGGCGTCGCTGGCAAAGGGTTTTTCCAGGAAGTCATAAGCCCCGGCGCGCATTGCCTGCACCGCCAGCGGCACATCACCGTGGCCGGTGATCAGCAATACCGGCAGCTCGTTGTCACGGCCGTGCAGTTGTTCCAGCAGCTGCAGGCCATCGATACCCGGCATGCGGATGTCGCTGACCACCACGCCGGGCCAGTCGGCCTCGATGCGTTCGGCCAGGCCCTGGGCGTCGGCCAGGGCGACCACCTTGAGCCCGGCCAGGTCCAGGGTCTGGCTCAGGGCCTGGCGAAGGTGCGGGTCATCATCGACCAGGATGACCTGGGCTCGGCTGTCGATCAGTGTCTCGGTGGTCATGCCGAGGGGTCCTCCGAATTGGGCAAAGTAGCGCCAGGCGCGGCCACACGCAGCTGCAGGGTCAGCAGTGCGCCACCCTCCGGGTGGTTGGCCAACAGCAGTTCACCGCCCAGGGCGCGCATCAGGCTTTCGCAGATGGCCAGGCCCAGGCCCAGGCCCTGGGTGCGGGTCTTGGTGGTGAAGAACGGCTCCTTGGCGTGCTCCAGGGCCTGGCGGCTGAAGCCGGGGCCGTTGTCGCGAATGTACAGGTAGACGCAGTCATCGCGCTGTTCGGCACTTAGCCACAGGCGGCGCGGGTTGGCTTTTTCGGTCAGGGCGTCGAGGGCATTGGCCAGCAGGTTGCCGAGCACCTGGCGCAGGCGGGTCTCGCCGGCCTGTACCCACAAGGTGGCTTCCGGCAGGTCGCGGATCAGCTCCACGGCCATCGCCCGGCGGCGCTTGGCCAGCAGCGCCAGGGCGTCGTCCAGGGCCGGCTGCAAGGCCACGCTCTCCGGGGCATGGCGGTCACGGCGGGCGAAGGCGCGCAGGTGGGCGATGATCGAGGCCATGCGCCCGGTCAGCTCGCCAATCAGCTTGAGGTTGCCGCGGGCTTCTTCGGTTCGCTGGTGGTCGAGCAGGATCTCGGCGTTTTCCGCGTAGCTGCGGATGGCGGCCAGCGGCTGGTTGAGTTCGTGGCTGATGCTGGCCGACATGGTGCCGAGCACCGACAGCTTGCCGGCCTGTACCAGTTCGTCCTGGGCGCGCACCGCCTCCTGTTGGGCGTTCTCACGCTCCAGTACGGCGCTCTTGAGCCGGGTGTTCAGGCCTTCGAGGTCGGCGGTGCGCTCGGCCACGCGTTTTTCCAGTTCCTGGCGGCCGCGTGCCTCGAAGTCGATGCGGTCGATGTAGTGACGGCGCCGCTGCATCACCAGGCCGGCCAGCAGTATCAGCACCAGCAGGGTGCCCGCGCCGATGGCCATGACGGTTTGCACCGAACGGTCGACCAGCATGCGCGGGGCGAGGATGCTGACCTGCCAGCCGGTTTCCTTGATGTCGCGGGTCTGGCTGATCCAGGCGTCCTGGTTGAGCACCAGCGGCTGCGGGGCTTGGGTCGGGTAGGGCTGGATGGCGATGATCGCCTGACGCTCGGCCTCGGTCAGCGCGCGGGTCGCGCGGAAGCGCCAGTCGGGCCGCGAGGTCAGGATGACCACGCCATTGTGGTCGGTCAGCAACAGCTGCTCTGGGGTGCGGCCCCACAGGGTTTCGGTGTGGTCGAGGTCGACCTTGACCACCAGTACGCCAACGATGCGTTCACGGTCTCGCACGGCGGCGGCGAAGAAGTAACCGCGCTTGGCCGATGTGGTGCCCTGGCCAAAGAAGCGCCCCAGGCGGCCGGCCATGGCTTCGTTGAAGTAGGGGCGGAAGGCGAAGTTGCGGCCGACGAAGCTGTCGCGCTTGTCCCAGTTGGAGGCAGCCAGGGTATTGCCGCTGACGTCCATCAGGTACATCACCTCGGCGCCGGTCTGCTGGACGATGTCCTTGAGCAGGCGGTTGGCATTGGTCACTGCCTCCAGGCGGAGCGGGTCGGCCAGCACACCGCGCAGCGCCGGCAGGTCGCCGAGTATCTGCGGCAAGGTTTCGTAGCGGTGCAGGGTACCGAGCAGGTTGGCGACGTACAGGTCGAGGGTCTGTCGGTTCTGCGAGGCCAGTTCTTCCTGATAGTAACGTTCGGCCAGGTGATGCAGGGGCCACAACAACGGAACCAGGCACACGGCCAACAGGGCCAGGCTGCGCCAGCGGGGACGGCGTGGGGGCGTGGGTTTTGCAATCATCAGGTAAATGCGCCAGAAAGGTCTGCCGCAATTATGCGCTAGTTAAGGCAGCAGTTCCGCCTCTGCCAGCGGCAGGCCGAGCTTGTCCTTGTCCGAGAGCACGGGTGGCTGCTGCAACCCCCAGTCTATGGCCAGCGTCGGGTCATCCCAGCGGATGCAGCGGTCGGCGCCCGGGTTGTAGTAGTCGGTGGTCTTGTAGAGGAACTCGGCCGACTCGCTCATCACCGCAAAGCCATGGGCGAAGCCGGGGGGAATCCATAACTGGCGATGATTGTCGGCCGACAGCTGCACCGCGACCCATTGGCCGAAGGTTGGCGAGCTCTTGCGCACGTCCACGGCAATATCACGGATTTCCCCCTGCACCACGCGCACCAGCTTGCCTTGGGTGTTTTCCACCTGGTAGTGCAGGCCACGCAGCACACCCTTGATGGAGCGCGAGTGGTTGTCCTGGACGAACTGGACATTCACGCCGGTTTGCCGGGCGAACTCACGGGCGTTGAATGCCTCGAAGAAAAAACCACGGCTATCACCGAAAACCTTCGGCTCGATGATCAGTACTTCAGGGATCGCGGTAGGGATGATGTTCATGGCGGTTCGCTGGCCCGTTCTGCTCATGTATTGACCCTAGCCGGTCTGGCCGTTTTTTCCGCCTCGGGCTTCAACGGCGTTCACAAGGGCTGGCTATGGTAGATGTCGTGCCGTTTTGCTTCTCGTTCAAGGTTGGGGGTGTATCGATTGTTATCGATTTAATTCCCTTGCATTCTCATGATTTTCCCGATTATCGGGCTTCAAATATCGATATATATCGGTTATAAATTGACAAACGCCCCAGCACAGTCCGGCTCAGGGCCATCACAGAGGTCAATCATGAAAACCCTCAACTCCACTCCCCGTGCCGATGGTTTCCACATGCCCGCCGAGTGGGCCCCGCAAACCCAGGTGTGGATGGTCTGGCCGGAGCGCCCGGACAACTGGCGCCTTGGCGGCAAGCCGGCGCAGGCTGCCCATGTGACCCTGGCCAAGGCCATTGCCCGCTTCGAGCCGGTAACCGTCGCGGTTTCCGCTGGCCAGTACGAAAATGCCCGCCGCCAGCTCGACCAGCCGAACATTCGCGTGGTCGAGATCAGCAATGACGATGCCTGGGTGCGTGACACCGGCCCGACCTTCGTCATCAACGACCAGGGTGAAGTGCGTGGTGTGGACTGGGGCTTCAATGCCTGGGGCGGCTTCGACGGCGGCCTGTACGCACCGTGGAACCGTGACGAGGAGCTGGCGGCCAAGGTCCTGGAAATGGAGCGCTGCCAGCGCTACCACACCGAAGGCTTCGTGCTCGAGGGCGGCTCGATCCACGTGGACGGCGAAGGCACGGTGATTACTACCGAAGAATGCCTGCTCAATCGCAACCGCAACCCGCACCTGAACCGCGAGCAGATCGAAGCGGTGCTGCGCGATCATCTGGCGGTGGACACCGTGGTCTGGTTGCCGGATGGCCTGTACAACGACGAGACCGATGGCCATGTCGACAACTTCTGCTGTTACGTGCGCCCGGGCGAAGTGTTACTGGCCTGGACCGATGATTCCAACGACCCCAACTATGCACGCTGCCATGCCGCCATGGAGGTGCTGAAGAACACTCGCGATGCCAAGGGCCGCGAGTTCATCGTGCACAAAATGCCGATCCCGGGCCCGCTGTTCGCTACTGCCGAAGAGTGCGCCGGGGTCGATCAGGTGGCAGGCAGCCAGGAGCGTGACCCATCGGTGCGCCTGGCCGGCTCGTACGTGAACTTCCTGATCGTCAACGGCGGCATCATCGCGCCTAGCTTCGACGACCCGGCAGATGCCGAGGCCAGAGCGATCCTGGCTAAGATCTTCCCCGACCATGAGGTGGTGATGATCCCTGGTCGTGAGCTGCTGTTGGGCGGTGGCAACATCCACTGCCTGACCCAGCAGCAACCGGCACCGGTCAAGCGTTGAGCGCACGGTGAATCAAGAGGCCCGTCACATGACGGGCCTTTTTTGTTTCCGGGGCCGTCCGCAGGTCCGTGCTGGCATATGTTTTGTATTGTTTTCAGTCAGATAGCTCGGCCATGCCGAGCTCTCGGATCTGTAACAATCCTTACGTAGATTAGCCGCTCACGGGCCAGGGAGTACGTGTAGAAATGAACGCAGCAAGTGAGTCGGCTTTGCGCCCATCGGCAGTGAATCACCAATCGCTCAGGCTTGTGGCGAAGTGGTTGAAACACCATGGAAGCATCAGGGTCAGGACGACCGACCCACGACGTCTGCTTGCCGGACGATACCCCCAAGGGCTGATCAGCGAAGCAGAAATGCAGGCGCTGATGGCGGTGTGGCACTGATCGATTGCTTCAACCTGTGCTGGCCCCTTCGCGGCTAAAGCCGCTCCCACAGGTACCCCACTGGGCTCGATACATGTGGGGTACCTGTGGGAGCGGCTTTAGCCGCGAAGAGGCCGGCACAGGCATTAAAGATCAGAAGCTGTAGCTGCCAGTCACCACCAGGCTGCGCGGGTCACCCACCTGTATCTGCGCCGCACTGGTTGCCGAGCTGTAATAGGTCTTGTCGGCGATATTGCTCAGCGCCGCCCGCACATCCCAGTCATGCGTGCGGTACCCCGCCAGTGCATCCCAGCGGCCATACCCCGGCAGCACCGTGGTGTTCTGGTTGTCCGCATAACGCTCGCCTACCAACGTCAGGCCGGTTTCGGCGTACCAGCCCAGTTCCGGTTTCCAGGTCACGAACAGGCTGCCGTTGCGCTTGGCCACGTCATTGATACGGTTGCCTTCCTGGCCGTTGTTGTCCTTGACGATGGTCGCGTCCTGCAGGCCGATGCCACCGCGCACGTACCAGTTGCCAACGATGTTGCCGGTGGCGGTCAGCTCGATACCGCGCGAACGCTGCATGCCGCTGAGCAAGATGTTTTCCGGGACAAGCGGGTCGCGGGTGCGGCGGTTGTACAGCTCCAGCTCGTAGATGGCCAGGGTGGTGGTCAGGCGCTGGTCGAGCCAGTCGCTCTTCACGCCGATTTCCTTCTGGCGGGTTTCTTCCGGCTTGGCATCGTTACCGTTGCCTTTTGCGCCTGGGGTGATGCCGATCAGCCCGCCGCCAACCGGCGAGAAGGTCTTGCTCCATGAGGCGTAGAACGAATGGTCGCGCCACGGTGTATAGACCACACCCAAGCGTGGGCTGGTGCTGTTGCTGTCCTGTGTTTCGCGCACGCCATCCTTGTTGGTGGTCTGCACGTCGAACTGGTCGAAGCGTACGCCGGCAAGAACCTGCCACTGATCGTTCAGGCGGATCTGGTCTTGCAGATAAAGGCCGCGGCTATCGACCACGGTATGGTTGTCACTAAACAACGTCATTGGGCCATTGAGCTGCTGGTTGCGGCCGGGCTTGCCCAGGCCCTGGAGTTTCTGGTCGACCGCTTTGTACAGCACCGGGTCGCGCTTCTGGTTGCCGAACTCCAGGCCCAGCAACAGCTTGTGCTCCAGGCCTAAGGTGTCGAAGTCGCCCTCGGCCTCCAGGGTGTTGAACAGGTTTCTGGTGTTCAGGTCTTGCTGCCAGCGCTGGCGGGTCAAGGTGTCGGTGCTGGCGTCGTAGCCCGTGACGTAGGTGTTGTCGAACTCACTGTCGAGCTTGAACAGGCCAAGGGTATGGCGCAACTGCCAGGTTTCGTTCAGCTGATAGTTCAGGCGCGAGCGCAGCGACTGGGCGCGGTCGTCGATATAGTCGCGCTGTGTGTCGCCATAAGTGGTGCTGCGGCCGACATCGGCCGGGCGGCCGTTGACCCCGGGGATGCCACGGTCTGGGGTGCGGTTGTAGCGGCTGTATTCGTATTGCACCAGCCAGTTCAGGTCGGGGGTAACCTGCCAGCTGATCGACGGGGCGAACAGCTGGCGGTTGCCGTCGATGCCGTCGCGGAAGCTGTTGTTGTCCTGGTTGCCCATGTTCAGGCGCAGGCTGACGGTGTCGCTGGGGTCGGCACTGAGGTCGGCATACAGGCTGCGCAGGTCTTCGCTGCCGGCCTGCGCCTCGATGCTCGAACGGCGGCCGTGCTCCGGCGCCTTGCTCACCCGGTTGACGATACCGCCCTGGCTGCCACGGCCATAAAGCACCGCTGCCGGCCCCTTGAGCACTTCGACCCGCTCGATGTTATGCAGGTCGCGGATGTACTGGCTGTCGTCGCGAATGCCGTCCAGGTAGAAGTCGTTGCTGGCTTCGAAGCCGCGGATACGCACGCTGTCGAAGCGGGTGTCGGCACCGCTGCTGACGTTGGGGATGCCTTCCAGCGCCTTGCCCAGGGTGTTGCTGCCGTAATCCAGCACGTTGACGGTCTTTACCGTGTCGATGGCCTGCGGCACATAGCGTACTGGCGTCGAGGTGCGGGTCGCGGTGCTTACCTCCTTGACCCGCGGGTTGTCCTCTTCGCGTTCACTGTCGGCGGTTACCGACAGTTCTGGCAGGGTGGTGGTGGCGGCACTGGCCAGGCCGGCGCCGAACAGCAGCGACAGGCCAAGCGTCAGGGGTGAAAGACGGCAGGGTACAAGCATGGGCACATCCGGATCGAGCAGGTGAAAAAGAGCTGCGGATGGTAATGCTTGTTATTTGCTATTGCTTGAGTATTTGTAAAGGCTTGTCATTACATCTGTGTCAGTTTGTTACGGTCTCTGCCGCCCCGCGTTTCCTTGTAGGAGCAGCCTTGCGCTGCGAAGGCGCCCTGACAGGAAAATTGTCCGTTCGATCAAAAGGCTATTTCTCACACAAGATAAATTGTCCGCTGATAGCGCAAACCTGCATGGAAATGCACCAGGCAAGCGCGCGATTTTGGTTATATCAACCTGCATTTCACGACTTTTTGACATTTGTAATCGCACACGGCTAGGATTCGGCCAACGCCTGCTGGCCATGATCTTGGCCATGCTGCTGCCAGAGGCCGCCGTGTGATTACCGGCAGGCCTTCCAGTCTGGATCCGCATAGCGTCGAACCTACGAAGGGGCGTTGGTTCCTGGCGTCATATTGCAGAGCGTTTTTGATTAAGAAATAAGGAAAACAACATGTTGAAAACCAGGATCAGCCTGGTCGCCCTGGCGATGATCGCCGCGACCCAGGCACAGGCCAATGATCAGGCCGACAGCAAAGGCTTCATCGAGGACAGCCACGCCAACGTCCTGCTGCGCAACGCCTACATCAATCGTGACAAGAAGCACGGCACCGACGACCAGATCGAATGGGGCCAGGGCGTCATCGCCAACTTCTCCTCCGGCTTCACCCAGGGCACCGTCGGTGTCGGCGTCGATGCATTCGGCCTGTACGCCGTGCGTCTGGACGGCGGCAAGGGCCACAACGGTGGCGCCGGTGTCGACTTCTTCAAGCCTTCGGACTTCAAGGACGAGAACGGCAACGCCAACTCGCCGCACAACCTGGCCCGTGGTGGCGCTGCAGTGAAGTTCCGCATCTCCAACACCGTGCTCAAGTACGGTGACCAGATGCCGGCACTGCCAGTGCTGCAGTACGACGACGCCCGTCTGCTGCCAGAAAGCTTCACCGGTACCCTGATCACCTCCAAAGAGATCCAGGGCCTGGAACTGAACGCCGGCCGCTTCACCCAGGAAGCGCGCAAGAGCGCCGAGCGCCGTGACGGTGGTGGCCTGAAGTCGATCAACGTCCTTGGTGGTAGCTACAAGTTCACCGACAACTTCACCGCTTCGCTGTACACCGCCGACAACGAAGACGTGATGAAGAAGCACTACCTGGGCCTGAACTACGTCTTCCCGATTGCCAACGACCAGTCCCTGACCCTGGACTTCAACGGCTACAAGTCGGACATCGACAACAAGTTCGTCAAGAGCGCCAAACTCAACGGCGACTCCAACACCATCTGGAGCCTGGCAGCGACCTACGCGTTCGGTGCGCACTCGTTCACCATCGCCCACCAGCGCAGCACCGGCAGCACCGGCTACAACTACGGGTGGTACCAGAACGAGGGTGGCGTGGGTGACGGTGGTTCGACCATCTACCTGGCCAACTCGTACTGGTCCGACTTCAACGCCGAAGACGAGCGCTCCTGGCAGCTGGGCTACGGCCTGGACTTCGGTGCCTACGGCATCCCGGGCCTGACCTACAAGCTGGCCTACGTGGTGGGTGACAACATCAACACCCGCAACGTCGACAACCCGCAGGGCTTCGGTGAAGGTAAAGAGCGCGAGATCTTCAACCAGATCCGTTACGTGGTGCAGGACGGCCCGGCCAAGGACCTGTCGATCAAGCTGCGTAGCTCGTTCGTGCGTACCAACAACGCCGTGCAGCAGAACGGTTACAACGACGACGGCAACGAAGTCCGCGTATTCGTCGAGTACCCGATCAGCATCTTCTGATCCTGATCTGATGGCCTAGGGGCTGCTTTGCAGCCCATCGCGACACAAGGCCGCTCCCACACGATTCTGTAGGAGCGGCCTTGTGTCGCGAAAGGGCCGCAACCCGGCCCCCGGCTTTCACGCCGTCTCCACCACTTCCCTGCGCCGCACCCCAGCAACCTTCACCTCTCCCTCCCCAGTCTCCGGCGCAAAGCTGTCACTACGCGCCATCCGCCACATCCGCGCATAAAACTCGCTTTCAATCGAGCCACTGAGCAATTCGCCCGGTTTAAGGAACGTGTGCAGGTCCGAGAACAGCCCGATTTCGCTAGGGCTGATACGCCGCGCCAGGTGCTTGGGCTTGAGTTCCGAAGGGTGTTCCAGGCCCGCGGCAGCCAACATTTCGGCCAACGTATGCAGCGTGTTGCGGTGGAAGCTGGCCACCCGCTCGGCCTTGTCCGGCACCACCAAGGCGCGCTGGCGCAGCGGGTCTTGCGTGGCCACCCCGGTCGGGCATTTGTTGGTATGGCAGCTCTGCGACTGGATGCAGCCAATGGCGAACATGAAGCCGCGCGCGGAGTTGACCCAGTCCGCCCCGATGGCCAGCACGCTGGCGATGTCGAAGGCGCTGACGATCTTGCCCGCCGCGCCAATGCGGATGCCGGCGCGCAGGTTCAGGCCGACCAGGGTGTTGTGCACGAACATCAGGCCCTCGCGCATCGGCACGCCCATGTTGTCGCTGAACTCGCGTGGCGCCGCCCCGGTGCCGCCTTCCTTGCCATCGACGACGATGAAGTCCGGAGTGATGCCAGTGGCCAGCATGGCCTTGGCAATGCCCATGAACTCCCAAGGGTGGCCCAGGCAGAATTTGAACCCCACCGGCTTGCCGCCCGACAGCTCGCGCAGGCTGGCCACGAACTGCAGCAACTCGACCGGCGTGCGGAAGGCACTGTGCGCCGCCGGCGAGATGCAATCCTCGCCCACGCGCACGCCACGGGTTGCGGCAATTTCGGGGCTGACCTTGTGCCCCGGCAGGATGCCGCCGTGGCCCGGCTTGGCGCCCTGGCTGAGCTTGATCTCGATCATCTTCACCTGCGGCGAGCGCGCCTGCTCGGCGAAGCGCTGCGGGTCGAAGCGGCCGTCCTCGGTGCGGCAGCCGAAGTAGCCACTGCCGATTTCCCAGATCAGGTCACCGCCATGTTCGCGGTGGTACGGGCTGATGCTGCCTTCGCCGGTGTCATGGGCAAAACGGCCCATGCGTGCACCGCGGTTGAGAGCAGCGATGGCGTTGGCGCTGAGGGCGCCGAAGCTCATGGCCGAGATGTTGAAGATAGATGCCGAATAGGGCAGGCGGCATTGCGGCCCGCCAATGGCGATGCGGAACGATGCCGGGTCTGGCGTGGCCACTGGCAGCATGGAATGGCTGATGAACTCGAAGCCGGGCTTGTAGGCATCGTTGAGGGTGCCAAAGGCTTTCTCGGCGCTTTCGTTCTTGGCCCGTGCGTAAACCAGCGAACGTTGCGAGCGGGAGAACGGCAGCTTGTCGTCGTCGCCCTCGATCAGGTACTGGCGGATTTCCGGGCGGATGGTTTCGATCAGGTAGCGGATGTTGCCCAGGATCGGGTAATTGCGACGCACGGCGTGGTGGCTTTGTCGCAGGTCGTTCAGGCCGACCAGGCTGAGCAGCGCGGTGATCAGTGTCAACGGCCACAGCCAGGCATGCTGGGGTAGCAGCGGCAGGCTGGCGAAGGTGAACAGCAGGCAGAGGGCGAGGCAGGCGTAGCGGCTGGGTAGAGAGTGTTTCATGGGTCCATCGCAGGCAGGATGACCGGGCATAGGATAGGCAAAGGCGGGGAGGGGAAAACCTGGGTAATCGGTAAAAGACTGTTACCTGATTGTGGTTGTGTTGCCTGTGCTGGCCTCATCGCCGGCAAGCCTGCTCCCACCTCGACCGCACCGATTGCAAGCCATGCGCAGTTCCGGTGGGAGCTGGCTTGCCGGCGATGAGGCCAGCACAGGCGGTACAGTTCCTCCCCCCCACAAAAGTGTTAGCGAGGCAACAACACGCTGACCCGCAACCCACCCCCCTCGCGGTTCGCCAACAGCAACTCGCCCCCATGGCTGGCAGCAATCCGCTGGGCAATGCTCAACCCCAACCCATACCCCCCGGACGCCTGGTTGCGCGACCCTTCACCACGCACGAACGGGTCGATGATGCTCGCCAGCAGGCTCGGCGCAATCCCCGGCCCGCGGTCATCGATATGAATGAACACCCCCGTGGTCGCGCGCTCCAGCGTGACCGAAACCTCCTTGGCATAACGCAATGCATTGACCAGCAGGTTCTGCAGGCAGCGCTGCAGCAGCAGGGCATCGACCCGCAGGCTGCCCGCCTGGCCATGCACCGGCAACGGCTCTTCGGCAGTGGCTAGCTCCGCGCACTGGCGCACCACCAGCCGGTCCAGGTCTACCTGTTGCAAGTTCTGCTGCTCCCCCGCGCGCAGGTAATCGAGCACCTGGCCGATCATGTTGTCCATCTGCGCGATGTTCTGCCGCAGGCGTTGCCGGTTTTCGTCGTCCGGCAAGCGCTCCAGGCGCAGGCGCATGCGCGTCAGCGGGGTGCGCAGGTCGTGGGACACGGCGGCCAGGAAGTAGGCCTTGTCGTTGACCATCGCGATCAGCCGCTGCTGCATGGCGTTGAAGGCCTGGGCCGCCTGGCGCACTTCCTCCGGGCCATCCAGCGCCAAGGGCGGCTGCTCGAGGTTGCTACCCAGGCCGCGCGCGGCATCGGCCAGGCGCCGAAGCGGGCGCAGGCACAGGCGCACGGCTATCAGGCACACCAGCAATACCGCGACGATGCGCAGCGCGTACACCCGCAACAGGTAATCGCTGATCAGCACCCAGGCCGACTCGCCGCTCCAGCCTTGCAGTTCCTGGCCCTCGATGGTCAGCCAGTGCCCACCGGCCAACGGCACCGCGAACTGCAGATGCGCCTGGGCCGTGCGCAGGCCGAACAGGCTGCGCCAGACGATCGGCTGGCCCTGTTCGTCGGTCAACTGCACTTTCATCAGGCGCACGTCCTGGGCATGCCCCAACTCGTACTCGAGGGCCTGGTGCAGCAACAGCTCGACACGCCTGCGCCCGCGGCGCTCGTCCTGCACCGGCGTGGGCAGGGCTTCGCTGCAACGCAGTTGGTAATGCGCTGGCGCCTGCAGTGAACCGGCACGGCAGTCGGCCTGGGCGATCAACGGAGCGCTGCGTGCGGCAATCAGCCGGACAGGGGCCTCGAGAACCTGGGCAAAACGCACATCGAACCAGATGCTGCTGGACATCAACTGAATCAGCACGGTGCCGCTGACCATTATCAGCAGCAACTGGCCGAACAACGTGCGTGGCCACAGCCGCCGCAGCCAGCGCATGTCAGGCATCGGCCCCGTTGGCGGCGATGCTCAGCAAATAGCCTTCGTTGCGGATGGTGAGAATTTGCGCGGCACCCGCCGGCGCGTGGCGCAGGTGCTGGCGCAGGCGGCTGACGCACATGTCCACCGAACGGTCGTCGGGCAGGTGGTCGCGGCCGAACGCACTGCGCGTCAGCTGGTCGCGGGACACCACGCGGTTGTTGGCTTCCAGCAGCTCGCGCAGTACGCGGTAGTCGGAGCGGGGCAGGGTCAGGGTCTCGCCATCGGGGCGGGTGAGCAGGCGCTTCACGTGTTCCAGGCGGAAGCCGGCGAACAGCTGGGCATCTTCTACCGGCTCTTCGGCGGGGGCATCCAGGCGTTGCGGACGACGCAGCACGGCCTTGATCCGGGCGATCAGCTCGCGTGGCTCGAAGGGCTTGGCCAGGTAGTCATCGGCACCCACCTCCAGGCCGATGATACGGTCCAGCGTGCTGCCCTTGGCCGACAGCATGATCACCGCGAGCCCCGGCGTGGCTTGCAGCTGGCGGCACAGGCTCAAGCCGTCTTCGCCCGGCAGCATCAGGTCCAGCACCACCAGCTCCACCTTGTGCCGGGCCAGGTGCTCGCGCATCTGCTCGCCGTCAGCCGCTGCCAGCACGTTATAGCCGGCATCTGTCAGGTAATCACAAAGAAGTTCGCGGATCTCGTCGTCATCATCGACAACAAGCAAAGTTGTGCTCATGCAGAAAAACACCTGTTCGGTGAGGGCCGGTGGCGCTCGTTACGTTCGATTACATCCCCGTACAAGCCGGGTCTGGAGCTCGGGGGGCCGATCCCTAGAATCCTAACAAAAAATCATCTGCAAATACGAAGCCTTCCCAAATGAACTCCGAGAGCACCCCGAACGCCTTCCCCTCCATCAGCCGAGGCGGCACGCGCCTCAAACCGCTGGCCCTGTTCATTGCCGTGGCCGTCAGCGGTGGCGCGATGGCTGCCGACAGCAAGCCCCTGGAACTGGAGGCCACGCAGATCGAAGACAGCGCCCTGCTGCCTGCCGACGAAGCCGGTCAGCTGGGTTACACCGTCGAAAGCACCCGCAGCTCCACCGGCCTGGCCCTGACGCCGCGCCAGACGCCGCAGTCGGTCACCACCATTACCCGCCAGCAAATGGATGACCGCGACATCCACACCATCGAGCAAGCGCTGGAAACCACCCCAGGCGTGACCGCGAGCAAGTCGGAAGTGGGCGGGCGTACCGACTACCGTGCCCGTGGTTACTCGATCAGCAACTGGAAGGTCGATGGCCTGCAGTTCCAGGGCGGGTCCGATTTCAGTGGCGGCGGCAACGCACTGAACATGGACCTGTACGAGCGCATCGACATCGTGCGCGGCGCCAACGGCCTGCTGGGCGGTACCGGCGACCCGTCGGCCACGGTCAACCTGATCCGCAAGGCACCGACCAGGACGTTCGGCGGTAGCGCCTATGCCACCTACGGCAGCTGGGACAAGCGCCGCCTGGGCGCCGACCTCAACCTGCCGCTGTCCGAAGACGGCCGCCTGCGTTCGCGCTTCGTGATGACCCAGCAGGACGCCAACTCATTTCGCGACAACCAGTCCGAACGCTCCCGCGCCGCGCTGGCCAACTTCGAGTTCGACCTGGACGACGCCACCACCCTTGGTGCCGGCTACCAGTACGAGTACAACAAGATTGTTGGCGGTGGCTGGGGTGCGAACATCCCGATCTGGTACCGCGATGGCAGCAAGACCGACCTGCCACGCAGCACCAACGTGGTACCCAGCTGGAGCTTTGGCGAGTACACCACCCGCACCGCGTTCGGCTCGCTGGAGCACCGCTTCGACAACGACTGGACGCTGGACCTGAAAGCCGCCCAGAGCACCGCCGAAACCCTCAACCACCGCGGCCTGGCCAAGGTCAACTCGGCGGGCCGTGGCAGCTACGGCGGCTACTGGGACCAGGATGGCAGCGGCGCCGTGCTCAACGGCCTGCACAGCTCCACCGACACCACCCAGCAGTCGGCGCAGATCGACCTGTCCGGCCCGTTCCAGTTGTTCGGCCGTACCCACCAGGCGATGGTTGGCTACAACGACAGCCGCACCGTGGCCTGGTCACCGGAATACACCTGCACCATGGTTGGCGACGGCATGGCCAGTGCGCCTGCGCTGGGTTGCCAGTTCCGCGCCAACAACGGCTTCCCGCTGACCGACTGGCGCAATGGTGTGGATGACGACTACAACATCATCGCCTCGCGCACCGGCCGCCACAGCAAGACCACCACCCGCCTGCAGGGCATGTACGCGGCAACCCGCCTGAGCATCACCGACCCACTGTCGGTCATCCTCGGCGTGCGCACCAGCAACTACTCGGCCACCACCCGCAGCGTGGCTGGCGCACGTACCAGCCAGGAAGAGAACGGCATCGTCACCCCGTACCTGGGCGCCGTGTATGACCTCAACGACAACTACTCGCTGTATGCCAGCTACACCGACATCTTCACCCCGCAAACCGCTGAAACCAGCAGCGGCAGCAAGGTCGAGCCGATTCGCGGGCAAAGCTACGAGACGGGTATCAAGGGAGAGTGGTTCGATGGCCGCCTGAACGCCTCGGCGGCGTACTTCCGCACCAAGCAGGAAAACAAGGCAGTGCTCGACGGCGACCTCACCACCCCCACCGGTGGCGACGCCTACAAGGCCGGTTCCGGCCAGGAAACCGACGGTATCGACCTGGAAATCGCCGGCGCCCTGACCCCCAGCTGGAACGTGTACGCCGGCTACACCTACCTGCACTTCCGCCGCGTCGACAGCGACGGCCGCAGCGACCCGTCGCACCTGTTCAAGGCCTCGACCACCTACCGCCTTTCCGGCCCGCTCGACCGCCTGACTCTAGGCGCCGGGGTTACTGCGCAGAGCAACATCCGCGCAATCTCCAGCCCGGCGGGCCAGCCGAGCAATGGTGTGAGCACCGGTGCCACTGACGTGAATTGGTCCGGTTATGCCATCTGGAATGCCATGGCCAAGTACCAGCTGACCGACGACACCAGCGTCAGCCTTAACGCCAATAACCTGTTCGACAAGCACTACTACACCCGCTACGGGTTCTATGCCGGGGCGATTTATGGTGACCCACGCAACCTGTCGCTGACGGTCAGCACAGCGTTCTGACCAACCGCACCTGGGGCTGCTGCGCAGCCCATCGCCGGCAAGCCGGGCTCCCACAGGTATTTTGGTAGCAACTGCCTTGCTCCATTTCTAACAGGTGGCGCGATCCCTGTGGGAGCGGGCGCGCCCGCGAACACGGGCGAAGCCCGTGCCATCCACCGCAGCACCTGATTCGCTGGGTCGGCGCCAGGCTCAAACCATGCGCTGTACCTGTGGTAGATGGCCCAGCCCTTTGGGCTGCGCTGTCGCGTAGATAACTGAAATTGCAAGCAATCCGCGTACCCTGTGGGAGCGGCTTTAGCCGCGAAGAATCCAACGCGGTGTATGGCACCGGCTGCGCCGGTGTTTGCGGCTAAAGCCCACAGGGCCCCTGCTAATTCAATGAGTTATCTGCAGTTCTATGAGAGCGCGGCTTGCCGGCTATGGGCCACAAAGCTGCCCTATTTCACCTAGGGCCAGTCTCTTGCTGGCGATCAACCGACTTCTCCAGCCGGTCTTCGAAACTATCCCAGTCCTCACCAAACAGTTCCACCGGGTGCATGGTCCGGCTCGCGCCATTGCCACAGGCCAACGCCTTGGCCGGGCAATACAGGTCGCAGCCCCAGCAAATGCGCTCCGGGTGGCTGGGGTTTGTGGGGAATTTCTTGGCCATGGTCAGCTTCCCTCAGGACTATGTCCCCAACCTATACCTCGGCCCGCTACTCAGCTTGATCGACATCAATATCCAGGTGACCCTCAGCGGAGCGTATATTCCGGATCAAGATATCTGCTTGACAGATATCTGGATCCGGAATAATTTGTAGGCACCTTGGTACGCCGGGACAACACAATGCGGGTGATAACGAAAGCGGCGGTTACCAAAGCCATCGAAGCTCACGCCCAGTGGAAAGCCCCCCTGAGCCTGTGGCTCACGACCTTTGATAGGGCGACGCTGCGCTTCGAGTCTTTTGAGCAGCTAAGGAATACGTGGTCTACCGCCTCTGGCTGGAACGTTGACCGCATTCCTTGTTCAAAACTCAGACCCTCCAGCCGAAAAGGGCCGCTTGATGTCTATGTGTTCGATATCAAGAAAAACGAATGCCGTCTGATCGCATGGCTCAACACACGAACGGGCACCCTCTATATCAAGGCCATTCTGTCGCACGCGGAGTACGACAAGTGGTGCAAGAGCGATGTCAGGTAGCCGCCTGGCACTTGCCCAAAACCTACCGATTCGACAGGTGACAACCATGAAGCGGGATAAAATCGAAGCCAATGGACTAGATGCCTTCATCGCTAATATTTCACCCATGCTGGATGGCCTGAACGCCCAGATGGCAACCATGGCCCAGCTTCTTGCTGCCTGCCATGACCCTATCAAGGACGATGCAGAGCTCCAGGCGCGGATGGCATTGATCGATGAACTCTACTCGCATGCCGACAGCGAAGGTCACGCAGCAGCGCGCTTTGCGGAGATGGTGGCGGATCGTGTCTACGAGTATGAGAGTGAGTCGGTACTCGTGCCGTTTGCGAGCCAGGCCGAAGCGTTGGCCTTCCTGCTGTCGGACAGGGGCGTGAAGCAGAAGGACCTTGCCTCGATAGCGACCCAGAGTGCGGTTTCAGAGATTCTGAACAACAAGCGGAAGATGACGGTTGCCCAGATAAAGGGCTTTGCTGAGTTTTTCAGCGTGCCGGTCGAGTTTTTCATGCATGGGGTGGTTTGAAATCGGTAGGGGGCGCCGGGATCGCGGGGCACTGAAAACAAAAAAGGCCCACCTTTCGGTGAGCCTTTTTTGATACTGCGTATGGTGCCGGCACCAGGAATCGAACCCGGGACCTACTGATTACAAGTCCAACATTACGACCAATGGTTATTGGCAAAACCCAGCATGGCGCTGTTTTTGCTGAATATTTGGGGATATATGGGTTCCATATTCGTCTGCAGTGTGGACACTTTGTGGACGCTCCAGGCTGCACGAGGCTTCACATCCCTTCAAATCTTTGCATAGCGTGCAATGCACTGGTTCTCTACGCGGCCCGCGCCGGGCCTGCTCCGGGGGTAACCTGCACCTGGGCTGGCCTTTGCACTATTTCGCGACGTAGAGCGCGTCGGCGGGAG
The DNA here is from genome assembly GCF_023100865.1 of Pseudomonas sp. A2. Classification (NCBI taxonomy): domain Bacteria; kingdom Pseudomonadati; phylum Pseudomonadota; class Gammaproteobacteria; order Pseudomonadales; family Pseudomonadaceae; genus Pseudomonas; species Pseudomonas sp. A2. Next base: position 344,591 of record NZ_CP039127.1, read on the forward strand.
GGGGATAAGTGATTTTCTCGGCCAATTTTTTTGGGGCTGAGGATTTTTATCTGAAGGTCAAAGGTAAGCGGAGGCGATATGATCGAATGAATTTCGATGTGGCCGTCTTGGCCTGACTGGGAGGGGGAATGGACGATTATTTAATGCTAGCGCTGCTAGTTGTTACACCCATGATATTTGTGGGGGTAATCTCGGCTGCGATTATTAAGAAATTTCGACGGGATGAAAATTGGAAAGAGAGGCTCTCACTTAATCCGGATTACGGTTTAGATAAGCAACCTCTATTCTGGTTGTCTATAGCGGTACCCGTCATGTACTTCTTGGAGTTCGGTTGCTTTGCTTGGAAGGAATATACTATATCCTTAACAGAGGCTGGCTTCAGAGAGTTTATTCGGGTTAGTGCTCTTCCATTGGGTTTGCTTGGCCTCTCACTCCCTCTGGCTGCGTTAATAACAAAGCTGCATTCAACTTCTCAAGCCGCAAGGCAAATTGAAAAAAGCAAACACGAATTATTTTACCTTCACAGAAAAGAATTTGCCGCTTATTATGAGCAAATTGGCCCGACTAAGTTCTCGCCAGACTTCACTGCCAACTTCACTATTAATCCTCGCATCCATGCAAAGCTGTTCGATGGCGCAGCATCGAAAGGCACGCCCACGCTACGCTTGGACGTTATAGATGAACTGATAAAAAAGGTTCAGAGTGCCAGACGTAGTTTTGAGCTTATGTTGTCGGCTTCTGATCAGCCGAAGTTTTACACTGAATATACTGAGTTCTGCAAAAAAATCATCAATCTCGTTCAGTATTTGAATATAAGGGATGCTGAGGATTTTATAAATGAATATGGTGTCGCCCTACCAATTGAAGGTGAATACCGAACTATTGGACGAACGATTCGGCACGGCTATGATATATTTACTTGCGTCGAAAACTATGTGATAGCCGCTGTAGAGTTTGCAGGGCTTGGACGAGAAGCATTAAAATTCGACAGACCTGCATTGAGGCTGCTGGTCGCAGAAAAAAATTGTAACCGTAGGTTTTTCCATATGTACGCAAATGTATCCAGCAATGGCGATCCAAAGAGAGAGCCCGCAATTTCGAAGGGCAAATGATAGGGGCGCATAGCGCCCCTCTTTATGACATTTGGATCGCAGAAATTATATGGGATGCGATTACTGCATGACCCTTTACATTAGGGTGGCTGCCGTCATTCATATAATATTTAATGTCAAGATTCTCAAATAATGCGTAGTTATCAATAAAATCTACGCCAGTGTTTTTTGCGGCGACGCTGACTGCGTCCCTGACGGTCCTCATGTCAAACAAGTAGCGACCAGACGACTCCACAGTCGACGGGTTCGCACACATCAGTATTACCTCGGAGCTTTCGCTGATTTGCGCTACCAGTCGCTCAAGATTTGCAGTAAGTTCGTGAGCGTTTTTAGGGTTTCTTCGGTCGATTATTCGATCATTTGTCCCGAGTTGGACGAACACAAATTCATCATCAGGTAGCAGAGCGTAGCTATCCTTGTCTGATGAAACTAGGTTACGTGCCATATAGCTAGTGGTGCTCGCTCCGTTGATGCCTTGATTACTAATTCTTACAGTCTTGCGAGTGCTGCTCCGAGAAAATTCGACTACTGATTGCCCGGATGGCGAGGTACGCCAGTTCGAGTGACTTACGGACGCACCAGGCATGTAAGCCTCACCAATATACCGCTTCACGTTATTAACGAAACTTTCGCTCGAAAAGTTATCGCGAGGGTCGGCCAGCGTACCGTTTCGAGGGTCGGGATTCGGGCCCTGCCTCGTACCAGTGCCCCAGGTAATCGAGTCGCCAACAAAGGCTATGCCTGTCATCTGACGGTTCGGATCAGCAAGAGCTGCCTTTAGCCTTCCGAGCTGGCCGCCATTGGACTGGATCAATTGGTTATCTACCAACGATGCGAAGCCGCGATATGCCGGATACGCTGCTGCTATCGCCGCAAACGTTAGAAACTTTCTCCTGTTCACTTGTAGATCCTTGTGAAAATCGGCGATTGTAAAGTGATACACCGAAGAAAAAAACAAGAAAACCCGTCGTCCGGTGGGTTTGATCAAGCTACTTCTAATGAGCCGATCACATTCCTGGAGTACAGGTAATAGCCAAGCGCATTCGGGTGAAGACCGTCGTTCGCGATGAGGCTCATGTCTGGAATCGACAGGGCTGCATAGTTGTCGATCATGTCCAGGCTTCGCGCCCGGGCGGTGCGGTAGATCTCGCCCCGGACGTCCTGCATCGTAAACGCGTAGGTCTCCGGATTTTCGTTGTTCGACGGGTTCGAGCACATTAGGATCACGTTGGCCATCGGCTGGACGATGTCCAAGAGCGCGCCCAGGTTGGCGCTGAACTCGTTCACGCTCTGCGGCTGCGACGGGTTGCGGATCCGGTCATTCGTGCCCAGGGCGACGATCACATAGTTGTCCTGCGGCCCGACAGCGTTGCCGTGGCCAAACGTGTTGCCCGGCAGGTTGTACATCCGATAGCTGCGCGTGGTCGCGCCGTTGATCGCCTGGTTGGTGAGGCGGATCGTCTTTTTGACCCGGATCGCCTCCATCCGCAACGCTTTGGTCCCTGTCGTCTGGCTGGCACGGCGCTTGGTCCGGATTTCCACGGTCTTGTTCCGGACGTAGCCAAAGGTGTGGTTCCGGATCCGGTTGTTGCCGTAGGTCAGTCCTTCCTCGCCTGCCGATGTGGTGAACACGCCCTGGGAGACGCCATCCACGAACAGCTCATAGTCCAGACCGCCAGTGAGTTCATCACCTACTACACCGAAGTGCAGCGCGAAGGTGGTCCCGGTGAACTGGAAGCTGACCGAGTGGTACGAGGTGCCGTTGGAGTTGCCGTCGGCGAAAACTCGCTGGCAGTTGGTCACCGATCCCGAGGTGAGCGCGTCGGTGACGCTCACCGATGGCCCCACCGATTGGACGTTGAACCTCCCTCCTCGGGGGTACAGATCATGGGTCACGGTGTATTCAACGATGCACTCGCCCGATGGGCTGGCCGGCCAGTTGGACAGGACCGGAGGTGCCTTGAAGGCGTATCGCTCGCCAATGTGGCGGGCGAATTCGTTGAACCAGGACGGGGCACCGAAGTTGTTCCGGGGGTCTGCCAGCGTGCCATTGCGCGGATCAGTCACCGCCTGCTCGCCTGGTGTGCCGCTACCCCAGCCGATGGAGTCGGCAATTACGACAAGCGAAGTCAGTTGCTCGAGCGGGTTGGACAGCGACTCTTTGAGCATGGCCAGTTGACCGCCAATACGGTGGAAGCGTGGCGGCTGGGCTGACAGGTTGTCGTTCAGCGCAGTAATGCGGGTGAATCCGCCGACCTTGAACGCCCCGTTCAGGTACGAGTTCTTTATAGGCAGTTCATCGAGCACGAACACCGAGCCGCCCAGGTCGACACGGCGACCCTTCACGACAGCTTCGAACGCGGCAAATGCGGCCGTGTCGTTGGTTACCCCGTCGCCTTTGGCCAGCCATGGCGAGTCCTTGGGGGTTGGGTTGCCTGCGAGCCGGTTCAGGTGGTCGGTGAGGTCCAGGCACTGCACGCGGATTCGGCTATCCCGGGCGCCTTTGGTGATACGCAGGTCATACAGTCCGTTGGGCGCGGCAAACACGACCATGCCTTTGTCGTCAGCCGTGAACGGGTTAACCAACGCGGTACCGTCAGCAGCCTGCAGATTTTTTACCAGGATCTCGGTGCCGCGCTCGTACAGATAGCAGATCGCGTTCGGCAGGATGTTGCCGGCGTCGTCCTGGGCGAAGTAGTTCTTCAGTTCCATTCAAGCTCCTGTGATGGGCTTCAGTTGCCCAGAAAGTTGTGCGCCAGTGCCGGCGTGCCCGGCGAAGGCGCCGGCATTGGAAGGGACAGGGCTCGGCCCGTGGGTGTGGCCGGCCAGGTCGGTGTTCATCAGCACCACCAGGTCGATCAGGTCGCACAGCACCTGCAGGACGTTGACCGACTCAGACCCGAGCCAAGTGGTCTTGGCGATGCTCTTGCGTGCCTTCTGGACGCGCTCGATCAGGTCGCCACCCACGGCCAGGTTGAGCTTCTGAGCAACCACCTGGTTGAGATCGCGGCCGGTGGCCAGACTGAGGTCGTCCACCGCTGCCAAGTTGGCGGTACCGCCGGACAGCAGCTGGAGCGCGCCCAGCGCCTCGATCTTTTTGGTACCGCCCACCGATTCGGTGGAGTGGTCATCAATGGTGCGGCTGTCGCTCTGGTACCGCTCGGCATTGGTCAGGCTTTCCACCTGGCGATCGGTCGACTTGTCCGTGATCCCGCCGTCTGTCTGGCGGGTCCAACTGCCATCCGACTCGACGCGCTGTTGCGAGGCCTCGCTGTGCTGCCAGACCTGGTCGCCCTTGGGTACCCGGGGTAAGGACAGGCCATGGGGCAGGATGCACTGGATAAACGGCTTGTGCGGCAGGCCTTGGGTGAACCCGACGACTACGGTGGTGCCTTCCTCGGGGAAGCTGAAGAAGCCCATTTCATCACCGCCCGTGGGCACCGGCAGCGGCACGCCGGCCAGCGTTGGTAGGGCCTCGTCCGGCTCGCCGTTCTCGTCCAGGACCTGCAGGTCGACCGCGAAGCGCGGCCGGAAGTCGTCGCAGATGGTTGCGCCGGCGGGCGCATCGGCCACACCGACGACCCGGGCCATGCGCGGCAGGTGATAGCCGCCGCTCAGCTCCGGATACATGCGCTCTACGCAGCGCCGGATTGCGTCTTCCATTTGATCGCCATTTCGGTACCGACAAGGGCCACGGAGGTGACGCGCTCGCCTTGGTTGATGGTTGCACCAGGACGCAGGCCAGGCAGCGCCGCAATCACGGCGCTCTGGTTGCCCTGGTAGTTGTTGAACAGCTCGACCGGCAGCTGCAGGGGCGATCGGGCGCCGAAGAAGCTGTGTTCCCAGCTCCCCACGAACACCTCGCCATCGCCCTGCTGCTGCCAGATCAGGTCGGGGATTGAGAAAACCCGGGCCAGGCTGTCCATGGCCTGGAAGCCGGACGCCAGGCTGTAGAAGAACGGCGCCTTGATCGATGCGTAGGCCTGCGCCGGCACACGGAAACGCAGGCCGGTCTGTTCACCGATCGCGGCCAGCACGGTGCGCAGATCGGCATGGCGCAGGTTCAGCGGGAGCGGCTTGGCGAGGATGGCGGCCAGCTCGCGGCAGTAAAGGACCTGCTCCACCTGGTTGACCGAGGTCGACCGCTCGACGTAGCCGATGAAGTGCCGCTGCAGGGGCGAGTCGTTGTAGCCGATGTCGAGCGTGACCAGGCCCGACACGGGCACGGTGGACTTGATGGTGAACTGGGCGCGGCCGGGGGTGGCGAGGTCCAGTCGGACATCATCTTTGACCAGGTCGTGCACGGCGCCGCCGATGCTCAGGACTTTATGGAGCTTCACGATTTGCTCCCCAGCCAGTCATCGAGCTTTTTGAGGGTGGATTCGAAGCCCGTCAGGCCTTGGCCGGTACCGCTGTCATCGGCGCCGCCGGCGCCACTGCTGGTACCGCTCACGCCTTGGCCCGGGGCGCTCTGGGTCTTGACCGCATTGCCGGTCCTGCGCTTTTCCACGCGCTCAGGGTTCGACAGCTTCTCGGTGAGGGTGAACTGGATCCGCCAGGCCAGCAGCGAGTCGTCTTCCCGGGCGCTGACCCCGTCCGAGAACTGCACCTGCCTCATGCCCATGGCCGTCGCGGTGTCGTTGACGATTCGGTACGTCTTGAGCTGGCCACCGCTTTCCGTGGCCTCGGCCAGGCGCATCAGTGCGCGCAGATGCTCCGCGTCGACAAAGGCGATCAGCAGCGTGACGGTCAAGGTCTTGGGCTTGAAGCCCTTGTGCGCCGTGTCGGTGTTGCTGGTCTGCCCCGACATATCGCCGCTCTCGATACGCAGGTCTCCGGTGACCTTCATGCTGCGGCCGCGGATTCGTTCGCCGTCCAGGAGCAAGGTCATAGGCCCACCAGCTCGCGCACGAAACTGAGGCCCTTGAGCGAGCCCACCAGCATGACGCCGGCGGACAGCGGCCATTCGTGCCCGGGTGCGTCGCCGGTCAGCAGCTGACGGCGCAGCTCTGCGGCGTTGCCCGGGCCGATCAGGCGGGCGCTGATGGTCGTTTCTGCGGTGGCCCCGTCGAACTGGGCCTTGAGATCAGCGAGCTGCTGGGCCTGCGCGGCTGCGCGCTCAGCTTTGCGGGCTGCCATCGCCTGCAGGTCGGCCATGGGCGAGCTGGCCGCGAAACTCTCCAGTGCGGCCAGCTGGCCGGCCATGGCCTGGCTCGCGGCCCGGGTGATGGTGGAGCGCTTCAGCGGCAGGCCACCCCAGCGCGGCAGCGTGCCGGCGCTCGGTAGCTCCCACTTGGAGGTTTCCAGTTCGAACAGGCGCCCGGCGCGGTTCTGCGCCCGCTGCAGTTCGGGCAGGGGCAGCACGGCATTGAAGCGGCCCAGCGTCGACGCGAAACGGTCGTAGCGGGTGCCGAGGAACAGGACGACCAGGGCGTACTGCTCGCCGCCTGGGCGGCTCTGGTCGCTGGAATCCTCCAGTTTGGCGCCCAGATGGCGCACCAGGTTCGGCGCCGACAGGTAGCGCTGCAGGCCTCGGCCCTGGCCAACCCCACTTTGGAATGGGGTCACGACCAGGCACGCCGGCACCTCGCCCAGGGCGTCGGCCAAGGCGCTGCGGCCAGCGGCTACCGCTGCGGCCGCCATTTCGCCCACCAGGCTCGGCGCAGTGCTGACCAGGTCTTTAAGCGCGGTGATCCGTTCGCCGGTGCTGGCCAGCTCGCTGGTGGCCAGCGATTTCGCGGCATCGAGGTCGGCCAGCCAGCTGGTGGTCTCGCTGGGCCAGCGCATGGTGACGGGGCTCCAGGTCATACCGCGACGTTCTCCCAGGTGATAGCGGTCAGGGCGTCGATGTCTTGGGCGTCGCGGGCTTCTTTCAGCTGCAGCTTGAGCTGGTAAGCCAGCTCCTGTCGGCCCAAGCGGAACACGGTGAAATCACCGGACAGCTGACGGAGCTGGTCGGCGGTGTGGGGCCGAAACGCCTTGATTCCGTCGACATCGAGGCAGGGATAGTTCAGGTCAGCGCCGCTGAGCACGGCACCGGTGAGGTTCATCTGTTCCTCGAGCGTGCTCCCGTAGCAATGCCGATCGCCCAGGACCGACGACCAGAACCCGCCGGTGATCTCCTGTGCACAGGCTGCATCCACAGCCTGGACGCGCTCCTGGTACAGGGCCTCGACCACGGCGGGGATGTCATCCACCCACTGGCCGAACTCCCAGACTTGCCCCGGGCCTGGCTGTTCCAGGGTGTAGCCGGCCGGGAGAGGCCCCAGGCGATCGATCAGCATGGGTTCCCGGGTGGCGGTGTTGTAGGCGGTCAGGCCTCGGTAGCAGTCGATCAGCTTCCAGCTCAGCCCGTCCCACAGCGCGGCCTGGCCTTCCGGGGCGCTCGGCGGCTCCTGCTCCACGCACCGGGCGGGGATCAGCCACACGCCGGGCTCCAGCGGCGATGCGTCGGCCACAGCCGGGCCGACATAGATGCCCAGCTCGTCGGTTTGATAAACGGTCTTGGTGGTCATGACAGCCTCAATACTTGATGAACAGCGGATAGGCGGCGTTCACTGGGCGGGTTTCGGTACCGCCGGCCGCGTTCACGGTGATGGTGTGGGTGTGGTCCGTAACGCCGTTCACCGTGACGGCGTGGATGTGATCCGCCACGGCGTTCACGGTGACGTTGTGCGCGTGACTGCCAGCGCTGGAGGTGGTCGAGTAGTTGTTGATGCCAGTGGTGAGGTCGTCACCTGAGGTCAGGGTTTCGCCCTGGCCGAGAACGACCCCGACCGTGCCTTCCTTGACGGTGTGGGTATGCGCGCCTTGGTTATCGGTGCTCGCCGTATGGGTGTGTCCGCCAGCTGCTGCAGCGGAGGCGGTGTGGGTGTGTCCACCGCCTGCAGCTGACGACGCGGTGTGCGCGTGGCTTCTCAGTTCATCCGCCTGCAGGCTGCCCAGGACACGGCCGATATCGAGGCCTTGGCCGTCGTCCAGGACGCGCAGGAAGCGGCCCCGTGGGTTGGGCAGGTTGAACGTGGTCACGCCATCGCCGGCGCCGTAGAAGGTGCCGATCTGGGCGAACAGTCGGGCGTAGGCCGTCCTGGACACGGCGGCGCCGTTGCAGCGCAGGAAGCCCGCCGGCGTGGTGCTGGTTGGGAAAAACACCATCATGCCCACCAGGGCGCTCTCGACCTGGGCCATGGCTGCCTTGAGGGCGGCAGTTGTCGCCAGAATCTCGCTGCTGGCGGTGCCCGGGTCGTCACTTTTCTCGTTCGGCAGGTTGCCCAGCCCTACGTCTTCTTTGGTCGTGCCGCGTGCGCGCAGCAGCTCGTAATCGCCGTCCTTGGCGGCGAAGTGCTCGACCAGGGCGCCGGCGATGGACTTGGTGGTGCGCAGGTCAGTGATATTGCCGCTGGCATCGATGCCGGCGATCTGGACCAGGTAGTGACGGACACCCGCCGAATCGGTGCGATCGCCCTCGGCGTTGGCGATCACCACTTTGCAGGTGGCCACCACATCGCTTTCGCTGCGCTCCAGGGCGACGTTCAGCCAGACCTTGGCCGGGAACGCCGGAACGGTGAACTGCAGGGCGTCGACCAGCTCCAGGCGAATGCCCTCGATGTAGGCCCGCCCGGGCTTGAGCTGGAACACGCCGAAACTGCGCTCTACGGCCAGGCCGTCACCGACGAACAGGGCGCGCCCGTAGATATCGCGGTTGCTCTGCCGCTCGCGCTGGTCGATTCCGCTCAGGCGCACGGTGAAGTCGTGCTGCCAGGTGCTCGCGTCGACGGTGATGCCCGTCATCTGCTGGGCACCGTCGAACTTGAGCAGCATGTTGCGCGTGAGGTTGTTACCGATCTGCAGCGGCGGGATGTTCTTGCGCTTCTGCTGCAGGGGCACGTAGGCCACGGCCAGCAGGACGTTGTCGGCAGTTTCCAGGCCGATCCAGTTGAAGTCCCAGTCACCGATATCGGACCCCAGCATGATGCTGTAGATCACCTGGTTCGGGTTGACGTAGCCCTTACGGGTGTAGTCCTGGGTGTGGACGATCTGTGCCGCCGGCGGCTTACCGGCCGAGCGATTGACCGGCGTGGCGGGGTTCAGCCCGGGCACGTTGGCAAAGATGAACCGAGCGATGTCCAGGCCTTCGTTGGCCGCCTCTTTCTGAGCTATCAGGCGCTCGCCGGCGAGGGTAATGCTTGCTCCCATGGATTCCTCTCAGGGCTAGTTGGCCACGGTGGCCAGCTCGTTGATAACGACCAGGCGGCTCGCGCTGGTGTCCAGGACGGCGCTCAGGGTCACCTGGTCGTCGTTGAACTCCGCCAGGCAGACGGCCATGGATACGGGGGTGATGGTCGAGAACTCGTAGCGCCTGCAGGTGCGGCCGTACTGCTGGATCAGCACGCGCAGCAGCACGGGGTTTTCGCTCAGCTGGGAGTCGGAAAGGAGCAGGGACACGATGTCCCAGTCCTGGTCGGGCAGGCGCTCCTGGATCTCGACGTAGCCAATGCCCAAGCGCTGGAAGATCCGGATCATGCCGGCGGTGCTGCCGGCCTCGACCGCGTTGATGAAGGCGTACTTCACGCGCAGGCGATACAGGGCCTCCGGCTCGCCCTGGAAGCGCTGGATGTCGCGCTGCCACGCCAGGAGATCGAGCACGGTCAGGTGGCAGGTTTCAGCATCGATCTGCAGCAGCGGCCACTTCAGCCACTGTTCGACCTTTTCCCACCAGGACTGCGCGGCGTTCTTGAGCTTGGTCAGCTCGGTGCCTTCCAGCCAGAACGGCAGCTTGAGCTTAATCACCGAGCACCACCTGGACCCCGGACAGGCGGGGAATGGTCAGCTCCGACAGGATGTCCTCGTTGTCGAACTGCAGCGACTCGATGCCGGCGAACTGCTCGTGCAGCTCCTCGCCCAGACGGCTGAAGGAAAAGCGGGACTGTGGGTAGGTCAGTGTCGGCTGATAGTCGCGGTCCGAGCTTTCTCGGAAAGCTGCACGGATGAACAGCTCGATGTCATCGAGCAGCGCCTGGTGCCGATCGGCGCCGACCGTGGCCCGGGGCCAGACCACCACCCGCACCGTGTGCAGGGTCGGGGGCATTTCCTGCACCAGGAGGTCATCGCCGTGGCCGTGCTGGCCCTGGTCGCGGATGTAGGCATTGATGGTGGCCAGGTAGCTTTCGGCCGGCGAGCCCGCTTCGAACAGGACAAAGGCGTTGGCACTGCCAGGCCCGCGTGGGGCATTGTGCTCGAAGTACACGCCATCGGGCTCCACGCCCGGGAACGAGGCGATGATTGCCCGGTACACGGCGTCCGTGTGCCACTGGTTCACGGCGCTGAACTGGTTGCGGGTGCGCAGGCGCAGGTCGTCGTCGTGCTCGGTATCGGCGCCCGGGATGGTCAGCCAGCCATCGGCGTTCACGACCTGGATCACGCCGGGGATCGGCTCGGGCAGGATCGAGTAGTAGCCCGGGGCGAGGTTGTAGCCGCTGCCGGCCTCGGTGGCCTCGGCCGCGACCAGCACCTGGGCGTCACCGTCCAGGAACTGGGCGGCGGCGGTGGTGACCAGGACATAGACGTTGCCGTTGATGGCCACCGACTGGACGCGGGTTCCCGCTGGGATCTCCAGCACGCCGGCGACCGCGCTGCGGGTGAACAGCAGTTGCCCCTGGGCCTTGGTCGACGGCTTGCGGGTGACGTTCACCGCCCAGGCCAGCATGTCCAGCCAGGCCCCGGTCGCGGTCTTCACGAAAAAGTTGGGGAGAACGGTGCCGGCGATGAACTCGATCAGCCACAGCACGGGCTGCGTGACGATGGCGGTCACCAGGCGCCAGAACGGCGACCAGGAGCTGGTGTTGCTCAGCTTGCTGCCCTGGGCGGCTACCTCTTTCTCCCAAGCAGCACGCAGGCCTGCCTCGGTCGTCGGCACGCCGGCATCCTGCAGGGCTTTTTTGAAATCAACGTCACTCACAGGGCTACCTCGGTGGTTCCGAATTCAACAGTGGTTGCAGTGACCAGGTACTTGCCGCTGCCGGTCTCGATGATCTGGACGGTGCCCGGTACCAGGCGCTCGTCCTCCTCCACCAGCAGCTCCAGCTGCTTGATGCAGTCGGTACGGCGGAAGCGGTCGCGCTCGGCCATCAGCGTCACCAGCAGGCCGCTCTCGCGGATCATGTGGGCGATGTCCTGGGCGATGCTGGCCCGGTCGTCCACCAGGACGGGCTGGTTGGACGGGTCCAGAGTCAGGTCGTTGTTGGTGATGAGCAGATCGATGTAGAGCGTCATCAGCCGGCCGCCATTGCCATCATGTTTTCCAGCTCAAGCGGACTCATTGGCTTGGCGGTGTTGATCTCCACCTTTTCCACATGGGTTCCACGGTTCTGGTTCTGGGTGTTCTGGATGCTTGTCATCAGGCCGCCGGCGGGCACGGACGTAGCGCGGGTCGGGCTCAGGCTGCCGACAGGCTTGTACTCGGCCTGGGAGCCCAGGCTGGATACACCGACGGCGTTATCAGTTGCGTTGCCCCCGGCCGGCGTGCCGAGACTGGCGATGTCCGGCATTGCGCCCAGGTTGGCCTCGATCTCGACGCCCGGGATCTTGTTGAGCATGGCGATCACCTGGTCGAGCGCCGATCGGAACACGCCGACGATGCCGTCCCATGCGGCTTTGGCCATGCCCGTCCAGCCGCCCATGGTGTTGAACCAGGCGCTGAGCGCATCCAGCTGCTCCATCACCCACTGGAAGGCGGCGGTGTCCATCAGGGCACCGGTCCACTGGTCCCAGTAGGCAATCGCTGCGACCACCACCGCGACCAGGGCGAGCACACCCAGGACAACCAGGCCGACCGGGTTGGCGGACAGTGCCGCGTTCACCAGCCAGATGGCGCCCTGCCAGACCAGCATCGAGGCCTTGGCCAGGCCGATCGCTGCGATCATGCCCAGGATCCTGACGATGAACAGCGCGCCCTGGACAGTGTGGGCGATGAACATGGCGATGCTTTTCCAGCCTGACCAGGTCAAAAGGGTCCAGACCACGTTCAAGCCCATCATGGCCATCTTGCTCAGGCCGACGATCACTGTCAGGGCGCTGATAGCAGCGGTGATGCCGAGCACGGCCAAGGTGGCGATGCCCATAACCCGGGTGATGTTGGGGAACAGCTGCGTCCACCTGGTCATGGTCTTGCCGATGCTGACCAGCTTCTCCATCAACGGCTGCAGCATCGGGATCAGGGCCTGGCCGAACGCGATGCGCAGCGCCTGCACAGCTGCGCCGAACTGCTGCCACGGGTCGACCATGGCCGCTGCCATCTTCTCGGCCTGCTCCAGGCCGCGCACTTTGCCCAGCGAATCGATGCCGCTTCGCAGTCGATCGGTGTCCTGGGCCAGGGCGCCGATCACCTGGGCGCCTTCGCCACCGAACGCCTCGACCAGTTTGCTGTTGGCCGCAGCGTTGCGCAGGTCCCCGAATTTGCCCTGCAGCTTGCTGATGATGTCCAGCATCGGCAGGACCTTGCCGTTGGTGTCGGTGAACTTGATCCCCAACTTGTCCGAGGCGTTGCCGATGTTTTCGAAGAACGCCTTGTAGCGGCCGCCTGCGTCGCCGCCTTCCATGGTGCTGGACAGGCTACCGATCACTGCCATCTGCTCGGCCAGGTCGATGCCGGACGCCGAGGCGATTGCCCCGGCTTCCTTGAAGCCTTCCTTCATCTGCTCGCCACCGGTGCGGAACAGCTGCACAGCCAGGGCGGTCTGGCCGCCCAGCTTCTCGACCCACTGGCTTTTACCCATGGCGTCGGCTTGCTGCTTCTGCAGGTTGTAGAGCGTGCCCACGTACTCGCTCATCACGTCCTGGTCGGACTTGGTGGCCTTGGCCAGCACGGCACTGGTGTTGGTAAAGGTGGCCAGCTGGGTGCCGGCCAGGCCTTTGATGGCGCCCTCGATCTTGTACGCGGAGGCAACAAAGGATTCGGCGCTGCCGCCGTAGGAGACCGAAAAGTCGAGGGCCTGGGCGTTGAGCGACGCCAGGGCATCCTCGGCCACGCCGAGCGAACGGACGTCACCCAGGGCGCGGTTCACATCCAGCGCTGGAGCCATCGACGCCTCGATCCCGGTCAGGGCACCCCAGACGCCGGCGACACCGGTACCGATCTGCCTGATGTTGGCCTCGCCCTGGGTGGCCAGGTTGTCGAAGCCCTTGGTCACCTTGGCCAAGGGAGCCGATACCTTGTCGGTCAGGCTCAGAATGAAGTCCAGGCGGCTGGAAGCGTTCGCGCTCATGGGTCAGTTACCGTTGAATGCTCTTGAAATGCCGTTGGCTATGGCGATCTCCATTCGCCGCCAGTGCTCGTCCTCCAGCCATTTGGCTGTGCCCAGGGTCTCGGGCGATCGATCTGCACCAGGTAGCCAGCGATCGGCCAGGGCCAGCAGCTGGCCCAGTCCGTCCTCGGTCAAGCGTTCAGCGTGGCCGAGCGCTTTTTTACGGTGACTTCAACAGTTGGCGAGTACTCCTCGATCAGCGCGCCAGCGATCTGGATGGCGGTCATCGGGTTGGCCAGCAGCGGCTTGAGGCTGGCTTTCTGATCCTGGCTCACGGAGGTCATCAGCAGGTTGTGCGCTGGGGCGACCTTGTTGGCCGGGGTCAGGCTGTTGATGTATTTGGTCATCAGGGCTGCATCCATGACGAAGTCAAAGTCTTGGCCAGCGACGTCCAGGGTGATTTCGGTGCGTTCAGTCATTTTTCGGTTCCAGTGGTAGCGGGTTGGGTGGTGCAGAAGCTGCGGATGTGGTCCTGCAGCCCCAGGATCATTTGCTTGCTGAGGGCGAGCTGGTCGCGGAGGGTGAAATAATCCGGTCGAGCGTTTGCTGCGAGTTCGGGGGCGCCTGCATCAGCCACGCCGGCGCCGGCGGAATCGGCGCGCACATTGGCGGCGGGGCAGCTGGCCTGGATGAACAACCGCTGATCGCCAGTGCCGACAGAAGCGCGCAGATCCTGGTTGGCCTTGAGGTCATTGCTCAGTTCCTTGGTGTGTTTTGCGTCGTTGGCAGCAGCAATAGCCAGGCGTTCGCCGGTGATCCTGGCGGCCTCGCGCAAGCCTGATGCCTCTTTCTGCGCGCTGTCGCGCTCCGATCGGGCGGAGTCGCGCTGCTCCAGCACGCGGTCGAACAGAAACCAGGTGCTGCCGGCGAACAGCAGCGCGGCCAGCACTTGCACGATCAGGAGGCGCATAACTTCGCCTCCGCCAGCCGACGCGCGTGCAGCCCAGGAACGAAAACCTTTTTGCCCTTGGCATCAGTGACAAAGGCCCAGACCGGTTTGCCATCGGCGCCCCAGGCCAGTGCGCGACAGCCCTCAGCGATGCGGCCGGCGTTGATGAGCACCACGGCGCGGCTTGCGCAGGTGTTGGGCTCGCCAAAGTTGTGGCCATGGCTCGACAGCGCGTCGAAAGTGTTCTGGGTGATCTTGTCGTTGGTCAGGCAGTCGGCCAGGGCCAGCTGGCCCCGCTCGACCACCAGCTGCTCCACCTCGGCACACCGCGCCGGCGACCAGTAGTCGCCGACCACCACCGGGTATGGGCTGGTGTAGCGGGTGATGCCCTTGCACACGGTCGGCAGACCCCGGGCCAGTTGGTCGGCGTAGACGACGTTCTGGCCGTCGCCTTCCCACTCGCCCAGGAACGCCATCAGCGAGCTGCTGCCCAGCACAAGCGCGACGGCGCCGGTCAGGATCTTGTTGCGCAGGCTCATAGCTTGCCCTTCCAGTCGCGCAGCATCTGGCGGTACTTGGGGGCCAGGAGCAGGATCTGCAGCACCATGTAAAGAGCGGTCAGCATGTAGGCGACCGCCGACCAATCGACGGTGCCAGTCACCCCGGTTGCGGCCACGCCGATCGCGGGCGAGGCCTTGGCCAGGGCAACAGCGGTGTCTTGAGCTGCCTGATTAGCGCTCATCGGTGACCTCTGTTCTCAAAAGTGGACTGGCAAGGGACGCAGCGAGTCATGCCGCCAAGGACGCGACGCGCCTCGGGGATTTCCTCGTCGCAGTCCTCGCAGTGGGTCAGGCTCGGCCCGGTCGAGCGCGCACGGGCTAGTGCGGCAGTGATCGCCTGGTCACGCTGACGCTGTTCCAGGGCCTGGGCGCGATCGAACGGGCAGGTCATCAGCGCAGGCCCTCGATCTCGGTCGCGGCCAGGTACGGCACGCCGTTGATGCGGATGAAGTCCGGACTGGTGACGTCGAACGGCACCTTGTGCTTGTGCTTCTCGCCGCCCTTGGAGTCGATGTTCAGCAGGCTGGAGATCTTCGGCTTGCAGCCGAACGCCTCCACGCGCATCTCATCTGTCGGGGTTTTGGCGTAGAACAGCGAGTCGAACGGCTCCAGCTGGCGGAAGCTGCCCGCAGCGCGTGCCGCCTCGATCAGCAGGTTGAAGTTGGCGCTGTCCAGCTCGAATTCGCCGCTCGCAGCCACGTCGCCATCGACGTAGCCATCTGGCACGCCTCGGCTTTGAGCAACTGCGCTGTTGTCGGTGATGTCGAGAGTGACGGTTTCAACGTGGATCAAGGTATCGCCCACGGTGATGTCGAAGTTCTTGCCGCCGATCTTGGACATGGTTACTCCTCGTCGCTCAGGTCAAGAGCGATGTTTGCGGTGAGGTCTTTGGGGCAGTTGTAGGGGCGCAGCTTGAGATACGCGACAACGGCGGTTTTGCTGGTCCAGACCAGGGTGATGGCGTCGTCGGCCGGCGACTCGATGTCGCCCGGGAACTGGACGCCGGCGAACACGACCGAACGCGACATATCGCGCAGAGGCTTCATCAGGGCGGTCTTGTTCTGCGCCATGGAGGTTGCCGAGCTGTTCAGCTTGCGGTCGGCGACGCGTTGGATCAGCAGGACGCGAACACGACGAGCGGCCTTGTCGGCAATGCGCAAGTACTCGACTACCTGGTAGTCACTGCCCGGGGCGTCGAGCATGTTGCCGTCGCCCCAGAAAGTGCCGGGGTAGTCCGGGTAGGTTTGCGGTACCGACAGCCGCGCCTTGTCCAGCTCGGCCAAGATCGCGGAGGGCAGCGGGATACCGTCCTTGTCCACTGGTACAGGGCCGAGACCGACCAGGGCACCGGTGGCCACCCGCATAGGGCTGTCCGCGATGCTCACGTCTGCCCGGGCCAGGCGCCCGGCCAGCACGCCCAGGTTGTTGCCGTGCAGCTGTGGCACAGGCAGTACGCGCGGGGCGGCCACGCTGGCCACCTTGGCTTTGGCTTCGGAAAGGTAGGTAGCCCAGTCCTGGGCGGCGCTGATGCCAGCGATCGCCGCCATGATGAACACCCGACGACCATAGACGGAACTGATCTCCAGGGCCTTGGCGTTCATGGCGTCGAAGGTGGCCTTGTCCGTCACAGGTACGGTGATGACAATAGCCTCGACCGAGACGTTATCTTGCTGCGCCTTATCCACAGCCGCCGCCCAGTCGCCGTTGACGGCGATCGGGGCAGCCATGCACGCCCACTTGTCGCCGCCGTTCTGGCGTGCAGCCAGGATCTGGGTTTTCAGGTCGGACGCAGTGGCGCCCAGCTCGTTATCCAGATCGCTTTGGGTATTGAGGGCCAGCAGCTTGCCGGTGTTCTTGCTCGCTGGACCGATGAAAAGGAAATAGCGCTCGATCTCGGTCACGGCGCCCTGGCCGAGGTTGAGATTGTTGACGCCGACAGTGCCGAGTGCCATGGGATGCCTCTTAGCGTTGAGAGTTGAGGATTTGTTGCAGTACCAGGCGCACCAGCTCGGTGGTGTCGTGGTTGCTGTTTGCGCCGAGGAACTGGCGCTTGGGCAGCTTGATTTCCCAGCTGTCGGCGCCGGTGGTCTCGCCCCGGGTTTCGTCCAGGACGCGGATCAAGACACCGGCCTGCATGTAGCTGACGTGCTCCAGGATCCAGGCCACGGACGGGCGGGACAGCCGCTTCTTGCCGGCCTGGCGCACCTTGAAGCCCAGGCGGCGGAGCCGCTTGGCTTGCTTGGGCGTCGACATCGATCCCTCGTCGACCTTGTTCCAACGGCGCATTTGCTGGGCGGTGCGGCGCTCCGAGGTACCGTTGTGCTGCTGGGCAGCCACCCAGGAGGTCAGGCTGTTCTTCCAGCCCAGGACGGCCTCGTCGGCCGTCACGCTGGTGACCTGCATCAGCTTGCCCAGTCCGGCCTCCATCTTTTTCTGGCCAGGCTCCGGGTTCTTGCGGGCGGCAAAGGGGGAGCCGTCCAGGTTCTCCTGGCTGCGGATCCGCTTGCGGCTCATGGTGCGGACGCGCTTCGACACGTTGTTCAGCAGGCGCCGGCGCAGACGCGGCTCCAGCTGCAGGAGCGCCAGTTGCTCGCGGACGTCCAGGACGCCCCGGGCATCGAGGTCGAACAGACGGCTAGCCACGGGCCACCGCCTCGCCTTCCTCGGCTATCCACAGGTCATAGGGGACGAATGCCCAGGTCTTGCCGAACGCCTGGAACTCGCCATCGTCGTCTTCGGCCAGGTACTGGGGCTCCACGAACTGCAGGGTCAGCTCGACGTCGAACAGCTCGTTGTCCAGGTCGATCGGCTCAATCACGAACGCCGGCGCCGGCAGGTCTTCGCGGTCTGGGTCGTTCGCTTCCAGCCAAGTGCCGACTAGGGCCAGCAGGCGGGACGGGGAGCCAGTGAAGCGCTCCAGATCGAAGATCGCCCGATAGGTCATGTCGCCCATGTGCAGGCCGCGCTCGGTTTCCTTCCAGATCAGTTCGGAATCCATCTGCTCGACCCAGCTCTGCAGCTGCTCGGGCAGCACCAGCTGCCGATCGAGCAGGTACGCGGTCAGGGCCTGGATCTTTCTCATAGCAAGGCCGCCGTGATGCGGCTGCGGCCCTGCAGAGCGCGCACGGCCTGTTGGCTGAATGACAGGTAGGTTTCAGCGCGCTCTGGTGCCTCCTTGCCGGTGTTCTCAGCCACCTCGCGACGGGTGACGGTCGCAAAGTCAGTCAGGGCAGTGGCCTTGGCTCTGCAGTACACGGCTCGCTTGTACAGCGTCACCTTGTAAGCCCGCTCCTCGAGGAGCAGCGAGTCGGCGGTGGCCACCTCGGTGATGCCCAGGTCACGCCAGCTGGCCATCAGCTTGGTCAGGTCCTGGTTCACCTCGCCCATGGCGATGTTGAGGTGAGTGACCAGCGTGTCGCTCAGGTACTCACCGGGCAGGCGGTAAGCCTTCTGGTACTCAGCCAGGGAGAGGTCCGGCCAAAAGCCGTTGTTCTCGATGGTCTGGTCCACCACGGTCGAGGGTTTGCCTGAAAAACTCATCGCTGGTCACTCGAAAAGGGCGGGAGACACCGTTTCGGCGGGGGCTGGCCATAAATGGCCGACTCCGCTTCACGGGTTCCCGCTGGGGGGGTAGTTGGTTATTCGGTACCGCCGGCGGCGGCTTCCTGGCGTGACAGGGCTCGCCGGCACTTCTCAATGCGCGTACTGCAGCCCGCCTTCGGGTACAGCTCGGTGGCACGCTCCAAGTGCTTGAGGGCGACAGCCCACTGCTCGCCATCCATGGCACGCATACCGATCAGCTTGTGGAACTTGCTCGGGATCTGTTCCGGCAGGTTCCATTCGCCATCCACACGAGGCAGCAGATCCGACAGGTAGGGCTCGGGGCTGCGGCCGGCGTCGTACTCGGCATAAGCCCAGTCGCCCACGGCATCAGCGACAAAGGTCTGGATGTCGCGGCGCTTGAAGCGCTCCGGCATCAGCTGCCCCTGCACCATCGCGATCTCGGCCAGTTCCAGCGCGTCATCGAACTGGGTGGTGTCGAACAGCCAGACCATCACCTGAACCAGGACGCGGTTCTGCATGACCTGGCCTGACTCGATGTAGCGCTGGATGTATTCCTGATACTTGGGCAGCAGCTCGGTACGCTTGAGGTCCTGCTTGCCGGCCAGGCTCGGGATCGCCTTCAGGCGAGTCAGATCCTCGTCCAGGCTGGCCTCCATCAGCTTGAGGTGCTTGCGAGCATTCGCCGGGCTGCTCAGGGCCTCGCCTGGGGAGTACGGCAGGGCCGCTGCAGCGGCCACCTGGGCCACTGCAGCGGTGCCTTGCTCCAGCACACGGCGCTTGTGCGCTAGTGCGAGGCTCATACGGTTTCCACCCCGTCGGATTCCAGGTAGGCGAACTTACCCAGCTGCTCGATCACGTAACCTTCGTTGCGGCCGTTGTAGTCCTCGACGCGGGAGCGCTTCGGGTTTTCGAGCAGGTGGCGACGCCAGCTCGAGTCTTGGAAGTAGATCGAGAGGTTGTCCCAGGAGGTAACCAGGATGCCCTTGGCCGGGAAGAACGGAACCAGGAAAGAGGGCAGGCCGCCGTAGGTCTCGATCACCTGGGCATTCTCGATGC
This sequence comes from Pseudomonas sp. A2, assembly GCF_023100865.1. NCBI lineage: Bacteria > Pseudomonadati > Pseudomonadota > Gammaproteobacteria > Pseudomonadales > Pseudomonadaceae > Pseudomonas > Pseudomonas sp. A2. Next base: position 364,074 of record NZ_CP039127.1, read on the forward strand.
GCTCTTTCTCGGTCGGGGTCTGCCCCTGCGCGGCGTACAGCTTGCCCTTGTCGTGGGCCAGCAGGTCCGAGCCGATGATGGCGATCAGGTCGCCCTCGTCACGGAACACCGGGTCGATCATCTGCTTGACGTCGTGCACCGCGGCGTCGAGGTTTTCGTAGTCGCCGCCTTTGCCGATCTTGATCTTGACGGCCGGATCAGCGGGTTTCAGGACCTGCTCGGGGATCTGCTCACGCGCGATCTGCAGCCAGCCCTTGTTCACATCCTGGAGCAGCGGGTAGTTGGTGATGTTGGTCTGCTTGGCGACGTGGGTGCCGTTCCAGCCGATCAGGATGCGGTCCAGGGCGATGCGCTTCTGCACGGCCTCCAGGTACTTGCGGGCGAACTCCGGGAATTTGGCCCAGGCATCGATGGTGGCGAATTTCAAAGCCACATCGGTTTCGGTGTGGAACAGCTCGTAGACGTTGTTTTGTAGATCGAGCAGGTGACGCGGCTCGCGATCGTTCAAGTCGGTATCGGTGCGGCTGGTTGCCGGACCGCTCAGGCCCAGCAGGACCTTCTCGCCCTTGATCTCGGTCACGCCGATTACGTTGATGCGACCCAGGAAGTCCACGCGCTCGGTGATCTGGTCGTTCAGTTCCTGGGCGTGGGTCGGTTCCACGGCAAAGGTGCGGGTGGCGTCATCGATGCTGTACGCCTCGGCCAGGTCGTCCTGAAGCTGCAGATACTCCGCTGCAGCGCGTTTCGACAGGGCGCCCATTAGCGCAGACCCCCGCCGCGTTTCTTCTCGCCAGCTGCGCCAGTGGTGCGTTTGACCTGGCGGCGGTTCTGGGTCGAGTTGAACATCTGGGTCATGGTCTGGGTCAGCTCCTCAACGCGGGCGCTGAGTTCCTTGACCTCATCCTTGCCCTTGCCGCCTTTGCCGCCCTTGCGGTTGAACTCGCGGTTTTCATCCGCTTCGTCCACCACATCCTGGACGGCTGCGCCCACGGCATCGACCTGTTCCTTGTTGTCGGCGTCATCGACGTCTTCAACTACAGGTTCCAGGACAGCCTGCAGGCCGGCCAGCAGGATCACGAATTGGTCATACAGCGCCTTGAGCGCCTTGGCTGTTGCTTCATCCATCGGTTTGGTCTCGTCGGGTGAGGGGGTTGTGGTTTCGGCGAAGCTCTTGAACAGGCCGGTCAAAGCAGAGAACAGACGGCGCAGCTCGCTTTGTTGCCGGCCACCCTCGCGCAGCCCGCCCAGCTCAACGGCAGCGCAGAAGTAGGAGGTCTTGTGGTAGCGATGGCCCTTGCGGGCGCCCCGGGAGAAATACAGCTCCTGGGTGCCCAAGCTGGCAGGGGAGTCGGTGACAGCCAGGCCGGTCAGGTAATGGCGCCCGCTGTTGGCGAAATTCGGGGTGATTTCCACGCTGGTGAACAGCTTCTCGCCCTGGTCGTTCAGGCTCAGCAGCTTGTCGTTTGGCTTCAACTGGGCTTCCAGGGCCACCTGGCCAGGCTCCAGCTCTGGATCGTCGTTCTCGTCCAAGAGGCGTACGGCAAAGACGGTGCCGTGGGAGCCTGGCCAGCGTTCGTGCTCACTCCAGATCACAGCGGTATAGCGGGACAACTTGTAGGTGTCCGCGCAGTCGCGCAGCTCCTGGACTGTGATTTCGCGGCCGTCTGCGGTCGGGCCGCTGACAGCTACGCGTTTCCAGTAGGAGACAAGGGATCTGGGCATCGTTTGAAGCGCTCGGTGGGGGTCGATGAGCGCCACGATAGGGAGCCGATCGGCACCGGCCAATCGGTTTGCTTGAGCAGAATTCCTATTCGTTAATTCTAGGAATTTCGCTCACTTCTACACCGCGTTTGGGGCTGTTTCGGCGCATAGACTCCTCCCCATGAACTACTCGATCGAAGTCAAAGAGGCCGCCAAGCGGCTGTACCTGCGCCGTGCCTCGGTGAAGGAAATCCAGGCTCAACTGAAGCTGCCGAACGTGCGGATCATCTATTACTGGATCCGCCAAGGCAGCTGGGACGAGATGTTGACCGATGAGGAACCGCTGACAGCGATCAGCCGGCGGATCACGCTCATCTGCGAAAAACAGGACACGCTGACCAAGGGCGACCTGGACGAGCTGGACCGGCTGACTGCTGTGCGGGAAAAGCTGATTAAGCAGGCGAGCAAGCCAGCCGCACCAGCACCGGCGGCGAGCGAGCCAGCGCGGGAGCAGGGCGATCGGGACCAGGGCCAGCGCCGAGAGCGTCGCGGTGGCGGTGGCAAGAAGCGGGAGAAACCCGCGAAGAACGATGTCAGTGGCCTGACCGAGGTGGACTTCCTCGACAAGTTCATTTCCAAAATGTACCGGTACCAGCAGGAGCTGTTCGCGGCGAAACAGAATCCGCTGACCTGCAGGCTGCGCAACATCCTAAAAAGTCGGCAGGTCGGTCTGACCTACTACTTCGCCGGCGAGGCCTTCATGGATGCCGTGCTGACTGGGGACAACCAGGTGTTCCTGTCGGCCAGCCGTGCCCAGTCCGAGATCTTCCGTAGCTACATTATCCAGTTTGCCCAGAAGTGGTTCGGCATTGAGCTGACCGGCAACCCGATCGTCCTCAGCAACGGCGCCGAGCTGCGTTTCCTCTCGACCAACAGCAGCACAGCCCAGGGCTATCACGGGCATGTTTATGTGGACGAATACTTCTGGATCCGCGACTTCGAGAAGCTGAGCACCGTGGCCAGTGCCATGGGCACACACAAGAAATGGCGCAAGACCTATTTCTCCACGCCCAGCGCTGTCAGCCACCAGGCGTACCCGTTCTGGACGGGCGAGACCTTCCGCAACGACAAACGCCGGAAGAAAGCGGCCGGCGAGTGGCCAGCGGAGGCCGCATACACCCAGGGCGCGCTGTGCCCAGACGGTCAATGGCGCAAGACGATCACCCTGGACGACGCTATTGCCGGTGGCTGTGATCTGTTCGATGTAGCCCAACTGGAGCTGGAGTACGACGAGGACAAGTTCCAGCAGCTGTTCTACTGCAAGTTCATCGACAGCACGCAGAGCGCGTTCGGCCTAAAGGATCTGGAAGGTTGCTACTCCGACCTGATGCTATGGGACGACTACGACCAAGACGCGGATCGACCATTCGGCAACAGCCCGGTCTGGATCGGCTACGACCCGAGCCGTACCCGCGACGATGCCACTTGCGTTGTCGTCGCGCCGCCGGCGGATCCGGGCGGCAATTTCCGGATCCTGGAGAAATACAGCTGGCGTGGACAGTCGTTCACGTACCAGGCGGCACAGATCAAGAAACTGACCGAGCGCTTCAACGTCCAGCACATCGGCATCGACACCACTGGCGTCGGCATCGGGGTGTACGACGTGGTTTGCGACTTCTACCCGCGTGCGCAGCGGATCCACTACAGCTTGGAAACGAAAACGACCCTGGTGCTGAAAGCCCAGGACGTTATCCGCGCAGGCCGGATCGAGTGGGACGCGGGCTGGACCGATATCGCGCAGGCCTTCCTGACCATCAAGCGCGGCACCACCGGCGGCGGGCAAATCACCTTCAGCGCGTCCAGGACCGAGGCCACCGGCCACGCCGACATCGCATGGGCTGTGATGCACGCCCTGCACAACGAACCCTTGAACACCAACAAGCGGCGCAAGAGCCGTTACCTCACGAGCGGAAGCCATGCCCAAACGACAGACAAAACCCCACGCCAGACAGCGACAGGCACAGCAGCCCACGCGGGTGTTCACGTTCGGGGAGCCAGAGCAGGTGCTGACGTCCAACATCGGCGAGTACCTGGGCATCTTTCCCAGCGACGACGGACGCCTGTACAAACCGCCGGTCTCCCGCGCCGGCCTGGCCAAGCTGCTGCGGGCCAACGCGCATCACGGCGCCATTCCCAAGTTCAAGCGCAACTTGCTGCTGCGTGAGTTCATCGCGTCGGAAGGTTGCAGTGCTCACACGATGAGCTGCGCCGCATTGGACTACATGGTGTTCGGGGAGGCCTATTTCCTGGCGCACGAAAACTTCCTGGGGCACGTCCTGGAGCTGGAGCACCTGCCGGCGATCAACATGCGCGTAAAGGTGGATGGCGGCTTTGTCCAGTTGCTGCAGAACGGCGAGGAGGAGGAGTACGACCAGGACGAGATTGTCCACATCAAGGACTACGACGTCGAGCAGAACATCTACGGGATTCCGGACTACCTCGGCGGCCTGCAGGCGCTGCTGCTGAATGAAGCGGCCACGCTGTTCCGTCGGCGCTACTACAGCAACGGTGCCCACGCGGGCTACATCTTCTATACCAATGATCCGAACTTGTCCGAGGAGGACGAAGACAACCTGCGCTCGCAAATCAGCGCAAGTAAGGGGGTGGGTAACTTCCGTTCGATGTTCGTGAACATTCCAGGCGGGCATGAGAACGCGATCAAGATCATCCCAGTGGGTGATTTCCAGGCGAAGGACGAGCTGGAGAAAGTGAAGAACATCACCAGGAACGACATCATCGCCGCCTGGCGCATGAATCCGGCACTGGCGGGCATCATTCCGGAGAACAGCGGTGGGTTCGGGGACATCGAGAAAATCGACAGGGTATATACCAGCAACGAGATTTTGCCGATCTGTCAGTTGTTCGAGCAGGCGAATGAAGTTCTGCGGGAAGATCGCAGGTTCAATTGGAGGGAGCAGGTTGCGGCTGAGTCTTGAAATGAACTATCGGCGCATTGAGCACTTTTGTGTGGCAAAATAGTACCCATACAGGAACCCTGGGGAGGGGATATGCGAGTTTACTGCAAGGAATGTAACGGGAAGGGGCGGATATCATCTAGGAACGACATATCACGGGAGTTTTCTTCCTTGTACTGCACTTGTCTGGATTGCGGCCACCGCTGGGTCGCGCACCTGACTTTCTCGCATACCCTGACGCCTTCTGCGCAGATGATGGACCGACTTGTGTTCGATCAACTGCGGGCGTTACCCAGAGCACGACAGCAAGAAATATTTCAACAGCTCGGTGCAATTGATGCTCGATAGCGCTTAAATTGCTTTTCGATCTTTTCGAAGTCCCTCATCAGGGAGTGTGAAAACTGGATAAGGCCTATGCGTCCACGATCAGTAAGTTCGTCTGCTGGGACTTCATTCAATAGGGCAAGCAAATTGCCGTGACTTTCAAGATCGTCAGCAAGCTGGATCAGGCAAGGCGCAGGGTGTGTCATGGCGTAACTCCGTTTTTGCATGATGGCACATGGCTAATATTCTGTGCGCCACAATGCGACGCGTCAAGATCTTGAATTTTCCTTTGAAGTGTGGAATTAAATTCTTGAAGGAGTCTTGTCAATATATGCAATATACAATACGTGTATATTGACACTTAATGTGTATGTTGTGGGCATCTTGCAGTTTAGTAATCCGAAGATACGAAAAACGGGCGCATATGCGCCCGTTTTTATTGGGTCGTGCAAGACCTATATAGGTGTCAGCTTGACGGCTCCATATTTTCGGTCCCCGTTCGTGTTCTCGAATGCCATCACAAAGACGTCAGCGGGCAGAGGGATGATGGCCAGTCCGTTGTCGGTGTCGTGGTAAAGCTGCTGTGTTGCGTCGACAATGTAGAAGTCCAGGGGCAGGCCCAACTGCTGCCGGGCATTTGCCACATCCTGCTCACACAGAGCCACCAAGCGACCATCTATCAGCATTACGCGGCCTCCGTGTCAGACTGCAGCTTTTCCTCAAGTTCGGTAATGCGTTGCAGGAGCATGCCGATCAGCTTGGTTTGTTCCTCGTTCAACTGGTCTTGGGTGATCGAGCGCTTCAGGCGATTGACGATCTCCGAATTCATGCTGCGATCATTGTCCTCGGCCAGCACGGCGATGTCAGCGCGCAGACCGTCTGGCAACCGAACGACGAACTTATCAGCAGTGCGGGAGTTGGGGGTGGTGTATTGCTGTTGCATAGTCTTTCCCTCAGTTCAATACAGTGCGTGGGTGCTGTGCCAGCAGCTGGCGAACGATGGCGGTGTCCTGAGCGCTCAGATCGCCCAGGCGGCAGGCCATGTCGGCTACGCTTTCCAGTTGTGTGCGGGCTTCTGATGTCTTGGTTACCAAGAAACCAATCAAGGCCCCGCCGACGATGGCGGTAGCCTGCAGGTGGCGCGGCGTTGTGGTAGCCTTCGAACCGCTGCTGCTTGGGTTGGGTGCTTGCATGTCTCTTCTCCTGGTAGTGGTTGGTGCCGAGGAGCTGCAACTCCTTGGCACTGTCCCTTCTGCTCTACTTCATCGCCTTCGCCGTGAATACCGGGCGCGTCACACTTCGAACCTCAAAGCTCCCCAGGTCCGTGTTGTCTACGCTGTGCAGGTGCACTACGCAGCGCTCGGGTGGGGTCTGGTGATTGCGCCAAAAGTCGCTTGTCACCAGCTCAGCCAAGTCCTCTGGCCGGGCAACCAGCAGATAGGTCGCGGGCATCAGCATCGACCCGGCCTGTCCATCGATTGTGTAGAGCACATTCATTCCAACGTCTCCGGCGCCCACTGCTCGATCAGGCGCTGCCAGATCTGGCTGCCATTCGCGATCCGCTCATGCACCTCCAGGTCAGGCGTGTAATCCATCATCAGCACCTTCAGGCAGTCCTCGAACAACGTCAGGTCCAGACTGCGCAGATCGCTCATGACAAAGGGGAAGTCTTCGCCGTTGTAAACGCTCAGCAGGAAGCGGCCCAAGACACGGCTCTGGCCGCTGTCACGCAGTGCGATCGGTACCAGTCGGTTTAGTGCCTGAGTGCCTGCGATGCGGATAGCTGGGACTTGTGCCTGATGCGCCTGGATGGCGGCCAGTGCAGAAGCCATGGTGCGGAGTCCGTTGCTCATTTCCATTTTCCCCCTTCCTCGACGCGGTACAGCTCGCACTGCTGCAGTTCAGGATTAAGTTCTTGTCGCATGGATTGCCTCTCCTTAAATCGCCTGGTGGCGGAACAAACTTGTGGGTGCCCCCGTTTTGTCCGGAACATCCGGAACATCGTCAGGGGCGAAACTGGGAGCCCGCGAAATACGCGGCCTCCAGCCTTGCCAGAATGTTCTGGCAGTACCGGAACATTCCGGAACAGGGTTTTCTCTCAAAGTTGCTGCAGGCCGCGTGATTCGTGGCCTCCAGCCATGTTCCGGTGAGAAGTCACGGGTGGAACATTGCCGGAACATGGTAGAACGGAATTTGTTCCGGTCTGTTCTGGTAAGTTCTGGTGCTACCGGAACATGTTTACCTCTCTCAACTACCTGTATTTATTGATTTTTTTCTTATCTATTTACCAATGTTCTGGATATTCCAGATAAAACAGGGGGCTTCACACAAATTCCCTATCCCCCTTGGATCACCCCGGCCCAGGTTGACCCCATACGTTTTAGGCCCCTCCACGTTTGCTGAAGAACCAGAGGTTCAGGGACCGCTTCTCGATGCGGGAACGGGCTTTGCGTATCTCGATGAACTTGTGCGTGGTGCTGCTATAGAGGGCGCGGCGCAGCTGGACGTCGGGGATGACCTCCTGGCCGGCCATCCTGCAGCGCTGCTGGAAGTGCTCGATGTTGATAGCGATCAGCTCTTTGTCGATGCTGTGGTTCAGCGTCTCCCGGATTTCCTCGCGCTCACCATCGCCATCGATCGTCGTCACTACGTCTTCGTTGAGGTAGTGGTAGATCTGCCAGAACTTCGCCGCAGTAGGGTCTTCCGACTTGCAACGCTGCTGCCGATCGACAGCACGGGACTCGACATGGGCAGCGAGCTGATCCAGGTCCTGGTTGCTCCAGTCAGGGAAGAACATCTGTGTGGCATAGGCCGCTGCCAACACCTGGGCGTGGGATTGGTAGATCCGCATTTCGGTGATGGCCGGGTTTTCCATCAGCTTGCTCTCGTAGCGTGGAAAGGCTTCGAAGTAGCGTTCCAACCACACTTTTTCATTGGACAGGCAGCGGCGGAGGTAGCCGCCCAGTTGCTTGGCTCGCAGGGCTTTGAGGCGTTCGGCTTTTGGTTTCAGTGCGAGGCTGTGGCCATCCTTCGTGAAGTGGAAATGGACGATCCGGGACAGCGTGGCCTCGTCACCGGTTACGCTCGCGTTCTGTGCGATGGCCAGCGCGCCCCGCCAGAGGTCTACACGCTTTTCGTTGCCGGTCGTCTTTGCGCCGGTCACACGCAGCTGTGCGTGGTAGTCGAACATCGGTTTGACGTCATCCCAGGTGAACTGGATGGTGACCGTGCGCCCTTGGGCATCGATGTAGGTCCGATCGGACTCGATCAGTACCAGCGGTAGGTTGCTGACCTCAGCGAATGACCGGAGCAGGCCGACGGCACTTGCCCCCGAGCCGCTTGGTTTGATGCCTTCAGTATTTTCCCGACCGAGCAGGCGCCAGAGCAGGCGGAGCAACATGGACTTACCAGAGCCTGGTTCGCCGCTCAGCTCCAGGAAGCCGAACGATGCCTGCTGGCTTGCGATCTGCTGCACGAAGAGGGAGGCGGTCCACCACGCCAGCGCGCCAAGGCCATTCATACCAGTGACGTCCACGAAGTCGCGGAACCAGGACGGGTCGAACTCTTCGCCGCGTTCGAATTTGACGGTGGCCAGCGCCGTCTTGATCCCTCGACCTTTCACCTCGATGAAACCGTGGCTGTTCACCTGCAGCTCGCGGCCACCCTGAAAACCAAATTCAGGGAAGCAATAGGTGCCTGTCTCTTCGTCGTATCCAAGGAACGGCAGACTGCGCACGGTGCGAACAGGTCGGTATTCGTCATTCAGCCATTTGGCTTTGAGCCAGGCCAACTCGCGCGCGCCACCTTCGAAGTTACCGCCAGGTGTGAAGTCCAGCATGCCCTTCACGAAGCCACGGGGATCAGCGATCGATCCCGAGGAAAGTGCGGCTTGGCAGTTGCGGCTTTGGTCAGGGAAGGCAAAGCTGAAGTGATAGCGCTGCTCGCCGGTGATGACATCCTTTTCCAGGTAGTCCAGGTCCGGTACGCAGTTGGATACCTGCTCCACCCGTGATGCGCCGTAGAAGATGTCGCGGTTGCCTTCCAGCTTCTGGTCGTCCAGGGCCTTGGTCAGCTCGGCCTGGTTGACCCGAACAGAGAACAACTGGTTGTTGAACTCAACCAGGTAGAAGCCGGCCGGCCGGCGCAGGTAGACCAGGTAGGCCAGTTTGCGCGCACTCTCGGCGGTGAACAGCCGGCCCCTGTAGCAGGCATCATCGATGAAGGCCTGGTCAAGTTTGCCGTCACGGTAGACGTCGTCCCAATCCAGTTCGCCAGCCAGGGCAACCCACCCGATCTCTTTCATCGAGCGCAGTTGTTTGAGGTGCTTGCGGATATAGGTCCGGCCTGCCTTGTCGTCGTCCAGGGCGACTACCCAGGTGACCATCTTGCCTTCGTTGGCCTCGACGATGTCCCAAGGGAAGTTCACGCAGCTGATCGCGGCGATTGCCTTGAAGCCGGCCAGGTGGAGAGCGATAGCGTGGAAAATGCCTTCGACGATGTACACCCGATCATGTTTCTCGATCGTCTGCCCAGGCGGCACCCATCCGGAATTTGTGTACTTCATACCGGCCTTAATCCCGGCCTTCTGGTTCTCGTTACCCGCGATGGCTCGCGCATCGATGATGCGCTCCCAGTAGCCGTCGCAGAGCGGGAAACGGACAGTGTCAGCCCACTCCCCGGACGGCTTCATCTGGCGACGCCCTTGGGTGTACCAGCCCTGCAGCTTGCTGATGTCGAAGCCGCGGGCTCGGCTCAAGTAAGCGTCTGCGGTTGCGGTAGGGTTCTCCGGGGTCGACGGAAAACGCTCACTCAGGTTCTCGAACAGGTGCTGGTAGCGATCGCGGGTGCGTTCCTCATAGCCGCAGTTGTTCAGCCTGTTGCATTTGAGTTGGTATGGCTTCTCTTTCTTGACGAACACAGAACGCTTACCGCAACTCGGGCATACGCCCTTGTTCAGGTATTCCTTCGTCTCGTCCTTGGCTTGGAAACCCAGTTCCGGGTCGCGCTCAAGGGCGGGAATGACGTCCTCAAGGTAGATCCGGTCAAAGTGTTCCGGTGTGATCCGTGCGTTCATTTCAGTCCCTTACCGCTTCGCTGCCAAACGAACGCGCTCTGCCTGCTCTGCGGCTTCCAGAGTCATGTGGACCATGTTGATAAGCACTGCGCTTTTGGACCCGATTTCCTTCGGCCGGGTCAGGTAGTGCCCTGCCTTGATTTCGTTCTCGACGGCGCTTTTGGACTGGCCGGAACGCTTCACGAACTCAGCGATGGTCACGTATGGCGTGTCGATAGCAATCTGCATTCTGTTAACCTCTGCACCGGATATTTAGGGATATTTGGGTTAAAAGTACCCATATGGAACCTAGGTTAAGTACCCATACGGAACCATGTCAAGAGGGAGATGCAGTTAATGGAGCTAGCTGAGAAGCTGAAGGCGATCCGGATCAAGGAAGGTCTGACCCAGTCTGAGCTTTGCGAAGCGACCGGACTGAGCCTGAGCAGCTACAAAAAGTACGAGCTGGCACTGCGCACCGAAGTGAGTTCTGTAGCGCTGCTCAAGATCACGAATCACGAGCGCTTCAAGAAATACACGCTGTGGCTGATGACTGGCGACGTGGCTCCCACATGTGGCCAGGTGAGCCCGGTTTAACCCATGTCGATCAAGAAACTGGATTCAGGCGAATGGCTGGTCGATTGCAGGCCAGAGGGCCGTGATGGGCCTCGCGTGCGTCGCAAACTGAAATCCAAGAGTGAGGCGATTCACGCCGAGCGGATGCTGATGGGGGATGGAGCTCGAGGAGAATTCGAGAAGAAATCCAAGCGTGACGATCGACGTCTGACCGACTTGGTAGACCTCTGGCACAAGCTGCATGGCCAAACCTTGAAGCGAGGTGAGGAGCGTCAGCGGGCTCTGCAGGCTATGGCCGAACGCATGGGAAATCCTCGCGCAGCCGACTTTACAGCTGCGCACTTCACGAAGTACCGCGCCGAGCGTTTGGCTGGTGAGCATGGCCGCACTTCACCTGGGAATGGGATGAAGAAAGGGCAGAAGGCCAAGCCTGTGAGCCCCAACACCCTGAACCATGAACTGGCCTATCTCAGTGCGGTTTTCAACGAGCTGGATCGACTAGGAGAGTGGTCGGGGGGAAATCCCCTGGAGAAGGTTCGCCGGCTCAAGTTCGACGAAACGGAAATGGCTTACCTGGAGAAGGGCGAGATCCCATCACTGCTCAAGGCGTTGGATGCAATCTCGGACAAGGCCGGGGTGGTTGCAAGAGTTTGCCTCGCCACAGGTGCACGTTGGTCTGAGGCAGAAGGGTTGACCCCTAAGCAGGTTCGGGGCCAGCGAATCAGTTATCACCGCACCAAAAATTCCAAAAGTCGGGTAGTACCGATAACCCAGGCGCTGGAAGACCAGGTCAAGGCTGCTTTGCCATTTGGTGACTGCTACAAGAAGTTTGGCGAAGCGATCGAGGCCGCCGGCATCGAGTTACCAGATGGCCAGCTCACGCACGTTCTGCGGCACACCTTCGCCAGCCACTACATGGCCAATGGAGGCGATATCCTGACCTTGCAGCGGGTTCTTGGTCACTCCTCCCTGACCATGACGATGCGCTATGCCCACTTCAGTCCTGGCCATCTCGCTGAAGTAGTAGCTTTGAATCCGATTGCAGCCTTGGCAGGTGAACGATGAAGGCAGGTTTAGAGTGGTGCACCGTGGTCTGGCAGATCACAGGTGACAACGCAGGTAGCGGAAACAGCGGATATACGCCTTTAATTGTCGCCGTGCTCGCTGGCTGTTTCACCATTGCTTCAGTCATCTTTGGGCGCCTATATCAAGAGAGATGCGATAAGCGCAGTGTTAGGGCATCTCTCCTGGCGGAGGTCGCAGCCCTTAGAGATGTAGTCCGGATGCGGGGGTATTTAGACGATCTTCGAGAAACTGCAGTTGAGCTTAAAGGCTCGCTCGGCGAGCAGATGCGAGCGAAAGGCACCGTCTGGAAGTTCGAAATACCAATCTCCACAGACTACAACCAAATCTATAAGGCGAATCTCGGTCGATTGGGGGTACTGTCAGAGCATGAAGCGGTCTCTATTGTCCGATTCCACATCCTCGCTGAAAGCGTCCGAGCAGACGTTTCTGAGGGTGGCATTCTCGCCCAAGGTAGTGATGAGGCAGAAGATTTTGACGATGCTGCGGATTTATTGGAGGAGGCGATGCTTTTGGCTGATGAGCTTGTCGCCAAGCGCTCTTCGTGGCTGAAGAGGCTAGCTAACCGCATGTGGACATTTTGTGGACGCTGAGGCCATGTGAAAATCGCTTTCACGGAACCCCAGAAAGGCGAAAGCCCCGCATTGCGGGGCCTCTAAGGTGGTGCCGGCACCAGGAATCGAACCCGGGACCTACTGATTACAAGTCAGTTGCTCTACCATCTGAGCTATACCGGCAATGGGGCGTCATTATAACGATCGGTTGGCGCCTGTAAACCACTTCGTTGCGAATGTTCGCAAATGACCTAAGTCACCGACCTGAAAGAAGAATTTTCCTACCAGCCGCGATGGATGGTGGTGACGCTCGGCTCGGTTTTGCCCGGGTTGAAGAACAGCTTGTCGTTGTCGCAGCCGCGCTTGCGGCAGGGGCTTTCGGTGCGCAGGGGCAGGCCGTTGTCGCCGCCCAGCTGCATGCCGGGGTGGTTCCAGCCCAGGCTGCTGGTGGGGTGGGGAGCGGTGCCGCTGGTGCAGGCGGTCAGAGCCAGGGTGAGGGTCAGCAGGGCGAGGGGCTTGGCTTGGGTCACGATGGTCGGGTCCGTTAGTCCATTGTCGGTTCTGGCGCAACGCCAGAAGGTCGCGGGGCTGGCGGGCAGCGCGCGACGTCACTTTTTAATCATTTGGGGGGCGGATGATACACCGTTGGGCGGGATCAGCGGTGAGGCTTTAGCTTTTTGTTGCCTGTTCTGGCCTCTTCGCGGGTGAACCCGCTCCCACAGAGATATCACTGTTCTCAAGCCTTGTGAGATTCCTGTGGGAGCGGGTTTACCCGCGAAAGGGCCCTCAGCCGTACGAAAATTCTGAACCAGGGGGCTAATGGCTTCAGGGTTTGGTGGCTTCGGAACTATCCTACGCGCGCCGCCGAAGTATCGCTGTTGTCGGGGAAATGGCTCACGGATACCGTTTTCGGGTCGCTCTGGCGACCGGGTGTGAGAACCCTGATCGAATAAGCGCTACCCATTTATGGTGGCCGTACGCGGGCAGACTTCGGTCTGGCCGGGCTTCCTTATTCGACCGGTTTCTCACCCCGCGTACGGCTGCCACCCAAATCCGTGAGAAAGATTTCTGGCAGTCCCCTCCCCGAGTAAGGATTTATGCCATGAAGAAAACCATCATCGAACCCATCACCACCGCAGGCGTGGAAACCTTCCTCGCAGCCGGTAACCCATCCCTCAATCTGCTACGCGTCGAGCCTGGCGTCCCCGTCGATGCTGCCTATGAGCATGTCTCGATCCTGATGGGTTACATCAAGCATCTGGTGCGCGAGGGGGATATGGAGGATGACCATAAATTCCTGGGCGCCGCCGATTATCTGTGCGACATGGCCAAGGCGCTGATGAACGATATCGAGATTGCCAAGAACAAGGCGCATTGAGCCCTGATGCGGTCAGTGTGGGAGCGGCCTTGTGTCGCGATGGGCCGCAAAGCGGCCCCCGTTTTTGGCGTATTTGCAGAGATCGCTGGGGCTGCGTTGCAGCCCTTTCGCGACACAAGGCCGCTCCTACAAGGGACCGCGTAAATCAGGCCATTCTGGGTAAGGCTTTAGACGCAGTCGCCAACCACAAGAGATGTTTATGCACAAGTGGCATCGGCGACTTGCGCGAAAGGCATGCCGGATCGATACACCGCCGGTCTTTGCGCAAACGCCTGTTTTTACTGGCCTTGACGCGCAAGCCGGAATAAGCCAAACGCTTGAAATAGCGCTTGGATCCAACAGGTAATCACAAGCTTGTTCACAGAGTTATCCACAGGTTGTGCTGCGGCTAACGGTCGCGTTCGGCAAGGATTAGCAGGTTGCGCGGGGTGAGTGGGTAGTCGCAGAACAGGCCAAGGCGCACGTTGTAGCCTTGTTCTTCGAGGAACAGGGCGCGATCGAGTACCAGCCACAGCTCCAGCGGCCGGCGGAACAGGTTGCGCACGCGCTCCAGGTTGCGGACCTCGGCCAGGCGTTGCCAGCCTGCGGCTTCCAGGGCAGCCCAGTCAGGGTTGCCAGTCAGCTGCAATTGCTTGAGTTCGGCCAGGTCGCGGCAGTACTGCTCGAAGGGCTTCTCCAGCCAGGCCACAGGTAGCGATGGCGTCGGCAGGTACTCGTCGGTCTGGCGCTGCTGGCGTTGCAGCAGGTCGAAGCCCAGGCGCCGGGCCATCGAGGTGTCGCGCTGGCGCCGCACGCGGGCGCCGGCGGTAACGGTTTCGCTCAAGGGCAGGCCCAGGTCGTCCAGTGACAGCCGCAGGCTGGAGGCTTGGGCGGCTGTGGATAACGCCTGGTAATGCTGCGCCGCGATGCGGTTGTAGCAGCAGGGGGCCACGGCCAGTTGTCGGCAACCTTGCTGGCTGGCCAGTTGCATCAGGCGCACATGCAGGTCGCCACAGGCGTGCAGGGCAACCACGCTTTTGTCGCCAGCCAGGTGGCGGGCGCTGTCGTTGGCCATCACATCCTGGTGCACATGCTGCGCCGGCAAGTGGTGGTGCGTGCTCAGGGCCTGGCCGGCGGCGACCAGTTCGGCGTCGTATTCCAGGCAGGTCAGGTGTTGGCCGGGTTGCAGCAGGCGGCGGCCCAGGTGGCCTTTGCCGGAGCACCAGTCCAGCCAGTGACGGGGCTGTTCGCGGAAGGCCAGGTGGCTGGCGAAGGCTTCGATCTGCTGCCATTTGCGGCCGGGGACGGCTACGTCGAGGCGGTGCGCGGCGGGGGGCAGGTCGGTTTCCGGGAGGTTGCCGAGTGCCGAAAGCTGTCGGGCTTGCTGGGCCAGTTGCGGGAACGGGGCGGGCAACGGGGCAGCGGTGGTGTCGGTTTCGGCGTCTTCCAGGGAGCATTGGCGCAGGTGGGCGGCAAGCTCGGGGTGGGCGGTTTCCCAAGCCAGCTGCAGGCTGGTGAAGGGGCGGGGTTTCCACAGTTGCTGGTGCTCGATCAGGAACTGGTCGAGGGCCTGGAAGCGGGTGCTTAGGTGGGGGCTGTGGAGGTGGTTGGGCATGGGATGTGTGTTGGTTTTCAGGGCCTCTTCGCGGGTGAACCCGCTCCCACAGGTATAGTGCACAGCTTGAGGGCTGTGGGGTCCCTGTGGGAGCGGGCGTGCCCGCGAAGCAGTCAGTGAGGTCTCAGCGGCCCTGGCACGCATCCACGCGCAACCAGCGCTCCAGCAGCTTGAAGCCCTGCACCAGCACGAACGAGATCACCAGGTAGAACACCCCGGCGGCAAAGAAGATCTCTACCGGCAGGTAGGTACGGGCGATGATGGTACGGGCCATGCCGGTCAGTTCCAGCAGGGTCACGGTACTGGCCAGGGCGCTGGCCTTGAGCATCAGGATCACTTCGTTGCTGTACGCCGGCAGGCCGATGCGCGCGGCGCGTGGCAGCATGATGTAGAACAGAGTCTTAGCCCGAGACATGCCCAGCGCCCGCGCCGCCTCGATCTCCCCCTTGGGGATCGACTGCAGCGCGCCGCGCAGGATCTCGGCGATGTAGGCAGCAGTGTGCAGGGTCATGGTCAGCACGGTGCACCAGAACGGGTCGCGCAGGTACGGCCACAGCGAACTCGAACGCACCGCGTCGAACTGCGCCAGGCCGTAGTAGACCAGGAACAGCTGCACCAGCAGCGGTGTGCCACGGAAGAAGAAGATGTAGCTGAACGGCACCGCGCGCACATACCAGTGGCGCGAGGAGCGGGCGATGCCCAGCGGGATGGCCAGGATCAACCCGGCAACCACCGCGATGGCCACCAGCTCCAGGGTCAGGGTCGCACCCTGGGCCAGGCGTGGCAGCCATTTGATGATGACTTCCCAATTCATTATTCGGCCCTCGCAAAGCCGCGAGCGGCGCGTTTTTCCATGAAGTGCATACCGGTCATGGCAATGATGGTCAGGCTCAGGTAGATGCAGGCCGCGACCATGTAGAAGGTGAACGGCTCTTTGGTCACGGTCACGCCGATTTGTGCGTGGCGCATGATTTCTTCCAGGCCGATCACCGACACCAGGGCGGTGTCCTTCATCAGGATCATGAACAGGTTGCCAAGGCCGGGCAGGGCGATGCGCCACATCTGCGGCAGGATGATCCGCGACAGGATGCGGCCTTTGGACAGGCCAAGCGCCAGGCCGGCTTCACGGTGGCCCTTGGGGATTGCCAGGATGGCGCCACGGAACACTTCGGTGGCGTAGGCGCCGAAGCACAGGCCCAGGGCGATCACGCCCGCAGCGAAGGCGCTGAGCTCCAGGCCTGGCATGTTCAGGGCTTCACCGAGGGCGTTCATCAAGCCGACGGTGCCGAAATAGATAAGCAGTACCCACAGCAGTTCGGGCACGCCGCGAACCAGGGTCGAATAGAAGCCACCAAGCCATTGCAGCGGCTTGATTGCGGAAGTCTTGGCCAGGGCGCCGAGCAGGCCCAGGACCAGGCCCAGCAGCAAGGCGCAAAGCGCCAGTTTTACGGTCATCAGAGTGCCGGCCATCATGGCCGGACCGAATCCGTGCAGGTCGATATTCATGGGCAGGTCATTCTAGGGACTGGCGCGCCGCAAGGGCGCGCCGGTCGGGGCGGATCATTCGATGCTGAACGGGAAGTACTTGTCGTTGATCTTCTTGTACGTGCCGTCGGCCTTGATTTCTGCCAGGGCCTTGTTCAGGTCGTCGCGCAGCTTGGTGTCACCCTTGCGCACGGCAATGCCGATCTTGTCGCTGTCCATCACCGGCTCGCCCTTGAACTCGAAGTTCGAGCCGTCTTTGCTCTTCAGCCACTCGTACTGCACGTACTTGTCGGCCAGGATTCCGTCGATGCGGCCGGAAACCAGGTCGAGGTAGGCGTTTTCCTGGGTGTCGTAGAGTTTGATCTCTACGTCGTCACCGTAGTTGTCCTCCAGCCAGGTGCCAGCCAGGGTGGCGCGCTGGGTGCCGATTACCTTGCCCTTGAGCGAAGCCTTGTCGGTCTTGAAGTCGACGTTCTTCGGTGCGATGAACTGCAGTTTGTTGGAGTAGTAGGGGTCAGTGAAGTCGACGGCCTGCTTGCGCTCGTCGGTGATCGACAGCGACGACACCAGGAAGTCGAACTTCTTGGCGTTCAGGGCCGGGATGATGCCGTCCCAGTCGGAGGTGACGACCGAGCACTCGACTTTCATCTTGGCGCACAGGGCGTCGCCGATGTCTTTGTCGAAGCCGACCACGTTACCGCTGGCATCCTTGTTGTTGAACGGTGGGTAGGCGGCTTCGATACCCATGCGCAGTTTTTCTGCGGCCAGGGCGTTGGCCGACATCACCAGCGTGGCAGCAGCTGCCAGGAGGAACTTCTTGTAAGTGTGCATGTATTGCTCCGTTAGCGGTGGCTGGACATGAATTGCTTGCAACGCGCCGAGGTCGGGTTCTCGAAGACCTGCTGCGGCGATCCCTGCTCTTCGACCAGGCCCTGGTGCAGGAAGACGACTTCACTGGACACATGGCGGGCAAAGCTCATCTCGTGCGTCACCAGCAGCATGGTACGGCCTTCTTCGGCCAATGCGCGGATAACGTTTAGCACTTCCTGGACCATTTCCGGATCGAGCGCCGAAGTTGGCTCGTCGAACAGGATGACCTTGGGCTTCATGGCCAGGGTACGGGCAATGGCGGCGCGCTGCTGCTGGCCACCGGAAAGCTGGGCGGGGTAGCTGTGACGCTTGTCGTAGATGCCCACCTTGTTCAACAGGGCTTCGGCGGCTTCGATGGCCTCGGCCTTGCTCTGGCCGAGCACGCGGCGCGGCGCCTCGATGATGTTGTCGAGGATCGACATGTGCGGCCACAGGTTGAAGTTCTGGAAGACGAAACCGATCTCGCTGCGCAGGCGGTTGATCTGGCGGTTGTCGGCGGCGACCAGGTCGCCGTTCTTGGCGGCCTTGAGCTTGAGGGCTTCACCGGCAACCAGGATTTCGCCCTGGTGCGGGTTTTCGAGCAGGTTGATGCAGCGCAGCAGGGTGGACTTGCCGGAGCCGGACGACCCCAGGATGGAGATCACGTCACCGTCGCGTGCGGTCAGCGAAATGCCCTTGAGAATTTCCTGCTCGCCGTAGCGTTTGTGCAGATTGCGGATTTCCAGCGCGGGCGTGGCCTGAGCCATGTGCGGTCCTCATGTGTACGGGTGCGTTCCCAGCTGTTGGCGGCCTTCCTGGCGTGCGCCACGCTAGCATAGCGGCATTATCACGGCCAACAGGGTCGCTGGGGACTCGGGGCGCTGGTGGGGCAGTTTGTCGCATCGTTGCAGCGCAACGTCGCGCGGATGTCCGCGAAGGTGTCGCCCAGCACCAGAGCCTTGATGAAAAAAGGCGCGATGGTGCCAGCTTTGGCCCGCTCATGGAAGCGGTTTTAGACCTTTCGCGGGCACGCCCGCTCCCACAGGTTCTTTAAAAGGGCTCAAATGGTTGCACCTGACCTGTGGGAGCGGGCATGCCCGCGAACGGGGGCGGCCAGGTCTTTAGGTTGTACCTCTAGGTTGCACTTTTTTGCATTGCAGCGGTGCACAGGTGTTACCGGGGAGCACCTTTGGTGCGTTTGTAAGTGGGTATTTCAGTAATCCGATGATTTGATGGTCTTTCGGTCAGCCGTTGGCCGAAAGCCCTCCAAACCGCATGCTAAAAGGGCTACCGACTTTTCTGACGAATGCATTCAGCACATGGCGCGCTTATTGCCAGTAGGAAACCGCCGATTGCAGCGACGCCCAGGTCAACCCCGGGCGCGCTCCGTAACCGCAGTCGGAGTGGTCCACTCCTTACAAAGGTAGTTTCAATGAGCGGTAACAATTCCAATGACCTCGCTCAGGGGCTCAAACAACGGCATGTGACCATGCTGTCCATCGCTGGCGTCATCGGTGCCGGCCTTTTCGTTGGCTCCGGCCACGCCATTGCTGCTGCCGGCCCTGCCGTGCTGCTGGCTTACGCTGCCGCCGGTACGCTGGTCGTGCTGGTCATGCGCATGCTGGGTGAAATGGCTGTCGCCTCGCCTGACACCGGTTCGTTCTCTACCTATGCCGACCGCGCCATCGGGCGCTGGGCCGGTTTCACCATTGGCTGGCTGTACTGGTGGTTCTGGGTACTGGTAATTCCGCTGGAGGCCAACGCCGCCGCAGCCATCCTGCATGCCTGGTTCCCTGCGGTCGACCTGTGGGCGTTCTCCCTGGTCATCACCTTGGCGCTGACCCTGACCAACCTGTGCAGCGTGAAGAACTACGGCGAGTTCGAGTTCTGGTTCGCCCTGCTCAAGGTGCTGGCGATCATCGGCTTCATCGCTGTGGGTTGTGCTGCCATGTTCGGCTTTGTGCCGAGCAGCCAGGTAAGCGGTGCCAGCCACCTGTTCGACACCCAGGGCTTCATGCCTAACGGCCTGGGCGCGGTGCTGGCAGCCATGCTGACCACCATGTTCTCGTTCATGGGTACCGAAATCGTTACCATCGCCGCTGCCGAGTCGAAGGACCCGGGCAAGCAGATCAGCCGCGCCACCAACTCGGTGATCTGGCGTATCTGCCTGTTCTACCTGGTGTCGATCTTCCTGGTCGTGGCCCTGGTGCCGTGGAACGACCCGGCCCTGGCCGAGACCGGTTCCTACCAGACCGTGCTGAGCCGCATCGGCGTGCCGAATGCCAAGCTGATCGTCGACATCGTCGTGCTGATCGCCGTGACCAGCTGCCTGAACTCGGCGCTGTACACCTCGTCGCGCATGCTGTTCTCGCTGAGCAAGCGTGGTGACGCCCCGGCCATTGCCCAGCGCACCACCAAGTCGGCTACCCCGCATGTGGCGGTTCTGCTGTCCACTGCAGCGGCCTTCCTCTGTGTGTTCGCCAACTTCGTGGCCCCGGCCCAGGTGTTCGAGTTCCTGCTGGCCAGCTCTGGTGCCATTGCGCTGCTGGTGTACCTGGTGATTGCCGTGTCGCAGCTGCGCATGCGTGCCCAGCGTGAGGCCCGCGGCGAGAAGATCACCTTCAAGATGTGGCTGTTCCCGGGCCTGACCTGGGCGACCATTGCCTTCATCATTGCCATTCTGGTGGTAATGGCGCTTCGTGAGGACCACCGCGCCGAAATCATCGCGACAGCATTGCTGAGCATTGGTGTGGTGGCGGCTGGCTTGCTGGTGCACCGCAAGCGTGAAGCTGCCGGGCGGGTGGCGCTGGACAACTGATCCGCGCTGGCTGAAATGAAAAGGCCGCGTCCTGTGAAGGGCGCGGCCTTTTTTGTTGCCTGTTCCGGCCCTTTCGCGGGCTTGCCCACAGGGACGGCATTGCCTTCGGGCCTGTGGTGTTCATGTGGGAGCCGGCTTGCCGGCGATAGGGCCCGGGCAGGTTATCCAGCCCTGTCAGCCAAACTGCTTCTGCTGCTGTTGCTGCTTGGCAACCAGCTCCGAAGCCGCCACATAGGCTGCCTGGAACTCATCGCTCTCCAGCCAGGCCATGGTGGCCTCTTCGTCGGCCCCGTCCAGCCATTTGCGGTAGGCATTGAACACCAGCACGATGTAGTCGGTGGCGTGTTCTTCCTTGTGCCCCTTGAGCACCAGGGCCAGCAGCGGGTCTACCAGGAACACCGAAATCATCGGCACCAGGCCGCCTTCCTGGGCTTCCTTCATTTTCTTGAACAGCGGGTCGTAGCTGCCCGATTCCATGGCCTTGTTGTACACCTGCTCGATGCTGGCGCTGTCGCCAGCGCTGGCCTTGACTGCCTGGCCGCTGCGTACCATGCGGTTCTGCTTGGCCTTGCTGGCGGCGCGCTTGGCGCGTTTCTGTTGCTTGGTGGGGGTGGCCATGGGGTGAATCCTTGGTGGGGCGGAAATTGCGCGTATTGAAGCGCAGCAGGCACGCCGATTCAACTGGCCTGCGGCTCTGCCTCATCTTCCTCGAAACCTCGCGACGCCCGACCGACCAGCAACTCATCCGGCGCATGCGCCACACTGTGGTTCTTCCCCGGATAATCCAGCGAATGCAGGAAGTGCCGGATGCAATTGATCCGCGCACGCTTCTTGTCATCGGACTTGATCACCGTCCATGGCGCATCGGCAGTATCGGTATGGAAGAACATCGCCTCCTTGGCTGCGGTGTAATCTTCCCACTTGTCCAGCGACTTGATGTCGATGGGCGACAGCTTCCAGTGCTTGAGCGGGTCGTCCCGGCGCGAGATGAAGCGGCGCAGCTGCTCTTCGCGGTTCACCGAGAACCAGTACTTGAACAGCAGGATGCCGCTGTTGCACAGCATGCGCTCCAGCTCCGGCGCCTGGCGCATGAACTCCAGGTACTGCAGTGGCGAGCAGAAATCCATCACCTTTTCGACGCCGGCGCGGTTGTACCAGGAGCGGTCGAAGAACACCATTTCACCTGCCGTGGGCAGATGCTGGATATAGCGCTGGAAGTACCACTGGCCTTTTTCCTGCTCGGAAGGCTTTTCCAGGGCAACGATGCGAGCACCACGAGGGTTGAGGTGCTCCATGAACCGCTTGATGGTGCCGCCCTTGCCTGCGGCATCGCGCCCTTCGAACAGGATCACCACGCGCTGGCCGGTTTCCTTCACCCAGCTCTGTACCTTCAGCAACTCGATCTGCAGCGCGTGCTTGGCCTTTTCGTAGTCCTGGCGACGCATGCGGGTGCGGTAGGGGTAGCTGGCCGGCAGGTGGGCCGAGGTGCTGTCTTCGTTGCTGCCCTTGGGGGCGGTGGCGACTTCCAGTGCAGCAGGTTGCTGGCTGATGCTGGTGATCGTCGGCTCCGGCTTGCGCTGGCGTGGGCGACGCGTGCGGGCTGGGGTGATGGCGGGCTCGCTGGGGGCGGGGAGCAGGAGGGGGGATTCTTCGCTCATGGAGGTCCTTGCGGGTCGAGTCGGATGTCCATCTGGCATTTTAAGTCGAGCGATCGGCGGCACTTTGATATCGGTCAACGGCGCGTCCACAAACAGTTTGAAACAGCTACAAATTGAATGTAGTGTGAACTGCGGTTTACATTTTTCTCATGCGCACACTAATTCAAACCGAAACCTTCCGAAGGTGGTTCGCTGCTTTACGGGATCCGCGGGCAAAGGCCCGGATAAACGTCAGGCTGCGTCGAGTGGAGCTTGGAGTGATGGGGGACTGTAAACCGGTTGCCGAGGGAGTATCCGAGCTTCGGATCGACTATGGTCCGGGTTATCGGGTGTATTTTGTTCAACGAGGCTATGAAGTGATCATCCTCCTGGCGGGTGGCGATAAAACCAGCCAGGCCAGAGATATCAAATCTGCCCTCAAGCTGGCACGCGACCTTTAGGAGGCCGCCATGACAAATATCAAGCTGACCAAATGGGACGCTGTAGACCATTTGAAGACAGAGGAAGACATGGCCCTCTACCTTGAGGCCTGTCTTGAAGAAAACGATCCAGCACTGCTTGCTGCTGCCCTGGGTGATATCGCTCGTGCCCGGGGTATGGCTCAGTTGGCGCGTGATACCGGCCTGACACGAGAAGGGTTGTATAAGGCGTTGTCTGCAGAGGGTAACCCGAGTTTGGCGACCATCATGAAAGTGATGGCGGCCCTCGGGGTCAGGCTTCATGCCGAGGTGCTGCCGCGCGCGGCGGGGTAAGGTTTAGCGATCGGGAGGGGCAGTAACGGCAGGTAACTGCCGAGCCTCCAGCAAAAATGACAGACAACAAAAAACCCGCACTAGGCGGGTTTCTTGTTGTCGCTTCGGGTAACTTTGCAACCACCAGAAGCTTGAAGGTGGTGCCCAGAGACGGAGTCGAACCGCCGACACGAGGATTTTCAATCCTCTGCTCTACCGACTGAGCTATCTGGGCGACGAGGTGAATTAAATAGACTTTCAGACCGCTCGTCAACGACTTTTTGAAAAAATTTTAAATTAATTCCGTCGCTTACGTTCCGTGGGGTCATTCCGAGGGTGGAACGTAGCCTTCCGCCTGGGCGTATTCTTCGCCGGCGAAAAACTTGTCCATCTCGCCCTGGAGGAATTTGCGGTCCTCGGCGTTCATCATGTTCAGGCGCTTTTCGTTGATCAGCATGGTCTGGTGCTTCTGCCAGTCAGCCCAGGCTTTCTGCGAGATGTGTTCGAAGATGTCCTGGCCCTTGGCGCCGGGGTAGGGCGGGCGCTCCAGGCCTGGCAGTTCTTCTTTGTACTTGCGGCACATCACGGTGCGGGTCATCGGGCGTCTCCTGCAATCAGTTCGTCGGCCGCGCGTTTGAGCAGCTTTTTCACCGGGGCGGCGAGGCCCAGGCGCGGCGGGGTGGCGAGGTTATACCAGAGCCAGTCGGCCTCGGCCACGTGCTGGCCGACCGGGTCGACGCGCACCAGCCAGGGCTCGATCGCCAGCTGGAAGTGGCTGAAGGTATGGGTCAGGCCGTCCATGGCGCGGCTGTCAGCCAGGCGCAGGCCGTGCTGGTAGGCCAGGTCGTCGAGCTGGGCAATGTCGTCCAGTTCCGGCAGGCTCCACAAACCACCCCACAGGCCGCTGGACGGGCGGCGGTAAAGCAAGATGGCGCCTTCGTGGTTGGCCAGCAGCGGCATCAGCGTGCGGCGCTGCGGCAGTGCCTTGCGCGGCTTGGGCTCGGGGTAGCGGGTTTCTTCACCGTGCAGGTGCGCTTCGCAGCCGCGCTGCAGCGGGCAGATCAGGCAGCTGGGCTTGCTGCGGGTGCACAGCGTGGCACCCATGTCCATCATCGCCTGGGTGTAGTGGTTGGCTCGCTGCCGTGGGGTAAAGCGTTCGGCCGTGGCCCACAGCTGGTTGGCCACCTTGGGTTCGCCGGGGTAGCCGGCCTGGGCGGTGTAGCGGGCCAGCACGCGCTTGACGTTGCCGTCGAGGATCGGTGCGCGGATGCCCATGCTGATGCTGGCGATGGCGCCGGCGGTGGAGCGGCCGATGCCAGGCAGCTCGGTGAGCTGCTCGACACTGCGCGGGAATTCGCCGCCATGCTGTTCGACCACGATCTTCGCGGCCTTTTGCAGGTTGCGTGCCCGGGTGTAGTAACCCAGGCCTGTCCACAGGTGCAGCACTTCGTCCTCCGGCGCCTCGGCAAGGGCCTGCACGGTCGGCAGGGCCTGCATGAAGCGGTCGAAGTAGTTGAGTACGGTGCTGACCTGGGTCTGCTGCAACATGATTTCCGACACCCACACCCGGTACGGGTTGATGCCCTGTTGCCAGGGCAGGTCGTGCCGACCGTGTTCGTCATACCAATCCAGCACTGCGCTGGAGAACTGCTCGGGGCTCATCGCTTGAACAGCCCCTTGAGCGCGTCTTTCAATTCCGGGCTCACTTTGTCTCCGAGTTTTTCATCGATCTTGTCTTGCAGACGATTGCCGGCCACCTTGGCGGCAACCTTGCCCAGGCCGTCCTGGTCCAGGCGGCAGGCTTTGGCGCCCAGCTCCAGCGGGCCGCGGCAACGCAGCGGTATTTCGACACCGACATAGCGTTCGTTGACCTGGCAGGCCGGGTCCGGCATGGCGCGCTGGTCGCCTTCGACGACCACGCCAACGTTGTAATCCATGCCCAGTACACGCAGGTCGAGGTCACCATGGCCATTGACGGTCAGGCCCGGAATGCGCGCCTTGAGGTCCGGGTTGTTGGCGACGCCATTGCGTACTACCAGGCTGCCACGCAGTTCCTGGAACGGGGTGTCCTTGCCACGCGGCTCGCCGCTGAGCGACTTGCGGTTCAGCGTGGCGATGGCCTTGCACAGTTGCTGTTCCAGATTGGCATTGACCAGCACGCCATCGTTGATGACGAAGTTGGCGTTGCCGTTGAGGGTGTCGACCAGGGCCTTCTGGCTGTTGCCGGTGGCGGTCAGGTCGCTGGTCAGGGTCAGCAGGCCTTTGACCGGTGGCGTCTGTTCCTTGCCCTCGGTCTTGATGAAGTGTTCCACCGGCACCCGCTGGATGCTGGTGTTGACGCCCAGTTGCGGCACGGCAGGGCGCACATCGACGGTGCCTTTGGCCTCGAAGGTGCCGTTGTACAGCTCACCGCGCAGGGTTTGCAGGGTCAGCAGGCCGCCCTGGCCAATGGCCTTGAGCTGGGCGTCCTCAATCGGCAGTTTGTCCAGGGTCAGCGAGCCGAAGGCCAGGTCGGCCTGTAGGTCGAGGGCGCGCAGGCGGTCGACCGGCAGCAGCTTGTCGTCGCTCCAGGCGACCTGGGTCGGGGCGTTGGGGAGCGGCGTGGTGCCAGGGCCGGCGACCGCGGTGGCTTCCTGTTGCTTGACCTCGGCCTGACGCGCGGCGGTGGCGCCTTTGGCCTCTTCACTCTTGGCCGGCAGGTAGCGGTCGGCGTTGAAGGTGTCACCCTTGAGCTGCAGGCGCAGGGCCTGTTTGGCGAAGTCTTCGACGGCCACGCGGCCAGTGAAGGTGCTGTCGTCCAGCTTCACCGCCAGGTCTTCCAGGGCCAGGCTGTTCGGCGTGCCCTGCAGGCGGGTGACCAGTTCCAGCTTGGCGAAGGCCGCCGGGTCGTTGGTGGCCGGCAGCGGGCGGCCGATGCTGTCGAGGAAGGTGCGCAGGTCGAACTGGGCGATGGACAGGCCGCCGCTCAGCTGCGGTGCCTTGTCCAGGTCTCGCAGGTTCAGCTCGCCCAGGGCGCGCAGCTGGTTGGCCGAGACTTTCAGGCCGTTCCACGAGGCGACATTGGCGGCCAGGTCGACCAGCAACTGGCCTTGGGCGGCGAAGGTCACGGTCTTGCCGCCGGTGGGCTCACCCGAGGTTTCGCCCGACAGGCGCATGTCTTCGAAGTTGTAGCGCTTGAGCTTGCGGTCGAAGCGCAGCTCGCCGGCCAGTTCGGTGCGGGCCTTGATGTTCGGCTGGCTGGCGCTGAGGAAAGCGCTGGCCTTGAGCGGAATGTTCGCCCCTTCGTGGACCGGGCCGGTGCTCAGCTGGATGCTTTCGGCGCTGTAGCTCTGGCCGGTCTTGGCATCGGTGTACTGTACGCGGGCGTTGTTCACGGTCAGGCTGTCGATGTCAAGCTTGACGGCGCGTTCGTTGCTGGCGACCGGTGGCGACGCCTGTTCGGCCGGTGCCTGGGCTGGAGCACTGGCCTGCTCATCGGCACTGGCGCCGTTCTGCGCGGGCAGCGGTTTACCGATGTCTTCCCAGTTGCCATGGCCCTCTTCGTCACGGGCCAGGGTCAGGTTCAGGCCCTCGACGCGCACGTCGCTCATCTGCACTTCGCGGCGCAGCAGTGGCAGCACACGTACAGAAAGCCCGAGCATCTGCAGGTCGGCGAACGGCTCCTTGGGTTTGTTCAAGGTGGCGATGCTCGCATCGTGCAACTCCAGGCCCAGCCACGGGAACAGACTCCAGCCTATGTCACCGTTGAGGGTCAGCTCGACGTGAGCCTTGTCACGTGCCAGCTGGCGAATCTCGTCTTTGTAGTCGTTGGGATCGAAGAGGTGGGTCAGGGCGAAGCCCAGCGCCACGATGATCAGCAGCAACCCGAGAAGCCCAAGTCCCAGGATTTTGCCGAACGCTTTCATGGGCGAGTCCTTGTAGTCCGTTTTTGAAATTCAAGCGCCAGAGTATAGCGCCGCAGTGGTTACCCCTGCGTATTCGACTAGAGATACGGGGCATTTCCTACGCGTACAGCAGATGGTACGGCTTTCGACAGCCATGATTTTGTCAGTTCCGAATGTGTGGCCTGTACTGGCCCTATCGCCGGCAAGCCAGCTCCCACAGGGATCCCGCTGTCCCCGAGGTCGGTGGGATCCCTGTGGGAGCTGGCTTGCCGGCGATAGGGCCGGTATAGGCAACATGACCGTTTCAGCCGAGCAAAAATTAACGATATCAGATTGCTTTCACGCTACTTGATACTGCTACCCTTGCGCCGCTTTGCCTGCACCCTCCCTATAAGAAGGATCTGATCCATGAGCAGTACCGTCGCGGCGGGGACCTTGGCCAGTGCGCCAGGCTTCCTGTCGAAGGAGCGCATCATCGCCCGTCCGGGCTTCAACCGCTGGCTGGTCCCACCGGCCGCCCTTGCCATTCATCTGTGCATCGGCATGGCCTATGGTTTCTCGGTGTTCTGGCTGCCGCTGTCGCAAGCCCTAGGCATCACCGCCCCGGTCGCCTGCGCGGCGGACATGGGCTTCATGGCCCGTATGTTCAGCGCCGAATGCGATTGGCCGATTTCCATGCTGAGCTGGATCTACACCCTGTTCTTCGTCTTCCTCGGTTGCTCGGCGGCCGTGCTGGGTGGTTGGCTGGAACACGCCGGCCCGCGCAAGGCTGGCCTGGTGTCGGCGCTGTGCTGGTGCGGTGGCATGCTGATTTCGGCGATTGGCGTGAAAACCCATCAGCTGTGGCTGATGTGGCTGGGTTCCGGCGTAATCGGCGGTATCGGCCTGGGCCTGGGCTACATCTCGCCGGTGTCGACCTTGATCAAGTGGTTCCCGGACAAGCGCGGCATGGCCACCGGCATGGCGATCATGGGCTTCGGTGGCGGGGCCATGGTCGGTGCACCGCTGGCCACCGCGCTGATGGGCCATTTCGGCAATGCGCAGGAAGTGGGCGTGTGGCAGAGCTTCGTCGTCATGGCGGCGATCTACTTCGTGTTCATGACCGCTGGTGCCCTGGCGTATCGCGTACCGCCAACCGGCTGGAAGCCCGAAGGCTGGAGCGCCCCAGTGAAGAAAGCTGGCAACACCATGGTCACCGACCGCCACGTTCACGTCAGCGTGGCCTGGAAGACCCCGCAGTTCGCGCTGATCTGGCTGGTGCTGTGCCTGAACGTGTCGGCGGGTATCGGCATCCTCGGCATGGCTTCGCCGTTGCTGCAGGAAGTGTTCGCCGGCAAGCTGCTGGGCAACGGGCTGAGCTTCAGCGAGCTGAACAGCGCCCAGTTGGCGCAGATTGCCGCGATCGCCGCCGGCTTCACCGGCCTGCTGAGCCTGTTCAACATCGGCGGGCGGTTCTTCTGGGCGTCGTTCTCGGACTACATTGGCCGCAAGAATACCTATTTCGCCTTCTTTGCCTTGGGCGTGGGCTTGTACAGCCTGGTGCCGAACATGGGGCACCTGGGTAACGTGGCGCTGTTCGTGGCGGCGTTCTGCATCATCCTGTCGATGTACGGTGGTGGTTTTGCCACGGTACCGGCCTACCTGGCCGACCTCTTCGGTACGCAGATGGTCGGCGCAATTCATGGCCGCCTGCTGACTGCCTGGGCGGCGGCGGGGGTGCTGGGGCCGGTGCTTATCACCTACCTGCGCGAGTACCAATTGGCGGCCGGGGTGGAGCGTGCGGCTGCTTATGACATGACCCTGTACATCCTCGCCGGCCTGCTGGTGCTGGGCTTTGTCTGCAACATGCTGGTACGACCGGTGGCCGACAAGCACTTCATGAGCGATGCCGAACTGGCTGCCGAGCGAGCTTTGAGCCATGACAAGGGCGCCGATGGGGCGCGCTCGCTGGAGTGGAAAGCGGCGCCGGGTAGCCTGCCGCTGGTGCTGCTGGCCTGGGCAGTGGTGGTGGTGCCGTTGGCCTGGGGCGTTTGGATTACCCTGCAGAAGACGGCTGTGCTGTTCCATTGATTGGGGGCGCTTTGCGCCCCTTTCGCGACACAAGGCCGCTCCCACAGGTGACCGCATGCCTCTGTGTGTGTGGGCCTTGGGTCGCGATAGGGCTGCAAAGCAGCCCCAGGCCACCCGGTTGTATAGACCTGTAACGGTATCCAGCCTACGTAATTCCTCGTTCTGCCATATGTCATCCGCGTTTCAAGCCGGCGCGTTCTAGGCCTATAATGAAGCCCTTTTCGCCTAATGATTTTGCGGAGCTGGTGATGGTCGAACGTAAGGCTTCCGTCGAGCGCAATACCCTGGAAACCCAGGTCAAGTGCTCGATCAACCTCGATGGCAGTGGCAAGGCCCGATTCGATATCGGTGTGCCTTTCCTTGAACACATGCTGGACCAGATTGCCCGCCATGGGCTGATCGATCTGGATATCGAGTGCAAGGGTGACACGCATATCGACGATCACCATACCGTCGAAGACGTCGGCATCACCTTGGGCATGGCATTTGCCCAGGCCATCGGTGACAAGAAGGGCATCTTCCGCTACGGCCACGCCTATGTGCCGCTGGACGAAGCGCTGTCGCGCGTGGTCATCGACTTCTCCGGTCGCCCGGGCCTGCAGATGCATGTGCCGTACACCCGCGCCAGCGTCGGCGGCTTCGATGTCGACCTGTTCCAGGAGTTCTTCCAGGGCTTCGTCAACCACGCCCTGGTCACCCTGCACATCGACAACCTGCGTGGCCACAACACCCACCACCAGATCGAGACCGTGTTCAAGGCTTTCGGCCGCGCCCTGCGCATGGCCATTACCCTCGACGAGCGCATGGCCGGGCAGATGCCTTCCACCAAAGGGTGCCTGTAAATGCAGACGGTAGCCGTAATCGACTATGGCATGGGCAACCTGCACTCGGTGGCCAAGGCGCTCGAGCATGTAGGTGCCGGCAAGGTGCTGGTCACCAGTGATGCCACGGTCATCCGCGAAGCCGACCGCGTGGTATTCCCGGGCGTGGGCGCGATTCGCGACTGCATGGCAGAAATCCGCCGCCTGGGCTTCGACAGCCTGGTGCGTGAAGTCAGCCAGGACCGCCCGTTCCTCGGCATCTGCGTGGGTATGCAGGCACTGCTCGACCACAGCGAAGAAAACGACGGTGTCGACTGTATCGGCCTGTTCCCCGGCCAGGTTCGCTTCTTCGGCAAAGACCTGCAGGAAGACGGCGAGCACCTGAAGGTGCCGCACATGGGCTGGAACGAAGTCGGCCAGACCAACGACCACCCGCTGTGGCACGACATCCCCGATCGTGCGCGGTTCTACTTCGTGCACAGCTATTACATCAATGCCGGCAAGCCGGCCCAGGTGGTCGGTCGCGGCCATTACGGTGTCGATTTCGCCGCTGCACTGGCCGATGGCTCGCGCTTTGCCGTGCAGTTCCACCCGGAGAAGAGCCATACCCATGGCCTGCAGCTGCTGCAGAACTTCGTCGCCTGGGACGGGCGCTGGTAAATGAGCAGGTCGAAGACCAAGGCCCCGGTCATCACCCTGGCCCCTGAGCAGGAGCGCGAAGCGCTACACACGCTCAAGCGCTTCCTCGAAGACCGTTTCGAGCTGGAGCTGGGGTCGTTCGAAGTGGCCGAAGTCCTCGAACTGTTCAGCAAAGAAATTGCACCCCTTTACTACAACAGGGCGATTGCCGATGTTCAGCTGCACCTCAAGGAGCGGTTCGAGAGCATCGAAAGCGATCTGTGGGCGCTCGAGAAGCCCTGAAACCCCAAGAACAGACAGGTTCCCAAGATGCTGATTATCCCCGCTATCGATCTGAAGGACGGTGCCTGCGTGCGCCTGCGCCAGGGCCGCATGGAAGACTCCACGGTATTTTCCGACGACCCGGTGAGCATGGCCGCCAAGTGGGTCGAGGGTGGCTGCCGCCGCCTGCACCTGGTCGACCTCAACGGCGCCTTCGAAGGCCAGCCGGTCAATGGTGAAGTGGTCACTGCCATTGCCAAGCGCTACCCGACTTTGCCGATCCAGATTGGCGGCGGTATTCGCTCGCTGGAAACCATCGAGCACTACGTCAAGGCCGGCGTCAGCTATGTGATCATCGGCACCAAGGCGGTCAAGCAGCCGGAGTTCGTTGCCGAAGCGTGCAAGGCCTTCCCAGGCAAGGTCATCGTCGGCCTGGACGCCAAGGACGGCTTTGTCGCCACCGACGGCTGGGCTGAAGTGAGCTCGGTTCAGGTCATCGACCTGGCCAAGCGTTTCGAGGCCGATGGCGTCTCGGCGATCGTCTACACCGACATCGCCAAGGACGGCATGATGCAAGGCTGCAACGTGCCGTTCACCAAGGCGCTGGCAGAAGCCACTTCGATCCCGGTGATCGCCTCGGGCGGCATCCACAATCTGGGCGACATCAAGGCCCTGCTGGACGCCAAGGCCCCGGGCATCATCGGCGCCATCACCGGCCGTGCCATCTACGAAGGCACCCTCGATGTCGCCGAGGCCCAGGCCTTCTGCGACAACTACCAAGGCTGAGGACTGAACCATGGCACTGGCCAAGCGCATCATCCCTTGCCTGGACGTGGACAACGGCCGGGTGGTCAAGGGCGTCAAGTTCGAGAACATCCGTGATGCCGGCGACCCGGTGGAAATCGCCCGTCGCTACGACGAGCAAGGTGCCGACGAAATCACCTTCCTCGACATCACTGCCAGCGTCGACGGCCGCGACACTACCCTGCATACCGTCGAGCGCATGGCCAGCCAGGTGTTCATCCCGCTCACCGTGGGCGGTGGCGTGCGCACCGTGCAGGACATCCGCAACCTGCTCAATGCCGGTGCCGACAAGGTCTCGATCAACACGGCCGCGGTGTTCAACCCAGAGTTCGTCGGCGAGGCCGCGGACCGTTTCGGTTCGCAGTGCATCGTCGTCGCCATTGATGCCAAGAAGGTGTCCGGGCCGGGCGAAGAACCACGCTGGGAAATCTTCACCCACGGCGGGCGCAAGCCGACCGGGCTGGATGCCGTTGAATGGGCGAAGAAGATGGAAGGCCTGGGTGCTGGCGAGATCCTGCTGACCAGCATGGATCAGGACGGCATGAAGAACGGCTTCGACCTGGGTGTTACCCGTGCGATCAGTGATGCGCTGGGTATTCCGGTGATTGCCTCGGGCGGTGTGGGTAACCTGCAGCACTTGGCTGACGGCATTCTGGAAGGGCATGCCAGTGCGGTGCTGGCTGCCAGTATCTTCCACTTTGGTGAGTACACGGTGCCGGAAGCCAAGGCCTACATGGCTTCGCGCGGGATCGTCGTTCGCTGACCCATTGTTGGGAGGGCTTTGCCCTCCTTTCGCGACACAAGGCCGCTCCTACAGGGATATGCGTTCCCCTGTAGGAGCGGCCTTGTGTCGCGAAAGGGCCGCAACGCGGCCCCAATGGCATCAACCGTGGTTCTTGCCGAGCAATGCGTGATAAAGCTCGGTATCCCCAAGTATCCCCACCACCTTGTCGTTATCCTGCAACACCAGCTTGTTGCCGGTCTGATAACGAATCTGTAGCGCCTCGCGCATTCCGATGTCGGCATTTACCAACGTTGGGCGGCGGCCCAGCAGCTCCACATCCTGCCCTGGTGCCCAGTTCTGCAGGTCAAGCCCGTTCTGCCCCTGGCGTGCGCGCTTGATCGAGCCGCCTTCGCCAAGGTCCAGCCACGAGTCAATGCCGGGGTCCAGGCACACCGAACCGTTCACCCGCTTGCAGTTGTCCAGGCTGCGCATCAGGCTGCGCCCGCACAGCACGTTCAGTGGGTTGGTATGGGCGACAAAGGTACGCACATACTCGTCGGCCGGGTTGAGCACGATCTCTTCCGGCTTGCTGTACTGGATGATCCGCCCGTCCTTCATGATGGCGATGCGGCTACCCAGTTTCAGTGCCTCGTCCAGGTCGTGGCTGACGAACACGATGGTCTTGCTCAGCTTGGCCTGCAGGCCAAGCAACTCGTCCTGCAGGCCCTGGCGGATCAGCGGGTCCAGTGCCGAGAACGGTTCGTCCATCAGCAGGATGTCGGCATCCATCGCCAGCGCCCGGGCCAGGCCCACGCGCTGCTGCATGCCGCCAGACAGTTCGTCCGGCTTCTTGTTGCGCCACTGGGTCAGGCCCACCAGTTCGAGCTTCTCGTCTACCAGCTTGCGCCGTTCCTTCTCGGGGCGGCCCTGCATTTCCAGGCCAAAGCTGATGTTCTCGCGCACCGTCAGCCAGGGCATCAGGGCGAATTTCTGGAACACCATGGCAATGCGCTTGGTGCGCATCATCTTCAGTTCGGCCGGGGTGCAGTGGGCAATATCGATGTGCTTGCCTTCGTGCTCGACGAACAGCTTGCCGCGGCTGACGGTGTTCAGGCCGTTGATGCAGCGCAGCAAACTCGACTTGCCCGAGCCGGACAGGCCCATCAGCACGCAGATCTCGCCCTTCTGGATATCCAGGTTGGCCTTCTCGACACCCACAACCAGGCCGGTCTGTTTGAGAATCTGCTCGCGGGTCTGGCCTTGGTCGAGCAGCGCCAGCGCTTCGCGCGGCTTGTTGGAGAAGATGACGTCGACGTCTTCGAAACGAATGATGCTCATGCTTCACCCCTTACCGGCAGGTCCGGTTGCTTGCAGATACGGTCGAGCATGATCGCCAGCAGCACGATCGCCAGGCCCGCTTCGAAGCCCAGGGAAATATCGGCGGTGTTCAGTGCGTTGACCACAGGTTTGCCCAGGCCGTCAGCGCCGACCAGGGCGGCGATCACCACCATCGATAGCGACAGCATGATGCACTGGGTAACGCCGGCGGCGATGCTTGGCATCGCGTGCGGCAGTTCGATACGGGTGAGCAGCTGGCGCCGTGAGCAGCCAAAGGCCTTGCCGGCGTCCATCAGCTCCTGCGGGACGTCGCAGATGCCCAGATAGGTGAGACGGATCGGCGCGGCGATGGCGAACACCACTGTCGAGATCAGCCCCGGCACCACACCCAGGCCGAACAGGGTCAAGGTGGGGATCAGGTAGACGAAGGTAGGTACCGTCTGCATCAGGTCGAGTACCGGGCGCATGGCGGTATAGAACATCGGTTTGTGCGCGGCGACGATGCCCAGTGGCACGCCGATGGCCACGCAAACCACCGTGGCGAAGGTGACCTGCGCCAGGGTTTCCATGGTTTCCTGCCAGTAACCCAGGTTGAGGATCAGCAGGAACGACAGGGCGACGAATGCGGTCAGCGCCCACTTGCGCTGGATGAAATGCGCCAGGGCGGCGAACAGAGCGATGAGCACGAACGGATTGAAGAAAGTCAGGGCACTGGTTACGCCATGGATCATGAACTCCAGGCCTTGCGCGATGGCGTCGAAGTAATTCGCGCCGTTCTGGGTCAGCCACTCGACGAACGACGCGATGTACTGGCCCAGGGGTATTTTCTGATCGATAAGCATGATAGCGAGCTTCCACCTGCATAGATTGAACTCAACCCGGGGCAGGCACGGTCCTGCCCCGAGGTAGCGCTATTGCGTATTTCGTTATTGCGTCAGCTTGGCCTTGGCCGCCTCAAGGCCGGGTTTGCCATCCACGGTGGTTACGCCGGCCAGCCAGGCATCCAGTTTGCCAGGGTTGTCCTTGAGCCACTTCTTGGCAGCCGCCTCGGGTTTCATCTTGTCGTCCAGGACATAGCCCATCATGGTGCTTTCATCCTTGAGCTCGAACGACAGGTTCTTCAACAGCTGGCCAACGTTGCTGCATTCCTGCACATAGCCCTTGCGGGTG
Organism: Pseudomonas sp. A2; assembly: GCF_023100865.1. Lineage (NCBI taxonomy): Bacteria > Pseudomonadati > Pseudomonadota > Gammaproteobacteria > Pseudomonadales > Pseudomonadaceae > Pseudomonas > Pseudomonas sp. A2. The sequence continues at coordinate 398,564 of NZ_CP039127.1, forward strand.
TTGGTCAATACGGTCGCCTTGCCGAAGTCGGGGCCGAAGAATTCGTCTCCGCCGGTCAAGTACTGCATCTTGAAGCGGGTGTTCATCGGGTGCGGTTCCCAGCCGAGGAACACGATGGCCTCGCCGCGTTTCTGCGCTCGGTCGACCTGCGACAGCATGCCGGCCTCGCTGGACTGAACGATCTTGAATCCGGCGTCCTTCAGGCCGAAGGCGTTCTTGTCGATCATGCTCTGGATGGTGCGGTTGCCATCGTTGCCGGGCTCGATGCCGTAGATCTTGCCGTCCAGTTCCTGCTTGAACTTGGGAATGTCGCTGAAATCCTTCAGGCCCTTGTCATACAGCGCCTGGGGCACTGCCAGGGTGTACTTGGCGTTTTCCAGGTTGGCGCGCACGGTTTCCACGGTGCCGGCGTCGCGATACTGCTTGATGTCGTTCTCCATGGTCGGCATCCAGTTGCCGAGAAACACGTCCAGGTCCTTGCCGGTGGCCAGCGACTTGTAGGTCACCGGTACCGAGATCATGGTGGTGTGGGTCTTGTAACCCAGTGCTTCGAGCACAACGCTGGTGGTCGCGGTAGTGACCGTGATGTCGGTCCAGCCGACATCCGAGAACCGTACCGTCTGGCATTGCTCGGGTTCGGCGGCCTGGGCCAGCAAAGGCGCGGACAGCAACGCAACCAGCAACAGCGAGGGTGAACCTTTCATGGATGGACTCCTGTGATTTTGTCTTCGGGTTCGCGTGGGTCGCCGGGCTTTCTCAGGGTCCGGTCGACCAGGCCTGCAGAGGGCAGGATGCGTGGCCGTGCTTTACGAGTCGCTTTCGATAATCCTCCAGCGCCGGGCAATCGCCTACTGGTGGGGTCGTAACCAGTACGGAACGGGTCGTATCCAGTATGGGCGATGTCGTTTATGGATTTTTCCACCCCCTCAGCCGCATTTTTACGTCACCAGGCCGCCGTAAAGCGGCGTGGCAAGGGCAGCTCCCCGGTTGAAAACAGCGCGGCGCTGCTGGACAAAAGTACGTCGGTTGCAGACGGCGAGGGGGTTGGTAAAAGCCCGATGATGCGTGCATTCAAGGCGGCCCGCTGCTTCAGCCTAGCAGTTGCCCCGCCCTGCGCATGGCGCGCAGAGACAAGCCCAGCAAGAGGTGATTCGACAATGGCCATCAGCGTGTTCGACCTGTTCAAGATCGGTGTCGGGCCCTCCAGCTCCCACACCGTAGGCCCCATGCGTGCTGGCGCCCTGTTCGTCCAGGGCCTGCGCGAACGCGGCGAGCTGGAACGTGTGAAGCGGATCGAAGTGCGCCTGTATGGCTCGCTGTCGGCCACAGGTGTGGGGCACGGCACCGACAATGCCACCATCATGGGCTTGATGGGTGAATGGCCTGACGCCATCGACCCGACCCAGATCGTGCCGCGTATAGCCGACCTGCGCGAAACCAACACCCTGCAGCTGGACAGCCGCCTGCCCATCGAATTCGTCTGGGCCCGCGACATGCTGTTGCTGGACGAGAATTTGCCGTACCACCCCAACGCCATGACCCTGGTTGCCGAAGGCGAACAGGGCGAGCTGCACCGCGACACCTACTACTCGGTGGGTGGCGGCTTCGTGGTCGATGCCGCCCAGGCCGCCAGCGGCGTGCTGGATGCTGACCAGACGGTGCTGCCTTACGATTTCAATAGCGCTGCCGAACTGCTGCGCCTGTGCAAGCAAAACGACCTCAGCGTGTCGCAATTGATGATGGCCAACGAGAAGGTCTGGCGCAGCGAGGAAGAGATCCGCGCCGGCCTGCACAAGCTCTGGGAAGCCATGCAGGAATGCGTCAACAACGGCCTCAAGTACGAAGGCACGCTGCCCGGCGGATTGAACGTGCGCCGCCGCGCCGCCAAGCTGCACCGCAGCCTGCAGGAAATCGGCAAACCCAACGTGATCGGCTCGACCATGAGCGCCATGGAGTGGGTCAACCTGTTCGCCTTGGCGGTCAATGAAGAAAACGCTGCCGGCGGGCGTATGGTTACCGCACCGACCAACGGTGCGGCGGGCATCATCCCGGCGGTGTTGCACTACTACATGCGCTTCAGCGATGCGGTGGACGAGTCCAGCGTGGTCGACTTCTTCCTCGGTGCTGCCGCGGTGGGCATCCTGTGCAAGAAGAACGCCTCGATCTCTGGTGCCGAAGTGGGTTGCCAAGGGGAAGTCGGTTCGGCTTGCGCCATGGCAGCGGCGGGGCTTGCCGAAGTGCTGGGCGCGACCCCGCCACAGGTGGAGAACGCTGCCGAGATCGCCCTGGAGCACAACCTGGGCCTGACCTGCGACCCGGTCGGTGGGTTGGTGCAGGTTCCGTGCATCGAGCGCAACGCGATTGCCGCGGTCAAGGCCATCAACGCTGTGCAGATGGCCCTGCGTGGTGACGGCGAGCACTTCATTTCCCTCGACCAGGTGATCCGCACCATGCGCGATACCGGGGCCGACATGCACGACAAGTATAAAGAGACTTCGCGCGGTGGTTTGGCGGTCAGCGCGATCGAGTGCTGATAGCTTGACCGGACCTCAAGGGCCTCTTCGCGGGTGAAACCGTGAAGAGGCCCTTGAGTTTGACGCAGGTGCAGCACAGCCCCCCAATGCATCCTTATGGTGCAGTGCGACGCATACCAATCGTCGGGTGTCGTAATCAGTGCGGGCATTGTCGGTGACACTCAAGAGTGTCGTTTCTGGGCATCCTACACTGCGCGTGTCACCAAATTGCTCAGCCATTCCACGCACACCGCCTAGCACGCCCGTTCTACGATGATTGACCAACTCGATCAAAGCACCTGATTTGCCTAACAAAGGCGTCGTTTTCAGGTTTTTTTGGATGGCCGTTCAACTTCAGGCACGGCGTTTGCGTAGAGATTGGTACCAAGGCCCCCACACATGAAACCGGGGCCATACATAACAAGAAATCAGTGCTCGCCTGAGGCACCCCCTGCATTTGTGTGAGGAGAAATCGCGATGACGTCGTACACCTCCGGGAACCCAACCCAGAACCGCACAGCCCCCCAGTCCATCGGGTTTCTCCTATTGGACAATTTCACCCTGATTTCCCTGGCGTCGGCCGTCGAGCCGCTGCGCATGGCCAACCAGCTGTCCGGCCGCGAGCTGTACCGCTGGCACACCCTCACCGCCGATGGTGGACAGGTGTGGGCCAGCGATGGCTTGCAGATAACCCCTGACGCCGCGATGCACAGTGCGCCTCCCATCGATACCGTGATTGTTTGCGGCGGCGTGGGCATCCAGCGCAGTGTCACCCGCGAGCATGTCACCTGGTTGCAAACCCAGGCCCGCCAGTCGCGCCGCCTGGGCGCGGTATGCACCGGCAGCTGGGCCTTGGCCTGTGCCGGGTTGCTGGATGGTTTCGATTGCAGTGTGCACTGGGAGTGCCTGGCCGCGATGCAAGAGGCTTTCCCGCGCGTCAACATGAGCACCCGCCTGTTCACCCTCGACCGTAACCGCTTCACCAGCTCCGGCGGTACTGCGCCGCTGGACATGATGCTGCACCTGATCAGCCGCGACCACGGCCGTGAACTGTCGGCGGCGATCTCCGAAATGTTCGTCTATGAGCGCATCCGCAACGAGCAGGATCACCAGCGCGTGCCGCTCAAGCACATGCTTGGCACCAACCAGCCGAAGCTGCAGGAAATCGTTGCGCTGATGGAGGCCAACCTCGAAGAGCCGATCGACCTGGACGAACTGGCGGTATACGTGTCGGTATCGCGCCGGCAGCTCGAGCGCCTGTTCCAGAAGTACCTGCACTGTTCGCCGTCGCGTTACTACCTGAAGCTGCGCCTGATCCGCGCCCGGCAGCTGCTGAAGCAGACGCCGATGTCGATCATCGAAGTGGCGTCGGTGTGCGGCTTCGTGTCTACCCCGCACTTCTCCAAATGCTACCGCGAGTATTTCGGCATTCCGCCGCGTGACGAGCGCGTGGGCTCCAACACCGCGCAGCAGGTGGCGATGATGCCGATCCCGCAGGCCATGACCCTGTCGCCGCACAGCGGGCCGATGGCGGCCCTGAGCCAGGCGCGCAACGAGTCGACCTTTGCCAGTGTAAGGCTCTGAAACAGCACTGGCCTCTTCGCGGGTAAACCCGCTCCCACAGGTACTGCACTGCTTTTGAATTCAGTGCAGTACCTGTGGGAGCGGGTTTACCCGCGAAGAGGCCAGTACAGGAAAACGAATCAGCCGCGCTTGTTGAACTGCGCCAACGCCGGCAACAGCTGTTTGTCGATGGCCTGGCGCACCGCCGGCAGGATCGTCGCACTACCGGTATACATCTGCTCCACCATCCCCTTCAGCGCCCGTGCATTGGGCTCGGTCAGCCCACGCACCACCGCTTCGCACGCCTGCTCGGCAGTAGCGCCGGCCGGAATCTCGAACCCGCGCGCGCGCAGGTGGCCTGCCAGATCGTCCTGGTCAATCAAATCCGCATGCATCATGGCTGTTGTCCCTTTTATCGCTAAGAGAGTGCTGCTGTGATTTACGACCGATTCTGTGACGCCGGCGACATGCCCGCAACAACAGAATGGCGCCATGGCTGCTTTGGCTAAGAACAGGTCGTTTACGGCTAAATCCAGTGTTCGGGAAATGCGCAAACTCAAGCCATCTGCCGCAACGGAGGGTTTGGTCACCCTCGTTCGTGTACAGTGGATGTTGCTCGCTCTTGGCCCCGGATGCTCACGGCTTTCCGGGGTTATTTTTTTGCCCGGAGCAACACCGCCACCGCTGTTGGCTCACTGTCTTGCTCAATACTTGCAGGCATGCATGCCTCTGTGGGAGCGGGTTCACCCGCGAATGCGTCGGTAGCTTCACCATCGCATTCGCGGGTGAACCCGCTCCCACAGGGTACGCAGTTTTGTTCAGGATCGGGTGTTCAAACCCATCACCCGTCCGACGAACTCAGCCGGGGGCACATCCTGCTGCTCATCCACCAACCCTTGCAGCAACTCGACACTACGCTCACTGAACGGTGCCGACCTCGGCCCCGCCAGGTCCACATGCAGCAGCATCTGCTCACTGGCCGCCAGCGCTTCGGCGAACCCTGCCCGGTGCAGGCTGTGGTAGACATGCAGGCGCTTGCGATCAAAGCCGATGATCTGCGTCTGCACCCATACCTCGGTGCCCAGCTTCACTTCGTGCAGGTAGTTGATGTGCGCCTCCAGGGTGAACAGCGAGTTACCGCTCTGGCCGCGGCTGTCGGCATCCAGGCCGATGCGCTCCATCAGCGCGTCGGTGGCGTAGCTGAAGATCAGCAGGTAGTAGGCATCGCGCAGGTGCCCGTTGTAGTCGACCCAGTCCTCCTGGACCGGGGTGCGGTAGGTGATCAGTGCGGGCATCGCGGTCTCCTCAGTCGCCGAAAGCCATACCGTGGCTGGCCTTGCTGGTCTTTACCGCTTCCAGCACTGCCAACAGGGTGTCATCACGATAGCGCTCCAGCGCGGCGATGCTGCGATCCGCCAGTTGCTCGGAGGTCCCTTCGACCACATCGTCGATCAACTTGTCGGTGAGTTCCGGCGCCGGCAGGTAGGTCCAGGGCAGTTTCAACGCCGGGCCGAACTGGGCCATGAAGTGACGCATGCCCGCATCACCACCGGCCAGGGTGTAGGTGAGGAACGTGCCCATGAACGACCAGCGCAAGCCGGCACCGAAACGGATGGCATCGTCGATCTCGCCGGTACTGGCCACGCCGTCGTTGACCAAGTGCAGTGCTTCGCGCCACAGCGCTTCGAGCAGGCGGTCGGCGATGAACCCGGGCACTTCCTTGCGTACGTGTAGCGGGCGCATGCCCAGGGCGGTGTAGATGGTCCGGGCCGCTTCGATGGCTTCGGGGGCGGTGCGGTTGCCACCGACGATTTCCACCAGCGGCAGCAGGTACACCGGATTGAACGGGTGGCCGACCACGCAGCGCTCGGGGTGGGTGGCCGACTCGTAGAACTCGCTGGGCAGCAGGCCCGAGGTGCTGGAACCGATGATCGCGTCGGGTTTGGCGGCGGCGCTGATCTTTGCGTGCAGGTCGAGCTTCAGGTCCAGGCGTTCAGGGGCGCTTTCCTGGATGAAATCGGCATCGCGGACGCATTCCTCGATGGTGGCGACGAACTTCAGGCGGTCCTGTGATGCGCCTGGTGCCAGGCCTTGTTTTTCCAGTGCCGGCCAGGCGTTGGCGATGCGCTTGCGCAAGGCCTGCTCGGCGCCTGGCGCCGGGTCCCAGGCGACCACGTCCAGCCCGTGGGCCAGGGCGCGCGCGACCCAGCCGCTGCCGATCACGCCACTACCCAGCGCGGCGAAGGTCTTGATCTCGGTGATGAAGGTCATGTTGGGCTCCTGAAAGTGTCAGCGGCGTTTGAGGTTCATCTTTTCCCGGCCTTCGGCCGGGGTCAGCACACGGGCGCCAAGGCGCGAAATGATTTCCACCGCGCGCTCGACCAACTGGCCGTTGCTGGCCAGCACGCCACGGTCCAGGTAAAGGTTGTCCTCCAGGCCCACCCGCACGTTGCCGCCCAGCAGCACCGCCTGTGCGGCCATCGGCATCTGCATGCGACCGATACCGAACCCGGCCCAGGTGACGTTTGGCGGCAAGTTGTCGGCCATCGCCTTCATGGTGGTGGTATCGGCCGGAGCGCCCCACGGGATACCCAGGCACAGCTGGAACAGCGGGTCTTCGAGCAGGCCTTCCTTCATCATCTGCTTGGCGAACCACAGGTGGCCGGTGTCGAAGATTTCCAGCTCGGCTTTTACCCCTAGCTCGGTAATGCGCTTGGCGCCGGCGCGTAGTTGTGCCGGGGTGGAGACGTAGATCGAGTTGCCGTCGCCGAAGTTGAGGGTGCCGCAGTCGAGGGTGCAGATTTCCGGCAGCAGCGCTTCGACATGGGCCAGACGCTCCAGTGGGCCGATCAGGTCGGTACCCTGGCCGAACTCCAGTGGTGTTTCACCCGGGCCGATTTCCAGGTCGCCACCCATGCCCGCGGTAAGGTTGACGATGATGTCCACGTCGGCTTCGCGGATGCGCTCCATGACTTCTCGATACAGCGCCACGTCACGGCTGAAGCGGCCGGTTTGCGGGTCGCGCACGTGGCAGTGGACCACGGTGGCGCCGGCTTTGGCGGCCTCTACGGCAGACTCGGCGATCTGCTTGGGGGTGACTGGAACAAGGTGGCTTTTAGAGGCGGTGTCGCCGGCGCCGGTGAGGGCGCAGGTGATGATGACGTCGTGGTTCATGGCGGGGTTCCTTGTGGTGTCTGGTGGCCTTTTCGCGGGTAAACCCGCTCCCACAGGGGACGATGTTGCCCCTGGCATGTGCATGACTTGTGGGAGCGGGTTTACCCGCGAATGGGCCGGATCAGTTGGCAGTGAGGTTTAGGTTGTCAGCAGCCGGCTTGCCATCGAAGGTGGTCACACCCTCCAGCCAGCGGGCCTTGTCCTCGGGGTGGTCCTTGAGCCACTGGCGGGCCGACTCCAGCGCATCCTTGTGGTCGAGCAGCGGCTGCATCATGCGGCTCTCGTCCTCGGCACTGAAATTCAGGTTGGCCAGCAGGCGGTGGGCGTTGGGGCAGCGTTCGGCGTAGTCCGGCGCGGTCACCGTCCACACTGTCGCGCGGCCTTCGTCCGGGCCCAGTGCGTCCTGGCTGTCGCCCAGGTAGACCATGTCGATATTCACGTTCATCGGGTGCGGTGCCCAGCCGAAGAACACCACAGCCTCGTTGCGCCGCACCGCGCGGTCGACGGCGGCGAGCATGCCGGCCTCGCTGGACTCGACCAGCTGGAACTTGCCCAGGCCGAACTGATTCTTGGCGATCATCGCCTTGATCTGGGTATTGGCGCCGGAGCCTGGTTCGATGCCGTAGATTTTCCCACCCAGTTCCTTCTCGAATTTGTGGATGTCGGCGAAGGTCTTCAGGCCCTTGTCGGCCAGGTACTTGGGCACCGCCAGGGTGGCGCGGGCGTCTTCCAGGCTCGGCTTGTCGAGCACCTTGACCTGTTTGGCGTCGACGAACGGTGTGATGGTCTGGGTCATGATAGGGTTCCAGTAACCCAGGAACATGTCCAGGCGCTTGTCGCGGATGCCGGCGAAGATGATCTGCTGTGAAGCGCTGGTCTGCTTGGTCTGGTAGCCAAGGCCATCGAGCAGCACCTGCGCCATGGCGCTGGTGGCGATGACGTCGGTCCAGTTGACCACGCCCAGACGGACGTTCTTGCAAGCCGCGGGCTCGGCGGCGAATAGTGGGGAAGTGGCGATGCTGCTCAGGGCAAGGGTCAACAGGCTGCGGCGGATCAAGCTGTGCATGGTGGCTCTCCATCGGCAGTGCATATTGTTATTGGGGTTCGACCTCTCTGGGTCGTATGAAGAAGCTACGCTGCTGTCAGGGTGGAAAATCGCACCCTGGCGACCAACATTTGCACGGAGGCGACCACCTTTGCCGTGGAGCATGCAATGCCGCAAATCATTCACTTCCTGTTGTTGCCCGGGTTCTCGGCCATCGGTTTCATCAGTGCCCTGGAACCACTGCGGGTGGCCAACCGCTTCAAGGGCCCGTTGTATCGCTGGCAGGTATTGAGCCTGGACGGCGGGGCGGTGCAGGCCAGCAATGGCATGTCGGTGAACGCCGATGCAGCGCTGGCGGCGGACGAGCCTGGTGGCATCCTGCTGATCGTCGCCGGTTTCGAGCCATTGGCTTGTTATGGGCCGGCGCTGCAGCAGGCGCTACGCCGCCTGGACCATGAGGGGGTGGTTCTGGGTGGCATCGATACCGGCGCGGTGGTGCTGGCCGAGGCCGGCCTGCTCGACGGCCACCGCGCCACCGTGCACTGGGAGGCGCTGGAGGCGTTCAAGGAGCGCTATCCACGCTTGCAGGTGACCCAGGAGCTGTTCGAGATTGATCGGCGTCGCATCACCTGCGCAGGCGGTACCGCGTCGATCGATCTGATGCTCGACCTGATCGGCCAGGCCCATGGCAGCGAGCTGGCGGTGCAGGTGTCCGAGCAGTTCGTGCTCGGGCGCATTCGCCAGCGCCAGGACCACCAGCGCATGCAGATCGCGAGCCGTTACGGCATCAGCAACAAGAAGCTCGTGAAGGTGATCGGAGAAATGGAGCGAAATATCGAGCAGCCGCTCAACACCCAGGTGCTGGCCGATGCAGTGCAGGTGACCCGGCGGCAACTGGAGCGCCTGTTCCGCTTGCATCTGGACGACACGCCCAGTGGCTTCTATCTGCGATTGCGACTGGACAAGGCTCGGCAGCTATTGCGCCAGACCGACATGAGTGTGCTGGAGGTGGCGGTGGCGTGCGGGTTCGAGTCGGCGTCGTATTTCACACGCAGCTACCGGGCACGGTTCGAGCGGTGTCCGCGGGAGGATCGGTTGGCCCGGGTGGTGTGACTGGTCCTCGTGAGCCATCGAGGTTCAACTCTCGCCTCCTTGGAAACTTGTTTGGTTAGACGAGGTGGGAGCCCCGATCAGTTTTTTGATCGGCGGACACATATTAAGGTTGAGCAAACCCTGGTTTGCCGTTTGCAGCACGCCAAGCCTTCACCTCGGCCACAATTTGCTCAGGGCTATCTTTCCCTTCCTCTGGGTAAAAAAGAAGGTCTGATCCAGCGGGGTGCTCTGACAGTTTCTCAAACTTCTCCACAGCGCTACGGTGAGCTTCGTCGCTAGGGTAGTCAACTAGGTAAATTTTGTTCACAAACTCCAAAAATTCTATTTCTTTAATATTGTTAATCGAATCATTCATCTTTAATCACCTTGGTGATTCAACGTCCCAGACATGTATCAGGAGCATCCGCTGCCTAAGGGGCTGAGCATGGCGCAATCGGTAGGAGGTATCGAGCGAATCGGCCAAGTTGTCTACCGAGCAGAAGCCAAACAGGGTGAAAAAGTAACTGAAATCCTTTGCGCGGCCCATGCTCTGGGCCATGCGTTCTGGCGACCAATATTTGCACGGTGGCGACCACCCTCGGCCGTGGAGCGTGCAATGCCGCCTGGTTAGAACTGATCGAGGTCAGAAAGCGCCTGGAGGCGGTTTTCGACCTGTACTCGTCGGGCCTCGAAAGCCCGGGCGTCGAGTTTCGCGCCCATGTGGTCCAGTTGCAGGGTAAGGCGCGTACGTGGGGCATCCGGGTCGGTCGAACAGCACAGGTTGAAGACGATCGCCAGCGGGCTGCCGCTGTCATCCAGGTCAAACTCGATGCGCAGGTGCGAGCTGGCCGAGGTGCTGCGCAGCAGGGCGAGGTCTGGCTGTTTCAAGCCATTAAGTATGTCGTTGGCAACCCGCTCGAACTTGAGGTTGCGACGTTGGGGCGCTGGAATCCAGCCGTTGAAGACGTCTTGAAACACAGCATCCGTGGGTACGCAGTTGATGCTTTTCGTTGTCCGCTCGATCAGTTCGACACCGCTGTTTTCCAGGCCCTGCAGAAAACGGTTGAACCAGCGCTGGCCATCCTGTTGGCGATCGTGAACCTGGTTGGCTTCCAGTTGCGCCAGGCGCAAGCAGGCATGAAGGTCTTCCCAGGGTTGGGTGGCAGGTTTGGTGGGCATGCTTCTGGCCCTCGCCGTAGGCGTAGGAAGGGGAACCTGGCGCCGCATGGCGGCGCCAGGCGCAGGTCAGATGTCCAGCGCCAGGATGTCGAACGCCTGGCTGGCCAGCTTCATCCTGACGGCTTCGCGCATGGCGTCGAAGTGGCGAACACTGAACGAGCCCTGCTGCGAGGCCCGGTATACCCTGGTGTTCGACTTGTCGATGATGCGGCCAGCGGAACCTGCGGTTTTCTCGGCCTTGTCATAGCTCAGCTGAACGCTGGTCATGTGCATGATCGGCAGGCCTTGCGGTGTCATCTCGCAAGCCGAAATCTGAATGGTGCTGGATTTGCCCGAAACGCTCACGCTGCTTTCTTCGAGCAGTTGCTGCGCCTTGGGTGTTTGCACGATCACTTCGAAGGAACGTTTTACACAGCGGCTCAGGCGGTGGCTGGCGCCGATCTGGACGGTGACGATCTGCGGCACCAGGGTGGCCAGCGTGTGGGTGTCCTTGTCGATTGCTTCCTCGACATGGGCGGCGCCGGTCAGCGTCCAGCCGAACTTGCCCAGGCCGTCGTTGTAGAAGTTGTACCACTCGCGCTGCTGGGTTTCCTTGTCGAACTTCTTGTTTGCCGACAGGTTCATCAAGCGCATGCCATCGAGCACGTCTTCGGCAACGCTGGCAGGTACATCCGGGGCAAAGATGCAGACGGTGTTGGCAACCATGACGGCGCGTTCTTCGCCTTCTTTCTTCAGGGCGGCAATGGCGCTGTTCATGTCGGTCTTGCTGATAGTAGAGGTCATGTCTTGGTTTCCGATCGAGTTCATCATCGGCACCTCGGGTGAGGCGCCGGGGACGCACTTTGGTTCGGATCGTCAAGACAGATAAGCCGAAAGCCTTTCCTGCCGAGGAACTCCCTTACTGCTGGCCGATGGACTGCAGGTACTCCGAGCGGTCATCGCTGCGTTGTGCCACGCAGGTGTTCCACGCTGCTTCGAACGCCTTGCTGCCCGGTTTCTCGGCATAGGTTTCGACCTTGCAGTCGGCATCGCGCAGTTGCGTCCACAGTTTCTCGGCCGCCTCCATACGCCCGGCCAAGGCGTCTGCCTTGTCGTCTTCGTCGGCGTACTGGTCGCGAATGCGCTGTATCAGGTCGTCATAGGCCGACTTAAGTTCACGTTCGGCCGTCTGCTTGTTGAACGCCGCGCAAGCGAATGTCTGCTGGTCGGTCTCGACGTTGTCGCACGGGGTGCTTTCTTCCTCGCCGGCCTGGGCGCCCGATACGACAGCCAGCAGTACCAGCCATGCCATTGATTTCATCCGTTTTCTCCTCAACAAGGCTGACGAATCGGCTGGATTCTCGCTCAGCCGCCGACAAGACGATAGCTCCCTGAAGAAATGTTCATGAAACGGCCGGAAATGTCGTTATCGAGACTGCCTCTCATCGCCAGACGGCGCGCCAGAGGGCGCGATGTCGCGCATTGACGCTTTCGGCAAACCCCCTGTCGTTTTTGCATCGGGGCGCCTTTGGGCACAGGCATATGCTGGCCCCAAAGCGCCGGCAATAAGGTTTGGCGCAAACCCATTCAATAAAAGGGGACAGCCTGATGAGCCCAGCCGAACTTCACGCCGACAGCATCGTCATCGACGGCCTGATCATTGCCAAGTGGAACCGCGAGCTGTTCGAAGACATGCGCAAAGGCGGGCTGACTGCGGCCAACTGCACGGTGTCGGTCTGGGAAGGCTTCAAGGCTACCGTCGACAACATCGCCGCCAGCCAGAAGCTGATCCGCGATAACAGCGACCTGGTGATGCCGGTACGCACCACCGCCGACATCCGCAAGGCCAAGGAACTGGGCAAGACCGGCATTCTCTTCGGCTTCCAGAACGCCCACGCCTTCGAAGACCAGATCGCCTACGTCGACGTGTTCAAGCAGCTGGGCGTGGGTATCGTGCAGATGTGCTACAACACCCAGAACCTGGTCGGTACCGGTTGCTACGAGCGAGACGGCGGCCTGTCGGGCTTCGGTCGCGAGATCGTTGCCGAAATGAACCGCGTCGGCATCATGTGCGACCTGTCCCACGTGGGCTCCAAGACTTCCGAAGAAGTCATCCTCGAGTCGAAAAAGCCGGTCTGCTACTCGCACTGCCTGCCTTCGGGCCTGAAAGAGCACCCGCGCAACAAGTCGGACGAAGAGCTGAAGTTCATCGCCGACCACGGCGGTTTCGTCGGCGTGACCATGTTCGCGCCGTTCCTGGCCAAGGGCATCGACTCGACCATCGACGACTACGCCGAAGCCATCGAGTACACCATGAACATCGTCGGTGAAGACGCCATCGGTATCGGTACCGACTTCACCCAGGGCCACGGCCAGGACTTCTTCGAATACCTGACCCACGACAAGGGTTACGCCCGTCGCCTGACCAACTTCGGCAAGATCATCAACCCGCTGGGCATCCGCACTGTGGGCGAATTCCCCAACCTCACCGAAACCTTGCTCAAGCGCGGCCACTCCGAGCGCGTGGTGCGCAAGATCATGGGTGAGAACTGGGTCAACGTCCTCAAGGACGTGTGGGGCGAATAAGCCGCTCTCCAAGCCTGAAAGCCCCTGCCAGCAACGCCGGGGCATCCCGATAAAAAATTTTATGGAGTTGAGTTTCCATGGCCAAGATCGCCCCGCAATTGCCAATCGAAGTAGACAGCGAGACCGGTGTCTGGACCAGCGACGCCTTGCCGATGCTGTATGTGCCGCGCCATTTCTTCGTCAACAACCACATGGGAATCGAAGAAGTCCTGGGCGCCGACAAGTACGCCGAGATCCTCTACAAGGCCGGCTACAAGTCCGCTTGGCACTGGTGTGAAAAAGAAGCCGAGTGCCATGGCCTGGAAGGCGTGGCGGTGTTCGAGCACTACATGAAGCGCCTGAGCCAGCGTGGCTGGGGCCTGTTCGAAATCCAGGACATCGACCTCGACAAAGGCACCTGCAGCGTCAAGCTCAAGCACTCCGCATTCGTGTACGTCTATGGCAAGTGCGGCCGCAAGGTCGATTACATGTTCACCGGCTGGTTCGCCGGCGCCATGGACCAGATTCTCGCTGCCCGCGGCAGCTCGATCCGCACCGTGGCCGAACAGGTCTATGGCGGGTCGGAAGAAGGCCACGAAGATGGCCTGTTCGTTACAAAGCCGTTGTAAGCCGGAGATAGCGTCATGGCATTCGAAGCAATGTTCCAGCCGATCCAGATCGGCAAACTGACCATCCGCAACCGTGTGCTCAGCACCGCGCACGCTGAGGTCTACGCCACTGACGGCGGCATGACTACCGACCGCTACGTGAAGTACTACGAAGAAAAGGCCAAGGGCGGTATCGGCCTGGCGATCTGCGGTGGCTCGTCGGTAGTGGCAATCGACAGCCCGCAGGAGTGGTGGTCGTCGGTCAACCTGTCGACCGACCGCATCATTCCGCACTTCCAGAACCTGGCCGACGCCATGCACAAGCATGGCGCCAAGATCATGATCCAGATTACCCACATGGGCCGTCGCTCGCGCTGGGACGGCTTCAACTGGCCGACCCTGATGTCGCCGTCGGGTATCCGTGAACCCGTGCACCGCGCCACCTGCAAGACCATCGAGGTGGAAGAGATCTGGCGCGTGATCGGCAACTATGCGCAAGCTGCCCGCCGTGCGAAGGAAGGCGGCCTGGACGGCGTGGAACTGTCGGCCGTGCACCAGCACATGATCGACCAGTTCTGGAGCCCACGGGTCAACAAGCGTACCGACGAATGGGGCGGCACCTTCGAAGGCCGCATGAAGTTCGGCCTGGAAGTACTGAAGGCCGTGCGCGCCGAAGTCGGTGACGACTTCTGCGTGGGCATGCGTATCTGTGGCGACGAATTCCACCCCGATGGCCTCAGCCACGAGGACATGAAGCAGATCGCTGCCTACTACGACGCCACCGGCATGCTCGACTTCATCGGCGTGGTCGGCTCGGGTTGCGACACCCACAACACCCTGGCCAACGTCATCCCGAACATGAGCTACCCGCCGGAGCCGTTCCTGCACCTGGCGGCCGGCATCAAGGAAGTGGTCAAGGTACCGGTGCTGCACGCGCAGAACATCAAGGACCCGAACCAGGCTACCCGTATCCTCGAAGGTGGCTACGTGGACATGGTCGGCATGACCCGTGCGCACATGGCCGACCCGCACCTGATCGCCAAGATCAAGATGGGCCAGATCGACCAGATCAAGCAGTGCGTCGGTGCCAACTACTGCATCGACCGCCAGTACCAGGGCCTGGATGTGCTGTGCATCCAGAACGCCGCGACCTCCCGTGAATACATGGGCGTGCCGCACATCATCGAGAAGACCACCGGCGCCAAGCGCAAGGTGGTGGTGGTTGGTGCCGGCCCGGCCGGCATGGAAGCGGCCCGTGTGGCTGCCGAACGTGGCCACGACGTGACCCTGTTCGAGAAGAAGGAGCAGATTGGCGGGCAGATCACCATCGCCGCCAAGGCGCCGCAGCGTGACCAGATCGCCGGTATCACCCGTTGGTACCAGCTGGAGCTGGCGCGCCTGAAGGTCGACCTGCGCCTGGGCACCGCCGCCGACGTGGCTGCCATCCAGGACCTGCGCCCCGACATCATCGTGCTGGCGGTAGGTGGGCATTCCTTCCTGGAGCAGAACGAGCACTGGGGCGCCGCCGAAGGGCTGGTAGTCAGCAGCTGGGACGTGCTCGACGGCAAGGTTGCGCCGGGCAAGAACGTGCTGGTGTACGACACCATCTGCGAGTTCACTGGCATGTCGGTGGCTGACTTCATCGCCGACAAGGGCAGCCAGGTCGAGATCGTCACCGACGATATCAAGCCAGGCGTGGCCATGGGCGGTACTACCTTCCCGACCTACTACCGCAGCATGTATCCGAAAGAAGTGATCATGACCGGCGACATGATGCTGGAAAAGGTCTACCGCGAAGGCGACAAGCTGGTGGCGGTGCTGGAAAACGAATACACCGGCGCCAAGGAAGAGCGCGTGGTCGACCAGGTGGTGGTGGAGAACGGCGTGCGTCCTGACGAGCAGCTGTACTACGCACTGAAGGAAGGTTCGCGCAACAAAGGCCAGATCGACGTGGAGGCGCTGTTCGCCATCAAGCCACAGCCGATCCTCAGCCAGCCGGGCGAAGGCTACCTGCTGTACCGCATCGGCGACTGCGTGGCCCAGCGCAACGTGCATGCGGCGATCTACGACGCCTTGCGCCTGTGCAAGGACTTCTGATCGAGAAAAATCGTCGCCACCGGGCGCGGTCCCTGTGGGAGCGGGTTCACCCGCGAAAGCGTCAGCACAAGCAACAGAGTTGTCTGATCTGACGCATTCGCGGGTAAACCCGCTCCTACAAGGGGCCAATCCCATCTTCAGAGTGGCGCAAGAATCCAGCTGTTGTGGGAGCCTCCCATGTTGAACACCCTTCTACCAATCCTGCTGTTCGCTGCCCTTGGCCTGGCAGTGCTCGGCGCCCTGCGCCGGGTGCGCATGTGGCGGCGTGGCCGGCCGTCCAAGGTCAACCTGATCGGCGGCCTGCTGGCCATGCCGCGCCGCTACCTGGTGGACCTGCACCATGTGGTCGAGCGCGACAAGTACATGTCCAAGACCCACGTGGCCACCGCTGGCGGCTTCGTGCTGTCGGCCGTACTGGCGATCCTGGTGCACGGCTTCGGCCTGCAGAGCAAGATCCTCGGCTACGCGTTGCTGGTGGCCACGGTGATCATGTTCAGCGGCGCCATCTTCGTCTTCAAGCGCCGCCTCAACCCGCCTTCGCGCCTGTCCAAGGGCCCGTGGATGCGCCTGCCGAAGAGCTTGCTGGCGTTTGCCGTTAGCTTCTTCATCGCCACCTTGCCGGTTGCCGGCATCCTGCCGGCCAACACCGGTGGCTGGGTGATGGTGGGTATTCTCGGCCTGGGCGTGCTGTGGGGCGTGTCGGAGCTGTTCTTCGGCATGACCTGGGGCGGTCCGATGAAACACGCCTTCGCCGGTGCCCTGCACCTGGCCTGGCACCGCCGCGCCGAACGCTTTGGCGGCGGCCGTTCCACCGGCCTCAAGCCGCTGGACCTGGAAGACCCGAACGCGCCGCTGGGCGTGGAAAAGCCGGTGGACTTCACCTGGAACCAGCTGCTGGGCTTCGACGCCTGCGTGCAGTGCGGTAAATGCGAAGCCATGTGCCCGGCCTTTGCCGCCGGCCAGCCGCTGAACCCGAAAAAGCTCATCCAGGACATGGTCATCGGCCTGGCCGGTGGTACTGACGCGCAGTTTGCCGGCAGCCCATACCCGGGCAAACCGATCGGTGAGCATGGCGGCCACCCGCACCAGCCGATCGTCAATGGCCTGGTCGACGCCGAAACGCTGTGGTCGTGCACCACCTGCCGTGCCTGCGTCGAGGAGTGCCCGATGATGATCGAGCACGTCGATGCCATCGTCGACATGCGCCGTCACCTCACCCTGGAAAAAGGCGCCACCCCGAACAAGGGCGCCGAAGTGCTGGACAACCTGATCGCTACCGACAACCCGGGCGGCTTCGCCCCAGGCGGGCGCATGAACTGGGCCGCCGACCTCAACCTGCAACTGCTGTCGGAGGTGAAAACCACCGAGGTGCTGTTCTGGGTCGGTGACGGTGCCTTCGACATGCGCAACCAGCGCACCCTGCGCTCGTTCGTCAAAGTGCTCAAGGCGTCGGGTGTGGACTTTGCCGTGCTCGGCCTGGAAGAGCGCGACAGCGGCGACGTGGCGCGCCGTCTGGGCGATGAAGCGACCTTCCAGCAACTGGCCAAACGCAATATCCAGACCCTGGCCAAGTACAAGTTCCAGCGCATCGTCACCTGCGACCCGCACAGCTTCCATGTGCTGAAGAACGAGTACGGCGCCCTGGGCGGCGACTACCAGGTGCAGCACCACAGCACCTACATCGCCGAACTGATCGCGGCCAACAAGCTCAACCTCGGCCAGCACAAGGGCGGCAGCGTCACCTACCACGACCCGTGCTACCTGGGCCGTTACAACGGTGAGTACGAAGCTCCGCGTGCCGTGCTCAAGGCCCTGGGTATCGAAGTGCGCGAGATGCAGCGCTCGGGCTTCCGTTCCCGTTGCTGCGGCGGTGGTGGCGGTGCGCCGATCACCGACATCCCCGGCAAGCAGCGTATCCCGGACATGCGCATGGACGACATCCGCGAGACCGAGGCCGAGCTGGTAGCTGTGGGTTGCCCACAGTGCACCGCCATGCTCGAAGGTGTGGTCGAACCGCGCCCGCAGATCAAGGACCTGGCCGAACTGGTGGCCGACGTGCTGATCGAAGAGGACGCGCCCTATGCCCCAAAGCCGCAAACGGCCAAACGTGAACCTGCGGAGGTGCACTGATGAGCGACATTATCCGCCGCGACCCACGCGCCGAGTGGATCGCCCGTAACCGTCTGCACCCGCTGCATGCAGCGATGCAGACGCAGCAGACCAGCTGGATGGGGCCCAACGGCCTCATCCGCAAGAACCCCCACGCGATTGCCGCAGGCTTCATCGGCCCGGCCGGCATCAAGCGCATCGACCGCAGCGGCGCCCAGCAGGGCACCGCCGTGGGCGGGCGACGCACGGCGGCGGCCGAAGTCAAGCTGCCGCTGCACCAGGTGCCGGCGCCGGCGTTCTACATCGCCGTGGTGCCGGATATGGTCGGTGGCCGCCTGAGCAGCCACGACCGCGATCTGCTCGGCCTGGCCCACAGCCTGGCCGGCAGCGACGGTGCGGTGCTGGCAGTGGTGTTTGGCGAGCACAAGGAAAGCAACTTTTCCACAGCCGGGGTCGACCGCCTGCTGGTCATCGAAGGCGAGGCTTTCGAAGGTTATGCACCGGAGCAACTCGTTCAAGGCCTGCGGGCTGTGGATAACCAGTTCACCCCGCGCCACTGGCTGCTGCCCGACAGCCGCACCGGTGGTGGCGAACTGGGCCGGCGCCTGGGCGCGGCACTGGGCGAGCGCCCGGCGACGCGGGTATGGCAGGTCAAGGACGGCCAGTGCATCGGCCGTGCCGGTGCCGGCCAGCAAGACCTGCAGCGCGCCGTACCACGCTTGATCCTGGCGGCGGCCGAGTGCGCCGAGCCGGTCAGCGAAACCCGTCACGAAGCGCTGCCGGTGGAGTTGTCCACAAGCGTGGCGCGCAGCCTGTCGCGCATCGAAGACCTCGGCTCGGTGGCCGTGGACCCGGCCACCATTGCCATGGCCGAAGCCGAGTTCATCGTCTCGGGCGGCAACGGGGTCAAGGACTGGGACCTGTATCACAGGGCCACTGCGGCCCTTGGCGCCACCGAAGGCGCCTCGCGGGTGGCGGTGGACGACGGCTTCATGCCGCGCAACCGCCAGGTGGGTGCCACCGGTACCTGGGTTACCGCGCGGGTCTACGTGGCTGTGGGTATCTCGGGCGCGATCCAGCACCTGCAGGGCATCGGCGCCTGCGACAAGGTGGTGGCGATCAACATGGACCCGGGCTGCGACATGATCAAACGGGCCGACCTGTCGGTGATTGGCGACAGTTCGGCGATTCTCCAGGCACTGATCGAGGCTGTGGACAACTACCGCAGCGGCGGCCAGCGCGACGCGGCATAAGGGCACGAGCATGAGTACGAAAGTGATCAGCCTGGTTTCCATCGGTGCCCACCCCAGCTCCGGCCGCGCTCGCCGCGCCGAGCAGGATGCGCGCGCCGTGGAGCTGGGTTTGCAGCTGGCTGGGGATAACTTGCAGGTGGTGCATGCCGGCGACCCACGGGAAGAGGCGCTGCGCGCCTACCTGGGGATGGGCCTGGACCATCTGGATGTGCTGGAGCAGCCGGCCGGTGCCGACGTGCTGGGCGTGCTCGGGGATTACCTGCGCGATGCCGGGGCACAGCTGGTGCTGACCGGCAGCCAGGCCGAGACTGGCGAAGGGTCGGGCATGTTGCCGTTCCTGTTGGCCGAAAAGCTCGGCTGGCCACTGATTGTGGGGTTGGCTGAAGTGGAGTCGATCGACAACGGCACCGCCCAGGTATTGCAGGCGCTGCCGCGCGGTCAGCGGCGTCGACTGAAGGTACGCCTGCCGCTGCTGGCGACTGTGGATAACGCTGCGCCCAAGCCACGCCAGAGCGCTTTCGGGCCGGCGCGTCGGGGTGTGTTGGCGGCACGCAACGTGGCTATCGTCGAGGACGAACTGCTGGCCGAAGCCGAACTGCAGCCAGCCCGCCCACGGCCCAAGCGGCTTAAGGTGATCAAGGCCAAGAGCGGTGCCGACCGGATGAAGGCGGCGACGGCCAAGGCCAGTGGCGGCGGTGGCAAGGTGTTGAAGGACGTTTCTCCACAGGAAGGCGCCGAGGCCATTCTCAAGCTGCTGGTGGAAGAGGGCGTGCTGCGCTAGAGCCTCACGCGGTCCCGGTGTAGGAGCGGCCTTGTGTCGCGATGGGCTGCGCAGCAGCCCCAGCAATCTTGACTCGTAGTCGAGATCCTGGGGCCGCGCTGCGGCCCATCGCGACACAAGGCCGCTCCTACATTCCATACACAGCCTCGATCGGTCGCTTTTGCCCACCAAATCTGTTCGCCAAGGTGTGGATAAAGTGTTGGCGCATGGCCGCAGCCCTTGTATGACGTGGCCTCCAAGCTTTTGATCAAAAAGCGATCAATCTTATCCCTGCCTTCGCATGCCAAGCACGGCAGCACCCTCCTGATTTTGCCCACAATCGCTGTTAGCCGGTCTGTGGATAATCTGTTCGGTATCTCCTGTAAGCGGCGTAGTAAAAGGCTTTGACAGATTTGTTCAAAAATTGATCAACCCCGCCTGAATCCTACGCGATGCCTGAAAATCAAGCCTTTAAGGCACTTATCAACAGGGCGATTGCAGAAAATTCATCGGTTGCCCACAAACTCTGTTGGTGTCTCTGTGGACAAGGTGTATGAAGTCCGCTGTAGCCCAATAGAAATGCGGCTTTGGCTGATGTGATCAAATAATGACCAGGTGTCTGACTGACATTTTTGTCAGTACACAGACACACGATTAATAGTTACCGTGCCCGCAAGCGCGCAAAATTGTGGATAAGTCATGGCGACATTCTTGTTGAATACTGATCAGCAGCATTCTGTATTGGGTCGGTCTCCCTTCGACCCGCAGGCCTATTCACCCTACGGTTTCATGCAAGCTGGCTTAGAACCAGTGCTGGGTTTTTGTGGCCTACCTCGGAGTTCTTTGACAGGTCAATACTTGTGCGGAAATGGACATCGCTCCTATAGCCCGGTCCTTATGCGTTTTTTGAGCGCTGACAGATGCAGCCCGTTCGACGAAGGTGGATTGAATACCTACGCCTACTGCAGCGGTGATCCAATCAACAGGATCGATCTGGACGGACAGAGTTGGCGGACTTTCTTTGGGGCGGGGTCAAGTGCAGTTACCGCCACCGGCGCGATTGTGAGAACTGCAAGAAACGAGGCATTACGGCTTCAACACCGGCACCGCACTTCTCGAGGCCTGCCCTCCACCTACGCCGAACCGCCGCTGTCGAGCCGCATTGGCAACACTGCGTTTGCTGCAACCGGTGCAGCAGGAGTTGTAGCCAACGTGCTGTCGAGTGCCGAGAGCGGTTGGGCAGAAGGTTCATTGATACCACTCAGCACTAAATTCGGCTTGGCCAATACCGGAGGTAACATTGCGGGGGGCGTTACGTCCAATTTTAATGCTGCGCGGGAGACCTGGGCATTGATGGGACAGCCAGGCATACCGTCGAGCAGCGTCGTATTTGGTACGTTCGTGGAGGTGATTGGCCTCAGGATGGCGGGCGAGGCGGTGAGATTCGTTGGTCGCAAGAGCTGGGAGCTGGCAGACAGAATCGCCCATACGGCTCAGGGCGCTTATCAAGCTTGGCGACAGTGGGGGAGGGGCACGACTCGGTCTGAAACCGAAATGCGTGATGTGCGCAGGCCCTGACGCCTCCTGGCACGTGTGATAACGCGCCAGGAGGTGGGGCGAGTTACTGCGCCTGAACCTCTTTCAGATACGGCGCCGGCTCCGCTCCCAGGTTGTTCAGCAGCCGCTGGCTGTACCAGTCAATGAAGTTGACCACGCCAAACTCGTAGGTCTTCGAGTATGGCCCAGGCTGGTACGCAGTGGAGTTGATACCACGCTGGTTCTCTTCGGCCAGGCGGCGGTCCTGATCGTTGGTCGCGTCCCAGACCTTGCGCATCTGCTCAGGGTCGTAGTCCACGCCTTCCACGGCATCCTTGTGCACCAGCCACTTGGTGGTGACCATGGTTTCCTGGGCGCTGATCGGCCACACGGTGAACACGATCATGTGGTCGCCCATGCAGTGGTTCCAGGAGTGTGGCAGGTGCAGGATGCGCATCGAGCCCAGGTCCGGGTTCTTGATGCGGCCCATCAGCTTCTTGCACGCCTGCTTGCCATCCATGGTCATCGACACGGTCCCCTTGAGCAGCGGCATGCGCACGATACGGTTACGCAGGCCATGGCTCTTGTGCAGGTACGGGATCTTCTCGGCTTCCCAGGCAGCGGCGGAGGCGGCTACGTGGTCCTTGAAGGCCTGGTCGGCGCGTGGGTCGTTGGTGTCATCCCACTCCAGCAGGGTTTTCAGCAGCTCAGGGTGCGAACCGTTGCAGTGGTAGCACTCGCGGTTGTTTTCCAGCACCAGCTTCCAGTTGGCCTTTTCCATCAAGGTGGTTTGTACCGCCACCTTGGTGTTTTCCATGTCGTACGGTTCCATGTAGTGGTCCAGGGTGGCCAGGAACTCGTCGATGGCGGGCGGGTTTTCCGCCAGGCTGATGAAGATGTAGCCGCCAGCGACCTTCACGTTCACCGGCTTCAGGCCATACTGGTTCATGTCGAAGTCGGCGCCCATTTCGGTGCCGGCGAACAGCAAGCGGCCGTCCAGCTCGTAGGTCCACTGGTGGTAAGGGCAGACCAGCTTGGCCACCTTGCCTTTTTCGCTGGTGCACAGACGCGAGCCGCGGTGGCGGCACACGTTATGGAATGCATGCACCCTGCCCTCGGCGCCACGGATCACGATGATCGGGTTTTTGCCGATCTGCAGGGTCAGGAAGTTGCCCTTTGTCGGAATCTCGCTTACCAGCCCCGCAATCAGCCACTCCTTGTGGAAGATCTCCTGCATGTCGATCTGGAACAGACGCTCGTCGGTGTAGAAAGGCTGGGGCAGCGAGTAGGTGCGCTCGCGGGTCTGCAGCATCTCGGCGGTGGCCTTGCGTGCAGGTTCCAGTGGATCGCCCAGGCTCAGGGTTGCGGTGACGTCCATCGTGTATTCCTCGGGGCCGTGTGCGGCCGGCAAAAGGTGGCTAATCGTTGTTGTGGTGCCGCAAGGCTGCTCATCAGAAACAGCTAGTTGTTTTGCCGTGGAGTGTGCGTCCGAAGGCGTCATGAACCGTATCCATGGGCGACATGGCCGATTTGAATTACGACGCGCCAGCCCTTGCAGTGCGGGGCTGGTCGCGATAAGCACGCCGATGTCGCTGGCAGGAATGTACGTCGTCTTCAGCTTGCGCATTATCCAAGCCATAAAACGGCCAATAGTCGGCTGCTGGAGATGAACATGTCCGATACCTTCCTCAATCCGGTCACTACCCAGACCTGGGCCAACGGCCGCCACATCGTGCGCTGCGTCAAGGTCATCCAGGAGACCTGGGACGTGCGCACCTTCTGCTTCATGGCCGATCAACCGATCATGTTCTTCTTCAAGCCGGGGCAGTTCGTCACCCTGGAGCTGGAGATCGAAGGCAAGCCGGTGATGCGTTCCTACACCATCTCCAGTTCACCGTCGGTGCCCTACAGCTTCTCGATCACCGTCAAGCGTGTACCGGGCGGCCTGGTGTCCAACTTCCTCCACGACACCATGCACGAAGGCGCCGAGCTGCCGGTGCATGGCCCGGTGGGGCTGTTCAACGCCATCGATTTCCCGGCGCAGAAGGTGCTGTACCTCTCGGGCGGTGTCGGGATCACCCCGGTCATGTCGATGGCGCGCTGGTTCTACGACACCAACGGCAATGTCGACATGGTGTTCGTGCACAGCGCCCGTTCGCCGAAGGACATCATCTACCATCGTGAACTGGAGCAGATGGCCTCGCGCATCCCCAATTTCAGCTTGCACATCATTTGTGAAAAGCATGGCCTGGGTGAGCCGTGGGCGGGTTATCGCGGTTACCTCAACCAGCGCCTGATGGAGCTGATCGCGCCGGACTACATGGACCGTGTGGTGTTCTGCTGTGGCCCGACGCCATACATGACTGCGGTCAAGCGCATGCTCGAAGCGGTCGGCTTCGACATGAAGAACTATCACGAGGAATCGTTCGGTGCGACGCCGCCTGAGGCCAAGGCCGATGCGGTGGAGCATGCCGAGCAGGCTGCCGACGCGCCGGAACTGGATGCGGCCGACCTTAACCTGGTGGAGTTCATCGGCAGCGAGAAGAGCATCCGCATCGCCCCGGGCGAGACCGTGCACGCGGCGGCGGCCAAGGTTGGCCTGATGATCCCGAAAGCCTGCGGTATGGGCATTTGCGGCACCTGCAAGGTGCTCAAGCTGGGTGGCGAAGTGGAGATGGAGCACAACGGCGGCATTACCGAAGAGGACGAAGCCGAGGGCTACATCCTGTCGTGCTGCAGCGTGCCGAAAGGGGATGTGCGGATCGATTACTGATCCGGGAATGCAGGGGGCTGCCTTGCAGCCCATCGCCGGCAAGCCAGCTCCCACAGGTTTTGCACAAGGCAGAAATCCCCAGCAAGCCAGCTCCTAAAGATACTGCACAAGGCAGAAGAGGTGCGCGGTCGGTGTAGGAGCTGGCTTGCCTGCGATGGGCCACAAAGTGGCCCCGCTTTATAAAAGAACTAGTAAATCTATCAGTTCCAGAGTATCCGGCGGTGAAGTAGCTTTTCTTCAAAACCTCTGGAGGCTTTGTATGATTCAACCCATTTCAGCTTCTGGGAGCCTATGCCGTTCAGTACGGTACGACCCTTACGGCATTCAGCCTGGTCGATCTGCCTCATTACTTGCTTTCAATGGAGAGTGCCAGGATCGTCTAACTGGCAGTTACCTGCTCGGCAACGGTAGAAGAGCATACAGTCCAGCGCTAAGGCGATTTCTCAGCGCAGATCGGCTAAGCCCTTTCTCGCAGGGAGGCATCAATGGATACGCATACTGCCTAGGGGATCCCGTCAATCGTGTGGACCCGAGCGGCGAATTCAGCGTCCTGGGCGCGCTCAAAGCGTTTAAACAAGTGCTTTGGGTTGCCGCGCGAATAAAAAATTTTGGCTTGAGAAATGGCACGCTGAAGACCGTGAGTGAGCTTGCCAAATATGGGGACAGGGTAGGTGCCGCAATGATCGGTGCTGGCATACCCGGTGGCCAAGAAGTGCTCACCGTCTCGCTTGGCGTAACTGTTGCTGTCAAGACAATCAAGTTTCTCCCGACAATCAGGCCGCCGATATCGATGCTTCGTGCAGTTGGCAGGATGCCCAATTAAATGTGAGCATGAATGCTTGCCGATAAATTGAGTTATTAATGATTTTTTGCTGGGGTCGCATTGCGACCCCGATCTCGCATAATTAGGTACGGAAGCGTGCTACCAGACCATTCAAGTCAACCGCCAACCGCGACAACTCCGCACTCGCCGCACTGGTCTGGTGCGCCCCGGTAGCACTCTGCACCGACAGGTCATTGATGTTCACCAGGTTGCGGTCCACTTCCCGCGCCACCTGCGCCTGCTCTTCCGCCGCGCTGGCAATTACCAGGTTACGCTCGTTGATCTGCGCCACTGCCCCGGCAATGGTGTCCAGCGCCATGCCTGCGCCACGGGCAATGTTCAGGGTGGATTCGGCGCGCTCGGTGCTGGTGCGCATCGATTCCACCGCTTCTTCCGTACCGCCCTGAATACTGCCGATCATCCGCTCGATCTCACTGGTCGACTGCTGGGTACGATGAGCCAGCGCTCGCACCTCATCAGCCACCACGGCAAAGCCCCGGCCCGCCTCACCGGCACGTGCCGCCTCGATCGCGGCGTTCAGCGCCAGCAGGTTGGTCTGGTCGGCCAGGCCACGGATCACGTCCAGCACCTTGCCGATATCGCGCGACTGTTCGGCCAGGTGAGTGATCAGTTTGGCAGTGGCCTGCACATCGCCACTCATGCGCTCGATGGCACCCACGGTTTCCATGACTAGGTCGCGGCCGTCGCCCGCCGAACGGCTGGCTTCGCTGGAGGCTTCCGAGGTGCTGACTGCATTGCGCGCTACTTCTTCGACGGCGCTGGTCATCTCGGTCACCGCCGTGGCGGCCTGTTCGATTTCGTTGTTCTGCTGCTGCAGGCCGCGGGCGCTTTCGTCAGTGACGGCGTTCAGCTCTTCGGCAGCCGAGGCCAGCTGTGTCGCCGACCCGGCGATCAGCTGCAAGGTGTCGCGCAGTTTGTCTTGCATGCGGGCCATGGCGCGCAGCAGGCGGGCAGCTTCGTCGGTACCCTCGGCATGGATGACATGGGTCAGGTCGCCGTCGGCAATCTGTTCGGCACATCTAAGCGCCTCGTCGATCGGCTTGACGATGCTGCGGGTCAACAGCAGGGCACAGACAAAAGTCAGCACGGTGGCGGCGACCAGCAGGCCGATCACCAGAGAGAAGGCCGCGTCATACTGGCTGGCGGCTTTCGCGTTGGTGTCACGGGTCTGCTCGGTATTGATGCTCACCAGGGTCTCCATGATCTTGTTGATCTGCTCGGAGTTGGCCTGCAAGTCACGGTTGAGAACATCTCTCAGCTCGTCGAGGCGGCCGGCCTGGTTGAGGCTGCGCATTTGCGCCTCCAGCTGGCGATACTGGTTGAGCAACTGAACGTACTGGTCGTACGCAGCCTGTTCGTCGGCGGCAGTGATCAGCGGCACGTAGGCCTCGCGCGCGCGGTCGATCTGCTGGTTGCGCTGGTCCATCAGGTTGAGGATTTCCTGCTGGTTTTGCGGGTCGCGGTTCACCAGCAGGCGGTAGGAGAGGCTGCGCAGGCGCAGGTTCAGCGCGCTGATCTCATCCAGTGTCTTGATGGCGGGGACGCTGATTTGCTCGATGACCAGGCCGGCCTGGCGGATGTTGCCCATCTGCATCAGAGAGAATATACCGAGGCCGAGCATCAGCAGGCCGATGAGCGCAAAGCCCAGCAAGGCGCGTGGGGCAATATTGATGTTGCGTAATGACATGGTGGGCAGATCCAGGCAAGTGAAGGAGACGCATCCAGTGCGACAGAATGTGTCTCTCTGAGTATCGGTCGTGACCCGTCAGCCTTGAGTGTGCGCCTGGCAAAACTCCGAGTTGGCCCGGTTGTTCCTGACCGGCGGTTGACCCAGGTCGGAACAAGGGGCCGGTTACCCTGTCAATCTGCGGGTTAGACACTTTGTGAATCCGATATTTAATGGCGATGGGCCGCACTTTTCTTTATCGTGTGCGCCCCTCGCAACAACCTGAGATAGACCCATGCTGGAAGCTTCCCTGAATCAAATCGAGCAACTGGTCAGCGACCTGATGCAGAAGAACGCTCAACTCACCGAGCAGAACGCCGCCCTCGGTCAGGAACTGGCCCAGGCCAAGGAAGAGAACGAAACCCTGCAGCTGTCGCTGATGGAGCAGGAAGAGAAGAACGGCAGCACCGCCGCACGCCTGCAGGCCCTGCTCGAGCGCGCCAACGCCGGCGTCGTAGGCGCATGACACTGCGAGCGCAGCCGATCAATGTCGTGTCGATCCTCGGCAACGACTATTCGATCAAGGCGCCTGAAGGCCAGGAAGCGACCCTGACCCAGGCGGTGCAGATGCTCAACACCGCCCTGGCCCAGACCAAGCGTCAGTACCCGACCCTGATCGGCGACAAGCTGCTGGTGCTGGCCGCGCTGAACCTGTGTTCGCGGCAGATCGAGCTGCAGGATGAGCACCGCAAGACGCTGGAGCGTACCCAGGCGCAGATCGATGCCACGGTGGACGCCATCGTGCGGACCATAGCCGAACAATAAGGCCTTGCATCGACCTCTGTGGGAGCGGATTCACCCGCGAATGCGTCAGTGCATTCAGCATCGCATTCGCGGGTAAACCCGCTCCCACAGGGTATCTGATTGCCTCAGATCACTGGATTAACTGGATACGCAAGTGTATACACTTTCCGCAAAACAATAATTATGCGGGGAGTAGGGCATGCGTATCTGGCGCAAGAGCATCCAGTGGCAGTTGATCACCAGCATGGGCGCCGCCCTGCTGGCGAGCATCCTGGTGGTGGTCATCATTTTCACGGTGGCGCTCAACCGCCTCACCGAACGCTATCTGGTCGATACCGCGCTGCCCGCCAGCATCGAGGCCATCCGCAACGACATCGAGCGCATGCTCGGCCAGCCGCTGGTGGCGGCGGCGGATATTGCCGGCAACACCCTGCTGCGCGACTGGCTTGCCGCCGGTGAAGACTCCGCCCAGGTTGCTCCATTCATCGAATACCTGACCGCTGCCAAGCAGCGCAACCAGGCCTTCACCACCTTGTTCGTCTCGACCGAAACCGGCCACTACTACAACGAGAATGGACTGGACCGTACCCTCAGCCGCAGCAACCCCAAGGACAAATGGTTCTACGGCTACATCGACAGCGGTGCCGAACGCCTGATCAACATCGACATCGACGGTGCCACCGGCGAGCTCGCGCTGTTCATCGACTATCGCGTGGAAAAGAATGGCCAACTGGTCGGTGTGGCTGGCATGGGCCTGCGCATGACCGAACTGTCGAAGCTGATTCATGACTTCAAATTTGGCGAGCACGGCAAGGTGTTCCTGGTGCGTAACGATGGCCTGATCCAGGTTCATCCGGACGCTGCCTTCAGCGGCAAACGCCAGCTCACCGAACAGCTCGGCGCGGATGCCGCCAAGGCGCTGATGACCGGCGGCGAGGGCCTGCGCAGCAGCCGCTTCAGCCGTGACGGCGAAAGCTACCTGGCGCTCGGCCTGCCCTTGCGCGACCTCAACTGGGCCCTGGTGGCCGAGGTGCCGGAGGAGGAAATCTACGCGCCAATGCACCAGGCGGTATGGCTGACCAGCCTGATCGGTGGTGCCGTGGCCCTGGTGTCGCTGCTGCTGGTGGTGCTGCTGGCGCGTGGCCTGGTGCGGCCGATCCGCCGCGTCACAGCGGCGTTGGTGCAGATTGGCAGTGGCGCGGGCGACCTCAGCCACCGGCTGGACGACTCACGCCAGGACGAACTGGGTGACCTGGCGCGTGGCTTCAACCGCTTCCTCGACAGCCAGCGCCGGTTGATCGGCGAGGTATTGCACACTTCCGAGCGGCTGCACCTGGCGGTCGGGCAGGTGACACAGGTGGTGGACAACACCGCCGAGCGTTCCGGGCGCCAGCAGGAAATGACCGAAATGGTCGCTACCGCCGTGCACGAAATGGGTTTGACCGTGCAGGACATTGCCCGCAATGCCGGTGATGCGGCCCAGGCCTCGCAATCGGCGAGGGACGAAGCCCTGCAGGCGCGTGAAGTGGTGCAACGCTCGATCCGTGGTATCGAGGGGATGTCGGGTGATATCGGCAAGGCGGCCGATGCAGTCAGCCAGCTGGCCGAGGAAGTAGCTTCGATCGACGAAGTTCTGGCGGTGATCCGTAGTATTTCCGAGCAAACCAACCTGCTGGCGCTGAATGCCGCCATCGAGGCGGCCAGGGCAGGGGAGATGGGCCGTGGGTTTGCCGTGGTGGCCGATGAGGTGCGTACCTTGGCCCGGCGCACGCAGCTGTCCACCGACGAAGTGCAGCAGATGATCCAGCGCTTGAAGCAGGGCGCGGGTTCGGCTGTGAGTTCGATGCAGGCTGGGCAGCAGGCGACGGGTAGCGGGGTGGAGTCGAGCCAGCGCACCGGAGCGTCATTGGGGGCGATCACTGACCAGGTCGAGCACATCAGCGACATGAACCATCAGGTAGCTACTGCGACCGAAGAGCAGTCGGCGGTGACCGAGGAGATCAATCGTACGGTGCAGGGGATTTCCGACCTGGCGCGGGAGACCGCGGCGGAGGTGCAGGGCTGTCGTGAAGAGTGCCAGGCGCTGCGTGGCTTGGCGGATGACTTGGCGCGGCAGATGGGTGGGTTCAGGCTTTAGATGAGTGTTGGCTTCTTCGCGGGCTTGCCCGCTCCCACAGGTACTGCACAGCTCTCGACGGCTGCGATATTCCTGTGGGAGCGGGCGTGCCCGTGAATGCGGCCTGTCAGGCGCCGATGATGGCGCGGATATCCGCCGCCAGCTCGCGCACCCGCTCTTCCTCGGTATCCCACGAGCACATGAACCGCGCCCCGCCGCTACCAATGAAGGTATAGAACCGCCATCCCCTGCTGCGCAGTGCCTCGATCGCATGCTCCGGCATCTGCAGGAACACCCCATTGGCCTCAACCGGGAACATCAGCTCCACCCCCGGCAAGTCACTCACCAGCGAGGCGAGCAACTGCGCGCAATGGTTGGCATGCGCGCCATGGCGCAACCAGGCGCCATCTTCCAGCAGGCCCACCCAAGGCGCCGACAGGAAGCGCATCTTCGATGCCAGTTGCCCGGCCTGCTTGCAGCGGTAGTCGAAGTCCTCGGCCAGTTGGCGGTTGAAGAACAGGATCGCCTCGCCCACCGCCATGCCGTTCTTGGTGCCGCCAAAGCACAGTACATCGACACCGGCCTTCCAGGTCAGCTCTGCCGGGCTGCAGCCCAGGAACGAGCAGGCATTGCTGAAGCGTGCGCCGTCCATGTGCAGGTTCAGCCCCAGCTCTTTGCAGGTGGCGCTGATCGCCTTCAGCTCGTCGGGGCGATAGACGGTGCCCACCTCGGTGGCCTGGGTAATGGTCACCACCCGTGGCTTGGGGTAGTGGATGTCCTGACGCTTCAGCGCCACTTCGCGGATCGACTGTGGTGTCAGCTTGCCGTTGACGCTGGGCGCGGTCAGCAGCTTGGAGCCGTTGGAGAAGAACTCCGGCGCACCGCACTCGTCGGTTTCGACGTGGGCGGTCTCGGAGCAGATCACGCTATGGTAGCTCTGGCACAGCGAGGCCAGGGCCAGGGAGTTGGCGGCGGTGCCGTTGAAGGCGAAGAACACCTCGCAGTCGGTTTCGAACAGCTTGCGGAAGTATTCCGCGGCGCGTTCGGTCCACTGGTCGTCGCCGTAGGCGCGGTCGTGGCCATGGTTGGCCTTTTCCATCGCTGCCCAGGCTTCGGGGCAGATGCCGGAATAGTTGTCGCTGGCGAATTGTTGGCTCTTATCTGTCATGACACTGTCCTGTGAACGACGCAGAACAGCACTCTAAACCATCATTTGGTCGGTTGCCTATACAAGCTCGGTGGTTCGAATGGGCTGCCTGAGCATGCGCCAAGCAGAGTGGTGCATGCCAGTAAGGGAGCGGGGCGGTGGCATAGCGTAGCCCCACTTCTCTACAACTTAACCTCAACGCTCAATCAAGTGGATTTCCCAGTAGATGTCTTCAATGATGCCGGCGACTTCATAGTAAGTAGCATCAATATAGCGAAAATCAATTTTGTAGTTCTTGCCATTGAATTTTAAGTTTCCATTGTTGGCTAATGCGGCGTAGCCGAGATCACTCTGATCTTCAGAGAAATTTCCGATAAGGTCGCCGTTTGTGTAGAGCTGAACGTGAGCATATATTTTTTCAGTAACATTTTTCCGGCGTGAGTGGCTTGATCTCTCGGCTTTCCTGGCTTGCTGGCATTGCGTGTAGATTTTTTCTGAAGGTTCGGACGTCTTTAATTCGGCGCCAGTGATGCGTACCAATTGCTGCTTATCAGATAAATCTGATTCAAATAAACTGAGTTTTGCGGTTGATCGCCGCAAATCAAAAGACTTGATATCAAGAATATCTCCGGCGCGCAAATGCACCAGTGAGCCATAGGCTTGAGGCTCCAGTGGGAATGTAAAAAGTCCGAAGTTGGCTTTAATTTCCATAGCGTTGCTCCTCATGCTTCGGCAGAAATTGGCGCCGTCGCTGACAAGATCTTCAAGCTCCCAGATCAATCTCGGCAACTGGTAGAAATGCCAGGCCTGGCTGTACCTGGTCAACGCTCAACTCAACCAGGTGCAGCTGCCTCGAACACGACAATGTCGTAAACGCGCCATTGCAAGGCGTGCGCAGGCATCTGACCCGCCCCGGCCAGTCATAACATCGCCACAAAGGGCCACAGTGCCCCACGACAAAAAACGATCGCTGCCGGGAGATACACGATGTTCAGCAAGCAAGACCAGATTCAGGGTTACGACGATGCACTGCTGGCGGCGATGAATGCCGAAGAGCAGCGCCAGGAAGACCACATCGAGCTGATCGCCTCGGAAAACTACACCTCCAAGCGCGTGATGCAGGCCCAAGGCAGCGGCCTGACCAACAAGTACGCCGAAGGCTACCCGGGCAAGCGCTACTACGGTGGCTGCGAGCACGTGGACAAGGTCGAGGCCCTGGCCATCGAGCGCGCCAAGCAGCTGTTCGGTGCCGACTACGCCAACGTCCAGCCGCACTCCGGCTCCTCGGCCAACGGTGCCGTCTACCTGGCCCTGCTGCAGGCTGGTGACACCATCCTCGGCATGAGCCTGGCCCACGGCGGCCACCTGACCCACGGCGCCAAGGTGTCGTCCTCGGGCAAGCTGTACAACGCTGTGCAATACGGCATCGACACCAACACCGGCCTGATCGACTACGACGAAGTCGAGCGCCTGGCTGTCGAGCACAAGCCAAAAATGATCGTTGCCGGCTTCTCGGCCTACTCCAAGACCCTCGACTTTCCACGCTTCCGCGCCATCGCCGACAAGGTCGGTGCGCTGCTGTTCGTCGACATGGCCCACGTAGCCGGCCTGGTTGCCGCTGGCCTGTACCCGAACCCGATTCCGTTCGCCGATGTGGTTACCACCACCACTCACAAGACCCTGCGCGGCCCACGCGGCGGCCTGATCCTGGCCAAGTCGAACGAAGAGATCGAGAAGAAGCTGAACGCCGCGGTGTTCCCCGGCGCCCAGGGCGGCCCGCTGATGCACGTGATCGCCGCCAAGGCCGTTTGCTTCAAGGAAGCGCTGGAGCCTGAATTCAAGGCCTACCAGCAACAAGTGATCGAAAACGCCCAGGCCATGGCCCAGGTGTTCATCGACCGCGGCTACGACGTGGTTTCCGGCGGCACCGACAACCACCTGTTCCTGGTCAGCCTGATCCGCCAGGGCCTCACCGGCAAAGATGCCGACGCCGCCCTGGGCCGCGCGCACATCACCGTCAACAAGAACGCCGTGCCGAATGACCCGCAGTCGCCATTCGTCACCTCGGGCCTGCGCATCGGCACCCCGGCCGTCACCACCCGCGGCTTCAAGGTCGCTCAGTGCGTGGCCCTGGCCGGCTGGATCTGCGACATCCTCGACAACCTCGGTGACGCAGACGTCGAAGCCGATGTGGCGAAGAACGTCGCGGCCCTGTGCGCAGATTTCCCTGTTTACCGCTGAGTGGAGTCACACACCATGCAACGTTACTCGGGCTTCGGCCTTTTCAAGCACTCCCTCAGCCACCACGAGAACTGGCAGCGCATGTGGCGCACGCCAACCCCTAAAAAGGTCTACGACGTGGTTATCGTCGGCGGTGGCGGCCATGGCCTGGCCACGGCCTATTACCTGGCCAAGGAGCACGGCATCACCAACGTCGCCGTGATCGAGAAGGGTTACCTGGGCGGCGGCAACACCGCCCGTAACACCACCATCGTGCGTTCCAACTATCTGTGGGATGAGTCGGCGCACCTGTACGAGCACGCCATGAAGCTGTGGGAGGGCCTGTCCCAGGACCTCAACTACAACGTGATGTTCTCCCAGCGCGGTGTGTACAACCTGTGCCACACCCTGCAGGACATGCGTGACTCCGAGCGCCGGGTCAGCGCCAACCGCCTGAACGGCGTGGATGGCGAGCTGCTCAACACCGCCCAGGTCGCGGCCGAGATCCCGTACTTGGACTGCTCGAAGAACACCCGCTACCCGATCCTCGGTGCCACCGTGCAGCGCCGTGGCGGCGTGGCGCGTCACGACGCCGTGGCCTGGGGCTTTGCCCGTGCCGCCGACGCCCTGGGCGTGGACCTGATCCAGCAGACCGAAGTGATCGGCTTCCGCAAGGAAAACGGCGCGGTCATCGGTGTGGAAACCAACAAAGGCTTCATCGGCGCCAAGCGCGTCGGCGTGGTCACCGCCGGTAACTCCGGGCACATGGCCAAACTGGCCGGCTTCCGCCTGCCGCTGGAATCGCACCCGCTGCAAGCACTGGTATCCGAGCCGATCAAGCCGATCATCGACAGCGTGATCATGTCCAACGCCGTGCACGGCTACATCAGCCAGTCCGACAAGGGCGACCTGGTGATCGGTGCCGGTATCGACGGCTGGGTCGGCTACGGCCAGCGCGGTTCGTACCCGGTGATCGAGCACACCCTGCAGGCCATCGTCGAGATGTTCCCCAACCTCTCGCGCGTGCGCATGAACCGCCAGTGGGGTGGCATCGTCGATACCTCGCCGGACGCTTGCCCGATCATCACCAAGACCCCGGTCAAGAACATGTTCTTCAACTGCGGTTGGGGTACTGGCGGCTTCAAGGCGACCCCGGGTTCGGGCAACGTCTTCGCCGCGAGCCTGGCCAAGGGCGAAATGCACCCACTGGCCGCGCCGTTCTCCATGGACCGTTTCTACAACGGCGCACTGATCGACGAACACGGCGCCGCCGCCGTCGCCCACTAACCGGAGACACCGTCATGTTGCATATTTTCTGTCCCCACTGCGGCGAGCTGCGCTCCGAAGAAGAGTTCCACGCCTCTGGCCAGGCGCACATCGCCCGCCCGCTGGACCCTAACGCCTGCTCCGACGAGGAATGGGGTACCTACATGTTCTACCGTGACAACCCACGCGGTATTCACCACGAACTGTGGGACCACGTTGCCGGCTGCCGCCAGTATTTCAACGTCACCCGCGACACCGTGACCTACGAAATTCTGGAAACCTACAAGATTGGCGAGAAGCCGCAAGTGACCGCCAGCGGCAAGCAGAGCAGCGCCGCGTCGACCGTCAAAGGCCAAGGGGAAAAAGTATGAGCCAGACCTATCGCCTCGCCAGCGGCGGCCGTATCGACCGCAGCAAGGTCCTGAACTTCACTTTCAACGGCAAGACCTACCAAGGTTATGCCGGTGACAGCCTGGCCGCCGCATTGCTGGCCAACGGCGTCGACATCGTCGGCCGCAGCTTCAAGTATTCGCGCCCACGCGGCATCATCGCCGCTGGTACCGAAGAGCCGAACGCCATCCTGCAGATCGGCTCCAGCGAAGCCACCCAGATCCCCAACGTGCGTGCCACCCAGCAGGCGCTGTACGCAGGTCTTGTAGCTACCAGCACCAACGGCTGGCCGAACGTCAACAATGACGTCATGGGCATCCTGGGCAAGGTTGGCGGCAGCATGATGCCGCCGGGCTTCTACTACAAAACCTTCATGTACCCGAAATCGTTCTGGATGACTTACGAGAAGTACATCCGCAAAGCCGCAGGCCTTGGCCGCGCGCCACTGCAGAACGACCCGGACAGCTACGACTACATGAACCAGCACTGCGACGTGCTGATCGTCGGTGCCGGCCCTGCCGGCCTGGCCGCTGCCCTGGCCGCTGGCCGCAGCGGTGCCCGCGTGATCCTGGCTGACGAGCAGGAAGAGTTCGGCGGCAGTCTGCTCGACACCCGCGAAACCCTCGACGGCAAGCCTGCTGCCGATTGGGTCAGCGCCGTGGTCAAAGAGCTGGAAAGCCTGCCGGAAGTGACCCTGCTGCCACGTGCCACGGTCAACGGCTACCACGACCATAACTTCCTGACCATCCACGAGCGCCTCACCGACCACCTCGGCGACCGCGCCCCGATCGGCCAGGTACGCCACCGCGTGCACCGCGTCCGCGCCAAGCGCGTGGTGCTGGCTGCCGGCGCCCACGAGCGCCCGCTGGTGTACGGCAACAACGACCTGCCGGGCAACATGCTGGCCGGTGCTGTGTCCACCTACGTACGCCGCTACGGCGTGGCCCCGGGCCGCAAGCTGGTGCTGTCGACCAACAACGACCACGCCTACCGCGCCGCGCTGGACTGGCACGACGCCGGCCTGCAAGTGGTCGCCATTGCCGACGCCCGCCACAACCCACGTGGCTCGCTGGTTGAAGAAGCACGTGCCAAAGGCATCCGCATCCTCACCTCCAGCGCCGTGATCGAGGCCAAGGGCAGCAAGCACGTCACCGGCGCCCGTGTGGCCGCTATCGATGTGCAGGCACACAAGGTCACCAGCCCTGGCGAAACCCTCGAGTGCGACCTGATCGCCACCTCCGGCGGCTACAGCCCGATCGTGCACCTGGCTTCGCACCTGGGCGGTCGCCCGGTATGGCGTGAAGACATCCTCGGCTTCGTGCCGGGCGATGCTCCGCAGAAACGCGAATGCGTGGGTGGTATCAACGGCGTCTACGCCCTGGGCGACGTGATCGCCGATGGCTTCGAAGGCGGCGTTCGCGCAGCCACCGAAGCGGGCTTCAAGGCCACCGTCGGCAGCCTGCCGAAAACCGTTGCGCGCAAGGAAGAGGCCACCGTGGCACTGTTCCAGGTGCCGCACGACAAGGGCACTGCCCGCGCACCCAAGCAGTTCGTCGACCAGCAGAACGACGTCACCGCGGCCGCAATCGAACTGGCCACCCGCGAAGGCTTCGAGTCGGTCGAGCACGTAAAACGCTACACCGCGCTGGGCTTTGGTACCGACCAGGGCAAACTGGGCAACATCAACGGCCTGGCCATCGCCGCCCGTTCGATCGGCATTACCATCCCGGAAATGGGCACCACCATGTTCCGCCCCAACTACACGCCGGTTACCTTCGGTGCAGTAGCGGGCCGTCACTGTGGTCACCTGTTCGAGCCCGTACGCTTCACCGCCCTGCATGCCTGGCACGTGAAGAACGGCGCCGAGTTCGAAGACGTCGGCCAGTGGAAACGCCCGTGGTACTTCCCGAAAGCCGGTGAAGACATCCACGCCGCCGTGACCCGTGAATGCAAGGCCGTGCGCGACAGCGTGGGCCTGCTGGACGCCTCGACCCTGGGCAAGATCGACATTCAGGGCCCGGATGCTCGTGAGTTCCTCAACCGCATCTACACCAACGCCTGGACCAAGCTCGACGTGGGCAAGGCCCGCTATGGCCTGATGTGCAAGGAAGACGGCATGGTCTTCGACGACGGCGTGACCGCCTGCGTCGGCGACAACCACTTCATCATGACCACCACCACTGGCGGCGCCGCCCGTGTGCTGCAGTGGATGGAGCTGTACCACCAGACCGAATGGCCGGAACTGAAGGTGTACTTCACCTCGGTCACCGACCACTGGGCCACCATGACCCTGTCCGGCCCCAACAGCCGCAAGCTGCTGAGCGAGCTGACCGACATCGACATGGACAAGGAAGCCTTCCCGTTCATGACCTGGAAGGAAGGCAACGTCGGCGGCGTACCGGCCCGGGTGTTCCGTATCTCGTTCACCGGTGAGCTGTCGTACGAAGTCAACGTGCAGGCCAACTACGCCATGGGCGTGCTGGAACAGATCATCGAGGCAGGCAAGAAGTACAACCTGACCCCGTACGGTACCGAGACCATGCACGTACTGCGTGCCGAGAAGGGCTTCATCATCGTTGGCCAGGATACCGACGGCTCGATGACCCCGGACGACCTGAACATGAGCTGGTGCGTAGGCCGCAACAAGCCGTACTCGTGGATCGGCCTGCGTGGCATGAACCGCGAAGACTGCGTGCGCGAGAACCGCAAGCAGCTGGTAGGCCTGAAGCCGGTCGACCCGAACCAGTGGCTGCCGGAAGGCGCCCAGCTGGTGTTCGACCCGAAACAGCCGATCCCGATGGACATGGTTGGCCACGTCACCTCCAGCTACGCGTCCAACTCCCTGGGCTACTCGTTCGCCATGGGTGTGGTCAAAGGCGGCCTCAAGCGCATGGGCGAGCGCGTCTACTCGCCGCAGGCGGATGGCAGCGTGATCGAGGCGGAGATCGTGTCTTCGGTGTTCTTCGATCCGAAGGGTGAGCGGCAGAACGTTTGAGGCTTCACCGGTAGCTCTGATTGGAATGCGACCTCTGTGGGAGCGGGTTCACCCGCGAATGCGATGGTGGATTCACCGCCCTCTTCGCGGGTAAACCCGCTCCCACACTGGGTCTCCTCAGTCTGTGACTACAGGTTCTACCTCAGGTCTTCGCGATCAACAGAATTCAAGGCAGGTAAGAAATGAGCGCTATCAACGTCTTCCAGCAAAACCCCGGCGCCGAGGCCAAGGCCCAGTCGCCACTGCACCACGCCGACCTGGCCAGCCTGGTTGGCAAAGGCCGCAAGAACGCAGGCGTGACCCTGCGTGAACGCAGGTTCCTCGGCCACCTGACCATCCGTGGCGATGGCCACGACCCGGAATTCGCTGCCGGTGTGCACAAGGCCCTGGGCCTGGAGCTGCCAGTGGCCCTGACCGTGGTCGCCAACAACGAAATGTCGCTGCAATGGATGGGCCCCGACGAGTGGTTGCTGATCGTCCCCGGCGGCCAGGAGTTTGCCGTTGAGCAAAAGCTGCGCGCAGCCCTCGAAGGCCAGCACATCCAGGTGGTCAATGTCAGCGGCGGCCAGAGCCTGCTGGAACTGCGCGGCCCGAACGTGCGCGAAGTGCTGATGAAGTCCACCAGCTATGATGTTCATCCGAACAACTTCCCGGTGGGCAAGGCAGTCGGCACCGTCTTCGCCAAGTCGCAACTGGTGATCCGCCGCACCGCCGAAGATACCTGGGAGCTGGTGATTCTCCGCAGCTTCGCCGACTACTGGTGGCTGTGGCTGCAGGACGCTTCGGCCGAGTACGGCCTGAGCATCGAGGCTTAAGGAGAACAGAACATGAGTCGGGCACCGGATACCTGGATTCTCACCGCCGACTGCCCGAGTATGCTCGGCACCGTCGACGTGGTGACGCGTTACCTCTTCGAGCAGCGCTGCTACGTGACGGAGCACCACTCCTTCGATGACCGGCTGTCGGGGCGTTTCTTCATTCGCGTGGAGTTCCGCCAGCCGGATGATTTCGACGAAGCCGGCTTCCGGGCCGGCCTTGCCGAGCGCAGCGAGGCGTTCGGCATGACCTTCGAGCTGACCGCACCTAACCATCGCCCCAAGGTGGTGATCATGGTGTCCAAGGCCGACCACTGCCTTAACGACCTGCTGTATCGCCAGCGTATCGGTCAGCTGGCCATGGACGTGGTCGCGGTGGTGTCCAACCACCCTGATCTCGAACCACTGGCACACTGGCACAAGATTCCTTACTACCACTTTGCCCTCGACCCCAAGGACAAGCCCGGGCAAGAGCGCAAGGTACTTCAGGTGATCGAGGAAACCGGTGCCGAACTGGTGATTCTTGCGCGCTACATGCAGGTGCTGTCACCGGAGCTGTGCCGGCGCCTGGATGGTTGGGCGATCAACATTCACCACTCGTTGCTGCCAGGGTTCAAAGGCGCCAAGCCTTATCACCAGGCGTACAACAAGGGCGTGAAGATGGTTGGCGCTACGGCGCACTACATCAACAACGACCTGGACGAAGGCCCGATCATCGCCCAGGGCGTGGAGGTGGTCGACCACAGTCATTACCCCGAAGACCTGATTGCCAAAGGGCGCGACATCGAGTGCCTGACCTTGGCGCGAGCGGTGGGGTATCACATCGAGCGACGAGTGTTCCTCAATGCGAACAGGACTGTGGTGCTCTGACCGCGTCTAGCTTTTATCGCGGGCATGGGCTTTCAGGGTTTCGCGGATGGCTGTAACGAACCTCTGGCGCATGTCCGCACCCAGTTTGTTACCTGGGATTGGATCGCCGTCGCGGTCCACCCAGCCTGCTTTGAACTCGTGAAGGTCCATGCCTTCGGCTTCTTCGTCGAAGTCGTAGCCTGGACTATAAGCCGCGTAATAGAAGATCTTATCGGCGTCCAGAAAGTACCGTTGTTTGCCGAACAATGCTGCTTCGATTTCTGGGTCGAAGCCCTGCTGCCTGGCAGCCTCGACCCAGTATGGCCAGAAGGTGTCCTCGGGGCGCTCAGTATCCGTCATGGTGGTTCTCCAGTTTGATAGACGATGGGTTACTGCATCCCTATCGAAACACTCGGTCGCCGACGTATTGCGGTAGATATTCATCGTCCCGGGCATGCGCGCGACCACCACCTGGCCGATTGCCGTTCAGAGGCATTTGCCTGTCGTTTCCAGTCAGCGCATCCGTCCCCATCAGGCCCACAATTCCCTGCATTCCAGTAACACATGCCGCCCATGGATGGCGGCGCGTTCAACCACCGCTGCATAAATATAAATCAAGCGAGGTAAGAGCATGTCTGGCAATCGTGGAGTGGTATATCTCGGCGCCGGCAAGGTCGAGGTGCAGAAGATCGACTACCCGAAAATGCAGGACCCACGCGGCAAGAAGATCGAGCACGGCGTGATCCTGAAGGTGGTCTCCACCAACATCTGCGGCTCCGACCAGCACATGGTCCGTGGCCGCACCACTGCCCAGGTCGGCTTGGTCCTGGGCCACGAAATCACCGGCGAGATCGTCGAGAAGGGCCGTGACGTCGAGCGCATGCAGATTGGCGACCTGGTCTCGGTGCCATTCAACGTCGCCTGTGGCCGCTGCCGCTCCTGCAAGGAAATGCACACCGGTGTCTGCCTCACCGTCAACCCTGCCCGCGCTGGCGGTGCCTATGGTTACGTCGACATGGGCGACTGGACCGGCGGCCAGGCCGAGTACGTGCTGGTGCCGTACGCCGACTTCAACCTGCTGAAACTGCCCGAGCGCGACAAGGCCATGGAAAAGATCCGTGACCTGACCTGCCTGTCTGACATCCTGCCTACTGGTTACCACGGTGCCGTGACTGCCGGCGTTGGCCCAGGCAGCACCGTCTACGTTGCCGGTGCCGGCCCGGTCGGTTTGGCTGCCGCTGCCTCGGCACGTCTGCTGGGCGCTGCTTGCGTCATCGTTGGCGACCTCAACCCAGCCCGCCTGGCTCACGCCAAGTCCCAGGGTTTCGAAGTGGTCGACCTGTCCAAGGACACCCCGCTGCACGAGCAGATCGTCGATATCCTCGGCGAGCCTGAAGTGGACTGCGCCATCGACGCCGTTGGCTTCGAGGCCCGCGGCCATGGCCACGAAGGTGCCAAGCATGAAGCGCCAGCTACCGTGCTGAACTCGCTGATGCAGGTTACCCGCGTTGCCGGCAACATCGGTATCCCGGGCCTGTACGTGACCGAAGACCCGGGTGCGGTGGATGCTGCCGCCAAGATCGGTGCGCTGAGCATCCGCTTCGGCCTGGGCTGGGCCAAGTCGCACAGCTTCCACACCGGCCAGACTCCGACCATGAAGTACAACCGCCAGCTGATGCAGGCGATCATGTGGGACCGTATCAACATTGCCGAAGTGGTGGGTGTGCAGGTGATCAACCTCGACCAGGCGCCGGAAGGTTATGGCGAGTTCGATGCGGGTGTGCCGAAGAAGTTCGTTATTGACCCGCACAAGATGTGGGGGGCGGCGTAATCAGCGCCGATTAACGAGAGCCCCTCGAATCGAGGGGCTTTTTTGTGGCTGTTGCGCTGATCTCAAGCCTGCACTGCCCTGTAGGAGCGGCCTTGTGTCGCGAAAGGGCTGCGCAGCAGCCCCGGCAATTTGTGCATTTGCGCCAAAACCCTGGGGCTGCTTGGCAGCCCATTCGCGACACAAGGCCGCTCCTACAGCTGACCGCGTTAACCGGCCAAGCTATACAAGGCTCAGCGCATCATCCCCAACTCGGCATCATCCATCAGCGCCTTGGCCAACGCGCTCAGGTAATGTGAAGCCCAAAGCAACTGCGGCTTGTTGTCCATCAGTCCGTCAATGGTCATATCCCGCACATATCCCATCAGCTCGGAAGCCTGGTCACGGGCATCCTGGCAAGGAATACCAGGGGCGATACAGAACAGCGCGTGGGTCTTGTTCTCCCCCTGATAAAACATGGTCTTGCCGACGGTGGTGTTGGGTTCTCTTTCGTCTGTTGTCAATCAAGCCTCAGTGCACATCCATGCCTCGGCCGGCATCTGCACCTGTACCAACGCAGCCTCAAGCAGCCCCGCAGCGCTTCCAGCTCATGCACCGAAGCCATCATCAGCATCGCAACCGGCGCTTCGGCCGCAGCCCAATCGCCTGCTGCGCCACAACCTAGGCGCACTGGGTGTACTCCGTGGCCTGGAGGATGGTGTCCTCAAGGGAATGGAAATTGTGGGGTGGATCAGAAACGGTTTTCAGCATGGTGTAACCCTCTGTCGGTTGTGCCGGCACCCTCTGCTGTCAAACAAATGGGTGGCAGCTGTACGCGGGTTGACAGACCGGTCGACAGAGTGAACCCGGCGCAAACAAGGTGCCCCACGCACAGCCACCATTGAGGTAAGCCATAACGTATCTGTCGGTATCGGCCTGTCAAAGCCGATCGCTGATTGGCAGCGACAGCCCGAGACTAGGATGCAATCCAGAGAACTGCAATGGCTTGGAGGGGGTGGTGAGTATGTTTGGGAAATGGACTACAAGGAAGAGGTTAAATCTTAAAAAATCTGAGAAAGGCTTGGTTCGAAGGAATGGGATAGAATTAATTTCATCACGAAAGGATATTCATATTAAACATCCAGAGCCGCTTGTAAAAGGCGGCTTTGGAGTGTTCTGGCTCATATTTAATAATCATCGGCCATGAGGTCGTCAATACTACCGCGCCGGGCTATGCGTGCATGTGTACGGGTTTCTCGTTGGCCATGTCTGATTAACCTTAAAAAATTGACAGGGCCTCCAAGATTCTGTATGCGGCCTATATCATTCAAGTGTTCTGGTCGTGGTAAGTTTAGGCTTTGAGCAAAGGTTTTGGGTACGCCTGGAAGTATGCCTGCTCTAGCGGCGCCTATTGTTGCATTGCTTTCGAAAATCTTTGTTAGGTAGCGGTCAATAATCGGCGCGGCCTCGTGGTGCTTGGCGGTACGATGGCGGAGTCGCGGAAGTATAAATTATACTAACTTCATCTATGTTGATTCTGCTACTGGCAAATTTGACAGTTGCTTTTCTGGAGCGACATGGCTCTCCGGCCCTTCTCTGAGGAAATGTCCGATTGCGCTGTGAGTAGCGCCATCAACTGATATTTTTGCTAGTAGACGGC
Source organism: Pseudomonas sp. A2 (assembly GCF_023100865.1). Classification (NCBI taxonomy): domain Bacteria; kingdom Pseudomonadati; phylum Pseudomonadota; class Gammaproteobacteria; order Pseudomonadales; family Pseudomonadaceae; genus Pseudomonas; species Pseudomonas sp. A2. The sequence goes on from NZ_CP039127.1 coordinate 441,389, forward strand.
ATAACCTGATTGGGCGAGTGTATGGATAGAGGTGATCATGCTGCTGGAGGTGATATCTATGCCTATTAAACCTGTGCCTGAACAAGGAATGTCTGAGAAATATGATGCCAAGTTGGAACTGGCCTTCGCTCAGTATTTCTATCAAGGTGATAATCTACATGCAAAAATCCAAAGCTATAAATGCCAATCGATTTATAGGTTCGAGCACGGCGTGCTTGCCCAGCGTGAAATTCATGACGGTCGATACGAGATAGGACTGCTTTATCATGATGAAAAACTATCTGTTTCGCGTGTGCCGAAATATGGAGCGAAATTTGGAGTCGCCTACGCGCCCTATGGTTGTGCATCCTTAGAAAATTTAAAGGATGCTTTGCTTGGGTTCAGTGGTGAGCGATTTGATGAAGTCGCAGTTCGTTACTTATTAGGTAATGGATATCGTGCGTATAGTCCCAGTCTGATGCGATTTACCAGTCCGGATAACTTGAGCCCATTTGGTAGAGGGGGAGCGAATTCGTACGTGTACTGCATTAGTGACCCTGTAAACTTTACCGATCCGACAGGTCATGGGCGGATTTTCAACTTTTTTAGGAGTCTTCTTTGGTCCTCTAAAAGCCCTGGCGGAAAGCAGGCAGACCAAAACGTCCGGATTGGTTATCATGGTACAAGTAAGGCCGCAGCAAAGAAAATTTTGAAGAAAGGTTTTAAAAGCCCAACTGGCACATTGTTTGTGACCGATACGTACGAGAATGCGCTCAACTATGCACGTTTAAAGAAAAAAGGTGCTGTGTTAGCGGTAAGTACAGTTGATTTTGCAGTGGTTAATAAAGAATCCTCACGGGGAGTGGTACGGAGCAAAGGTATAAATGAACTTAGGATTCCCAGGGCGGCGCACCACTTGCTTACGTTCACGCGAGTTTCAAGTCCAGGCGAGCCTACAGATTTTGGCAGGTTTATAACTCTGGAAGAGCAAATGGCGCGCGATTTCCAAGCGTTCCAGCAAAGGCTGAGGGAAAGCTGACTGTGCGGTGTCGTCTCCTCCTTCACTGTGGGCAAAGCCGGCGCCTTTGGTTCAGCCTTCAGTCTGAAATTTTAGGACGCGTAGTGCTGGCCCTATCACCGGCGGCCAGCAGTTTTATCAGGTAGCGGGTGATTAGGGGCCGACTCCTTTGAGTATCTGGGTATCTGCTTTAAAAGTGAAACCATCGGAGTTGATCAGTGTGGTCTGGAGGATGCCGTCTTCAAGGGAGTGGGGATTATGGGGCGGATCAGAAACAGTTTTCAGCATGGTGTAACCCTCTGTCGGTTCTGCTGACACCCGCTGCTGTCAAACAAATGGGTGGCAGCTGTACGCGGGTCGACAGAGTGAACCCGGCGCACACAAGGTGCCCCACGCACAGCCACCATTGAGGTAAGCCATAACGTATCTATTTATGTCGGCCTGTCAAAGTCGATCGCTGATTTGCAGCGACCGCCTGAGACTAGGACGCAACCCAGATCGCCGCAATGGCCTGGACTGCGGACGCTGAATGCTATTGATAGGAGTAAAAAACAGAGCATCCGCATCGGTCGAACCGAGGTAGACAGCTCCCGCATCGAGCAGTTTTCAGGTGATATCTACAATCTGCTAACTGGCATTTACGATCATCTATAGTGATTTTCGCAATTCCCTGAACTGTTTTTAAAGATTCGTTAGCAGGATTGCGCCGCGACGCCCACTAGGCCCCCTAATACCTTGCATAGATATTTGATCTGCTACCTGGCGGATCCGTTCCCGTATTTCTTGTGGTGTTAGCTCAACGGTGTCGAGTGAATGTTGGGAGCCTATGCTGGGCGTTCTTGATGGGCGAGACTGCATGCGCGCTATCGCAGTCTCATAATCTGGTGGTTCGCCTTTAGTTTCAGCGTATGTCGGTAGAGATAACTTATTCCGTCCATCTATCGGGTGGGGGGCGCGCGTGTCGTCAAATGCAGTGAAAGATGAGCGAGGTGTGTCTACAGGAGTTAGTTGGATTCCAATTGTCTCTGAGTTTTGGCTCCGTGAACGAGAAACCATGTTAGCTTGCGTTTCTGCCAACTGGGGTGGACTTTGTGTACGTCTGGCCGAGGGCGTTCTAAGATGCAGCCTGTTTGCTATGCCTTTTGCAACGCTGCGCATAAAATGTGGAACGTGGCCAGAAGGATCATTAAAGTTCACCGGGTCTCCAAGGCAGTAGACATATGCATTTAGTCCGCCTATGCCAAAAGGGCTGAAAGAGTCTGGGCTAAGAAAGCGATGCAAGACTGTACTCAATGCTCTGTATCCGTTACCTAGCGGATACCCTTTAATTACTTGGTCAAACCATTGCCCATTGAACGAAAGTAGTGTTGTCGCCTTGTTGCTATCCAGATATCCGTAAGGTGAATAAGCCATTGATTCTGTAGGTGTGCCGAGAATGGAGTTGGTGCGGTCGCTTTTTAGAATTTTGACCGACGTCCTCTGGTCGCCTTGAGCTACTGGTATGTCTTGTGCCCACAGTACATGACGAATGCCTTGTGCAGATATCTCTGTTGTTACGTGATGACTTTTATAGAAATGAAGGGCTCCGCCATTGGCTATCCTTTTCAACCTCCTCATAGACTCGGAGGGAGCCTGTCCTTTTATGCATTTCGAATTGGTAGTCATGACGTTCTATCTCAGAGAGTGCTTTATGGCTAACTCTGCGCATTCTTGCTAGCGCCAGCAACTAGCAGTTTTACTAGGTAATTAACGGTCAGGAACAAACCTTCAAATGTTTTGTCAAACCCCTCGTTTCCCACGCCATCCCGGCCGACGAGGTCCCCTCCCGATGAGAGCATTCACCCTGGCAACCCTGATGACCCTGGCCGCAAGCCCGGTGTTCGCCTTCAACCTCAGCGACGCCGCCAACGCCGTGTCGGCCATGCAGAACCAGAATCAGAGCCAGCAAGGCCAGTTACAGGCACCCGAGGCGCAGGCAAACCTGCTCAATACCTTGGGCAGCCAATTGAATATCACCCCGGAGCAAGCCGTGGGCGGGGCAGGGGCCATGCTTGGGCTGGCGCGCAACAACCTGAGCAGCGACGACTATGGCCAATTGACCAAGGCCGTGCCAGGGCTGGACCTGCTTGCCGGGGCCAATGTGCTGGGTGGCTTGAGTGGCCTGGGTGAGCTGCTGGGCAAGAACAGCGAGAGCCAGTCGGCCTTGAGCAATGCGCTGGGCAACAATGTGGAAAACCGCAGCGACCTGGACAATGCGTTCAAGGCGCTGGGGATGGATACCGGGATGATCGGGCAGTTTGCGCCGTTGCTGCTGCAGTACCTGGGGCAGCAGGGGATTGCCGGGTCGTTGTTACAGAGCCTGGGTAGCCTGTGGGCAAAGCCGGCGCCTTTGGTTCAGCCTTCAGTCTGAAATTTTAGTACGCGTAGTACTGGCCCTATCACCAGCGGCCAGCAGTTTAATAAGGTAGCGGGTGATTAGGGGCCGACTTCTTTGAGTATCTGGGTATCGGCTTTAAAAGTGAAACCATCGGAGTTGATCAGTCCCGAGTTGTGGACGGATCTCCTCCGCTCTCCTTCCAATACGCTCAATATCATTGCGGTATTGCTGAAATAGCTCGGAGCCCGGCTCGAGGTAACCTAGGTTTCTATTGAAGGTTTGAATATGCCCGTCGGCGATCACCAACTCATTGTAGAGACTTAGAGCATTATCCAGCGTTATTGCCTGCGGTGCCTGCTCCGCACGCGGTATGTTGTTGAGAGGTAGCGCTGCATTGCGTTCGTGGTTCGGGGCAGCTGCGGCATCAAGCCCGCCGCGGTGTGCATACCTTTGCTGACCTCTGGGTTGAGCAAGAGGGTTTCTTGGCGGATTCAAAGCGGCCTGTTGTTGCCTGCGCTGCAGTCGCCGAATCAACATAGCGTTTTCTTGGCCAACTTCGTCAGGTTGCAGCAGCGGTACACGTCGGTTGATAAAACTAGGTATGCGCTGCGGTTTAGACCCGGCATGTCCGTCTGGGTCTGACTTATTCACTGGGTCGTTAACGCAGTAACTATATGCATTTAGCCCTCCCGCCCCAAACGGACTCCAACTGTCAGGCGCAAGAAACCGCATGAGTAACGTGCTGTACGGCCGGTAACCATTGCCAAGCAGGTATGTTCCAGAGTGGCTTTCTTGCAGTTCGCCATTGAAGCCGAGCAGGGACGCAAGGCCGGCTTCGGTGGGGCTGTATCCGTATGGGGTATAGGCAGGTAGGACGATTTGCATCGGTAATGACCTCGCGCAAGTCTGGACCGCTTCAGCTTGGGTCAACGCGAGGCCATGTACAACTGGAAGAAATGACAGTACTTGCGGCGGACCTCAGCCCGCTTCGGAGAAGTCAGCCAGCAGAACCGGACGGCGGAAACCCGAAGTCAGAACGGCCAAGTACGCAAGACCCAGCGCAAACCAGCACAGGCCAATCACCAAGGTAAGCGCCGACAGGCTGGTCCACAGCCACAGTGTCAGCCCCAACCCCACCAGCGGCACCAGGCCATAGCTCAGCAGCCCTTTGAGGCTGCGCTGCGAGGCATCGTCCACCAGGTGGGTCTTCACCACCGCCAGGTTCACCGCCGAAAACGCCACCAGCGCACCAAAGCTGATCAGCGAGGCAAGGGTCGCCAGGTCGATCACCAACGCCAGCAACGAGAACGCCGAAACCAGCAGAATGGCGAACACCGGCGTGCCAAAGCGCGGTGACAGGTAGCCGAACGTTCGCTGCGGCAGCACCTTGTCACGACCCATGGTGAACAGAATGCGCGACACAGCCGCCTGCGAGGCCAGCGCCGAGCCCAAGCTGCCAGCCACATAGGCCGCAGTGAAGAAGTTGGCCAGGAACTGCCCGCCCGCCTTGAACATCACCTCGTTGGCCGCCGCATCGGCATTGGCAAAGGTGGTGCCCGGCAGTACCAGTTGGCTGACATAGGCCAGCACGGTGAACAGCACCCCGGCGAACAGGGTGGTGAGGATGATTGCCCGTGGCACATCGCGGCGGGCATCGCGGCATTCTTCGGCCAAGGTCGAGACAGCGTCAAAACCGAGGAACGACAGGCACAGCACCGCCGCACCGGCCATCAGCGCGCCGAAGCCCGGCTGCGAACCGTCGCCCAGCAGTGGTGAAAGCAGGTCGAGCGGCTGGCCGGCCAGGGACTGGCAGGACAGGGCGACGAACACCACGATGAAGACGATCTGTGCACCGACGATCAGGTTGCTGGTCTTGGCCACAGAGTGAATACCGACCACGTTGAGCACCGTGACCAGGGCGATAGAGGCCAGCGCGATCGACCACGCGGGGATGGCCGGAAAGGCGATGTTCAGGAACAGGCCGATCAGCAGGTAGTTGATCATCGGCAGGAACAGGTAGTCGAGCAGCAGCGACCAGCCGGCCAGGAAGCCTACGTTCGGGCCGAAGGCCATGTTGGTGTAGGAGTACGCCGAGCCCGCGACCGGGAAGCGTTTGACCATGAAGCTGTAGGAGGTGGCGGTGAACAGCATGGCCACCAGGGTGACGATATAGGCGCCGGCCGTGCGGCCACCAGTAAGTTCGGTGACGATGCCGTAAGTGGTGAAAATGGTCAGCGGGACCATGTACACCAGGCCGAAGAACACCAGGGCGGGCAGGCCGAGGACACGGCGGAGCTGGACGGGGGTGGAGCTGGGTGGGTTGGCCATCGTTCGATCCAGAGCATTTTTGTAGTTGTGCTTTGGTCGATTTTTATCCACTTAGGTGGGGTGTGACAAAGAAGTAATCCTAATGCTGATTATTAGCCAGGTTTTTAATCGGATTCTTGTAATGCCTGTACCGGCCTTTTCGCGGGTAAACCCGCTGCCACAGGGGGCTTACAGGTCTTGAGTACTGCGCAGTACCTGTGGGAGCGGGTTTACCCGCGAAGAGGCCTGGTCAGGCAATGGAAATCTCAGCCCATCTCCACCCGCAGCTGCTCGATCCGCAAGTCCTTCTCCACCCACAACTGGTTCACCCAGCCCTGCACGGTCTGCCTGAACTCAGCATCATTCTCGTAATCCCCCGCCCACAGCATCGGGTCCAGTTCACGCACACGAATGTCGATAATCACCCGGCTGATGCTGCCATTGAGCAAATCCCAGAAACCAGGCGCCTTGTTGCCGGGGTAGACGATGGTCACATCCAGCAAGGCATCCAGTTGCTCGCCCAATGCCGCCAGCACGAACGCCACGCCACCAGCCTTGGGCTTGAGCAGGTAGCGGTACGGCGATTGCTGCTGCTGACGCTTGGCTTCGGTGAAGCGTGTGCCTTCCAGGTAGTTCACCACGGTCACCGGCTGGCGCTTGAACAGTTCACAAGCAGCCTTGGTGATTTCCAGGTCCTTGCCCTTCAGCTCGGGGTGCTTTTCCAGAAACGCCTTGCTGTAGCGCTTCATGAACGGGTAATCCAGCCCCCACCAGGCCAGGCCCAGCAGTGGTACCCAGATCAGCTCCTTCTTCAGGAAGAACTTGAAGAACGGTGTACGGCGGTTGAGGCTCTCGATCAGCGCTGGAATATCGACCCAGGTCTGGTGGTTGCTGACGGCCAGGTACGAAGTGTCCTTGCGCAGGTTCTCGACGCCGCGGATATCCCACTGGGTAGGAATGCACAGGGCAAAGATGGCCTTGTCGATCTCCGACCAGGTCTCGGCCACCCACATCACCGCCCACGAGGCATAGTCACGCCCACGCCCCGGCAGCACCAGTTTGAGCAGGGCGAAGACCAGCAGCGGGCAGATCAACACCAGGGTGTTGAGCAGCAGCAGGGTGGTAGTGAGGATGCCGGTCAGCAGGCGACGCATAAAGAGACTCTTGTTGTGGGAGATAAACGGTTGGCAATGATAAGCAGGGCAGTGGCCTACGCCAAATTTCCAGTGCCCTGCGGCGAGGACAAATGTTTCACATTATGTTGGATAGGCTTGTGACAGCGAACCTATCCTGCCAGTGCAGTCTAAGCACTGACCATCCTCAAGGAAGCTTGCCTGTGAAACCTCTGCTTGCCCTGTTGTCGTTGTTGGCGCTGCCGGTCATGGCCGCCGAGCCCACAATCTATGGCCGTTACGAGAACATAGCCCTGCCCGAACTGGGCGAAACCCTGAAAGCCAAGATGGATACCGGTGCCTTCACCGCGTCGCTGTCGGCCAAGGACATCGAGCTGTTCACCCGTGATGGCGACGAGTGGGTGCGCTTCCGCCTGGCTACCAAGGACTCGGACGGCAAGGTTTACGAGCACAAGGTCTCGCGCATCAGCAAGATCAAGGGCCGTGCCGATGAGGAGGAGGAAGGCGATGCGCCGGAAATCTCCAAGCGCCCGGTGGTCGACCTGGAGCTGTGCCTGGGGGACGTGAAGCGCACCGTCGAGGTCAACCTGGTGGACCGCAGCAGCTTCAACTACCCGTTGCTGGTGGGCTCCAAGGCTTTGCGCGAGTTCAAGGCGGCGGTCAATCCGGCCAAGAAGTTCACTGCTGGCAAGCCTGACTGCTGATTCAAAACCGCATTGGTCCCTCCATTGTAGGAGCGGCCTTGTGTCGCGATCGGGCCGCAAAGCGGCCCCTCGATTCCAGCGTTGATGCAGACATTGTCGGGGCCGCTCTGCGGCCCTTTCGCGACACAAGGCCGCTCCTACACAATAGTGCGTCGCCATAGATATCTGCACAGGCCTGGACGCCATGCCCCACATCCTCATCGTCGAAGACGAAGCCGCCATCGCCGACACCTTGGTCTATGCCCTGCAGGCCGACGGCCATAGCACCGAATGGGTAACCCTGGGCAGCGCCGCCCTCGACCAGCAGCGCCAGCGCCCGGCCGACCTGGTCATCCTCGATATCGGCCTGCCCGATATCAGTGGCTTCGAAACCTGCCGTCAGCTGCGCCGCTTCAGCGAAGTACCGGTAATGTTTCTCAGCGCCCGCGACGGCGAAATCGACCGGGTGGTGGGACTGGAAATCGGCGCAGACGACTATGTGGTCAAACCCTTCAGCCCGCGTGAAGTGGCGGCGCGAGTACGGGCGATCCTCAAGCGCATGGGCCCCAGGGTCGAGCCAGCTGTCGAGACCACGCTGTTCCAGCTCGATACCTTGCGCATGCAGATCACCTACCGCGGCCAGCCTCTTCCCCTTACCCGCCACGAATTCCGCCTGCTGCAATGCCTGCTCGAGCAACCGCACCGGGTATTCAGCCGCGAACAGCTGCTCGACGCCGTGGGCGTGGCCTCTGACGTGGGGTACGAGCGCACCATCGACAGCCATATCAAGAGCCTGCGCGCCAAGCTGCGCCAGGTGGCCAGCGACGCCGAACCGATCCAGACCCACCGCGGCCTCGGCTACAGCTACAGCCCGGACCATGCCTGATGCGCCTGGGCATCCGGATCTTCCTGGTGTACTTCCTGTTCGTCGGGCTGGCGGGCTACTTTCTGCTCAACACGGTGCGTGAACAGATCCGTCCGGTAGTGCGGCAGTCCTCGGAAGAAACGCTGGTGGACACCGCCAACCTGCTGGCCGAGATCCTGCACGATGACGTCAAGGCCGGCACCCTGAACCAGAGCCGCTTGCCCGAAGTGCTCAAGGCCTACGGCTCGCGCAGCCCGGGTGCGCAGATCTGGGGTCTGGCCAAGAACCAGGTCAGCCACCGCATCTACGTCACCAATGCCAAGGGCACTGTGCTGCTGGACTCCAGCGGCGAGGACCTGGGCAAGGACTACTCGAAGTGGAATGACGTGTACCTGACCTTGCGTGGCCAGTACGGCGCCCGCTCCACCCGCAGCGACCCCGACGATGAAAGCACCTCGGTGATGCACGTGGGCGCACCGATCATCGACGAGGGCAAGATCATCGGCGTGGTCACCGTGGCCAAGCCCAACAGCTCGCTGCAACCGTACATCGACCGCTCCGAACGGCGCTTGCTGACCCTGGGCCTGGGGCTGATTGGCCTGGGCCTGCTGATCGGTGCCGCGTTGTCGTGGTGGCTGGCGCGCTCGCTGCGCCGGCTGGCCCGCTACGCCCAGGCGGTCAGCGAGGGCGAGCGCGCCGCCCTGCCGCATTACAAGGGTGGCGAACTGGCGCACCTGGCCCAGGCGGTCGAGCGTATGCGCACGCAACTGGAGGGCAAGGCCTATGTCGAGCGGTATGTGCATACCCTGACACACGAGCTGAAAAGCCCACTGGCGGCCATTCGTGGCGCTTCCGAGCTGTTGCAGGGCGATGATATGCCGGCTGACCAGCGGGCGCGTTTTGCCGGCAACATCGAGCGCGAGAGCGAGCGTTTGCAGCAGATGATCGAACGCCTGCTCAACCTGGCCCGGGTCGAGCAGATGCAGGCGCTGGAGGATGAGCAGCAGGTGGCGCTGGCGGCATTGGTGGACGAGTTGCTGTTGGCCCATGCGGCGCGTATCGAAGGTGCCGATTTACAGGTGCGCCAGCGGGTGCCGGCTGGTTTGCGCTTGTTGTGTGACCCATTCCTGATGCGCCAGGCGCTGGCCAACCTGCTCGACAACGCGTTGGACTTCACCCCGGAGGGCGGCGCGCTGCTGTTCGACCTGGAGCGCGATGGCGAGCGGGTGGCGCTGAGTGTGTTCAACCAGGGGCAGGCGATACCTGCCTACGCCATTGGGCGGGTGAGCGAGCGGTTCTACTCGCTGCCGCGGCCGGGGAGTGGGCGCAAGAGTACCGGGCTGGGGCTGAATTTCGTGGCCGAGGTGATGCAGCTGCATGGCGGGGCGTTGGCGGTGGATAACGTCGATGGTGGGGTGCGGGTGAGGTTGTGGCTGCCGGTGCGGCGTATCAGCTGACATTGCCGGGGCTGCTGCGCAGCCCAATCGCCGGCAAGCCAGCTCCCACAGGTTGTCGCAGGCCTCAGGCAATGTGCATAACCTGTGTGAGCTGGCTTGCCGGCGATTGGGCCCTTGAAAAACACACAATCTCCATACCATCTCCCCGAAGCCTCCACGCAAGGCGCAGACACTGCGCCCACTGCCACAGGAGGCCCCATGAACAAGACCCTCGGTTTCAAACTCGGCATGATCGCCGTATTGATGTTGCTGCTGCTCGTCCCGCTACTGCTGATCAGCGGCCTGATCGGTGAACGCCAGGCACTGCGCGACAATGTGCTGCGTGATATAGCCCAGAGCGCCAGCTTCGATCAGCAACTCAGCGGCCCGCTGCTGGTGGTGCCCTACCGCAAATACCAGCGCCGCTGGATCGAAAAGGACGGCGAGCGCACGCAAGAAACCAGCACCATTGCCGGTCACCTGTACTTCCTGCCGGAAACCTTCGACGCCGACCTGGGCGTGGACACCGAACTGCGCGCCCGTGGCATCTACCAGGCCCGGCTGTTCCACGCCAAGGGCCGTATCAGTGGGCGCTTCAAGCTCCCGGAACGCTGGGGCATCGACAAGGATTTCGACGACTACCGCTTCGACAAGCCGTTCCTGGTGGTGGGCATCAGCGATATCCGCGGCATCGAGAACGGCCTTGAGCTGAGCATCGGCGAGCAGAAAGTGCCGTTCGAAGCCGGTACCCGGCTCGACTGGATGCGCGGCGGCGTGCACGCCAGCCTGCCGGGGCTGGACGGCCTGCAGGCGCGTGAATTCAGCTATGGTTTCGATCTCGCACTGCAAGGCACCGGCCAGCTGCACGTAGTGCCGGTGGGCCGCACCAGTGCCGTGGACCTGCGTGCCAACTGGCCGCACCCGAGCTTCGTCGGCAACTACCTGCCCAGTCGCCGCGATATCGACGCCCAAGGCTTCAGTGCCCACTGGCAGACCTCGTTCTTTGCCACCAACCTCGAAGACGCCCTGCGCCAGTGCGCTGCCGCCGGGCAGTGTGCGGACTTCAGCGAGCGCAGCTTCGGTGTCAGCTTCGTCGACCCGGTAGACCAGTACCTGAAGAGCGAGCGGGCGATCAAGTATGCCTTGCTGTTCATCGCCCTGACCTTCGCCGGCTTCTTCCTGTTCGAAGTGCTGAAGAACCTCAGCGTGCACCCGGTGCAGTACATCCTGGTGGGGGTGGCGCTGGCGTTCTTCTACCTGCTGTTGCTGTCGTTGTCCGAGCACATCGGCTTTGGTTTGGCGTATGGGCTGTCAGCTTCGGCGTGTGTGCTGCTGATCGGCTTCTACCTGAGCCATGTGCTGCGCAGCCTGGGGCGTGGGGTGGGCTTTGCGGTGGGGTTGGCGGCGTTGTATGCGCTGCTGTACGGGCTGCTGAGTGCCGAGGACTATGCGCTGTTGATGGGCTCGTTGCTGTGCTTTGGCCTGCTGGGGGTATTCATGGTGTTGACCCGGCGGCTGGATTGGGCCCGGGTGGGGAGGGCGGCATGAGGGAGGACAGGGAGATCGGGCGGTGGTTGGCCCTCAGGATCGGGCAGTTGTTCCCTGTGATACCGAGGTGAGGCATTCGCAGCACAAGGCTGCTCCTACAGGGGAGCGCGAGTGCCTGTAGGAGCAGCCTTGTGCTGCGAATGGGCCTGTCAGGCTGCCGGTGCTGTTGCCACCATCGACGGCCGCTTGACCACCTCGGCATACCACGCAGCCAAGCCAGGCTGGTGCTCGCGCCAGCCAAACTCGGGCTGGCGCAAATCCAGATACCCCAGCGCACAGGCCACGCCAATCGCTGCCAGGTCGAACCCGGACATCAACTCGGGCAAATGCTCCTGCTCCAGATTGGCCAGGCTACGGCGGATCTTGTCGCCCTGTGCCTGCAGCCAACCATCCCAGCGCTTGTCTACAGGGCGCAGAAAACTCTCGTAGCGGCTCGACACCGCCGCATCCATGATGGCATCGGCCTGCGACACCAGCGTCATGCGCCGCCAACGCGCCGAGCCTTCGCGCGGCAGCAGCGGCAGGCCGACGTGCTGCAGGTCGAGGTACTCGCAGATCACCCGGCTGTCATGCAGCACGGTGCCGTCTTCCAGGCGCAGGGCCGGGATCTTGCCGATCGGATTGTCCTGGTTGAGCTGTGGGTCGCCGCTGACCGGGCTGATGTTCACCGGCTGCAGCTGCACGCGCTCAAGTTGGCCGGTCTCGTGCAACACCACCATGACCTTGCGCACGAAAGGCGACAACGGCGAGTGGAACAGGGTCATCGTGCTCATGCTTCAGTTACCCTGCAGGCTCGGTGGAAGGCACACGCCGGTACCGCCGATACCGCAGTAGCCCCCCGGGTTCTTGGCCAGGTACTGCTGGTGGTAGGCCTCGGCGAAGTACACGGTCGGTGCCTGATCGATTTCGGTGGTGATCTCACCGAAGCCGGCCTTGCTCAATTCGGCCTGGAAGGCGTCGCGGCTGGCCTTGGCCTGTTCCAGCTGTTCAGGGCTGGTGCAGTAGATGGCCGAACGGTACTGGGTGCCGATGTCGTTGCCCTGGCGCATGCCCTGGGTCGGGTTGTGCAGTTCCCAGAACATCGCCAGCAGCTCGCGGTAGCTGACCTTGTCCTTGTCGAACACCACCAGCACCACTTCGGTGTGGCCGGTCAGGCCCGAGCAGACTTCTTCGTAAGTGGGGTGGGGGGTGAAGCCGCCTGCGTAGCCGACCACTGTGCTGACTACGCCTTCACGTTGCCAGAAGCGGCGCTCGGCGCCCCAGAAGCAACCGAGGCCGAAGATGGCGAAGTCGATGGCGCCTTCGAAGAAAGGGCCGAGCAGCGGCGTGTCTTTGAACACATAGTGGAACTCGGGCAGGCTCATTGGCGTTTCGCGGCCAGGCAGGGCCTGTTCCGCGGTTGGCATGACGTTTTTGTTCACCAGGATTTCCGAACGCAGGACCATGGCCGTTCCTCTGTAGATCTTTGAGATGGGGGCTGGGGGCATTCGCGGGTAAACCCGCTCCCACAGGTCCTGCACAGATTTCGAATATTGTGATGTACCTGTGGGAGCGGGTTCACCCGCGAAGGGGCCCGTATGGGCTCTATAGTGCCCGAGGTTTGCGCGGCTGTCAGGCCACCGGGCCACGCGGATAGCGCTTCAGCCGTTCAGCCAGCTCGCGCCCCGGAATCGGCCGGTCGAACAGGTAGCCCTGGCCCACGTCGCAGCGGTGCCGACGCAGGAACGCCAGCTGCTCCGGTGTCTCGATACCCTCGGCCACCACCTTCAGCTTGAGGTTGTGAGCCATGGCCACCACCGCTGATGTGATTTCCATGTCGTCCTGGTTGTCCGGGATCTCGTTGATGAAGCTGCGGTCGATCTTGAGGATGTCGATCGGAAACTTCTTCAGGTAGCTCAGCGACGAATAACCGGTGCCGAAATCGTCCATGGCCAGGGTCAGGCCCAGGGCCTTCAGTTCATCCAGCTGGCGGTGGGTATCTTCGGTGGCTTCCAGCAGCAGGCCTTCGGTCAGCTCCAGCTCCAGCAGGTGCGGGGGCAGGGCTTCTTCCTCGAGGATCGTGCTGATCGATGCCACCAGGTCCGGGTCGGAGAACTGCTTGGGGGACAGGTTGATGGCCACATGCAGGTTGCCCATGCCGGCTTCGCGCAGTTGCTGGCTCATGCGGCACGACTGTCGCACCACCCATTTGCCGATGGGGATGATCAGGCCGGTTTCTTCCGCCACGCTGATGAACTGGTCCGGGCGGATCATGCCGCGTTCAGGGTGGTTCCAGCGCAGCAGCGCTTCCAGCCCCAACAGGCGACCGCTGCGCAGGCACAGCTTGGGCTGGTAGAACACCTCCAGCTCGTTCTGGGTCAGGGCACGACGGAGGTTGTTCTCGACGAACAGCTTGTAGCTGGCTTCGGCATTGAGCACTTCGGTAAACACCTGCACCTGATGCTTGCCGTTGGCCTTGGCCTTGTGCAGCGCCAGGCCGGCGTTCTTCATCAGGCTGGCCGGGTCGGCGCCATGCAGTGGCGCGCAGGCCAGGCCCACCGAGGCGGTGACGTTGATCAGCTGGTTGTCGACGAACATCGGTTTGTCGAGGGTGCGCAGCAATTGCTGGGCGACGCCCTGGCCATCTTCAAGGCTTGTATCGTCGAGCAGTACCGCGAACTCGTTACTGGCAAAGCGCGCGAGGATACCGCCGGAGTGCAAGCTGTTGCGCAGGCGTCGGGCCAGGCTGATCAGCAGCTTGTCGCCGGTCTGGTGGCCGAGGCTGTCGTTGATGCGCTTGAAGTTGTCGATGTCCACCAGCAGCAGGCACATCGAGTATTCGCCATCACGGGCAAAGCGCTCGTCCAGGCTGCGAATGAACGCCGGGCGGTTGCCCAGGTTGGTCAGGTTGTCGGTGTAGGCCAGGCGCTCGATGCGCTGCTGGGCCAGCTTCGTCTGGGTGACGTCTTCGTAGATGCCGATGTAGTGGGTCAGCTCACGGTTGTCGCCATATACCTTGGAAATCGAAAGCTGGCCCCAGTAGGGTTCGAGGTTCTTGCGCCGGCTCTTGAACTCGCCCTGCCAGCTGTTGCCCATGGCCAGGCTCGACGGCGAGTCGAACAGCAGCTCGCTCAGGTTCTCCAGCGCTGGCAGCTCGGCCAGGTGGCGGCCTTGCACTTCCTCGGTGCTGTACTGGGTGATGGCAGTAAAGCTGGGGTTGACGTATTCCACCACACCGTCGCGGTTGACCAGCAGGAAGGCGCTGGCGCTTTGCTCGACCGCGCGCTGGAACAGGTGCAGGGCGCTGGCGGCGGTGCGCCGGTTGTGGTTGGTGATGACCTGGGCGAACTGGTCGGCCAGTTCGCCGGCAAAAGCGATTTCGTCCGACTGCCAGGCCCGTGTCTGGCCGGTCTGCTCCAGGCACAGCACGCCGACGACCTGGCCATCGACACGGATACTGGCATCGAGCATGGCCTTGTTATCCGGGCACAGGCTTTGCGTCAGGGCGCGGGTCCGCGGGTCGTGGCTGGCATTGTGGGCGTCGATGGCGCGGCTGGCGTGCAACGCGTCAAGGTAGTCGGGGAAGCGGCTGGCATCGATGGCATTGGGCTGGCGGTGTTCTTGCGTGTCCCGGTACCAGGCGATGATCGGCTCCAGGCGCTGGTCTTCAAGGTGCCAGATACTCGCAATATCGACCTTGTAGATTTCGCAGGCGCTCTGGGTAATCAGCTGGGCGGCTTCCCGCAGAGAGTTGTCTGCGCTGTAGCGCTGGCGGGCCAGGCGCAGGATCAGGTCTTGCTGGCCACGTACCCGTTCCAGGTGTTCGAGTTGTTCCTGCTGCGCGCGCTGGTTCAGTTGCAGGGCCAGTTGCAGGCGGTTGTTGCGCGATTCCAGGTCGCTGGCACCGGCATCGCTGGTTTCTTCGGCCTGGTCGTCGAGCACGCTCAGGTAGCCGCGCAACAGATGGCGGTTGTGCTGCTTGTAGGCTTCCCCAGCCTCCAGCAGGCGTAGCGAAGCAGTTGGCGTGTGCAAGGTGTAGCGCACGCGGTAGTACCCGCGCTGGGCCAGTTGCAGCTGGATCTCGTCGTGTAGCCGGTAGCGGGCCTCGGGTTCCATCAGGCTGGCGTAGGGTGCGTCTACCAGGGCGCAGAGGTCGCCAGCGTGCAGGCCGAACTGGCGCTCGCAGGCCGGGTCGAGGTAGAGCATGGCCCAAGTGGCTTCGTTGAGCCTTTCGAAGCGCAGCATGCCGAGCCGCGAGGGCACGGGTAACTGCGTGACGACCTCGGCCGCCACACGGCTGGCGGCATCGGGTTGGCTTTTCATCGAAGACTCGCTTGAAGAGGAAACGCGGCCTTTGGGGGCGGCAGGTCTGGCAAGGTTGCATCATGTCCCGGGGGCTGGCAAGCAGCCATGCGTGATGCTGTGGACGGGTTATCGGCTGGTGGGTGGGAATCTGTAGTCTGGCTGATATATCCGGGGCCGCTTTGCGCCCCCAATGTGCCTTATGCGAGGCAAAAAAAAAGCCCCGCCAATCGACGGGGTTGAGGTACGAGCGTGGCAGCTCGAAAAGCATACTGCCCCTCGCAGGGAGGGGCAGCGGGCTGCCTTACAGCAGCATGGTGCGGATATCGCCCAGCACGTCGCCCAGGCGCTTGGTGAAGCGTGCGGCGGCAGCGCCGTTGATCACACGGTGATCGTAGGACAGCGACAGCGGCAGCATCAGCTTCGGCTGGAAGGCCTTGCCATCCCAGACTGGCTGCATGGTCGCCTTGGAGACGCCCAGGATCGCCACTTCCGGCGCGTTGACGATCGGCGTGAAGCCGGTGCCGCCAATGTGGCCGAGGCTGGAGATGGTGAAGCAGGCGCCTTGCATCTCGTCGGCCGACAGCTTCTTGGTGCGGGCTTTTTCGGCCAGCGCAGCCGCTTCGGCAGCCAGTTGCAGCAGGCTCTTCTGGTCGACGTTCTTGATCACAGGGACCAGCAGGCCGTCCGGGGTGTCCACGGCAAAGCCGATGTGCACGTACTTCTTGCGGATGATGGCCTTGCCGCTTGGCGCCAGCGAGCTGTTGAAGTCTGGCAGTTCCTTGAGCAGGAAGGCGCAGGCCTTGAGCAGCAGGGGCAGCACGGTCAGCTTAACGCCAGCCTTTTCGGCCACGGCCTTCTGCGCAACGCGGAAGGCTTCCAGCTCGGTGATGTCGGCGGAGTCGAACTGGGTCACGTGCGGCACGTTCAGCCAGCTGCGGTGCAGGTTGGCAGCACCGACCTGCATCAGGCGGGTCAGGGCCACTTCTTCCACTTCACCGAACTTGCTGAAGTCCACGGCAGGGATCGGCGGGATGCCGGCGCCACCGGTTGCGCCGGCGGCTGCCGGTGCCTCCTTGGCCTTCTGCATCATCGCCTTGACGTAGACCTGCACGTCTTCTTTCAGGATGCGGCCGTGCGGACCGGTCGCGGCAACCGCGCCCAGGTCGACGCCGAATTCACGGGCCAGCTGACGAACCGCCGGGCCTGCGTGAACCTTGGCGTTGCTACCGGCAGCCGGTGCGGTAGCAACCGGTGCAGGGGCAGCAGCCGGGGCTGCAGCGGCAGGTGCGGCGGCCGGAGCCGCTTCAGCCTTGGCCGGGGCAGCAGCGGCAGGTGCCGGAGCAGCAGCCGGGGCAGCGCCCGCGACTTTCAGCTTGAAGATCAGGTCGCCAGTGCCGACTTCGTCTTCCAGCTTGCACAGGACTTCTTCGACCACGCCGGCAGCCGGCGACGGGATTTCCATGGAGGCCTTGTCGGACTCCAGGGTAATCAGCGACTGGTCGGCTTCGACGGTGTCGCCGACCTTGACCAGCACTTCGATGATCTTGGCCTTGCCCGACGAACCGATGTCCGGCACGTGGATGTCCTGCACGCTGGCGGCAGCCGGGGCTGCTGCCGGAGCTGGGGCAGGGGCGGCTTCGGCGGCCGGAGCCGGCGCAGCAGCCTGGGCCGGAGCGGCGGCCGGAGCCTCAGGGGCCGCTGCAGCGGCGCCCTCGGCTTCCAGGACCAGCAGCTCGTCGCCTTCTTTCAGGCGGTCGCCCAGCTTGACCTTCAGTTCCTTGATGACGCCGGCTTTCGGGGCCGGGATCTCCATGGAGGCCTTGTCGGACTCCAGGGTCAGCAGGCTCTGGTCAGCCTCGATACGATCACCGACCTTGACGAACAGCTCGATGATTTCACCTTCACCGCTGCCGATGTCAGGTACGCGAATGAGTTCGCTCACTTAAAAATACTCCTCAGCAGTCCAGTGGGTTGCGCTTGTCCGGGTCGATACCGAACTTGACGATAGCGTCTGCAACAACCTTTGGTTCGATCTCGCCGCGGTCAGCCAGGGCTTCCAGGGCAGCCAGCACCACGAAGTGGCGGTCGACTTCGAAGAAGTGACGCAGCTTCTTGCGGCTGTCGCTGCGACCGTAACCGTCGGTACCCAGGACCTTGAACTCTTTGCTCGGTACCCACTGGCGAATCTGCTCGGCGAACAGCTTCATGTAGTCGGTGGAGGCGATGACCGGGCCCTTGCGACCGTTCAGGCACTGCTCGACATAGGTCTGCTGTGGCTTCTGGCCAGGCTTCAGGCGGTTGGCGCGTTCCACGGCCAGGCCGTCGCGACGCAGTTCGTTGAAGCTGGTGACGCTCCACACGTCGGCACCGACGTTGAACTCTTCACGCAGGATCTTCGCTGCTTCGCGGACTTCGCGCAGGATGGTGCCGGAGCCCATCAGCTGTACGTGGTGCGCGGCTTCGCGGGTGTCTTCTTCCAGCAGGTACATACCTTTGATGATGCCTTCCTCTACACCGGCCGGCATGGCTGGCTGCTGGTAGGATTCGTTCATCACGGTGATGTAGTAGAAGATGTCCTGTTGCTCTTCGGTCATCTTCTTCATGCCGTCCTGGATGATCACCGCCAGCTCGTAGCCGTAGGTCGGATCGTAGGTGCGGCAGTTCGGGATGGTGCCCGCCATCATGTGGCTGTGACCGTCTTCGTGCTGCAGGCCTTCACCGTTCAGGGTGGTACGGCCGGCAGTACCGCCGATCAGGAAGCCACGGGTGCGGCTGTCGCCAGCGGCCCAGGCCAGGTCGCCAATACGCTGGAAGCCGAACATCGAGTAGAAGATGTAGAACGGCAGCATCGGCTGGTTGTGGCAGCTGTACGAGGTACCGGCAGCGATGAACGACGACATGGCGCCGGCTTCGTTGATGCCTTCCTCGAGGATCTGGCCCTTCTTGTCTTCGCGGTAGAACATCACCTGGTCTTTATCGACTGGCTCGTAGAGCTGGCCGACCGACGAGTAGATGCCCAGCTGGCGGAACATGCCTTCCATACCGAAGGTACGGGCTTCGTCCGGGATGATCGGGACGATGCGCTGGCCGATTTCCTTGTCCTTGACCAGCTGCGCCAGAATACGCACGAAGGCCATGGTGGTGGAGATTTCG
Source organism: Pseudomonas sp. A2 (assembly GCF_023100865.1). Classification (NCBI taxonomy): domain Bacteria; kingdom Pseudomonadati; phylum Pseudomonadota; class Gammaproteobacteria; order Pseudomonadales; family Pseudomonadaceae; genus Pseudomonas; species Pseudomonas sp. A2. Next base: position 460,172 of record NZ_CP039127.1, read on the forward strand.
CGGTCGCCCGAGCCGTCCAGGATCGCTTTCAGCGTTTCCAGTGGCGGGGTCGGTACGCTGAAGCTCTTGGCGCGGCGCTGTGGCACGAAACCGCCCAGGGCAGCACGGCGCTCGGCCAGGTACTTGGCTTCGGCAGAACCTTCTTCCGGCTTGAAGAACGGCAGGTTCTCCAGGTCGGCATCCTTGACCGGGATGTCGAAGCGGTCACGGAAGTGACGCAGGCTGTCGACGTCGACCTTCTTGGTGTTATGCGCGGTGTTCTTGGCTTCGCCGGCACCGGTACCGTAACCCTTGATGGTCTTGGCCAGGATGACGGTAGGCTGGTCCTTGTGGTTGACCGCCTGGTGGTACGCCGCGTAAACCTTGTACGGGTCGTGGCCGCCACGGTTGAGCTTCCAGATCTCTTCGTCGGACAGGTCTTCGACCATGGCCTTGAGCTCTGGGGTGTTGAAGAAGTTTTCACGAACGTACGCGCCGTCTTTGGCTTTGTAGTTCTGGTACTCGCCGTCGATGACTTCGTCCATGCGGCGCTGCAGGGCACCGTTGGTGTCCTTGGCGAACAGTGGGTCCCAGAAGCGGCCCCAGACGACCTTGTTGACGTTCCAGCCACCGCCACGGAACACGCCTTCGAGTTCCTGGATGATCTTGCCGTTGCCACGAACCGGGCCGTCGAGGCGCTGCAGGTTGCAGTTGATGACGAAGATCAGGTTGTCCAGCTTCTCGCGGCCGGCCAGGGCGATTGCGCCCAGGGATTCCGGCTCGTCGCACTCGCCGTCGCCCATAAAGCACCAGACCTTCTGCTTGCCGGCCGGGATGAAGCCACGGGCTTCCAGGTACTTCATGAAACGTGCCTGGTAGATGGCCTGGATCGGGCCCAGACCCATCGAAACGGTCGGGAACTGCCAGAAGTCAGGCATCAGCCATGGGTGCGGGTACGAAGACAGGCCGTTGCCGTCCACTTCCTGACGGAAGTTGTTCATCTGGTCTTCGCTGATGCGGCCTTCCATGAACGCACGGGCGTAGATGCCTGGCGAAGCATGGCCCTGGAAGAAGATCAGGTCGCCGCCGTGTTCTTCGGTCGGGGCCTGGAAGAAGTAGTTGAAGCCGATGTCGTACAGGGTGGCGCTGGAGGCGAAGCTGGAGATGTGTCCGCCCAGGTCCGAGTCTTTCAGGTTGGTACGCATGACCATGGCCAGGGCGTTCCAACGCACCATCGAGCGAATGCGGCGTTCCATGAACAGGTCGCCAGGCATGCGTGCTTCGTGGGTGACAGGGATGGTGTTGCGGTATGGCGTGGTGATCGCATACGGCAGCTGGGAGCCACTACGGGTGGCCAGCTCGCCCATACGGGTCATCAGGTAATGAGCGCGGTCTTCGCCTTCTTTGTCGAGGACCGACTCCAGGGCATCCAGCCATTCCTGGGTTTCGATTGGATCGAGGTCTTGCATGGCTTGCTCCAGGGCGGAAAGGCAACCAGAATCGATTGCCTGAGATTGCGACTGGCCTTATGGGCAGACGTCGTGAATTCTTGGATTACCGGGGTGTCCTCCGGCGCCGTGTAGTTTTACTACATTTGCTTTCGCATTTCATGCTTTTACACGACACGAGTAGTAGTAAAACTACATTTGTGCGACGTTTCGTCGCATGCTGGCTTGTGAGGAAAAACGTTCATGTTGGTTGGCATTGTGTCGCGAACGGGTAATTCTTGATGTTTGTTGCCATTTTTTCGCTTCTTTCAGCTATTTCCAACTTTTGTACGACAGTCCAACCGTGGTCCGGCTTCCCCTTGGCCGCTTCTTCCCCTCTATTTCACGCCGATCAAGGATAGACCATGCGCCTACCTTTGCCGTCCGATCTGCCCGCTACCCTGCAGCCGCTGGTCGCGCGCAACCAGCAATTCATCAGCGATGCGGTGGCTGCCCACCCGGAACTCGACCTCCAGGCCTGGAGCCCGCTGCACCGGCAACAGTTCGACCAGGTAGCCGCCGCCAGCGACTTCGTGCTCGGCCTGGTCCGGCGCGAGCCGGCCATGCTGTTCGGCCTGCTGGCCAGTGGCGAGCTGGATCGGCGTTACGCCGCGGGTGAACTGCGCGGGCACATCGCTGCAGCCGCCCAGGCGGCGCAGAGCGAGGACGAGCTGGCGCGCAACCTGCGCCGCGAGCGCAACCGCCAACAGCTGCGCATCATCTGGCGCGACATCACCCGCCAGGCCGCGCTGGGCGAAACCTGCCGCGACCTGTCCGACCTGGCCGACGCCGCCATCGACGAAGCCTACCAATGGCTGTACCCGCGCCACTGTCAGCAGTTCGGCACGCCTGTCGGCAACCGCAGCGGCCAGCCGCAGCACATGGTGGTGCTGGGCATGGGCAAGCTGGGGGCAGTGGAGCTGAACCTGTCGTCGGACATCGACCTGATCTTCGCCTTCCCCGAAGGCGGTGAAACCGAGGGGGTGAAGCGCTCGCTGGACAACCAGGAGTTCTTCACCCGCCTGGGCCAGCGCCTGATCAAGGCGCTGGACCCGGTCACCGTCGACGGTTTCGTGTTCCGCGTCGACATGCGCCTGCGCCCGTATGGTTCGGCCGGCGCGCTGGTGCTCAGCTTCAATGCCCTGGAGCAGTACTACCAGGACCAGGGCCGTGACTGGGAACGCTACGCGATGATCAAGGCGCGGGTTGTGGCCGGCGACCAGGCGACCGGGGCACAGTTGCAGGAGATGCTGCGGCCGTTCGTGTACCGCCGCTACCTGGACTTTTCCGCGATCGAAGCGCTGCGCACCATGAAGCAGCTGATCCAGCAGGAAGTGCGGCGCAAGGGCATGGCCGACAACATCAAACTGGGTGCCGGTGGCATTCGCGAGGTGGAGTTCATCGCCCAAGCTTTCCAGCTGATCCACGGCGGGCGCGATCTCAGCCTGCAACAGCGGCCGCTGCTTAAAGTGCTGGCCACCCTCGAGGGCCAGGGCTACCTGCCGCCAGCCGTGGTCGCCGAGTTGCGCGAGGGTTATGAGTTCCTGCGTTATACCGAACACGCCATCCAGGCCATCGCCGACCGCCAGACGCAGATGCTGCCGGACAACGAGATCGATCAGGCGCGGGTGGCCTACATGCTTGGCTATGCCGACTGGCAAAGCTTCCATGACCAGCTGACGCACTGGCGTGGCCGTATTGACTGGCACTTCCGCCAAGTGATCGCCGACCCGGATGATGAAGACGGCGAGGGCGAGCTGGTGGTGGGGGGGGAATGGTCACCGCTGTGGGAGCAGGCACAGGATGAAGATGCGGCTGGCCGTCAGCTGCAAGAGGCCGGTTTCCAGCAGCCCGCCGAAGCCCTGCGGCGCCTGGCCGCGCTGCGCTCCAGCCCGCAGTTGCGTTCGATGCAGCGGATTGGCCGTGAGCGCCTGGACGCCTTTATCCCACGGTTGCTGGCCCAAGCTGTGGAACATGACAACCCCGACCTGGTGCTCGAGCGCGTGCTGCCGCTGGTCGAGGCCGTGGCACGCCGTTCTGCCTACCTGGTGCTGCTCACCGAAAACCCCGGCGCCTTGCGCCGCCTGCTGACCCTGTGCGCCGCCAGCCCGTGGATTGCCGAGCAGATTGCCCGCTACCCGCTGCTGCTCGACGAGCTGCTTAACGAAGGCCGCCTGTTCAGCCCGCCACTGGCGCCGGAGCTGGCCAGCGAACTGCGCGAACGCCTGACGCGCATCCCTGAGGACGACCTGGAACAGCAAATGGAGGCGCTGCGCCACTTCAAGCTGGCCCACAGCCTGCGCGTGGCCGCTTCGGAAATCAGCGGCAACCTGCCGCTGATGAAAGTCAGCGACTACCTGACCTGGCTGGCCGAGGCCATCCTCGACCAGGTACTGGCCCTCGCCTGGCGCCAGACCGTGGCCCGCCACGGCCAGCCCAAGCGCAGCGACGGCAGCCTGTGCGACCCGGGCTTCATCATCATCGGCTACGGCAAGGTCGGTGGCCTGGAGCTGGGCCACGGTTCGGACCTGGACCTGGTATTCATCCATGATGGCGACCCGCAGGCGGAAACCGACGGCGCCAAGCCGATCGACAGTGCGCAGTTCTTCACCCGCCTGGGCCAGCGCATCATTCACCTGCTGACCACCCAGACCAACTCGGGCCAGCTGTATGACGTGGACATGCGCCTGCGCCCGTCGGGTGCCTCGGGTCTGCTGGTGAGCTCGCTGGGAGCGTTCGAGCGCTATCAGCAGAACGAGGCCTGGACCTGGGAGCACCAGGCCCTGGTGCGGGCCCGGGTGCTGGTGGGCTGCAAGCAGGTGGGCACGGCATTCGAAGGCGTGCGCGCCAAGGTGTTGGGCCAGGCCCGCGACTTGGAAAAACTGCGCAGCGAAGTGAGCGAAATGCGCGCCAAGATGCGCGACAACCTCGGCACCAAGGCCACCGCTGCCGGTACCGCGGCCAACGCCTTCGAGGCCGGTGTGCCGTTCGATATCAAGCAGGATGCCGGCGGTATCGTCGATATCGAATTTATGGTGCAATACGCCGCTTTGGCCTGGTCCCACGACCACCCGGCCATACTCCGATGGACCGATAACATCCGCATTCTGGAAGAGCTGGAGCAGGCGGGTTTGATGCCGGCCAGTGACGCGGTGCTGTTGCGTGAAGTGTACAAGGCGTTCCGCTCGGCCTCGCACCGCCAGGCCCTGCAGAAGCAGGCCGGGGTTATCGATGCGGCGCAGTTTGCCGATGAACGCCGCGAAGTGCGGCGGATCTGGGGTGAATTGGGTTTGACTTGAGATTGCTGGGGCCGCTTTGCGGCCCATCGCGACACAAGGCCGCTCCTACAGGAGATCGCATTCCCTTGTAGGAGCGGCCTTGTGTCGCGATGGGCTGCAAAGCAGCCCCAAAGGCTCATGCCTCACCACCGGTGGTACACTGTCCGCCACATAGCCTGAATATAAAGAGGGGAGGCCAGGCTGTACCGCAGCCTGTAGCCTCCCCGAGCGTTTCTGGACTAAGCATGAGAATACTGATCATTGGCCCCAGCTGGGTCGGCGACATGGTGATGGCGCAGACCCTGTTCCAGTGCCTGAAACAGCAGCACCCCGACTGCGTGATCGATGTGCTGGCCCCCGAGTGGAGCCGGCCGATCCTCGAACGCATGCCCGAGGTCCGTCAGGCCCTGAGCTTCCCGCTCGGCCACGGCGCACTGGAACTGGCCACGCGGCGGCGCATCGGCAAGTCCCTGGCCGGCCAGTACGACCAGGCCATCCTGCTGCCCAACTCGCTCAAGTCGGCGCTGGTGCCGTTCTTTGCCGGTATCCCCAAGCGCACCGGCTGGCGTGGCGAAATGCGCTTCGGCCTGCTCAACGACGTGCGCAAGCTGGACAAGGCCCGCTACCCGCTGATGATCGAGCGCTTCATGGCCCTGGCCTACGCGCCCGGCGCCGAGCTGCCGCAGCCGTACCCGCGCCCCAGCCTGCAGATCGAAGCGCAAAGCCGCGACGCCGCCCTGGCCAAGTTCGGCCTGGAGCTGGACCGCCCGGTGCTGGCGCTGTGCCCCGGTGCCGAGTTCGGCGAGGCCAAGCGCTGGCCTGCCGAGCACTACGCCACCGTGGCCGATGCGATGATCCGCCAGGGCTGGCAGGTGTGGCTGTTCGGCTCGAAGAACGATCACCCGGTTGGTGAGCAGATTCGCGACCGGCTGATCCCGGGCTTGCGTGAAGAATCGTCCAACCTGGCCGGCGAAACCTCGCTTGCCGAGGCTATCGACCTGATGTCCTGCGCCCATGCCGTGGTGTCCAACGACTCGGGCCTGATGCACGTGGCCGCCGCGCTGAACCGCCCGCTGGTGGCGGTGTACGGCTCGACCTCGCCAGGCTTCACCCCGCCGCTGGCCGAGCACGTGGAAGTGGTGCGCACCGGCATCGAGTGCAGCCCGTGCTTCGACCGCACCTGCCGCTTCGGCCACTACAACTGCCTGCGCTTGCTGGAACCGGGCAAAGTCATCGCTGCCCTGCACAGCCTGACCGGGCCGGACCTGATCGATACCGTGGCCGAGGTCGACTAAGTGCGGGTACTGATCATCAAGACTTCGTCGCTGGGTGATGTGATCCACACCTTGCCGGCGCTTACCGATGCCGCCCACGCCATCCCGGGCATCCGCTTCGACTGGGTGGTGGAAGAAGGCTTCGCCGAAATCCCCAGCTGGCACCCGGCGGTCGACCAGGTGATCCCGGTGGCCATTCGCCGCTGGCGCAAGAACCTCTGGCAAACCATCAAGAGCGGTGAGTGGAAGGCATTCAAGCAACGTGTACGCGAGCGCAAGTACGACCTGGTGATCGACGCCCAGGGCCTGGTCAAGTCGGCCTGGCTGACCCGCTATGTGAAGGCGCCTGTGGCTGGCCTGGACCGCTACTCGGCCCGGGAGGGCTGGGCCAGCCGCTTCTATGACCGGCGCCTGTCGGTTGCCACCGGCCAGCATGCGGTGGAGCGGGTGCGCCAGCTGTTCGCCATGGCCCTGGCCTACGACCTGCCGGAAGGCATCGGCAACTACGGCCTCGACCTCGAGCGCCTGCAACTGCCGCCGGCCGCCCCCTATGTGGTGTTCCTGCACGGTACCACCTGGGCGACCAAGCACTGGCCCGAAGCCTACTGGCGCGAACTGGCCGAGCGCATGGGCCGGCGCAAGCTGGAAGTGCGCCTGCCGTGGGGCAACCCGGCCGAGAAGGCGCGGGCCGAGCGCATCGCCCAGGGCTTGAACAACTGCCAGGTACTCCCCAAATTGAACCTTGCCGGCGTCGCACGCGTGTTGGCGGCGGCAAAAGCCTGTGTGGCGGTCGATACCGGCCTCGGCCACCTGGCGGCGGCACTCGATGTGCCCACCATTTCGCTGTTCGGCCCGACCAACCCGGGCCTGACCGGCGCCTACGGACGGACCCAGATTCACCAGGCCAGTGACTGGCCCTGCGCGCCCTGCCTGCAGAAAAAGTGCACCTACAAACCGAGCGCCGACGACCTGCGCCGGTTCGATCTGAAACGCGAGTGGCCATTGTGCTTCACTCGCCTGAATCCCGAGCATGTGGCGAGCCGCTTGAGCGCGTTGCTGCTGGCTGAGGATGTCCGTTGATGCAACTGGCTTTCGTGCTTTACAAATATTTCCCCTTTGGCGGGCTGCAGCGCGACTTCATGCGCATTGCCCTGGAATGCCAGAAGCGGGGCCACCAGATCCGTGTGTACACGTTGATCTGGGAGGGTGACATTCCGCCGGGCTTCGAAGTGCTGGTGGCGCCGGTGAAGGCGATTTTCAATCACCGCCGCAACGAGAAGCTCAGCGCCTGGATGGCCGCCGACCTGGCCAAACGCCCGGTCGACCGCCTGATCGGCTTCAACAAGATGCCTGGGCTGGATGTGTACTACGCCGCCGACGGCTGCTTCGAGGACAAGGCGCAGACCCTGCGTGGCGGCCTGTACCGCCGCTGGGGCCGCTACCGGCACTTTGCCGAGTACGAACGTGCGGTGTTCGCCAAGGACGCCCATACCGAAGTGCTGATGATTTCCGAAGTGCAGCAGCCGCTGTTCATCAAGCACTACGGCACCCCGCTGGAGCGTTTCCACCTGCTGCCGCCGGGCATTTCCCAGGACCGCCGCGCACCGGCCAATGCCGGCGAAATCCGCGCCGAGTTCCGCAAGGAATTCAACCTGGGCGATGACGACCTGCTGCTGGTGCAGATTGGCTCAGGCTTCAAGACCAAGGGCGTTGACCGCAGCCTCAAGGCCCTGGCCGCGCTGCCATCGGCCCTGCGCAAGCGCACCAGGCTGATGGTGATCGGCCAGGATGACCCCAAGGTGTTCCAGCTGCAAAGCGCTACCTTGGGCCTGGGCGAGCAGGTGCAGTTCCTCAAGGGCCGCAGCGACATCCCGCGCTTTCTGCTGGGCGCCGACCTGCTGATCCACCCGGCGTACAACGAGAACACCGGCACGGTGCTGCTCGAGGCACTGGTGGCCGGCCTGCCGGTGCTGGTCTCCAAGGTGTGCGGCTACGCCCACTACATTGCCGAGGCCGACAGCGGCCTGGTGCTGGACGAGCCGTTCGAGCAGGAACAGCTCAATGGCTACCTGCAGCGCATGCTCGAAGACCAGCAGGCCCGCGCCAGCTGGTCGCGCAACGGCCTGGCGTTTGCTGAAACCGCCGATCTGTACAACATGCCGCAGCATGCCGCCGACGTGATCCTCGGGCAGGAGTCCGCATGAAGCTGATACTGGCCGAACCGTTCAAGCGCCTGTGGGCCGGGCGTGATGCCTTCGATGCCGTGGAGGCGCTGCAAGGCGAGGTCTATCGCGAACTGGAAGGGCGCCGCACGCTGCGCACCGAAGTCGCTGGCGAGGGCTTCTTCGTCAAGATTCACCGCGGCATCGGCTGGGGCGAGATCTTCAAGAACCTGCTTACCGCCAAGCTGCCGGTACTCGGCGCCGGCCAGGAGTGGCAGGCCATCCAGCGCCTGCACCAGGTTGGCGTGCCGACCATGACTGCCGTCGCCTATGGCGAGCGTGGCAGCAACCCGGCCGCGCAGCACTCGTTCATCATCACCGAAGAGCTGGCGCCGACCATCAGCCTGGAAGACTTCAGCATCGACTGGGTCAGGCAGCCGCCCGAGCCGCGCCTGAAGCGCGCGCTGATTGCCGAAGTGGCGAAGATGACCGGCGGCATGCACCGCGCCGGGGTCAATCACCGCGACTGCTACATCTGCCACTTCCTGCTGCACACCGACCGCCCGGTGACGGCGGAAGACTTCAAACTGTCGGTAATCGACCTGCACCGCGCGCAGACCCGGGCGAAAATCAGCCGCCGCTGGCGCGACAAGGACCTGGCCGCGCTGTACTTCTCGGCGCTGGACATCGGCCTGACCAAGCGCGACAAGCTGCGCTTCCTGCGCGGTTACTTCCAGCGCCCGCTGCGGCAGGTCCTTAAGGATGAAGCCGCGCTGCTCGCCTGGCTGGAGCGCAAGGCGCAGAAACTCTATGACCGCAAGCAACGCTATGGGGATGCACTCTGATGGCGGGGTGGACACTGGCGCCGGGGTACGAACACCTGGCGGCGGACTTCGGCAGCCTCGATGCTGTATTTGCCCTGCAAGGCGAGCGCCTGACCCGCGACCCGCTCAGTGAGGTGGTGCGTATCACGCGTGACGGGGTCAATTATTACGTCAAGCGCTACACCGGGGCCGGCAAGCACATGCGCCGTTACCTGGGCCGGCCGCGGATCAAGGCCGAATGGCAGAACCTCAAGCAGTTCGACAAGTGGGGCATCCCCACTGCCGAAGTGGTGGCATGGGGCCTGGAGCGCAATGGCCTGGCCTTTGGCCGGGGGGCCATGATCACCCGCGAACTGCCGCGTACCGAAGACTTGTCGGCGCTGGCCGAGCGTAACGATGCACGCCTGGCCGATCGCGCCTGGGTCGGGCATGTCAGCAGCCAGCTGGCGCGCCACACCCGGGTCATGCACCAGCACCACTTCGCCCACAACGACCTGAAATGGCGCAACTTGCTGGTCGACGACCAGGGCACGCTATTCTTCATCGACTGCCCCACCGGCGATTTCTGGCGCGGCTTCATGTGGCGGCACCGGATGATCAAGGACCTGGCATGCCTGGACAAAGTGGCCAAATACCACCTGTCGGCGACGCAGCGCCTGCGTTTCTACCTGCAATATCGTGGCCGCGACCGGCTGAATGTGCGTGACAAGAAGCGCATTCGCCAGGTGGTGAGCTTTTTCGAGGGAAGGGAATGACCGATTACCTGGCCAGCGCGGACCTCGCGCTGCTCAAGCGCCATGGCCTGGACGACTTCGAGGCACTGTGGGCGCTGCAACTGGATGCCGTGGACGAACCGAACACCGGCCGCGGTGGCTGGAGCAGCGTGTACCGCCTGGAGCTCGAGGGCAAGGGCTACTACCTCAAGCGCCAGAGCGACTACCTGACCCGTACCCTGCACCGGCCATTCGGCGAGCCGACCTTCGCCCGCGAATTCCGCAACATCAGCCGTTACCAGAAACTGCAGATTCCGGCCTTGCAGGCGGTGTTCTACGGCGAGCGCAAGAAAGGCGGCACGCACCGGGCGATCCTGATGACTCGTGCTCTGGACGAATGGGCCGACCTCGACAGCTTGCTGGCCCGGTGGCCACAACTGAGCGATGCCGAACGCAATGGTGTCCTGCAGGCCTGCGGCCAGCTGGCGCGCACCCTGCATAGCGCCGGCCAGGTGCATGGTTGCTTCTACCCCAAGCACATCTTCCTGCGTCAGCGCCGCGAAGGCTGGGACGCGCAACTGATCGACCTGGAGAAGACCCGACCCCTGCTGTTCGGCATGCGTGACCGCCTCAAGGACCTGGAGCCGTTGCTGCGCCGCGCACCGGTCTGGGACGAGCGCGATGTACGTACCTTGCTGGCCAGCTACCTGGCGCAGCCTGCCGATGGCACGCTGGTCGATACCTGGCTGCAACGCCTGACGCAACGCCGTCGTGAAAAAGAGGCCCGCTGATGCGTTTGTCTGAATTGAAAGAGGCCGGGCGCAGCCCCTCGTTGCCCCTGAGCATCACCCTGGCCGATGCCGCCGGCACGGCCGACCTGCAATTGCTCAGCCTGCTGCGCGTGCTGCCGGGCCAGCGCTATGTGGGTGCCGGCGTGTGGCGCGGTACCCCGGTGCTGGCCAAGCTGCTGGTCGGTGGTAACGCTGCACGGCATTTCCAGCGCGAACTGCAAGGCGTGAAACTGCTGGCCGAGCAGGGCCTGACCACGCCGAAGCTGCTGGCTGACGGCCTCAAGGAAGGCGAGGGCGGCTGGCTGCTGTTCGAATTCCTCGACGGCGCCGAGAGCCTGGCCGATGCCTGGGCGGCAGTGGAGAGCTTGCCGGTGTTGGCAGACGAGCAGCATCTGGTGCTGGGCGAGGCGCTCACCGCAGTGGCGCACATGCACGCCCGGGGCCTGTGGCAGGAAGACCTGCACCTGGACAACCTGCTGCGCCACGGCGGCAAGCTGTACCTGATCGACGGCGCCGGCATCAAGGCCGAAACGCCTGGCCAGCAGCTGTCACGCCCGCGTGTGCTGGAAAACCTGGGGGTGTTCTTCGCTCAGCTCCCCAAGCGCCTGGAGCCTTTCATCGAAGAACTGCTGGTGCACTACCTGCTGGCCAACGCCGAGCATGCGCTGCCGCTGGAAGCCTTGCAGAAGCAGGTGGACAAGGTGCGCAGCTGGCGCCAGAAGGATTACCTGGAAAAGGCTGGTCGTGAATGCAGCCTGTTCAGTGTCGAGCGCAGCCTTTCGGGCTTGCGGGCAATCCGCCGCGACGAGGTCGAAGCCATGCTGCCGGTACTGGAGCAGGCCGACGCGTTGATCGACCAGGGTCACCTGTACAAGACCGGTGGTGCGGCCAGTGTGGCGCGCATCGAGGTTGGCGGCCGCACGCTGGTGCTCAAGCGCTACAATATCAAGAACACCGCGCACTGGTTCAAGCGCTTCTGGCGCCCGAGCCGGGCCTGGCATTCCTGGATCGAAGGCCATCGCCTGGAATTCCTCGACATTGCCACGCCGCGTCCACTCGCGGTGCTGGAGCAACGGGTGATGGGGCTGCGAAGCCGTGCCTACCTGGTCACCGAGTATATCGATGGCCCAGACCTGGCCGAATGCTTCGCGCCCTACGTGGATAACGGCGATGCGCCCGAGGAGCAGGTGGATGCCCTGGTGCATGTGATGCAGCAGCTGATTCGCGAGCGTATCAGCCATGGTGACTTCAAGGGCCACAACCTGTTCTGGCACAACGGCCAATGGTCGCTGATCGACCTCGACGCCATGTGCCAGCACGCCACCCAGCTCAGCTTCGCCCCGGCCTACGCCCGTGATCGGGCGCGGCTGCTGCGCAACTGGCCGAGTGGCAGTGCCTTGCATCAGCGGCTGGACCGGCTGCTGCCCAAGCTGGCCGAGTAATCCGCCGGCAGTGCCAGCCAGTCGCTGCTGCGGCCTGGCTGGCGCACGCGAATGCGCCATTGGCCGCCCTGTTGGCGCAATACTGCCCAGGCGTGGACTGCGCCCAGTGCCTTCTCGGGCAGCAGCAAATGGTATTGCCCGGCAAGCAGGTGCCGTCGAACCGGCAACTGATGGTTACCCAACTGCAAATAGAGTTGCCCCCCAGCGTCGTGCAGGTCGGCGTCCCCTGCCACCGGTTCGCCCGCTAATGGTTGTTGCAGGCGTACCTCTTCCAACAGGTGGGCTATGTCAGGCAACCCGTCGTGCCAAAGCACGATGGAATCGACCACCCAGTTGCCGTTGCGCAGCCGTTTGATCGGCAGTTGCGCGTAGGCATCCGGCTGCCTGGGGTCGAGTACCCGCCAGCGATAGCCGTCGAAGTGGACGTTGTACAACCGCCCCTGGCTGTCCTTGACGAAGTACCGGTCCGGACCTGGCACGCTGTTGATCTGTTCGTACACTTCCTCGCCATGAACGCCGTCGATCCGGTAGCGCAGCTTGCTCACATCCACGGCCGCTTCGTGGGTATTCGGCAGTGGGCGCGGAGGTTGCGGCGGCAGGCCGCGCATCGCCCTGCGCATGAGGGGCGAACCAGCGAAACTGGACAACCCATCGGCGCTGTGGCTCAAAGCGGCCATGGCGTGGTGGAAGGTTGCTGCATAGTCCTCTTTTTCCAGGGCTTCGAAGCCGTCCCACAGCGAAATCGACATACGGCCGAAGGCCAGGGCCGACATTGTCGGGGCCGGTAGCACGAGGCTGATCATGTCGAGAGCCAGGCGCAGCGTCGACAGCCCGTACTCGCCGAGCAGCTCGCGGTTGCTGCGGCTGTTGGTATCGGCCTCGGCGATCATGGCGTGGACCTGGGCCTTGTAAAGGGCATCGAAGAGGTTGCCGTTGATCATTGGCCTTTGCACATATGGCCCGAGGCGGCCTTTGCGCACCAACTTGTCGAGCCGCTTGCCATCAGCCAGAGGCGCGCGCTGGATCAGGTACTTTCGCAAGGACGGCGTGCTGCGAAGGGTTCTGAGCAGCGCCCGGGTATCGGGGAATTCACGCCATGCGCGCCGGTCGGGTGCGTCCGGTGTATACAGCACCAGCGACGGCTGGTTGTCGCTCTCGGCGTTGAGCAGCAGTATCCCTTGCAGCGTGTGCCCGTCGATGATCAGCTGGCGCACCGCGATACGATGCTCGTCGATGGTAGGGCGCCAATTGTTGTCGGGGTGGTCGGTGACGGCTTTGATCCAGCGATAGCCTCGCTCGTGGGTATCGTTCAGAAAGTGCCTGGCATAGCGGGCCTTGGCCGCCTCGGCGCGCATGCGGGCGCGGTTCATGTTGCCGTGGCATTGCATGCGCCAGCGCGCACCTGGAGACTCCAGCAGGTGGGTTCGCAGGTAGCGGATGTAGCCACTGCCGGCGTCTAGCTCACGCACCAGGCGCTTTACCCCTTCAGCGGATATTGATTCCAGCGTGGAGCCGTCCTCGTTGTGTATCCGGGCAGTCAGCCAGTAATCGACGTCGAACCAGCCGATGTTCAGCAGGGCCAGCTCGTCCAGGCGGTAGGTGGTGGTTACCAGTTCGATGGTGCCACCGACATGGCGACGGTTGGCAACGGCCACGTAACCTGAAGGTGCCAGCGGGTTGATCAGCGGGCCGGTGCGGTGTGCAAGTGTGACGGTTATGCAGACTTTTTCGGCAGGCAATTCGATGGAGAATTCGCGCCGCAGCGCCTTGCCGAGGCGTTCGCGCACCCATGCCAGCAGGTGGTGGCGATTGCCGAACGCCTCAAGGGTCAAAAGGCCGGGTGCAGCGGCCTGTGTGATGGCCCCGGCGAGCTCCTGGACCGTTTGCATGATGTGCGTCAGGCTTTGCGTGGAGCTCTGGCGTAGCCAGGCGGGCAGGTGTTTTTCCAGCAGCAGCGCATAACGGGTGGACAACGCATATTGGCTGCCCATGAGATCGGTCAGTGACTGCTGTTTGGCCAGGGTGCTTTTCAGTGCCGGTAGATTCGGGTTCTGGTCAAGCGCCCAAGCGGCGTGCCAAGCGATGGTAAGCCGTTGATGCTGCGCGTCGATCACGTCAGTGGCCTGTTGCTCGACCAGGTCGCCGGTAAACCACTCGTAGCGCAGCCGGTCGGCACACTGGACCAGTTGCTGGTCCTGCAGGCGGGGTAGCAATTGCAGCATTGGCCGGCTTTGCATGGGGTCGTCCAGGCGCTCGCACAGCTCCCTGTGCAGTTCGGCCAGGTTGGCGAAGCCTTCAACGCCATGAGACACGCTGCACAGCAGTGCCTGGCCTGTGGCTGTTGCGGGCTCGGCAATGGCCCCTTCCGGTGCTTCTGCCACCAGTACCAGCACGCCGGGTAACGGCAACCGGCCATGGGGGCTTGAACGGTTGAATACCGGCCGATAAACCTGGGCCCGGTGGGTGTCTGGCAGGTGGTTGCGCTGCCAGGGGAGCGGCAGCTCCAGGGAGGTGCGCAGCAGGCTGATGTGGCTGTAGTCCAGAGTCTGGTCGGCGAGGCGCAGTTCCAGCTCGGCCAGAAGTTGCTCATGACGCAGTTCGCGCAGTTGTCGGGCGCGGCTGTGGCCTGCTTCGACAGGGTCGTTCCAGAACGCTGCCAGGTCACCGAAAAAACGCTGACGCATGGCGGCCGGCTCCGTTTCGCCCGCCAGTTCGGGTTTGCCTTGCTCAAGGGCGATGAGTTGTTGATCGAGCGCTTCGAGGCGCTGCAAAGGTGTCATGGTATGGCTCCTGGGAAGATGGCAGCCAACCATGTCGCAGCAAAAGAGGGTGCGGGTATTACCCGGTTACTGCCGTGGACGAGGGGAGAAACCTTGCAGGCCTAGAGCCGCCGATACCCCCAGGCCGAGCCAGGCCAGGCTGTCCCAGACCCCGTCCCCCAGCAAGGCGGCAAACAGCCCCACGGCAGTGAGCAAGGCCACGACCATCGGCCAGATGAAGATGCGCCAGGTCGGCTGTGATTTGTGGCTCATTCCCGCGCCTCCCGCTTCGTGCGCTGTTTGCCCCACCACAGATACAAGCCGCTGCAGAGGACGATGATGGTCAGCACATCGAGTAGCGCCCACAGGATTTGCATTGGCCGGCCGCCGTAGTCGCCGAAGTGCAGTGGTTGCGACAGGCCCATGGCATCCATGTACCAGGGGCGTTCGCCGACGGCGGTCACTGCCAGTGTTCGCGCATCGATCAGCACGGGCGTGAGCAGGTGCGAGGTCAGGTGCGTGGCGCCCTTCATGAACACCGCATAGTGGTGCTCACTGGAAAAGCGTGTGCCGGGGAAAGCGATGAAGTCCGGGCGCATGCCGGGGGCGGCCTGTTCGGCGATGGTCAGCAGGTGGGTGGCCGGGGCGCGTTCGGTGAGCGGTGGGGCATCACGGTACGGGGCAACCATGGCGGCCAGGCTGTCGTTGCGCCAGGCGGCGATGACCAGGTCCGACAGCGCGCTGATGACACCGGTCACGCCTACTGTCAGTGCCCAGGCCAAGGTGACCACGCCGATCAGGTTGTGCAGGTCGAGCCAGCGCAGGCGACGGGATTTGTCGTGGCGCACCGTGCCGAAGTCCAGGCGGCGCATGAACGGTGCATAGAGCACAGTGCCGGAGATGATCGCCACGACGAACAGCACGCCCATGAAGGCCAGCAGCAGCTTGCCGGGCAGGCCGGCGAACATGTCCACATGCAGGCGCAGCATGGTCATCATGAAGCCGCCGTTGGCGGCCGGCATGGCCACGGCTTCACCGGTGCGGGCGTCGAGCATGAAGGTGTGCGACGAATTGGGTTCGGTGCCGGCGGTGGCGGCGGTGATGGCCACTACGCCGTTGGCTTCGTCCTCTTCGTAGCCGAAGTACTGCATGACCTCGCCGGGGCGGTGCTGCTCGGCCTTGATCACCAACTGCTGCAGGTCGAGGTGTGGCGTATCGGCCGCCATTTCCCGCAGTTCGGGGGCGTCGCCGAGCAGGTGTTCGAGCTCGTGGTGGAAGATCAGCGGCAGGCCGGTGACTGCCAGCAACAGCAGGAACAGGGTGCAGACCAGGCTGCTCCAGGTGTGGATCACCGACCAGCGGCGGATGGTTGGGCTTTTCATCACGGTACCGATTTTTGCCTATTGGAAGCTGGGGCTGCTGCGCAGCCCTTTCGCGACACAAGGCCGCTCCTACAAGGGGGCGTGTTTTCCTGTAGGAGCGGCCTTGTGTCGCGAAAGGGCCGCAAAGCGGCCCCCATTCACTCAGAACTTGTAATTGACACTGGCCACCACGTTGCGCTCGTCGCCGTAGTAGCAGTAGTACCCGTCACAGGTAGACAAGTAGTCCTTGTTGAACAGGTTCTTCGCATCCACGGCTACGGTCACCCCCTTGAGGGTGCTGTTCAGGCGGCCCAGGTCGTAGTGCACCGAAGCGTCGTACACGGTGTAGGACCCAACATGCCCCCAATCGGTGTTAGTGGTATTACCGTAGGTGTCGCCCACGTAGCGCACGCCAACGCCGACCCCGAACCCATCCAGTGGTCCGCTGTGCCAGGTGTAGTCAGCCCAGGCAGTAGCCTGGTTGCGCGGCACCTGCGCCATGCGCTTGCCTTTCTCGTCACTGGTGCCTTTGATGATTTCGCTGTCGTTGTAGGTGTACGAGCCCACCAGTTTGAGGTTCTCGGTCACATCCGAGGTAGCCTCCAACTCCAGGCCTTTTACGCGCACTTCGCCTACCTGGCGGGTGACACCACCCTCGGTCACCGACATGTTCTCCTGTGTCAGGTCGAACACAGCAGCGGTGAACAGGCTATTGCTGCCTGGAGGCTGGTACTTGATGCCCAGTTCGTATTGCTTGCCTTCGGTCGGTTCGAAGGCATCGGTGCTGTTGACGGTGGAACCGGTGGCAGCCTGGAACGACTCGGCATAGGAGATGTAAGGCGTCAGGCCGTTATCGAATACATAGCTGAGAGCTGCGTTACCACTGAACTTCTTGTCGCGTTGGGTGTTGGTTGCGTCGCCTTGATTGTGGAAGGTGGTGCCGGTGTGCACCCAGTCCTCACGGCCACCAAGGGTCAGGCGCCAGTTGTCCAACGCCATCTGGTCCTGGATATACAGGCCGGTCTGCTGGGTTTTCTGGTCGTAGTCGTACATGTCGAAGTACTGAACGTTTGAGAAATCCTGACCGTAGATGGGGTTGTGGATATTGCTCGGTGGCACACCCGCCGAACCCCAGCGCCAGCGGGCATTGCTGTCCGAGCGCTGGTGGTCGAGCCCCAGCAGCAGGGTATGGGCAACCTGCCCGGTCTGGAAGTCGGCCTGGAAGTTGTTGTCCAAGGCGAACTGGGAGATGTCCTCCTCGACGATACCGGCGGTGCGTTGCACGGTGCCATCGGCGCTGACAGCTTCGTCCGGGCCGGCTGGCCAGATCGAACCACCGGCGGTAATGCCCTTGAAGTCCAGTTCGTTACGCGCGTAGCGCAGGTTCTGACGGAACTGCCAGGTGTCGTTCAGGCGTGTTTCGAATGCATAGCCGAGGTGGTAGTAGGTGCGGTCGTAGGATTCCCAATCCGGGTCGCCCAGGTTCTTGTGGTGCGAAATCTTGCCTGCGGGGCTATCCAGTTTGGTGCCCTGCAGTGGCAGGAACTGGCCGGTGATGCCGGTGTCATCGCGGGTGTACTGGCTGATGAAAGTCAGCTTGGTGTCGTCGTTGATGTTCCAGGTCAGGCTGGGCGCGATGTTGTAGCGTTTGTCCGGGATGTGGTCTACCGGCGAACCGCTGTCACGCACGGTGCCGCTCACTCGGTACAGGAACTGGCCTGCATCGTCGAGCTTGCCAGTGCTGTCGAAGTTGATCTGCTTGTGGTTGTTGCTGCCAACCTGGGCTTCGACTTCGTGGCTGCTTTCCAATTGCGGCCGACGGCTGGTCATGTCCAGCAGGCCGCCTGGTGGAGTCTGGCCGTAGACCGAAGAGGCCGGGCCACGCAGCACGGCGATGCGCTCCAGGTTCCAGGGCTCGATCTTGGGGGTGGCGTAGTTGCCCTTGGGCAACGGCAGGCCATCGAGGAACTGGGTAGGCACAAAACCCCGTACCAGCAACCAGTCGCTGCGCGAGTCGGAACCATAGCCGCTGCTCTGCACGCCAGCGGTGTAGCGAAGGGCGTCGTTCAGGCTGAGCACCGGCCGGTCTTCCATCTGCTGGCGGGTGATCACGCTTACCGAGCGGGGAAGTTCGGCGATGGCGGTGTCGGTCTTGGTGCCTGCTGCTGTCCGGGTAGCGGTGTAACCCTCTACCGGTCCCCAGGCACTTTCATAGCTGGAAGTCGCATTGATCGCAGTCTCCGGCAACGCCAGTGTCCCTTCCGGCGTAGCCACCAGGCTGTAGCTGCCCACGCTGCTTTGCTGCAGCTGCAGGCCGGTGCCGCGCAGGGCGGCCTGCAGGGCACCAAGGCCATCGTACTGCCCGCTCACCGGGGCCGAGGTGCGGCCGCTGACCAGTGCCGGGTCGATGGCCAGGGCGATGCCGGACTGGCTGGCGATCTGGTTGAGAGTGGTGGCCAGCGGGGCGCTGGGCAGGTCGTAGGCGCGCTGAGCGGATTGCTCGGCGGCGAACAGGGCAGGGCTGGCCAATGGTGCGGTCACGGCGATGGCCAGGGCCATCAGGCTGGGGCGCAGGATACGATCAACAGCACGGGACATGCAGAGGCTCCTCGACGGATAAGTGCTTTCTGCTTCCTTGCCGAGCGAGATTTGAAAAGTGACAGGGCGAATCTGAAAAAAATTGAGAATTATTTGAAGTTGGATTTCGCCTGTACCGCCCCTTTCGCGGGCTTGCCCGCTCCCACAGGGATCGCGGGGGCTTTGAGGCTGGTGCAATCCTGTGGGAGCGGGTTTACCCGCGAAGAGGCCGGTGCAGGCCTACTTGGGAACGACGGTCACCCACCACGGCGTATGCCGCTCGACCTTCACCGGCAGTGCCGGCACCAGCGACGACAGCGCCAGGTCGGTATCGGTCAGCGGGAAGCTGCCGGTCACCCGCAGGTCGGCGACCTGGTCGTCTACCCCGAGGTAACCGCTGCGGTACTGGCCAAGCGTGGCCAGCAGGTCAGCCAGGCGCACGTTGTCCACCACCAGCATGCCGCGGGTCCAGGCATCGGCACCGGCTGGCACAGTGCCGATCCGGCCAAGGCCGTTGGCGTTCATCAGAACCTGCTGGCCTTCGCGCAGCACCTGTTCGTCGCCGCTGTTCAGCGGCATGGCGGCGACCGAGGCTTGCAGCACTTCCAGGCGCGTGCCGTCGTCCTCGCGGCGTACCAGGAAGCGCGTGCCCAATGGGCGCAGGCGGCCATCGTCGGTGCGCACCAGCAGCGGGCGCGGGTCCTGATGGCCGGTTTCGACCGAAATCTCGCCTTGGTGCAGCACGATCACCCGTTGCTTGCCGGCGTAGTCGATATCCACGGCCGTGTGGCTGTTCAGGCTCAACAAGGTGCCGTCTTCCAGGCGCAGGGTACGCAGTTCGCCGGTGGCGGTACGCTGGTCGGCCAGCCAGTAGCTCGGTGCCAGCGATGGTGCGCCGACCCAGGCCAGCAGCGAGCCCAGCAGCAACATGCCGGCCAGCCCGCCGCCGACCTTGCCGATACGTCGGCGCAGCCCGGCGCGCGATTGCAGCAGGGCCTGGCGTGCCGGGCCGGCAGCGGCGCTCACACGCTGGTCCATGGCGCCAAGTTGGCGCCAGGCGCGGGCATGCTCCTCGCTGGCGGCATGCCAGCGCATGAATTCGCTGCGCTCGTCAGGTGTGCCGCTGCCGTTGTCGAGGCTGAGTTTCCAGGCAATGGCGGCTTCCAGCACCCGGGACGAAACCGGTGAACTGCTCACGTCGGCTCCCCGTACAGGGCCACGTAGCACTGGCGCATGCCTTGGGCGATGTACTGGCGCACCCGCGAAACCGAAACCCCCATGCGCTCGGCGATTTCGGCATGGCTCATACCGTCCAGGCGATTGTGCAGGAATGCTGCGCGGGCCTTGCTCGAGAGCTTGCCGAGCAGGCGGTCGATGGCCTTGAGGTCCTCGAGGATCAGGTGTTGCACTTCCGGGGAAGGTTGTTCGGCTTCCGGCATCAGGGCCAGTTCGGCCAGGTAGGCCTGTTCCAGCGCGGCGCGGCGGAAGTGGTCGAACATCAGGCCCTTGGCCACGGCGGCCAGGAACGCGCGGGGTTCGCGGGGCGTATCCAGTTGCGCACGGCCGAGCAGGCGCACGAAGGTGTCCTGGCTCAGGTCTTCGGCACGTTGGCGGCAGGCCATGCTGCGTTGCAGCCAGGCGAGCAGCCAGCCGCGATGGTCGCGGTACAGCGCACCGACCAGATCGGCGTGTGGGCTCTGTGCAGAAGACAAGCAGCGTCCCCCCGGAACGAATGCATTAACTAACGATAATTATTCGCGATTGTTGCAGAGGGGAGGGGGTGGGTGCAATGGACGCTTATCGGATGGCCATCATCCAAGTCGTGCAGATGTTATGCCTGTGCTGGCCTCTTCGCGGGTAAACCCGCTCCCACAGGATCTCAGGGCATCAAAGGCAGTACAGTCCCTGTGGGAGCGGGTTTACCCGCGAAGAGGCCAGCAAGGGCGGTGAAAAGCTACAGGCCGTGGTTGTGCACCTTGCGCCTGCGCCACCCGCGCAAGCGCTGCTCCAGTTGCAGCGGGCTGTCCAACTGCTGGCGTCGGGCCTGGCTGAAAAGGATCAGCGCCAGTTCGGCGGTAACCAGCGCATCGGCGCTGGCGTGATGGCGCTCCTCGACCTGGAGGCCAAACCGCGCCACCCAGTCATCCAGCCCGGCCTCGCGCAGCACTGTGTCGGGGTTGAGCATCGGCGCCAGCTCGGCAACATCCAGGAAAGGTGACTGCAAGCGATAGCCCAGACTTTCCTTCAGCGCGCGGGCGAGCATGCGCTGGTCGAACGGCGCATGAAATGCCAACACCGGGCTGTTGCCGATGAAGTCGAGCAGATCGAGCAAGGCCTCGGCCGGGTCGCAACCGGCAGCCAGGGCACTCGGGCCCAGGCCGTGGATCAGCACGCTGGCGTTGGTCTTCTGCAAAGGCCGGTGCAAGGTGCGTTCGAACTGCTGGGCAAAGTCGATGGCGCCGTCTTCGATGGCGACGGCACCAACTGATAGCACCTGGTCACGGTTGGTGTTCAGACCGCTGGTCTCCAGGTCCAGCACCACCCAGCGTTGCTCGCGCAGGGTACACACCCCCAATGGCGCTGGCTTGGGCAGCCGGGCCAGGCGCTGGCGCGTGGCGTGGTCCAGTTCCGGCGCACTGGGGCGCAGCCAGGCGAACAGGCTCATAGCTGGTACCGCAAGGCCAGGCTGCTTTGCAGGCGCTGGGCCTGGCGCAGGGACTCGCGCAGGATGCGCCGGTCCAGGTGGTTGAGGCTGTCCGGGTCCAGGCGGTTGGAATAGGGCAGGTTGTCGCGGGTCTGGCGCTGGTGCTGCTGCATGCGCGTTTGCTGGATGAAGTGGTAGGCCTCTTCATACGCTGCGCCATCCAGTGCCTCGATCACACCCTTGGCCACGAGCTGGCGCAGGCGCTCCAAGGTATTGCAGGCACCGATGCCGTTGGCCAGGGCCAGCAGCCGCGCACCATCGACGAAGGGCGTCAGGCCCTGGACCTTGAGGTCGAGGGTGGCGGCCTTGTCGTTGCCCTGGCGGGTCAGCACGAACTCGCGCAGGCGGCCCACCGGCGGGCGCTGGCGCAGGGCGTTGTCAGCCATCATGCGCTGGAAGATGCGGTTGTCGGCCACCTGGTCCAGCAGGCCCTGGCGCAGCTGCTCGCAACCTTGCTCGTCGCCCCACACCACGCGCAGGTCGAAATAGATGCTCGAGCCCAGCAGGTTCTCCGGGCTGGCTTCGCGGACAAAACCGGCAAAACGCCGCGCCCATTCACTGCGCGACAGGCACAGCTCGGGGTTGCCGGCCATGACGTTGCCCTTGCACAGGGTGAAGCCGCACTGGGCCAGGCACTGGTTGATGTATTGCGCCAGCGGCAGCAGGCGTGCGCGGATGGCGTCGGCTTCGGCGCCGTCGGCGGCTTCGAAGAGGATGCCGTTGTCCTGGTCGGTGTGCAGGGTTTGTTCTCGTCGCCCCTCGCTGCCAAAGCACAGCCAGCTGAACGGCACGCCCGGGTCACCGCGCTCGGCCAGCGCCAGTTCGATCACCCGGCACACGGTGTGGTCGTTGAGCAGGGTGATGATCTGGGTGATCTGCGTGGAGGACGCGCCATGGGCCAGCATGCGCTCGACCAGCTGGCTGATTTCGCCACGCAGCGAGACCAGGGTATCCAGGCGTGGCGCATGGCGGATGGTGCGTGCCAGGTGCACCAGGTCGACCCGTTGCAGGGAGAACAGGTCGCGCTCCGAAACCACACCGCACAGGCGCTGGTTTTCCACCAGGCATACGTGGGCGATGTGCCGCTCGGTCATCGCCATGGCTGCGTCGAAGGCGCTGGCCTGGGGGCTGAGGTAGAACGGCTGGGCGGTCATGTGGCGTGCGATGGGTGCACCCAGGTCGGCATCGGCCGCAGCCACCACCTGGCGCAAGTCGCGCAGGGTGAAGATACCGGTGGGGTAGCGCTGCGGGTCGACCACCACGATGCTGCCGACCTGCTGCTCGTGCATCAGCCGCACGGCGTCGCGCAGGGGCGTGTCGGGGCTGCACACCACCGGGTGGCGCATGGCCAGTTCACCCAGTGGCGTGTTCAGCGAATACTGGGTGCCGAGGGTTTCCACCGCGCGCTGGCGTACCTGCTGGTTGACCTGGTCGAGCAGGCTGCTGACCCCGCGCAGGGCAAAATCCCGAAACACTTCCGACATCGAGAACACGCGGATGAACGCGGCCTTGTTCAGCTGCAGGCAGAAGGTGTCCTCACCTGCCAGATGCTCGGTGCGTGTCGCCCGTTCGCCGAGCAGGGCAGCCAGCGGGAAGCATTCGCCACTGGTGATCTCGAAGGTAGTCTCCACACCAGGTTTGACCAGATGCTGGCGTTCACCGACCACGCGGCCCTGCTTGACGATGTAGAAGTGCTCGACCGGCCCGTCGGCAGGTTTGACGATGCTTTCGCCGCTGGCATAGAAGCGCAGCTGGCACTGTTCGACCAGGTAGGCCAGGTGGCTGTGTTCCATCTGGTTGAACGGCGGAAAACGCTGCAGGAACTGCAAGGTGCCCTGGATGTTCTGCAGCACTGCCGTCCTGCCCGCCTGGCTGTAGGCGTCCTTTTTGCTCATGAAACTGACCGTATCGCTATGCCGAACTATATATCTATATATATAGGTGCCGGCCATGTTGTTCTCTGCCTCCATGGTCGGCTTGCGGCGGGATGGTGCCCATTGGACGTAAGTCTATGAGTGCCCCTGTCAAAGACCCGACGAAAGGCCAGCCGGGTTACGCAAGTTCTGCGGTCCTAATGCTGAAGCGGAAATTTTTTGACGAGATGAGCATGCCTGAGCAACACGACATCCTGAGCGACGCCGAGCGCGAGGCATTGGCCGTCGTAAGTGCGCCCGTGGCTGCCAAGCCGCTGGTGCTGGTGGTGGATGACAATGCGGTGAATCGTGAGGCGCTGATCCTGTACCTGAAAAGCAGGGGGATTGACTGTGTCGGGGCGGATGGGGCTGAGGAGGCCAGGCTGTACCTGCACTACCAGCAACGGATTGGCTTGATGATTACGGATTTGCGCATGCAACCCGAGGATGGCCTGGACCTGATCCGCAAGGTTCGCGAATCAGAGCGGGCGGCGTTGTCGATCATCGTGGTGTCGGGCGATACCGACGTTAAAGAGGCGGTGGACGTGATGCACCTGGGGGTTGTGGATTTTCTTCTGAAGCCGGTCGACCTGGACAGGCTGCTGGAGCTGGTGAAGAAAGAACTGCAGATCGCTTAGCTGAGGAGCCTGTTCCGGCCTCATCGCCGGCAAGCCAGCTCCCACAGGGACCGCACAGCGTTTGAGGCCTGTGCAGTCCCTGTGGGAGCTGGCTTGCCGGCGATTGGGCCGCAAAGCGGCCCGCTGTCGCAGATGTCGCTTACAGCCCGTTACGCGCCTTGAACTCGCGGCGACGGCGGTGCAGTACCGGCTCGGTATAGCCGTTCGGCTGCTTGCCACCTTCCACCACCAGTTCTACCGCCGCCTGGAACGCGACGTTGTCGTCGAAGTTCGGTGCCATCGGGCGGTACAGAGGGTCGCTGGCGTTCTGCTGGTCCACCACCACGGCCATGCGCTTGAGGCTTTCCAGCACCTGCTCCTGGCTGACCACGCCATGGCGCAGCCAGTTGGCCAGCAGCTGGGCCGAGATGCGCAGGGTGGCGCGGTCTTCCATCAGGCCGACGTTGTTGATGTCCGGCACCTTCGAGCAACCTACGCCCTGGTCGATCCAGCGCACCACGTAGCCGAGGATGCCCTGGGCGTTGTTGTCCAGTTCGTTGCGGATCTCTTCGGCCGACCAGTTGGTGTCGGCGGCCAGCGGGATGGCCAGGATGTCGTCCACCGACGCCGGGGTACGCGAAGCCAGTTCACGCTGACGTGCCTGTACGTCCACCTTGTGGTAGTGCAGGGCATGCAGGGTGGCGGCGGTCGGCGACGGCACCCAGGCGGTGTTGGCACCGGCCAGCGGGTGGGCGATCTTCTGCTCGAGCATGGCTGCCATCAGGTCGGGCATGGCCCACATGCCTTTGCCGATCTGCGCACGGCCTTGCAGGCCGGTGGCCAGGCCGACGTCGACGTTGTTGTTCTCGTAGGCACCGATCCACTTCTCGTTCTTCATGGCGCCCTTGCGCACCACGGCGCCGGCTTCCATCGAGGTGTGGATTTCATCGCCGGTGCGGTCGAGGAAGCCGGTGTTGATGAACACCACGCGCTCGGCTGCGGCCTTGATGCACGATTTGAGGTTGACCGTGGTACGGCGCTCCTCGTCCATGATGCCGACCTTGACGGTGTTGCGCTTCATGCCCAGCAGGTCTTCGACCTGGCTGAAGATCTCGGCGGCGAAGGCTACTTCCTCCGGGCCGTGCATCTTCGGCTTGACGATGTACACGCTGCCGGTGCGGGTGTTCTTGCGGCTGGTGTTGCCATTGAGGTTGTGCAGGGCGATCAGGTTGGTGAACAGGCCGTCCTGAATGCCTTCGGGGATTTCGTTGCCTTGGGCGTCGAGGATCGCCGGGTTGGTCATCAAGTGACCAACGTTGCGCACGAACAGCAGCGAACGGCCATGCAGGGTCACGCTACCGCCGTTGGGCGCGGCGTACTCGCGGTCCGGGTTCATGGTGCGGGTGAAGGTTTTGCCACCCTTGCTAACGCTTTCTGCCAGGTCGCCTTTCATCAGGCCCAGCCAGTTGCGGTAGACGATTACCTTGTCGTCGGCGTCGACGGCGGCAACCGAGTCTTCGCAGTCCATGATGGTGGTCAGCGCCGATTCCATCAGGATGTCTTTCACGCCGGCGGCGTCGGTGCTGCCGACCGAGGTGCTGGCGTCGACCTGGATTTCGAAGTGCAGGCCGTTGTGCTTGAGCAGCACGGCAGTCGGCGCAGCGGCATCGCCATGGAAGCCGATCAGCTGGGCATCGTCACGCAGGCCGCTGTTGCTGCCGCCTTTCAGGGCAACTACCAGCTTGCCGCCTTCGATGCGGTAGCCGGTGGAGTCGACGTGCGAGCCGGCCGCCAGTGGCGCGGCTTCGTCGAGGAAGGCGCGGGCGAAGGCGATGACCTTGTCGCCACGTACCTTGTTGTAGCCCTGGCCTTTCTCGGCGCCGCCTTCATCGCTGATGGCATCGGTGCCATACAGTGCGTCGTACAGCGAACCCCAACGGGCGTTGGCGGCGTTCAGGGCGAAGCGGGCGTTCATCACCGGTACGACCAGCTGCGGGCCGGCCATGTGGGCGATTTCTTCGTCCACGTTCTGGGTGGTTGCCTGGAAATCGTCGGCTTGTGGCAGCAGGTAGCCGATTTCCTGGAGGAATGCTTTGTAGGCTACGGCGTCGTGGGCCTGGCCTTTGCGTGCCTGGTGCCAGGCGTCGATCTTGGCTTGCAGCTCGTCGCGCTTGGCGAGCAGGGCTTTGTTCTTTGGAGCGAGGTCATTGATGATCTTCTCTGCACCGGCCCAGAACTGCTCGGCGACGATGCCGGTCCCTGGGATGGCTTCGTTGTTCACGAAGTCGTACAGGACCTTGGCGACCTGAAGGCCACCGACTTGAACGTATCCAGTCATTGCTTGCCTCACTCTGCTCAGCTATTTCGCTCTTCTGTATTAAGCCTGTAGCGCTTCTCTAAACACGGCACCAGTGCATGCCCCCGAGTAAAGCCCCGAGCGCGGCTGGGTGCGGCCTGCCAGACCGGCTGGCAGACAGTGTGCGTATTTTCACAGGCGCCTTGGCAGACATCCAAACGACGTTTTGTAGTCCGCGCCACGGGATACTACATGAAGCAGTAGGCGGGGCAAAATCAGACTAAAAGCGCCGTTATGCGACCCGTTGGTCGCGTATGGTCACGCTGGGAGTAAGTATGTTCGCAAAAAACAGGTGGATTGTTCCAGATAAATCTTGAAACAGTACACGATTCGTTGTGCGGATTGCCCTGCGGCAGGTTGCCGCGCCTTGCCTATACTGAGTCGATCCCCCGATTTTCTGCCGCACGGCGCGGTCCGACACGAGGAAGGGCTTGTGGATCATCTTGTACTGACTGTGATTGCCCCTGACAAGGCCGGCCAGGTCGAGCGCATTGCCCAGTGCATCGCCGACCACAGTGGCAATTGGCTGGAGAGCCGCATGTCGCGCATGGCCGGGCAGTTTGCCGGCATCCTGCGGGTGGCGGTGCCGGCGGAAAACTACGACGAGCTGGTGGCTTCGCTGCAAGGGTTGGTCCGATATGACATTCGCGTGCTGATCGCCGAGAGCGGCATCGAGCCGTCGTGCACCTGGAAGCCGATTGCCATGGAGCTGGTAGGTAATGACCGGCCAGGGATCGTGCGTGATATCACCCGTTTGCTGGCGGACCTTGGGGTGAACCTTGAGCGGTTTACCACTGAGGTGCGGCCGGCGCCCATGAGCAGCGAGCCGCTGTTCCATGCCGATGCCTTGCTGGCATTGCCGTTGACCCTGTCGCTGGAGGAATTGCAGCAGAAGCTGGAGAGCCTGGCGGACGACTTGATGGTGGAGTTGAAGCTGCGGCCGGAGGATTGATCCGAGATTGCCGGGGCCGCTTCGCGGCCCGTTCGCAGCACAAGGCTGCTCCTACAAGGATATGCATTCCCCTGTAGGAGGAGCCTTGTGCTGCGAATGGGCTGCAAAGCAGCCCCCTGCGGTTATCCCGATATCACGGGGAAGGCCCTGTGGATAACCTGGGGGTTCCCCTCTCCAGCCCAGGCCGCGCGCGCCTTGCACGGCCTTGATCAAAAAACACCCAAAAATCAGCAGCTTGTGCACAAAGCACGGGGACGAGGGTGTGGATAACCTTTGGAGATGTCTCTGCAGGCCACGAATCACAAGGCTTGCAGAGTTGTGATCATTTTCTGATCAACTACGCTTGCGCAAACTGACCCACGCATCGACGCTGTAGATCGCCAAACCTGCCCAGATGAACATGAACGCCACCAAAGTGCTCGGCGACAAGTGCTCATCGAACAGCAGCACCGCCTGCAGCAGCACCAGGGTCGGCGCCAGGTACTGCAGGAAGCCCAGCGTGGTGTACGGCAAGTGCCGCGCGGCAGCGTTGAAGCACACCAGCGGCACCAGTGTCACCGGCCCCGCAGCCATCAGCCATAACGCTTCGCTGCTGGTGTAGAACGCGCCCTGGGCACTTGTCGCCGCCGGATGCAGTAACAGCCAACCAAGGGCCAGCGGTACCAGCATCCAGGTTTCCACCACCAGGCCCGGCAGCGCCGCTACCGGTGCCTGTTTGCGAATCAGCCCATAGAAGCCGAAGCTCAGCGCCAGTACCAGCGACACCCATGGCAGGCTGCCCACCTGCCACACCTGCTGAGCCACACCCACGGCGGCCATGGCCACGGCCAGCCATTGCAACCGACGCAGGCGCTCGCCAAGAATCAGCATGCCCAGCAGCACATTGATCAGCGGGTTGATGTAGTAACCCAGGCTGGCCTCGAGCATGCGCCCGTTGTTCACCGACCATACGTAGGTCAGCCAGTTGCCGGCGATCAGCGCCCCGCTCAGGGCCAGGATGCCCAGCCGGCGCGGGTTGTCACGCAGTTCACGCCACCAGCCGGGGTGTTTCCACACCAGTAGCAGCAGCGAGCCGAACAGTGCCGACCACAGCACCCGGTGGACAATGATCTCCACCGCCGGAACGCTCTGGATTGCCTTGAAGTACAGGGGGAAAAGACCCCAGATGATGTAGGCGCTGAGGCCCAGTAGGTACCCGCGACGCGGGTTTGCGGCGTGCATGCAGAATCCTTGCTTAGGTAGCTAAATAAAGCGACGCCTATTGTAGACAGAGGCGGGCGTGCTTCTAGAACAATTTCAGCGGCGCTTCATCCAGTGCGGCCATTTGCTCGCGCAGGGCGAGAATCTGGTCTCCCCAGTAGCGTGGCTGGCCGAACCAGGGGAAGCTCGGCGGGAATGCCGGATCGTCCCAGCGCCGCGCCAGCCAGGCGCTGTAGTGCAGCTGGCGCAGGGCGCGCAAGGGTTCGATCAGGGCCAGCTCGCGCGGGTCGAAATCGTGGAACTCGTTGTAGCCGTCGATCAGTTCGGCCAGTTGGCCCAGGCGCTCCTCGCGGCTGCCGGCCAGCATCATCCACAAGTCCTGCACCGCCGGGCCCATGCGGCAGTCGTCGAGGTCGACCACGTGGTACACCTCGTCGCGGTGCATCAGGTTGCCGGGGTGCAGGTCGCCATGCAGGCGGATGAGCTTGTGCGGGGTGCGGGCATAGATGTCCTCCACTCGCTTGAGCAGGTCGCGGGCCACCGATTCGAACGCCGGCAGCAGTTCGCGAGGGACGAAATCGCCTTCCAGCAGGGTATTCAGCGAGGCGTGGCCGAAGTTGTCCACAGCCAGCGCTTCGCGGTGCTCGAACGGTTTGCTGGCGCCCACGGCATGCAGGCGGCCGAGCAACTGGCCAAGACGGTAGAGCTGGTCGAGGTTGCCCGGCTCTGGCGCGTGGCCGCCGCGGCGCGGGAACAGGGTGAAGCGGAAGCCCTGGTGTTCGAACAGGGTGCGGCCGTCGTGCTGCAGCGGGGCGACCACCGGCACTTCGCATTCGGCCAGTTCGGCAGTGAAGCTGTGCTCTTCGAGGATGGCCGCGTCGCTCCAGCGGCCTGGGCGGTAGAACTTGGCGATCAGCGGTTGCGCGCCCTCGATGCCCACCTGGTAGACGCGGTTTTCGTAGCTGTTCAGCGCCAGCACCCGGGCATCGCTGAGAAAGCCCAGGCTTTCCATGGCGTCCAGGACCAGGTCGGGGGTGAGGGTATCGAAGGGGTGGGACATGGGGGCTCCGGGGATAGGCGGCGTGGGGACCATGGTAACGCGTTATGCCTGTACCGGCCTCTTCGCGGGTAAACCCGCGAACCGCGCAAAGCGCGGCCAGGCTATGCAGGAATCCCAAGCAATACATAAGAGGGATGAAATTGAACCCGCACCGAACTGCCTGCTGCCACCCGCTGCCCAGCCAACCAATCCGTCTCGGCAAACGCACACAACGTCTGCCCATTCCCCAACGCCAACCGGACCTCACCAGGCCCATCAGCCTCCGCCAGCACCTCCTCCACCGTCGCCCGTAGGCAATTGCTATCCGCTTCGGCCTGTTCCTCGTCGGCCAGCAACCTCACCCACCCCGCCTTGAGCAGCGCCACTACCGTCGTCCCCAGCGTCAGTTCCAGCCGTGCGGTGCTGTCGTGGGTGATCAACGCCTCGATCTCCAACCCTCCGCCCAACGCCAGGCTGACGCGATCATGTCGTCCCTCGCGGCGCAGGCCGCTGACCTGGCCCTGCAACTGGTTGCGCGCGCTGGTACGCAGCATCAGCCGGCCGAGCAGGTCGAGGTCGCTGGACTCTTCGGCCGCTTCGAGGATTTGCGCCTGAAGGGCCTGCAGCCTCTGGTACAGGCGCAGCACCCGCTGGCCTTCCGGCGACAGACGGGCACCACCGCCACCACGCCCGCCGGTACTGCGCTCGACAAGGGGCTGGCTGGCCAGGTTGTTGAGTTCGTCGATGGCGTCCCAGGCGGCCTTGTAGCTGATGCCCGCAGCCTTGGCGGCGCGGGTGATCGAACCTTCTTCGGCAATGTGCTGCAGCAACGCGATGCGCTGGGGGCGGCGGGCGATGTGCTGGGTGAGGTGAGGGGGCAGGGACATGGGCATTCGGTCATTGTAAGTGGCAGCGAAGTGTAGCTTGTGTGGGAGCGGCCTTGTGTCGCGAAAGGGCTGTGTAGCAGCCCCAGCGATTTTTGCTGTGGCAGAGATCCTGGGGCTGCTACGCAGCCCTTTCGCGACACAAGGCCGCTCCCACAAGTCATACATACCCCGGCTTGGCCGTACGCGCCAGGCAATACACATCCACCCGCCGCGCACCGGCCTTGCGCAGCACTTCGGCAACCGCCTGCGCGGTCGCACCGGTGGTCAACACGTCATCGACAATGGCGACATGCTTGCCCGTCAGCTTGCCCGTGACGGTAAACGCCTGGCGCAAGTTGCGTCGCCTGGCTTTGGCGTCCAGTTGTTGCTGCGCAGGTGTCTCCCGTGTGCGCAGCAGCAACCGCTCGTCGCAACGTACCCCCACGTGCGACGACAGCCAGCGCCCGAGCATCCCCGCCTGGTTGAACCCCCGCTCCCGTAGTCGACGTTTGGCCAAGGGTACAGGCAACAACAGGTCGGGGCGCGGCAGCCCTTCGGTAAAGCCGTGCAGCAGCCCATGCGCGAGCAATTCGGCCATCAGGCGCCCCAAGGGCCACTGGCGGTTGTGCTTGAAACGGCTGATCAGCGTGTCCACCGGAAAGCCGAAATGCCACAGTGCAAGCACCTGCTCGAAGGCCGGTGCGCGGCGCTGGCACTGAGCGCAAGTCAGGCCGGCCATCGGCAATGGCAGGGCGCAGCGCAGGCAATGATCGCCCAGCCAGGGCAGTTCCTGCTCGCAGGCGACGCACAGCGGGTAGGCCTGCTCGGCAGATTCATCGCACAGCAAACACGGTTGATTAATAAGTGAGCACTTGTAAACCAGTCTTTTCCAGTGTGGTTGACAGTTCATAGGCCTTCCATGACTATGCGAGCTATCCGTGATGCGCTGGCGGGCTTTCCTGTCCCGGCGCCTGCTTCAGCCTAAACAAGGAAACGCCAATGAGCGCCAGCACAACTGCAACAACACGTCACGACTGGTCCCTGGCCGAGGTCAAGGCGCTATTCCAGCAACCGTTCAATGACCTGCTGTTCCAGGCGCAGACCGTGCACCGCGCGCATTTCGACCCGAACCGCGTGCAGGTTTCGACCCTGTTGTCGATCAAGACCGGCGCCTGCCCGGAAGATTGCAAATATTGTCCACAGTCCGGCCACTACAACACCGGGCTGGAAAAACAGAAGCTGATGGAAGTGCAGAAGGTGCTGGAAGAAGCTGCCCGCGCCAAAGCCATCGGTTCTACACGCTTCTGCATGGGCGCGGCGTGGAAGCACCCGTCGGCCAAAGACATGCCCTACGTGCTGGAGATGGTCAAAGGCGTGAAGGCCATGGGCCTGGAAACCTGCATGACCCTCGGCAAGCTCGACCAGGAGCAGACCAAGGCCCTGGCCCAGGCCGGCCTGGACTACTACAACCACAACCTCGACACCTCGCCTGAGTTCTACGGCAGCATCATCACCACCCGCACCTACAGCGAGCGCCTGCAGACCCTGGCCTACGTGCGCGATGCCGGGATGAAGATCTGCTCCGGCGGCATCCTCGGCATGGGCGAGTCGCTGGACGACCGCGCCGGCCTGCTGATCCAGCTGGCCAACCTGCCCGAGCACCCGGAGTCGGTACCGATCAACATGCTGGTCAAGGTGGCCGGTACGCCGCTGGCCGAGGAAGAAGACGTCGACCCGTTCGACTTCATCCGCATGCTGGCCGTGGCCCGTATCCTCATGCCCAAGTCGCACGTGCGCCTGTCCGCCGGCCGCGAGCAGATGAACGAGCAGATGCAGGCCCTGGCCTTCATGGCTGGCGCCAACTCGATCTTCTACGGCGAAAAACTGCTGACCACCGCCAACCCGCAGGCCGACAAGGACATGCAGCTGTTCGCACGCCTGGGCATCAAGCCCGAAGCGCGTGAAGAGCACGCCGACGAAGTGCACCAGGCGGCCATCGAGCAGGCGCTGGTCGAGCAGCGCAGCAGTGAGATGTTCTACAACGCCGCGACAGCCTGAAATGGCCTTTGACCTGGCGGCGCGCCTGGCCGAACGGCGCGCCGCAGACCTGTATCGGCAGCGGCCACTGCTGGAAAGCCCGCAGGGGCCGGAAGTGGTGGTCGATGGCCAGCGTTTGTTGGCCTTCTGCAGCAATGACTACCTGGGCCTGGCCAACCATCCCGAGGTGATTGCCGCTTGGCAGGCCGGCGCCGAGCGCTGGGGTGTCGGTGGCGGTGCCTCGCACCTGGTGATCGGCCACAGTACGCCGCACCACCAGGTGGAAGAGGCCTTGGCCGAACTCACCGGGCGCCCGCGCGCGCTGCTGTTCTCCACCGGCTACATGGCCAACCTGGGCGCCATCACCGCGCTGGTGGGGCAGGGCGACACGGTGCTGCAGGACCGCCTGAACCACGCTTCGCTGCTGGATGGCGGGTTGCTCAGTGGTGCCCGTTTCAACCGCTACCTGCACAACGACCCAGCCAGCCTGGCCAGCCGCCTGGACAAGGCCGTCGGCAATACCCTGGTAGTGACCGATGGCGTGTTCAGCATGGACGGCGACCTGGCCGACTTGCCGGCGCTGGCCGATGTCGCCCGCGCTCGCGGTGCCTGGCTGATGGTTGACGATGCCCATGGCTTGGGCACCCTCGGCACCCAGGGCGGCGGTATCGTCGAGCACTTCGGTCTGGGTGTTGAGGATGTGCCGGTGTTGATCGGTACGCTGGGCAAGGCTTGTGGTTCCGCCGGTGCCTTTGTGGCCGGCAGCGAAGAGCTGATCGAGGCGCTGGTGCAGTTCGCCCGCCCGTACATCTATACGACCAGCCAGCCACCGGCGCTGGCCTGCGCCACCCTCAAGAGCCTGGAATTGCTGCGCCGCGAAACCTGGCGCCGCGAGCACCTGGCCGCGCTGATCCGCCAGTTCCGTGAAGGTGCGCAGCAGATCGGCCTGGAGTTGATGGACAGCCCGACGCCGATCCAGCCCATCGTCATCGGCGACAGCGCAAAGGCCCTGCGCCTGTCACGCATGCTGCGCGAGCGCGGCTTGCTGGTGACGGCCATCCGCCCGCCCACCGTGCCGGCGGGCAGCGCACGTCTGCGGGTGACATTGAGCGCCGCGCACAGCGAGGCGCAGGTGCAGCTATTGTTGAATGCATTGGCCGAGTGTTATCCACAGTTGGAGAGCGCCGATGCGTAATCGACTTGTTCTGTTGCCTGGCTGGGGCTTGGGCACTGCTTCCCTGGAGCCGCTGGCCGCCAGCCTGCGTGCCCAGGACGCCCGCCTGCAGGTAGAGCTGGTGCCCTTGCCGGAACTGGCCCACAGCGATGTGCAGGCCTGGGTCGACCACCTCGACCGCAAGCTGCCGAGTGATGTCTGGCTGGGTGGCTGGTCGTTAGGCGGCATGCTGGCCAGCGCGCTGGCGCACAAGCGCGGCGACCATTGCTGCGGCCTGCTGACCCTGGCCAGCAACCCCAGTTTCGTGGCTCGCCCCGACTGGCCCCACGGCATGGCCGAAGACACTTTTGGCACCTTCCTCGACGGCTGCCGCAGCCATACCCAGGTCACCCTGAAGCGCTTCCGTACCTTGTGCAGTGACGGTGCCCTGCAACCGCGCACCCTGCTGCGCCAACTGGGTGTCGGCGTACCGGATACCGACCCGCTGTACCTGGCCACCGGCCTTGAAGTGCTGGCCAAGCTGGATACCCGCGAAGCACTGCAGGCCTACGGTGGCCCGCAACTGCACCTGTTCGCCGGCAGCGATGCGCTGGTGCCGGCAGAGGCGGCAAAGGCGCTGAGCGAGCTGCTGCCCGATGTGGAAGTGGGCCTGGTCGAAGAAAGCTCCCACGCGTTCCTGCTGGAATACCCGCAGGAACTGGCGGCGGGCATCAAGAGTTTCCTGCATGAGAGTGGCGATGACTGACCTTTCCCGTCCGACCCTGCCCGGCGCGCTGCCCGACAAGCGCCAGGTAGCGGCCTCGTTCTCCCGCGCCGCAGCCAGCTACGACAGCGTGGCAGCCTTGCAGCGTGCGGTGGGTTCGAGCTTGCTGGAGCAGTTGCCGGAAGGCCTGCAGCCGTCACGCTGGCTGGACCTGGGCAGCGGCACCGGTCATTTCAGCAGGGCGTTGGCCGAGCGGTTCACCCAGGCCAGCGGCGTTGCGGTGGATATCGCCGAAGGCATGTTGTGCCATGCTCGCAACGAACAGGGCGGGGCGCTCTATCATGTGGCCGGTGACGCCGAGCGTTTGCCGCTGCGTGATGCCAGTGTCGACCTGGTGTTCACCAGCCTGGCCGTGCAGTGGTGCGGCCAGTTCGCCAGCGTGCTGGCAGAAGCGCTGCGAGTGCTTCGCCCGGGCGGCGTGCTGGCCTTCAGCAGTTTGTGTGTGGGTACCCTCGATGAACTGCGCGCCAGTTGGCAGGTGGTGGATGGCCTGGTGCATGTGAACCGCTTCCGCCGTTTCGAGGACTATCAGCGTCTGTGCGCAGCCAGCGGCTTCGAGCAGCTTGGGCTGCAGCGCTGCCCGCACGTGTTGCACTACCCGGATGTACGCAGCCTGACCCATGAGCTCAAGGCACTCGGCGCCCACAACCTGAACCCTGGCCGGCCTTCCGGGCTTACCGGCCGGGCCCGCATGCAGGGCCTGCTGCAGGCTTACGAGGCGTTTCGCCAGCCCGAGGGGCTGCCAGCCACCTACCAGGTGGTCTATGGTGTGTTGCGCAAGCCACAGGCTTAAGGGGAGCGAGATGAGCCAGGCGTATTTCATTGCCGGTACCGATACCGATGTTGGCAAGACCACCATCGCTGCCGGGCTGTTGCATGCGGCACGGTCGCAAGGCTTGAGCACGCTGGGGGCCAAGCCGGTGGCCTCCGGTTGCACGATGACGCCCAAAGGCTTGCGCAACAGCGACGCTCAGGCGCTGATTGATGAAAGCACGATCAAGCTGCCCTACGAGCAGGTCAACCCGTTTGCCTTCGAACCTGCGATTGCGCCGCATGTGGCAGCACGTGAAGCAGGGGTGACGCTGGCCGTGTCGGACCTGCTGGCGGCGATGCGGAATGTGCTGCAACAAAATGCCGATTTCACCCTGATCGAGGGAGCCGGAGGCTGGCGCGTGCCGTTGTCGGGGCTGGAAAACCTGTCCGACCTTGCGGTGGCCCTGCGGTTGCCGGTGATTCTGGTGGTCGGTGTGCGGCTCGGCTGTATCAGCCATGCCTTGTTAAGCGCTGAGGCGATCGAGCGTGACGGGCTGCAATTGGCGGGATGGGTGGCGAACATCATCGAGCCGCGTACTTCGCGCCTGGAAGAGAACCTGGCCAGCCTGGCCGAGCGTTTGCCGGCGCCATGCCTGGGGCGGGTGCCCAAATTGAAGCAGGCCAGTGCCGACATGGTGGCTGAACACCTTCAGCTGGATCTGCTGGATTAACCGTTTCCAGGCCTGGCCCTTTCGCGGGCTTGCCCGCTCCCACAGGTACAGCGCAGGGTCCAGATATTGTGCGGACCCTGTGGGAGCGGGCAAGCCCGCGAAGAGGCCGGTACAGGAATACCCAAGGCCTATCAAATGGCATCAGGCCATTAGGGATTTAAACGGGCCTTTTCACCCCTGGCCTGCTTTAATTGAGCCTGTTCGTCATCCAGCGTCAATGGAGTCCTGACATGGAAATCACCGGTAGCTCCGCCTATTACGCGGGCCTGAGCGCAATCCAGACCGGCCAGAACCGCGTCGATCAGGCTGCCAGCCAGATCGCCAGCACCACCGCCGAACGTAGCGCCACCAGCCAGTCTAGCGATTTTCAGGCCGAACGCCTGCGCGCGGTCGACCGCAGCCAGCAGATGGACCTGGCCACCAGCACCGTGCAGCTGGCCGTGGGCAAACTCGAAGTCGAGCTTGGCGCAAAGGTCGCCAAGGCATCCGACGAAATGCTCGGCCGGATCATCGACACCTACGCCTGACAGGGCGCTCACCCGATTTACACGCAGCCCCTGTGGGAGCGGGCGTGCCCGCGAATGCGTCAGATCAGGCATCTCTACTGCCTGGCCTGACCCTTTCGCGGGCACGCCCGCTCCCACAGGGGCGTCTTTATTTTTCAAGGCTTGGCATGAATGCCATTTTCCGTGGCGTAAATGGCGCCATAGTCCATCCTTGACATAAGGCGGAGCTAAACGTAAGTTTCAAACAACTGTTTGATCGACGGCCGCCACGTGCTGGTCACCCCCACAGAACTCACCTAGAGGTTCATCGCAATGCCTGATTACAAAGCCCCCTTGCGTGATATCCGCTTCGTTCGCGACGAGCTGCTCGGCTATGAGGCGCACTATCAGAGCCTGCCGGGTTGCCAGGACGCCACGCCCGACATGGTCGACGCGATCCTCGAAGAAGGCGCGAAGTTCTGTGAGCAGGTGCTGTCGCCGCTGAACCGCGTGGGTGACCAGGAAGGCTGCACCTGGAGCGAGTCGGGCGTTAAAACCCCGACCGGCTTCAAAGCGGCCTACGAACAGTTCGTAGAAGGCGGCTGGCCGAGCCTGGCGCATGACGTCGAGCACGGCGGCCAGGGTCTGCCGGAGTCGCTGGGCCTGGCGCTGAGCGAAATGGTCGGCGGTGCGAACTGGTCGTGGGGCATGTACCCGGGCCTGTCCCATGGCGCGATGAACACCATATCTGCGCACGGCACCCCCGAGCAGCAGCACACCTACCTGACCAAGCTGGTATCCGGCGAGTGGACTGGCACCATGTGCCTGACCGAGCCGCACTGCGGTACCGACCTGGGCATGCTGCGCACCAAGGCCGAGCCACAGGCCGACGGTAGCTACAAGGTGTCGGGTACCAAGATTTTCATTTCGGCCGGTGAGCACGACATGGCCGACAACATCGTCCATATCGTCCTGGCCCGCCTGCCGGACGCACCAGCCGGCACCAAGGGTATCTCGCTGTTCATCGTGCCGAAGTTCCTGCCCAACGCCGAAGGCGGTGTGGGCGAGCGCAACGGCGTGAGCTGCGGCTCGATCGAACACAAGATGGGTATCCACGGCAACGCCACCTGCGTGATGAACTTCGACGGCGCTACCGGCTACCTGATCGGCCCGGCCAACAAAGGCCTGAACTGCATGTTCACCTTCATGAACACCGCTCGCCTGGGTACCGCGCTGCAAGGCCTGGCCCACGCCGAGGTAGCGTTCCAGGGTGGCCTGAAGTACGCCCGTGAGCGCCTGCAGATGCGCTCCCTGACCGGCCCGAAAGCACCGGACAAGGCTGCTGACCCGATCATCGTCCATCCGGACGTGCGTCGCATGCTGCTGACCATGAAGGCCTTCGCCGAAGGCAACCGCGCGATGGTGTACTTCACTGCCAAGCAGGTGGACATCGTCAAGTACAGCCAGGATGAAGAAGAGCGCAAGAAGGCCGATGCCCTGCTGGCGTTCCTGACCCCGATCGCCAAGGCGTTCATGACCGAGGTCGGCTTCGAAGCCGCCAACCATGGCGTGCAGATCTACGGTGGCCACGGCTTCATCGCCGAATGGGGCATGGAGCAGAACGTGCGCGACAGCCGCATTTCCATGCTGTACGAAGGCACCACCGGCATCCAGGCCCTGGACCTGCTCGGCCGCAAGGTGCTGATGACCCAGGGCGAAGCGCTGAAGGGCTTCACCAAGATCGTGCACAAGTTCTGCCAGGCGCAGGAAGGCAACGAAGCGGTCAAGGAGTTCGTCGAACCGCTGGCGGCTCTGAACAAGGAATGGGGCGAGCTGACCATGAAAGTGGGTATGGCCGCCATGAAGGACCGCGAAGAAGTGGGTGCGGCCTCGGTCGATTACCTGATGTATTCCGGCTACGCCTGCCTGGCCTACTTCTGGGCCGACATCGCCCGCCTGGCGGCCGAGAAACTGGCTGCCGGCACCAGCGAAGAAGCGTTCTACACCGCCAAGTTGCAGACCGCGCGCTTCTACTTCCAGCGCATCCTGCCGCGTACCCGTACCCACGTGGCGACCATGCTGTCGGGTGCCAACAACCTGATGGCGATGGACGAAGAGAGCTTCGGCCTGTCGTACTGATCCTGCCGTTGTAAAACGAAACCCGCCTGCCTTCACCGGCAGGCGGGTTTTTTCATTCTGCAGCCTGATGCCTATCTCTTTGTAGGAGCAGCCTTGTGCTGCGAATAGGCCATAGCTGCCACAGAAAATCTTTTGTCATTGCGGCCTTTTCGCAGCACAAGGCTGCTCCTACAAGGAAAAGCGTCTGATTCGATATTCAACTGTTCATGTGCACTGCCGATGAAGTAAGGGCACAATGCCACTATTGATCTGCCGGGTTGGAGATTACCCTTGTTTCGTTTTAACGCTGTTCGCGCGAGTCACTTCCTGCCTTCGCTGATTCTTTTGCTGGCAGGACTCGCCGCGGCCTATGTGAGAGACCTCAGTGTCTTTTTCACATCGCTGTTCAACGTCCTGCCCACCTTGGTCCTGCTGCTGGGTGGCGCCTACTGTGCGGTGTACCGTCGCCAGCGCGAGCTGTTCCTGATGCTCACGGTGTACATCGCCTACTACCTGCTCGACACCCAGACCGACTTCTACCGTGACCATGGCCGCGTTCGCGAGGACGCGGCGGTGATCTTCCATCTCGTGTGCCTGCTGCTACCCGCCCTGTTCGGGCTGTATGGTGCCTGGCAGGAGCGCACCCACCTGCTGCAGGACCTGGTCGCCCGTGGCGCCGTGCTGTTCGCCGTGGGTAGCGTGGCGGTGGCCCTGGAGCAAAGCTACCCCCAAGCACTACTGACCTGGTTGGCGGAAATCCGCTGGCCAACCTTGCATGGCCAATGGATGAGCCTGATCCAGATGGTCTATCCGCTGTTCCTCGGCGTGTTCATCCTGCTGGTGGTGCAATACCTGCGTGCACCACGGCCGCTGCACGCTGCGCAGGTGATGGGCCTGCTGGGCATTTTCTGGATGCTGCCGCAAACCTTCATCCTGCCGTTTACCCTGAACATCATGTGCAGCCAGGTCATGCTGATGATCGCCGCAGCGGTGGCGCACGAGGCCTACCAGATGGCTTTCCGCGACGAACTGACCGGCCTGCCGGGGCGCCGTGCGCTGAATGAGCGCATGCAGCGCCTGGGGCGCAACTATGTGATCGCCATGACCGATGTCGACCACTTCAAGAAATTCAACGACACCCACGGCCACGACGTCGGCGACCAGGTGCTGCGCCTGGTTGCCAGCCGTCTGTCCAAGGTCACCGGGGGTGGCCGTGCCTACCGCTATGGCGGCGAGGAGTTCGCCCTGGTGTTTGCCGGCAAGACTGCCGAGGAATGCGTGCCCCATGTGGAAGCCGTGCGCGAAATGATCGCCAACTACGTGATGCACCTGCGCGACCAGCACAACCGCCCGCAGGACGATACCGCCGGGCGCCAGCGGCGGGCGGGCAGCAGTGGGGGTACGGTTTCGGTCACCATCAGCATCGGTGTGGCGGAGCGCCAGGCCGATCATCGTAACCCCGAAGCGGTGCTGAAATCCGCCGACCAGGCGCTGTACAGCGCCAAGGGCGCAGGGCGCAATTGTGTCATGGTGCATGGGCAACAAGCGCAGCGAGGGGCGGTGCGCACGGCGTGACCGAGTTAGACTATACGGTCTATTGATGACCCTATGTCTCGTAAAAGTTGTTCGGTTACACTGCCTTCAACCCAGTGTCGCGGTTCCCCGAGACCGCCCCGACCCGAGTAGCGAGAGGTTGTCATGGCTGAATATAAAGCGCCCCTGCGCGACATGCGCTTCGTTCTGAATGAAGTCTTCAACGTGGCCGAGCAGTGGGCGCAGTTGCCCGGGTTGGCCGAGGTTGTCGATGTCGACACAGCCATGGCCGTGCTGGAAGAAGCCGGCAAGGTCACCGCCAAGTCCATCGCACCGCTCAGCCGTGCCGCCGATGAAGAGGGCTGTCACTGGGAAAACGGCGCGGTAAGTACCCCAGCCGGTTTCATTGAGGCGTACAAAACCTACGCCGAAGGCGGTTGGGTGGGTGTGGGTGGCGACCCGCTGTTCGGCGGTATGGGCATGCCCAAGGTCATCTCGGCCCAGGTCGAGGAAATGGTCAACGCCTCCAGCCTGTCCTTCGGCCTGTACCCGATGCTGACTGCTGGCGCCTGTCTGTCGATCAACGCCCACGCCAGTGAAGCGCTGAAGGAAAAGTACCTGCCAAACATGTACGCCGGCGTGTGGGCCGGTTCCATGTGCCTGACCGAGCCGCACGCCGGTACCGACCTGGGCATCATCCGCACCAAGGCCGAGCCCCAGGCCGACGGCAGCTACAAGGTCAGCGGCACCAAGATCTTCATCACCGGCGGCGAGCACGACCTGACCGAGAACATCATCCACCTGGTGCTGGCCAAGCTGCCGGACGCACCGGCGGGGCCGAAAGGCATTTCGCTGTTCCTGGTGCCGAAGTTCCTGGTCAATGAAGATGGCAGCCTGGGGGCGCGCAATCCGGCCACCTGCGGCTCGATCGAGCACAAGATGGGTATCCAGGCCTCGGCCACCTGCGTGATGAACTTCGATGAAGCGGTCGGCTATATCGTCGGTGAGCCGAACAAGGGCCTGGCGGCCATGTTCACCATGATGAACTACGAGCGCCTTGGCGTTGGTATCCAGGGCCTGGCGTCGGCCGAGCGCTCCTACCAGAATGCCGTGGAGTACGCCCGCGACCGCCTGCAGAGCCGCGCCCCGACCGGGCCACAAGCCAAGGACAAGGCCGCTGACCCGATCATCGTCCACCCGGACGTGCGCCGCATGCTGTTGACCATGAAGGCGCTGATCGAGGGTGGCCGTGCCTTCTCCAGCTATGTGGCCATGCAGCTGGACAGTGCCAAGTTCAGCGAAGACAACGCCGTGCGCAAGCGCAGCGAAGAACTGGTGGCACTACTGACGCCGGTTGCCAAGGCTTTCCTCACCGACCTGGGCCTGGAGTGCGCGGTGCACGGCCAGCAGGTGTTCGGCGGGCATGGCTACATTCGCGAGTGGGGGCAGGAGCAACTGGTGCGTGATGTGCGTATCACGCAGATCTACGAAGGCACCAACGGCATCCAGGCCCTCGACCTGATGGG
Source organism: Pseudomonas sp. A2 (assembly GCF_023100865.1). NCBI lineage: Bacteria > Pseudomonadati > Pseudomonadota > Gammaproteobacteria > Pseudomonadales > Pseudomonadaceae > Pseudomonas > Pseudomonas sp. A2. The sequence continues at coordinate 501,586 of NZ_CP039127.1, forward strand.
GCGCAAGGTGGTGGCCAGTGGTGGGGCGTACTACCGGCTGTTCTCCGACGAGATTCGCCAGTTCATTGCCAGCGCAGGTAGCGAGCTGGATGAATTTGCCAAGCCGTTGGGTGCCTGTCTCGATCAGCTCGACGGGCTGACCGAGTGGGTGCTGGAACAGGCCAAGGGCAACCCGAACGAAATCGGGGCGGCTTCGGTCGAGTACCTGCATGCCTTTGGTTATGTCGCCTACGCCTACATGTGGGCACTGATGGCGCGGGCGGCGAAGGCGGGTGAGGGGGATGAAGCGTTCTATACGGGCAAGCTGGGTACGGCGCGGTTCTACTTTGCGCGGTTGCTGCCGCGGGTGAATTCGCTGGTGGCTTCGGTGAAGGCGGGGAGTGAGTCGTTGTACCTGCTGGATGCCGAACAGTTCTGACAGATATGGGGACTGCGTAGCAGTCCCTGCCGTGTAAGCTTTTTCCTACACAACGTGGTGACTTTTCACCACTGTTCTCAGATTGGATCCACGGTTATTCTTTACCACATGGACGTTGCGCAGGAAGCGCAAAGGACAGATCAAGGACGACGACGAAGGACCACCTGCCAGGATGGCGGGGCGATACGGATGTCACAGGGAAACAGTCTGGAAAACCCCGCTTCGGCGGGGTTTTCTTTGTGCGCGGGTTTTTCAGCCCAGCATATCCAGCGGTGATGCACCCAACAGGCGGGCGTCCGTCTCTTCCTCCAGCAACGTGCGCAGCAGCTCCACAGAGGCCTGCTGGCGCTGGGCATCGCGGAACACCAAGCCAACCTTCAGCGGTACCCGTGGCTCGCTCAACGGCTTCCACAGCAGCCCCTGGTCATCCTCGGCGGCCTCCTTGGCCCGCCCCGGCAAGATGGTGGCCAGCGCGGTATGGGCCAGGCTGTCGAGAATCCCCGCCATGTTGTTCATCTCTGCCTGCACCTGCGGCCGACGCCCCTGGCTGGCCAGCTGCGCCTGCCAGATCTGGCGGATCTGGAATTCCTCGCCCAGCATCAGCATGGGCAGCTCGGCGGCCTGGCGAATGGACACCTTCTTGAAGTCCTTCAGCGGGTGGGTGGCGGGGATGACCAGTTGCAGTTCATCTTCATAGAGCAGCAGACCATGCAGCCCCGGCTGGCGTGGCGGCAGGTAACTGATACCGATGTCCAGGCTGCCATTGAGCAAGCGCCGTTCAATCTCCAGCCCTGACAATTCGTAGATCTGCACCACCAGGTGCGGCTGTGCCCTGCGCAGGCGTTCGAGCAGCTGCGGCACCAGGCTCGGCCGCACGGTCTGCAGCACGCCGATGGCCAAGGTACGCAGCGACTGGCCCTTGAAGTTGCGCATGGCCTCGTGGGCGCGCTGCAGGCCGTCGAGCAACGGCAGGGCGTGGTTGTACAGGGTGTGGGCGGCCAGAGTCGGCAGCAGGCGCTTGTTGCTGCGTTCGAACAGGCTCAGGTCGAGGCTGTGCTCCAGCTGGCGGATCTGCTGGGAAAGCGCTGGCTGGGACAGCGACAGGCGCTCGGCGGCGCGGCCCACGTGGCCTTCTTCATACACCGCGACGAAATAACGCAGTTGGCGGAAATCCATAAGTGATACTTATCGAAAATGCTGGAAAAACGAAATGGTCGAAAACCCTCGCGAGGCCTAGTCTATCGCCGTATTCCAACGGGTTACAGCGATGAATCGATCGATTGTTACTCCGGATGAAAAACACTTTTGATAGGCAAGGCAAAATATCGAGTGCTGCACCAAGACCGCACCGTGACCGCCCCTGTCGTGATTGGTTGGAGCCCTGATGAACCTGTTCAACCTGCGCCGCCCGGCCCCTGCCGCCGTCGCCGAGCCCAAGCGTGCGCCGGTGATCTTGCCGGAAGCGCCACAGCTGTCGCGTGAGTGCCTCATGCCCAGCAACGAACGCGCAGCGCAGGTATTCGTGCGTGGCCAGGGCTCCTGGTTGTGGGACAACGAAGGGCATGCCTACCTGGACTTCACCCAGGGTGGTGCGGTCAACAGCCTGGGCCACAGCCCCAGTGTGCTGGTGAAGGCGCTGGGCAGCCAGGCCCAGGCGTTGATCAACCCGGGCTCGGGCTTCCACAGCCGTGGCCTGCTGGGGCTGGTCAACCGCCTGTGCCAGAGCACCGGCAGCGACCAGGCCTACCTGCTCAACAGCGGTGCCGAAGCCTGCGAAGGTGCGATCAAGCTGGCGCGCAAGTGGGGCCAGCTGCACCGCAACGGCGCCTATCACATCATCACCGCCACCCAGGCCTGCCATGGCCGCAGCCTGGGCGCGTTGTCGGCGTCCGACCCGCTGCCGTGCAACCGCTGCGAACCGGGCCTGCCGGGCTTCAGCAAGGTGCCATTCAACGACTTGGCGGCGCTGCACGCGGAGGTGGACTCGCGCACCGTGGCGATCATGCTCGAGCCGATCCAGGGTGAGGCGGGTGTCATCCCGGCCACGCAGGAATACCTCAAGGGTGTGGAAACGCTGTGCCGGGAACTCGGCATCCTGCTGATCCTCGACGAGGTGCAGACCGGCATCGGCCGCTGTGGCGCGCTGCTGGCCGAGGAAACCTACCGCGTGCGCGCCGACATCATCACGCTGGGCAAGGGCCTGGGCGGTGGCGTGCCGCTGGCGGCCTTGCTGGCCCGGGGCACGGCGTGCTGCGCCGAGCCTGGCGAACTGGAAGGCAGCCACCATGGCAACGCGCTGATGTGCGCTGCCGGCCTGGCTGTGCTGGATACCGTGCTGGAGCCTGGCTTCTTCGCCCAGGTGCAGGACAACGGCCGCCACCTGCGTGAAGGCCTGAGCCGGCTGGCTGGGCGTTATGGCCAGGGCGAAGTGCGCGGGCAAGGCCTGTTGTGGGCCCTGCAGATGAAAGAAAACCTGGCCCGCGAGCTGGTGGCGGCTGCCTTGCATGAAGGCCTGTTGCTCAACGCACCGCAGGCGGATGTGGTGCGTTTTTCGCCAGCGTTGACCGTGAGCAAGGGCAACATCGACGAAATGCTGCTGCGCCTGGCCCGTGCCTTTGCCCGCCTGCATGCCCAGCAGCAGGCCCGCCGCGAAATGCCAGCCTAGCGGCCTGGTGACATCGAGAATTCTACGAACCGTCTGGCGTTCCTGCGCATCGCCCTTGGCCTGTCTCATTCGGCCCGGGGCGTTTTTTTTTGCCTGTTGAACCTCTGTGGCGGGCGGCTAGTCTCTGATGTAACCCCTTCAGGAGATACTCGCATGGACTTTATACGCATCATCATCGCCATCATCCTGCCACCGCTGGGCGTGTTCCTGCAGGTGGGGTTTGGCGGGGCGTTCTGGCTGAATATCTTGCTTACCTTGCTGGGGTACATTCCGGGGATCGTGCATGCGGTGTACATCATCGCCAAGCGTTAAGCGGCGAGCACGGTCCCTGTAGGAGCAGCCTTGTGCTGCGAATAGGCTATTACAGGCACGGCAAATGCGCTTGCCATGAGGGCCCTTTCGCAGCGCAAGGCTGCTCCTACAAGGGGTGGCCCGGCTTACTGCCCTAACACCCGGCAATAGAACTTCCATTCTTCTTCCAGCGCATGCGCCAGGTTCTCCGCCTTGCGGAACCCGTGCCGCTCCCCCGCGTAGAAGTGCCCTTCAGCCTCGATCCCGTTAGCCTGCAGCGCCGCCAGCATCGACCGCGTCTGCTCCGGCACCACCACCGCATCCAGTTCGCCCTGGAAGAAAATCACCGGTACCTTGATCTGCCCCGCATGCAGCAGCGGCGTACGCTGGCGATAGCGCTCGGCATCCTGCAGCGGGTCGCCGATCAGCCAGTCCAGGTAGTCCCCTTCGAACTTGTGGGTGGCCCGGCCCAGGGCAACCGGGTCGCTGACCCCGTACAGGCTGGCGCCGGCGCGGAACACATCATGGAACGCCAGGGCGCACAGGGTGGTGTAGCCGCCTGCGCTACCGCCGCGGATGAACGCCTTGCGGCTGTCGATCAGCCCACGTCCGGCCAGGTATTCCACCGCCGCGCAAGCATCGGCCACATCGCTTTCGCCCCAGCGCAGATGCAAGGCCTGGCGGTATTCACGGCCATAGCCGGTGCTGCCCCGGTAGTTCAGGTCGGCGACGGCGAAGCCGCGTTGGGTCCAGTACTGGATGCGCGGGTCGAGCACGGGATAACAGGCCGAAGTCGGCCCGCCATGGATGAACACCACCAACGGCGCGGCACCTTGCGAGCGGGCTGCTGGGTAGAAGAAGCCATGGGCGCGCTGGCCGTCACTGCCGTAGTGGATCGACTGCGGCAGGCTGATATGCCTTGCCGGCAGCACTTCGGCGCCACCAGCCAATACGCTGACCTCGTGGTTGCTGCGGGCGATGGCGATGACCGCCGGCGGGCTGATCGGCGAGGCGGCTATCGCATACAGGTGTTCTGCATCCATGGCCAGGCTGCGAAAGCGCGTGTAGGCGCTGGCGAAACGCTCCAGGCGGCCTTCGGCTGTGCGCAGCCCCAGTTGCCCGAAGCCCTCTTCGAACCAGCTGGCCAGATAGCTTCGCGGCCCCAGCGCCAACCAGGTACTGGCGCCCAGTTGCCAGGGGGCTGCGGCGTGGTCCGCCGGTTCGGCAGGCAGGGCCTGCCAGCAGCCATCGACCTCGCCCCAGGGTTGCCAGAAGCCATTGCGGTCAGACAGGCAGTAGAGTCGGCCTTCGCTATCGAAGCGCGGCTGCTGCAGCGATTCGTCAGCGCCGGCCACACATTGCACGGGCCCCCAGTGGCCACTTGCATCACGTGTGCGGCACATCAGCCTGGTGACGGTCCAGGGTTGTGCCGGTCGGTCCCATTCGACCCACGCCAGGCGCTGGCCGTCGGAACTTACCGTAGGCGATGCATAGAAGTCGGCTCCCTCGGCGAGCACTTCGCGGGCTTGTTCACCCACGGCGACCAAGCGATGCTCGACCCGTTCGCCATGCTGCTCCTCGACCGCCAGCACCAGGCCGTCGTGCCACTGCACATCGCCGTAGCGGCAGCTGGCATCATCAGTCAGGGCGCGCGGTACCGCGCCTTCCAGGGTCTGGGTATAGACCTGCTGGTCCTTTTCATTGACGAACAGCAGCCCATCACCACCCAGGCAAAAACTGCCACCGCCGTATTCGTACACCCGGCTACGTACGCTGAAGCCATCAGGTGTCAGGCAGCGGGCCTGCTGGTGCTGCCAGTGCCAGATGCGACAGGCACCATCGGCCGGGCGAAACTCGTTCCAGAACAGCCCCGCGGCGCTGACCTTGAGTTCGGCGAAGTCGGTGCCGGCCGCAACTGCCTGGGCCGCGCTGAACTCAGCCGCGGACGATGACACGGGAGTTTCGTTCATTGCGGAAGGTCATCTCTTCAATGGTGAGCTGGGCGCTTTCCGCCTCTTCGCGGGCCTTGAGGATGATGCCGTGGTCGGCCGACTTGGCGCACACCGGGTCGGCGTTGCTGGCATCGCCGGTGAGCATGAAGGCCTGGCAGCGGCAGCCGCCGAAGTCATTTTCCTTCTCGTCGCAGGAACGGCAGGGTTCGGGCATCCACTCATAGCCGCGGAAGCGGTTGAAGCCGAACGAGTCGTACCAGATGTGGTGCAGGTCGTGGTCGCGCACGTTGGGGAACTGCACCGGCAGCTGGCGGGCGCCGTGGCAGGGCAGGGCGGTGCCGTCCGGGGTGATGGTGAGGAACAGGTTGCCCCAGCCATTCATGCAGGCCTTGGGGCGCTCCTCGTAGTAGTCCGGGGTGACGAAGATCAGCTTGCACGGGTTGCCCTCGGCCTTGAGCTTTTCCCGATACTCGTTGGTGATGCGTTCGGCCCGTTCCAGCTGCGCGCGGGTTGGCAGCAGGCCCAGCCGGTTGAGGTGGGCCCAGCCGTAGAACTGGCAGGTGGCAAGCTCGACGAAGTCGGCCTCCAGGGCGATGCACAGCTCGATGATGCGGTCGATCTTGTCGATGTTGTGCCGGTGGGTGACGAAGTTGAGCACCATCGGGTAGCCATGGGCCTTCACCGCACGGGCCATTTCCAGCTTTTGCGCAAAGGCCTTCTTCGAGCCGGCCAGCAGGTTGTTGACCTGCTCGTCGCTGGCTTGGAAGCTGATCTGGATATGGTCCAGGCCGGCCTTCTTGAAGTCGGCGATGCGCGCTTCGGTCAGGCCGATGCCCGAGGTGATCAGGTTGGTGTAGTAGCCCAGCCGGCGGGCCTCGCCGATCAGTTCGGCGAGGTCCTGACGTACCAGCGGTTCTCCGCCGGAGAAACCGATTTGCGCGGCACCCATTTCCCGGGCTTCGGCCATCACCTTGAACCACTGCTCGGTGCTCAGCTCCTGGCCCTGGGCTGCGAAGTCCAGCGGGTTGGAGCAGTACGGGCACTGCAGCGGGCAGCGGTAGGTCAGCTCGGCCAGCAGCCACAGCGGCAGGCCGACTGCGGGCGTGGGCGGTAACTCAGGCGAGGACGATCCAGTGTTCGGCACGGGCCACCTCCATGAACTGCTCGATGTCATCGGCCACTTCCGGGACACCGGGGAACTGTTGTTCGAGTTCGCTAATGATCGCGGCAACGTCGCGTTGGCCGTCGATCAGGCCACCAATCAGGGCTGCGCTGTCGTTGAGCTTGATCATGCCCTCTGGGTACAGCAGCACATGGCCCTTTTGCGCCGGCTCGTACTGGAAGCGGTAGCCGGGGCGCCAGGCTGGCACTTGATTACGGTCGAAACTCATAGGGTGATCCCTTTGTGCCACACCCGTTCCTGGGTGACGGAGTGATAGGGCGGGCGGTTCAGCTCGTAAGCCATGCTCATGGCGTCGAGCATGCTCCAGAGAATATCCAGCTTGAACTGCAGTATCTCCAGCATACGCTCCTGGCCCGCGCGGGTGGTGTAGTGCTGCAAGGTAATCGCCAGGCCGTGCTCCACGTCACGCCGGGCCTGGCCCAGGCGGGTGCGGAAGTATTCATAGCCGGCCGGGTCGATCCACGGGTAGTGCTGCGGCCAGCTGTCCAGGCGCGACTGGTGGATCTGCGGGGCGAACAGCTCGGTCAGCGAGCTGCTGGCCGCTTCCTGCCAACTGGCCCGGCGGGCGAAGTTGACGTAGGCGTCCACGGCAAAGCGCACACCGGGCAGTACCAGCTCCTGGGAACGCAACTGGTCCGGGTCCAGCCCCACGGCCTGGCCCAGGCGCAGCCAGGCTTCGATACCACCGTCCTCGCCGGGCGCGCCATCGTGGTCGAGCAGGCGCTGGATCCACTCGCGGCGTACTTCGCGGTCCGGGCAGTTGGCCAGGATCGCGGCATCCTTCATCGGGATGTTCACCTGGTAGTAGAAGCGGTTGGCTACCCAGCCCTGGATCTGTTCGCGGCTGGCGCGACCCTGGTACATCGCCACGTGGTACGGGTGATGGATGTGGTAGTAGGCGCCCTTGGCGCGCAGGGCCTGCTCGAATTCGGCAGGGGACATTGGCAGTGCGTCGCTCATTCGGCTGGCTCCTGTATAGCTGAGTCTCGGCGCGATCCCTGTGGGAGCGGGTTTACCCGCGAACACCGGCGAAGCCGGTGCCATACACTGTGTGGGATTCTTCGCGGGTGAACCCGCTCCCACAGGGCCTGTGTTGCTTGTGCGATCTGGCTGTTACAACTCGATACTCATGCCATCGAAGGCCACTTCCACACCCCGGCGCAGCACTTCGGCACGCTCGGGCGAGTCTTCGTCGAGAATCGGGTTGGTGTTGTTGATGTGGATAAGTACCTTGCGCTGGCGCGGGAAGCCATCCAGCACTTCCAGCATGCCGCCGGGGCCGTTCTGCGCCAGGTGGCCCATCTCGCGGCCGGTTCGGGTGCCCACGCCACGGCGCTGCATTTCATCATCTTCCCACAGGGTGCCGTCGACCAGCAGGCAGTCGGCGCCATGCATCATCGTCAGCAGCTTGTCGTCCACCTGGCCCAGGCCCGGGGCGTAGAACAGCTTGCCGCCGGTGCGGGTGTCCTCGACCAGCAGGCCAAGGTTGTCGCCCGGGTGCGGGTCGAAGCGGTGCGGCGAGTAGGGCGGCGCGGCGCTGCGCAGGGGGAACGGGGTGAAGCGCAGGTTGGGGCAGGCGTCGATGACGAAGCTGCCTTCCAGCTCGATGCGGTTCCACTGCAGGCCACCGTTCCAGTGGCTGAGCATGTTGAACAGCGGAAAGCCCGTGGTCAGGTCCTGGTGGACCATGTCGGTGCACCACACCTGGTGCGGGCAGCCTTCGCGCAGGCTGAGCAGGCCAGTGGTGTGGTCGATCTGGCTGTCCAGCAGGATGATGGCGTTGATGCCGGTGTCGCGCAGGGCACGGGCCGGCTGCATCGGGGCAAAGGCCTGGAGTTGGGCGCGGATGTCGGGCGAGGCATTGCACAGCACCCAGTGCACGCCATCGTCGGACAGGGCGATGGAGGACTGGGTGCGCGGCGTGGCCCGCAAGGTGCCGTCACGCAAGCCCTTGCAGTTGACGCAGTTGCAGTTCCACTGGGGGAACCCGCCGCCGGCGGCGGAACCGAGAACCTGGATGTACATGGCCACTCTCTCTGCAGAAACCGTAGCGAAAAAACGAAAACGCCCCGGCAGGCCGAGGCGTTGAACCGTAAGCCGGGCTTAGCGGTTGGCGAAGTACATGGTGACTTCGAAGCCGATGCGCAGATCAGTGTATGCAGGTTTGGTCCACATGGAATTACTCCTTCCGGATGAGGGGGTGGGTTTGTCAGCTACTACTTGGGTACCGCCATTGGCTGGAGGTTCCCATGGCTGGGATTGCGCTATCTTACAAGAAAAATTTGTACCGAAAGGTTAATTATTCGAAAACTCCGTTGCGGTTTTCGTAACAATCATGGGTTTGAACCCAGCCAGGAAGTATCTGGTGCGACTGCGTTGGCAAGGCATAGCCAAGTGGAATCTTTATCGAGCAAGTGGTTCAGCAACTGGTCCATATCCGTCTGCCGCGTTTTCAGGATAGACCTGCGCAGCGCATCCAGCCTGCCGGGTTGTGTGGCCAGGAATGTCTGCCACGCCCATTCGGCGACTTCGGCGTTGCCCATCGCCGGTTCATCGAATTGCCTGGCCAGGGCCTGACGAGCGGCAGGGGCCAGGGTAACGCCCTGGCGCAGCAAGGCGAGCAGGTGGTCGAGGATCTGTACCTGGCTGGCATGAGGCGACTGGACCCCGAACAGCAGGCCGCCGACACCCTCTACCTGACGAAAGGTACTGAATACCGCATAGCCGAGTTGCAGTTCTACCCGTAGCCGTTGGTAAACCGGCCCTTGCAGCAACTGCGCGAGCAGGCGGCCAGCGGCTTCCATGGCCGCTGGCAGTGGGCAGAACAGCAGCAGGGCATGCTCACTGCCGGGTACTTCGGCATGTTGCCAACGGTGGTTGGCTAAGGCGGGCAGAGGGCCAGGCGCTGAGCCTTGCCCAGGGCAGTGCTGCAGCACGGTGCCCAATGCGTTCAGGGCGCCATCGTCGAAGCCGGCAGCCAGGCTGTGCCAGCGTGCTTGCTGCCACAGTTTGTCGAGATGCGTCTGTGCCAGGGTGCAGGCCGCAGGAGGTGCAGGCGTGGCGCCCAGCACGGCGTCGGGCAGCTGCTTGAGCAGGGCCCGGATGGGAATCAGTGCCGGAGGCTGCGTCGAACTGGGCAGCCAGCTGCCTGCCGGGGGCTTGCGCATCAGCGCCAAGGCTTGGTCTACAGTGCGCAGTACCGCTGCCGGCAGCCCGGTGCAGCGAAGTTGCCAGTATTCGCCAGCGGCACTGAACTGCAACTGCACCGATACGCGCTCGCAGCGCTCCTGCAGGGGGTGCAAGGCGCGTTCGAGCAGCGCATGCAGCCGCTGGCGCAACGGCGAAGGGACATGCCAGCGCAGGTACAGCGCCGCGTACTGACGAGCACCAGGCAGCTGGTCGCTGACTTTCAGTACCGCTGGCAGCGGGTGCGGCCTGGCATCAGGCAAGTCGGCCAGGAGCAAGGGGTCGACTGCGGGCAGTTGCCAATGCCCATGTGCGCGGCCCGGCAGGCCTTCCAGCAGGGCACGGAGCGCCTGCAAGCCTTGTGTGTCCAAACCGCTGAACGGCTGGCCGGCGCTGTCCCGGCGGGCCAGCTCAAGCGCGCTGGCACTGCGTTCGCGGCTTTGCTGCAGCAGCTCGAATTCGGCACTCAATTGCTCAGGGGCGGCCTGGCGGATGAAGCCGAACCAGCCCTGCAACAGGGCATCGGCTTCCTCTGGGCAGGCGTCCTCGCTCAGCTTCAGGTCAATGTGCCACAGCAACTGCCCGGCAAAGGCATACAGCGCCTCGGCCTTGAAGCCTTGCAGCCAGCCACGCTGGCGAAGCGCATGCAGCCAGGTGCCCGGGCGGCTATCGCCGAGGCAGGCGATCAGCAACTCAAGGGCCTGCTCGGCACCTGCCGGCAGGTTTTCGTGGCTGAACAGCAGGTGCGTATCGGACGTCGATAAAGGCGGTGGCAGAGCTTGTGGCACCCGTTCACCTGTTGCGAACAGCTTGGCATGCTGCCGGCCCAGTAATTCCAGTTCATCCAGCGGTTGCGGGCCGCACAGGCTCAGGGTGACCTGGCCGCCTTGGTAGAAGCGCTGGTGAAAGCCACCCAGCGCTTGCTGGAAGGCAGGGTCCTGCAAGGCCAGGGTGTGCCGGTTACCGGCATGAAAAGCGCTCAATGGATGGCCGGGCGCTGCCGATTGCAGCAAGGCGAACTGCTGCTGGGCCTGAGGGTTGCGCGACCAGGCAATGAACTCGGCATGGATTACTTCGCGTTCGCGGCGTTGGCGCTCGATGCCCAGGTCTGGTTCGGCCAACATCTGGCACAGGCGCTCCAGCCCCCCGGCCAGGGCGCTGGGCGGGACCTCGAAGAAGAAGTCGGTGGTGCGTTCGCGGGTGCTGGCATTGACCTGGCCGCCGAGGGCCTGCACATAGCGCATCAGGCCGTCGTCGAGAGGGAAGCGCGAGGTGCCGAGGAAGAACAGGTGCTCCAGGAAGTGGGCCAGGCCGGGCCATTTGGTCGGCGTGTCGTGGCTACCCGCGTGCACCCGCAGGGCCGCGGCCGAGCGCTTCAGGCGCGGGGCGTGGCGCAGGGTCAGCTGCAGGCCGTTGGCGAGGGTGAGGTGGCGGGTGGCGTCAGGCATGGAAACTCCGGGGCAGGTGTTCATGCTAACCCATTTGTGTTGGCAGGCTTGGCCCTATCGCCGGCAAGCCGGCTCCCACAGGGAATGCACATGCCTTGAAACCGGTGCGGTCGAGGTGGGAGCTGGCTTGCCGGCGAATGGGCCGCACAGCGGCCCCTGTCAGCCCTTACGCAGGTGCAGCTCCTGGCGCAGATCGCTCAGGTAAGGAAACGCCGCCCGCCCCTGTACCACCCGCTCATGCTCCAGCTCCGCCAGCAACTGGCACTCGTCTCGCCCTGCCATGGCCAGCAGGCTGCCATCCGGGCCGACGATGCTGCTCTGCCCGCAATACTGGATCTCGTCTTCCGAGCCGCAGTAGTTGGCATACACCAGGTAGCACTGATTCTCCTGCGCCCGCGCCCTCACGGTCACTTGGCAGATGAAGTCGTACGGCGACATGTTCGCAGTCGGCACCAGGATCAGCTCGGCACCGTCCAGCGCCAGGCGTCGCGCGTTTTCCGGGAACTCGATGTCGTAGCAGATCAGCAGGCCGACCTTCCAGCCATCCAGCTCCACCACCGGGAAGTGATCGGCACCTGCGCTGAACATCGAGCGGTCCAGCTCGCCGAACAGGTGGGTCTTGCGATAGTTGCTCAGGCTGCGGCCGTGACCATCGATCAACTGCACGCTGTTGTAGATCGCGCCATCATCGCCACGCTCCGGATACCCGTAGACGATGGCGATGCGGTGCGCCTGGGCGATTTCCACCACCTCCATGGCCGTCGGGCCATCGGCGGCCTCGGCCAGGCGCTCGACCTGGGCCAGGCCGATGTTGTAGCCGGTCAGGAACATCTCCGGGCACACCAGCAAACTGGCGCCGCGTTCGGCCGCCAGTTGCGCCTGGTGGCGCAACCGTTGCAGGTTGCCGGGCACGTCGAGTGGCTTGGGCGAGCCCTGAAACAGAGCGATACGCATGCTGCCTCCTTGTCTCAGTCCGGCAGGGCGATCGGGCCGATTTCGTCGAACACGTCGCCTGGGCCGGGGTTGTCCGGGTGGGTGCGGCCACCGAAGTGGTTCATGATACCCCACACCGCATTCAGCGATGTCTGTACCGCGCCTTCCACCCAGGCCGGCGTCCACGACACGTCGTCACCGGCGATGAACATGCCGCGCTGCTCGGCAGGCATGTCCTGCTGCATGAAGTGCGCGTACATGCGCTGGTTGTAGCGGTAGTGCCCAGGCAGCGCGCCCTTGAAGGCGCCGAGGAAGTGCGGGTCGGCCTCCCAGGAAACGGTGATCGGGTCGCCGATGATGTGCCCGGCGATGTCGGTCTTCGGGTAGATCTTCTTCAGTGCGTCCAGGGCCAGTTGCACGCGTTTTTCCACTGGGTGCGGCAGCATCTTCAGCGCGTCGCTCATCCACGAGTACGACAGGCAGATCACCCCCGGCTTGTCGTCACCGTTGTCGAACAGGTAGGTGCCACGGGTGAGGCGATCGGTGAGGGTCATGCTCATCAGGTCGCGGCCGGTTTCCGGGTCTTTGTCTTTCCAGAACGGCCGGTCGACCATGACGAAGGTCTTCGACGACTGCATGTAGCGGGTGCGGTCCAGGGCCATCCACATCTTTTGCGAGAACAGCGATTCCTCGCAGTCGATCTGGGTGGTCAGCAGCCAGGTCTGGCAGGTGGCGAGCACGGCACTGTAGTGACGGGTGTCGCCCCAGTTATCGGTGACCGCCAGGCGGCCATCGGCGGCGCGGGCGATGCGCTTGACTCCGGTACGCGGTGCGCCGCCATGCAGCCCGCTCAGGCTGGTGCCTTCCGGCCAATGCACGCAGCGCTCCGGTACATGGCGCCAGATGCCTTGCGGTACCTGCTCTACACCGCCGACTACCAGGTGCTGGTGGTCGTCGCAGTTGGTCATCACCACGCGGAAGATTTCCAGCATCGAGTTGGGGAAGTCCGAGTCCCAGCCGCCGGTGCCGAAGCCGACCTGGCCGAACACTTCGCGGTGCTGGAAGCTCAGCTGGGCGAACGAGCGCGAGGTGGCGACGAAGTCGTAGAACGTGCGGTCGTCCCACAGCGGTACCAGCTTGTTCCACAGCTCTTTCAGGCGCGGTACGTCACGGTCGCGGATGGCCTGCTGGATGTCGGCGAACCGGGCACCGCTTTCCAGCGCGTCGGCCCAGGCATCGGCCACTTCGTGGAACAGCTTGGGCAGGTCGGTGGGTTTTTCGGCGTAGTAGGTCTGGCCTTCCAGGTCGATCACGGTGCTGCCCGAGGCCGGGGTCAGCGGGTTGGGGAACGGTTTGGTCTCCAGGCCCAGCTTGTCCACGTAGTGGTAGAAGGCAGTGGACGACACCGGGAAGCGCATGCCACCCAGTTCGGCGATGATCCCGTCAGTGCCGTTGAAGGTTTGCGAGCGCAGCCGGCCACCCAGCTTGGATGCTTCGTACACCACCGGCTTGAGGCCCAGCTTCATCAGCTCGTAGGCCGCCACCAGGCCGGCGATACCGGCGCCCACGATTGCCACTTCCTCACCATGGCGCTCGGCCGGGATGCTGCCCAGGCCTGCGGGGTGTTCCAGCCAGTCGTCGAAGGCGAAGGGGAAATCCGGGCCGAAGATGGTGACGGGTTTTTTACCATCGGCGGGGTGGCGGTTTTTCTTGTTCATGAAGTGACCTTGCCAGAGAGGCTGCGCAGCGGGCGGAGCCTGAGTATAGGAGATGCCTGGAGGCCATTTTAGGGAGTGGGGTGTTCGTTATTAAGGTGCAGATTGTTGTCTGAATGTAGCTTGTGTCGTCGAAATGATGCTATTCATACCTATTATGACGAAAAGCGCGATTGAGTAATCGAGAGTTGAACCGGTCTATGTAGGAGCGGGTTTACCCGCGAATGCTGCAGTGAATCTACCGACGCATTCGCGGGTAAACCCGCTCCCACAGGGGGGCTGTGTTGCCCTTGCCATGCGGTCGATCAGACAGTGCCTACACCCATGCCGGGAAATAAAGAATTACCCTACGCCCCCTATCGCCTCGGTCTGGCATCGCGGGAATTGCTTCATCGTTAACTTCACTGGGTCGCCGGAAATTCGGCGATCGGGCGTGAGAACCCGCGGACCATTCTGGAGGCGCACTGCTATGGCAGCTGTGCGCGGGCAGGCTTTGCCTGGCCGGGTACGCGCCTCCAAGTTCGCCGGTTCTCACCTCGTGCATGGCTGCCACCCAATTCCCGTGAGAAGGATGCGATTGGCCGCCGATCACCCTTGTGATTTGGAGGCTATACCATGACCAAGCGCTTACCCGACCAACCCGAAAAACTGAAACCCACCGCAGAAAAAACCTTTTGCAACTGCGAATCCAGCCATCCGCCATTATTCGCCATACGCCCCGGCATCGACGCTGCAGACGCCTTGGTCCACGCCTGCCTGCTGGCCCGTGGCCTCAATCAGATCGCCACCGACTACGCCCAGCATCACGCCCCCGAGCGCAGCCGTGACATCGTCTGGTCGATGCAGCATTCCGCCGAAAGCCTTTCGGCGATTCTGGAAGGCCTGCTCGACGGCCAGGAGGCCTGACCGCCAGCCAGGTTCAGAGCGGCTGCCCGCGGTCCACCTTGCTGCTGAGAATGATCGACGTGGTGGTCTTCTCCACCCCGTCGACACTGCCGATCTGGTCGAGCAACTGGTCCAGTTGCTCGGGCGAATCCGTACGCAGCCAGGCCACATAATCGAACTCGCCGCTCACTGCGCACAGCTGTTGCACCTGGCCCATGGCACTCAGGCGCCGCACCACCTCCTTGCCCGAGCGCGGCTGCACCTTGATCCCCACATACGCCTGCAGCCCACCACCCATAACCCGCTGGCCCAGGCGCACGCCATAGCCGGAGATGACCTTGTTCTTCTCCAGCCGCTCCAGACGCGAGTTGACGGTAGTACGAGCGATGCCCAGCTGGCGGGCGAGGGTGGCTACGCTTTCGCGGGCGTTTATCTGCAACAGGGCGATCAGCTGGCGATCGATTTCATCCAGCGTGATGGAGCGGGAATCCGACATGGCGAGTCTCTACGGTTGACCCGCTAGCCTAGCCAGCCTGCGGTAAGCAGGGCAAGGGTAGACAGTTGTCCATGCTTTGCATCAGTGCTGCAATCCCGGGGCCGCTTCGCGACACAAGGCCGCTCCTACAGCTGCTGCGCCGGCATGTAAGCATCGGCCGCAATGACAGAACTGCTCGATTGGTCCGGCAGGTCGAGGTGCGGTCTAGGGTGGAATAGGAGCTCACAAAATCTAACGATTTATAGCTGTTTAGATAGCCATGCCTGAGCAGAGAATGGCCCTCTCACGAACGTTGTGTTTCGGAGGACGAGGATGCCAGCCTACCACCTTGCATCAGCTCCCTCATTGCGCAATACTGCCGACAACAACTAACCCTCACGACCGGCGTGGCATGACCATCCGGTTGGAGGGGGAAAAAGCCGGCTTAAGCCGGTTTTTTCGTTTCTGGAGTGCAAAAAATGCAGAGAAAGCTTGATTCTGAGCCTCTGCGCACTCGTATCTATATCGACGGCTACAACTTCTACTACGGCTGCTTGCGCGGCACACCGTACAAGTGGCTCGACCTGTTGCCTCTCTTTGAAAAGCACATCTTGCCTTCCATACTGGTCACGGACAACCATGGCCAGATCAGGGCATGGCGGCTCCTGGAATCCCCCTCGATCAAATATTTCACGGCAAAGATCATCGAGTCGGTCGCCCGTGCTGGCGATTCGGTGTCGTCACAAGCTCGCTACCACACCGCTTTGCGCAAGCTGCATGACGGTCGAATAGAGCTCATCGAAGGTTATTACGCCGTCAATAAAATGAAGGTGAAGATCGTCGACCCTGAAAATCCGGACAAGGCTCCGCGTGAGTGCCAGGAAATCCAGGCCTGGAAGGTGGAGGAGAAACAGAGCGACGTGAATTTGGCCCTCCAGGCTTACCATGATTCGATCACGGGGCAGGTTGACCATGCCGTCATCGTTACCAACGATACTGACATCGCTCCTGCACTTCAGATGATTCGTGCTCACACAGATGTGCGGATTGGCGTGGTTGTGCCGACGTCGGGGCAAAACCGCTCGGCGAATACCGACCTGATCAAGTTTGCGCACTGGAAGCGAGAGCACATCAATTCAGGCGAGCTTGCGGCCTGTCAGCTACCGAGAGTGATTCCAGGGAGGAAACCAACCATCAAGCCGGAGTCCTGGTATGGACAACCTGAACTGCTGCAGGAAATTCTGGATTTGGCCATTCCTGTACGCGGAAGCAGGGCGGCAGCGTTCAAGTGGATGGAGCAGCCCAATCAGTTCCTCAGTGGTGAGCGGCCGATAGAGCCGGTGGAAACTGCCGAAGGTGCGACACGGGTTCTTCAGTACATACACAGCTGGATAGCCCAGCAAGAGGAGTTGCCCTAGTCAGGAGAACATGACGACTGCAGTCCCTGAAATGACAAAGGCCTACGTTCTGCAACGTAGGCCTTTGAGTTTTCTGGTGGGCCCACACGGACTCGAACCGTGGACCAAAGGATTATGAGTCCTCTGCTCTAACCGACTGAGCTATAGGCCCTCAGTAAGTGGCCGGATTATAACGAGGGTTTCGCACCTGTGCCATCTGAAAGATCCGATAGTGCTATGCGAAGAAACGTCGCCGCGAACTCGTCCGGGGGCAGGGGCAGGCTGACGATGTAGCCCTGGATCTGCTCACAGCCTTCTGCCGCCAGGAACCGTTGCTGGGCCTGGTTTTCCACACCCTCGGCAATGATGGTCAGCTGCATGCTGCGGCCCAAGGCGATGATGGCGCGGGCGATGGCGGCGTCATGAGGGTCGTCGGGCAGCCCGCGGATGAACGACTTGTCGATCTTGAGAATGTCCAGCGGCAGGCGCTTGAGGTAGCTCAGCGATGAATAACCGGTGCCGAAATCGTCGATGGCCAGCTGCACGCCCAGTTTCTTCAGCTGGTACAGCACGGCCAAGGCTTCCTCTGCCTGGCTCATGATGAAGTTTTCGGTGATTTCCAGCTGCAGGTCACCGGCTGTGAGCTGGTAGTGCTTCAGCAACTGTTCGATGCGCCTGGCAAGATGGGGATGGCGCAGCTGGGCGCCGGCGAGGTTTATCGACAACGGGCCGAAGGGTTCGTAGTGCATCTTCCAGGCCTGCATCTGCCGGCAGGCCTGCTCCAGTACCCAGTCACCGATCTGGAGGATGGTGCCGTTCTCTTCCGCGAGGTGAATGAAGTGCTCTGGCGGCACTTCACCAAAGGTCGGGTGGCTCCAGCGTATCAGCGCTTCGGCACCGACCAGGCTCTGTGTCTTGAGGCTGAGCTTGGGCTGGAAGCACAGGCTCAGTTCGTTGCGTTCGATGGCGCGGCGCAGTTCGTGCTCCAGGGCGATGCGTTCGCTGGCCTGGGCGGTGAGGTCGAGGGTGTAGGCTTCGACGCGGTTACGGCCCTTGGCCTTGGAGCGGTACATGGCGGCGTCGGCGTTGCGAATCAGTGTGGCAACGTCTGTACCGTCCTGTGGATAAAGGCTGATGCCGATGCTGGCGCTGGTGAAGAACTCATGCTCGCCAGCCTGGAATGGCGCGTTGAAGCAGGTCAGCAGCTTATTGGCGATGGCGCTGGCGTCACTGGGTTTGTGCAGGCCGGGCAGCAGGATGATGAACTCATCGCCACCCAGGCGGGCCACGGTGTCGACATCACGCACCTGCTCTTTCAGGCGTTGGGCGATGCCCTTGAGCAGCAGATCGCCGACCGGGTGGCCGAGGCTGTCGTTGATGTGCTTGAAACGGTCGAGGTCAAGGAACAGCACCGCGCCCTTGCGGTTGGAGACCTGCGCACAGGTGAGCGCGGCCTGCAGGCGGTTCTCGAACAGGGCACGGTTGGGCAGGCCGGTCAGTGGATCGTGGTGGGCCTGGTAGTCAAGCTTGGCCTGGGCGTGCTTGAGGCTGGAGATGTCGGCGAACACTGCGACGAAGTGGGTAATCTCGCGCTCGCTGTTGCGCACGGCGCTGATGGTCAGCCAGCCGGGGTACAGTTCGCCGTTCTTGCGCTTGTTGTAGATCTCGCCTTGCCAATGGCCTTCATCGGTCAGCTGGTGCCACATGGCGGCATAGAACGCACTGTCGTGCTGGCCGGAGGCGAGCAGGCGTGGGGTCTGGCCGAGGGCTTCGATCTCACTGTAACCGGTGATTTCGCTGAAGGCGCGGTTTACGGCACTAATGTGCTGGTCGATGTCGGTGATCAGCACGCCTTCGGCGGTGTTCTCGAACACGGTGGCGGCCAGCTGCAGCTTTTCCTGCATCAGATGGCGCTCGGTGATGTCGCGGGCGATTGTCAGTATGCAGTCGTCGCCAGCAATCGGCAGCGGCCGTGCAGAGAGTTCGCAGAGGCGAATCTGCCCGTCGCTGCGGCGCAGGTGGCACGTGAAGTCGCGTACGAAGCCGTCGCGGTTTAGCTGTTGGACCAGACGCTTGCGCTCGTTGAGGTCGACCCAGATGCCCAGGTCCAGCGAGGTCTGGTCGATGGTAGGGCTGAGGTCATAGCCGGTCAGGCGGCAGAAGCCTTCGTTCACTTCGAGCAGCAAACCGTCGCTCTGGCGCGACAGCAGCAGGCCATCGGGCGAGGCATGGAAGGCCTTGGCGAATTTCTCTTCCGAGGTTTGTAGCTGCTCCTGGGTTTCCTTGAGCTGGCTGATATCGCGTACCGCCACCACGAGCGCGAGGTTGCCGTCGAGTTCAAAGGTTTCGGCCGAGGTCAGGCCGGTGAAGAGTTGGCCGTTGCTGCGGCGGAAGCTCATTTCCAGGTTGCGGATACCGCCTTGGTGCAGGCGTTCGAGCAGCCGCGGGCCGTCGCCTTCGACGCCCCACAGGTTGAGCTCGGTGGCGGTGCGGCCAATTACCTGGCTCGGGGTGAGGCCGATCTGCTCTTCGAAGGCCTCGTTCACCTCCAGCAGGCAGCCGTCGCTGTGGCGGGCGATCAGCAGGATGTCGGGGCACTGCTGGAACACCGAGGCGAACTTCTGTTCGGACAGGCGCAGGGCGTCCTCGGTGCGCTTGGTCTCGCTAATGTCGATCATCAGGCCACGCATCACCGGCTGGTGGCCATGCTCGATCATGCTGACGATGTTGCGTACCCACAGTGGCTGGCCATCGGCTCTGATCACCCGGTAGTCGAGGCTGTGGTCGCGGCCGGCGGCAGTCTCACTGTCGCAGTAGGCCTGGGCCCAGAGGGCATCCTCCGGGTGCAGGATGCTGCGCCAGAAGCCAGGTTTGAGCCAGTCGGCCAATGGGTAGCCGAGCAAGCCTTCTGCGTGGGGCGAGACGTAGCTGTAGGTGAAGTCGTTGGCGTCGGCCTCCCAGGCTATGGCGGACAGGCTCTCGACCAGGCTGCGATAGTGGTACTCGCTGCTGCGCAGTTCCTGCTCCAGGGCGATGCGCCGTGAAATTTCCGAACTGAGCCGGCGGTTGATGCGGATGACCGCTGCCAGCACGGCCATCAATACCAGCACCGTGGGCAGGCCATACACCAGCAGGTCCGACCAGAACATCCGTTGGTCGACCACATTGCCCACCCAGCGTTGCTGGATCTGGCTGACTTCGCTGCTGCTCATGTCGGCTATCACTTTGTCGAGAATGCCGACCAGTACTTTCTTGTCGCGCGGGGCGGCCATGGCCAGCTGGTAGCGGTAGGGCGTTTCGCCGCTGACGTAGAGGCCGTCGAGCTTGAGCTGGCGCAGGCTCCAGATGCTTGAAGCGAGGTCACCGACCACGGCGTCCACTTCGTCGGTGGCCAGGGCCTGCAGGGTGGAGCTGACGTTAGGCAGGGCCACCAGGTTGAGGTCTGGGTGGTGTGTGCGCAGCAGTTCGTGCGGGGCGTAGTTTTCGACCACGGCGATCTTCAGGCCGTAAAGGTCGTCCAGGTTGCGCGGCTGTGCACCGCCTTTATGGGCGAGGATAACGATGGGGAAGTCGAGGTACGGCCGGGTGAAGGCCAGGTAGCCTTGGCGTTCGGGGGTGGACATGATGCCGGGCAGCAGGTCGATGCGGCTTTCGCGTGCTTGCGCCAGTACCTCGGTCCAGCTGCTGGGTTCGACCGGTTTGAGCGTCACGCCCAGGCGTTGCTGGATCGTGGCGATGTAATCGGCGGCCAATCCCTGGTACCGGCCCTCCTGGTCGCGAAATTCGAACGGTGGCCAAGAGGCGTCTACACCCAGGCTCAGCTGCGGGTGGGCAGCCAACCAGGCTTTCTCCTCGTCTGTCAGGGTCAGGGCGCCGGCCGTTGTGTTCCACAAGATCAGGAGCAGCAACAGGATGGCCGGCATCAGCGGCATAGCGGCCTCACATTCAAGTGGTATGAAGTCGAGTGTAGACGGGCATTGCTGCAGATGTGCGGTGGAGGGCAGGGTCTTTTGTCAGAGGCAACAGGGCCTTGCGGGTGTTGGGCGGCCTGCATGGCCTTCATGGCATGCGCGCCCCCTGTAGGAGCAGCCTTGTGCTGCGAAGACGCCAGTTAGGCCAAAGATCATTTACTGTTGCAATGGACTCTTCGCAGCACAAGGCTGCTCCTACAGAGATCGCGCCAGAATTCAGATTTTGCGCAACAGCCGGAAAAGAAAAACCCCGGCCTGGGCCGGGGTTTGTCATCACTCGTCGAGGAAGGAGCGCAGATGCTCGCTGCGAGTCGGGTGGCGCAGTTTGCGCAACGCCTTCGCTTCGATCTGACGGATCCGCTCGCGGGTCACGTCGAACTGCTTGCCCACCTCTTCGAGGGTGTGGTCGGTGTTCATGTCGATACCGAAACGCATGCGCAGCACCTTGGCTTCGCGTGCGGTCAGGCCCGAGAGCACGTCACGGGTGGCTTCCTTGAGGCTTTCGACCGTGGCCACGTCGATCGGGGACTGCATGGTCGAGTCCTCGATGAAGTCGCCCAGGTGCGAATCTTCGTCGTCACCGATCGGGGTTTCCATGGAGATCGGCTCTTTGGCGATCTTCAGTACCTTGCGGATCTTGTCCTCAGGCATTTCCATGCGCTCGCCCAGCTCTTCCGGGGTCGGTTCGCGACCCATTTCCTGCAGCATCTGGCGGGAAATACGGTTGAGCTTGTTGATCGTCTCGATCATGTGCACCGGAATACGGATGGTGCGCGCCTGGTCGGCGATCGAACGGGTGATCGCCTGGCGGATCCACCAGGTGGCATAGGTCGAGAACTTGTAGCCGCGACGGTATTCGAACTTGTCCACCGCTTTCATCAAGCCGATGTTGCCTTCCTGGATCAGGTCGAGGAATTGCAAGCCACGGTTGGTGTACTTCTTGGCGATGGAGATCACCAGACGCAGGTTCGCCTCGACCATTTCTTTCTTGGCGCGGCGGGCCTTGGCTTCACCGATCGACATGCGACGGTTGATTTCCTTGATCTCGGCAACGGTCAGGCCGGTTTCGGTCTCAAGGTCGATCAGCTTCTGCTGGCAAGCGACGATGGCAGCGTCCTTTTCACCCAGGGCGGCAGCCCATTTGGTGTTGCGCTTGGCCAGGTCACCGCTCCAGGTCTGGTCGGTTTCGTTGCTCGGGAACATGCGCAGGAAGTCGGCACGCGGCATGCGGGCGTCACGCACGCACAGCTGCATGATGGCGCGTTCCTGCTGGCGCAGGCGGTTCAGGGCGTCACGAACACGCTCTACCAGTACCTCGAACTGCTTCGGTACCAGCTTGATCGGCATGAACAAATCGGCCAGGGCCTGCAGGGCGTCGATGCTTTCCTGGTGGGTGCGACCATTCTTCTTCAGAACCTTGTTGGTGGCCTGAAGCTGGTCGTTGACCGCGCCGAAACGCTGACGGGCGACTTCCGGGTCCGGGCCGCTCTCGGCCTCTTCCTCGTCGTCACCGCTTTCGGATTCGTCCTCGTCGTCGTCGGACTCTTCCTTCGCAGCGGCGGCCTTGGTGCCCGGGATCGGCACTTCTTCGGTCGGCGCGGCGATATTGTCGTCAGGATCGATGTAACCGCTGAGAACGTCCGACAGACGGCCGCCTTCGCTGGTGACACGGTCATATTCGCTGAGAATGTAGTCGACAGTGCCCGGGAAGTGAGCGATGGCGCCCATGACTTCACGGATGCCTTCCTCGATACGCTTGGCGATTTCGATCTCGCCTTCGCGGGTCAGCAGCTCGACGGTGCCCATTTCGCGCATGTACATGCGCACCGGGTCGGTCGTGCGGCCGATATCGGTTTCAACTGCCGCCAACGCAGCAGCGGCTTCTTCGGCCGCGGCTTCGTCGGTGTCGGCTTCCGCCAACAGAAGGGCATCCGCATCCGGAGCACTCTCGAATACGTTGATCCCCATGTCGTTGATCATGCGGATGATGTCTTCCACCTGTTCCGGATCTGAAATATCCTCAGGCAGGTGGTCGTTGACCTCCGCGTAAGTCAGGTAGCCCTGCTCACGACCGCGGGTGATCAACTCTTTGATACGAGACTGCTGTTGCGCTTTTCCGGACATAACACCCTATCCACTGAAGGTCTTGGCGGGCAAAAAACAAGCCGAGGATTATACCCGAGCATGGGCCTCACGCGCCAGATGAGGTCGGCGTTTGTGCGGGAACATTCCGGCTCAGCAGGGCGAGGAGCTGGGTTTTTTCCTCGCTGGTCAATTCGCTTTGACGTGATTTCCTGAGCAGTTGTTCCAGGCTGCGCTCGCGTTGGCGGGCGGACAAGCTAGTTATAGTGTCGAAAAACTGTTGTTCAAGGTTGTCGGCCACGATCAGCCATTCCTTTTCCGCCAAGGCCCGCAGCAGGCGCCCCTGTTCGGTGCCGTGCCAGCGTGCGATCAACTGCATTGAGCTTAGCCCAGGATTTTTCTGCGCGGCTTCAATCAGTGCCACCAGCAGCTGGCTGTACAAGTGTTCTTCATCGGCGAAGTGGCTGGCATCTTCCACCTTGCCGGCCAGCAGAGGGTGGTGCAGCAAGGTGCGCAGGGCGGCCAGGGTGGGCGGCTCGACCGGGGCCGGTACGCGTGGTGGTGCTTCGTCACGCTGCTGCCATGGCTTGCCACCCTTGCGGTTCTTGTCCCAGGGTTTGTCGCCCCACTGCTTCTTGCCAGCGCCCTTGTTCGGCTTCCACTCCTGTTCCTGATGAACGGGGGCGAAGTCGTGCTGCGGCATGTCGCCGTAATCGGGGGTATAGCTGGCCATGGCGTCATAGTCGTAGCCAGGGTCGTAGTCCGGCACGCTGCTGGTGGCCGGGGCGTGTTGCGCCAGTTGCTCGACCTGCTGCGGGTCGAGGCCGGTGATTTCCTTAAGGCGGTTGCGCATCAGCTGGCGCAGGTTGGCGCCGGGGATCTTTTCGATCAGCGGTGCGGCAAGGGTCGCCATGTGCGCCTTGCCTTCCAGCGAGCGCGGGTCGGCTTCGACGCTTAGCTGCTCGAAGAAGTAATCGGCCAGCGGCTGGGCGTGCTGGTTGATGCGGGCCATGAAGGCGTCGGTACCTTCGGCGCGCACCAGGCTGTCCGGGTCTTCGCCTTCGGGCAGGAACAGGAAGCGCGCGCGGCGGCCGTCCTGCAGGTTCGACAGGGTCGACTCCAGGGCGCGCCAGGCGGCCTTGCGCCCGGCCTGGTCACCGTCGAAGCAGAACAGCACGCTGGGTACCACGCGGAACAGGCGCTTGAGGTGCTCTTCGCTGGTGGCGGTGCCGAGGGTGGCCACAGCGTTGCGCAGGCCCTGCTGGGCCAGGGCAATGACGTCCATGTAGCCCTCGACGACGATGATTTCGTCGAGGTTGCGGTTGTGCTTGCGTGCCTCGTACAGGCCGTAGAGTTCCTGGCCCTTGTGGAACACCGGGGTTTCCGGGGAGTTCAGATACTTGGGCTTGTCGTCGCCGAGCACTCGGCCACCAAAGGCGATGATGCGTCCGCGGCTGTCGCGGATCGGGAACATCACCCGGTCGCGGAAACGGTCGTAGCGCTTGCCGCTTTCGGCGTTTTCGATCAACAGGCCGGCATCGATCATCACCTTCTGCTGCAAGGTGTCGGCACCCAGGTGCTTGAGCAGGTTATCCCAGCCTGGCGGGGCGAAGCCCAGGCCGAAGTCACGGGCGATTTCCCCGGACAGGCCGCGGCCCTTGAGGTAATCCACCGCTGCCTTGCGGGTCGGGTGACTGCGCAGGGCCTGGCGGTAGAACTCCGAGGCGGCGTCCAGCAGCGGGTACAGCGGCGAATCGGTTGGCTGGCGCGGCTTGTGGTCGCGGCGACCTTGCTCGCGGGGTACTTCCATGCCGGCGGCGCGGGCCAGTTCCTCGACCGCCTGGGGGAAGTCCAGGTTGTCGTGGTCCATTACGAAGCCCAGGGCGTTGCCGCCGGCGCCGCAGCCGAAGCAGTAGTAGAACTGCTTGTCGGGGCTGACCGTGAAGGAAGGAGTTTTTTCCTTGTGGAACGGGCAGCAGGCGGAATAGTTCTTGCCGGTTTTTTTCAGCTGGACGCGCGAACTCACCACGTCGACGATGTCGAGGCGGTTGATAAGGTCGTCAATGAAACTCTGGGGAATCAGCCCGGCCATGGCAGTCTCGTCATCTGGCAGCTGGCAAGTCTAATCGCTCACGCGCCGAATGGGGCGAGTGCCGCTTGGGAAAGTGCGAGGGAATGTGTGCTCGTCGCCAGCCCCTGAGGGCCCGTCAGTCGGACGCGCACGTCTGGTCATACAACAAGGAGGACCAGCTCTGACGTTTCAGGCAGGTTGCCCATGTGCAGTTCGCATGAAGCTTGTGCAGGGCCTTGAGCTAGCTGCTCAAGTTTGAAGCGACCACTGCCATCGCCCGGCGGTTAGCCGGGCAGGGCAGAAGCTTTGCGTAGAACGTCTGTATTAGTACAGACGAACGGCGCGGCGCTGTTCGCGCTGAACTTTCTTGGCGTGACGCTTAACAGCAGCAGCTGCTTTGCGCTTACGCTCGGCGGTCGGCTTCTCGTAAAACTCGCGGCTACGAACTTCAGCCAGTACACCGGCTTTTTCGCAGGAGCGCTTGAAACGACGCAGAGCTACGTCGAAGGGTTCGTTCTCTTTAACTTTGACGGCTGGCATCCAGGGCTACCTTAATTCATTACCGGGGTAGACGTGCTCCTGGCAAAACAAAGGTGTGCTGGAGAACGTCGGTTTTCAAGGGTTGCGGATGTTAACCCTTAGCAAGCCGGAATGCAAAGCCTCTGATCGAAAACCGCTGGTCGGCATCCGACACGGGGACTATCATGCGCGGCTTCGAATTCAGCCCCCACAAGGGACGAACCCATGCTAGTACTGGGATTGGAAACATCCTGCGACGAAACTGGCGTCGCATTATACGACAGCGAGCGCGGTTTGTTGGCCGACGCGCTGTTCAGCCAGATCGACCTGCACCGCGTGTTCGGCGGTGTGGTGCCAGAGCTTGCCTCGCGCGACCACGTCAAGCGCATGCTGCCACTCATCCGCCAGGTGCTGGATGAGGCCGGCTGCGTCGCCACCGAGATCGACGCCATCGCCTACACCGCGGGCCCTGGCCTGGTCGGTGCCCTGCTGGTGGGGGCCTCCTGTGCCCAGGCGCTGGCCTTTGCCTGGGACATCCCGGCGATTGGCGTACACCACATGGAAGGCCACCTGCTGGCACCCATGCTGGAAGAAAACCCACCGGAGTTTCCGTTCGTCGCTTTGTTGGTTTCCGGTGGTCACACCCAGCTGGTGCGGGTCGATGGCATCGGCCAGTACGAGCTGCTGGGCGAGAGCCTGGACGACGCCGCAGGCGAAGCGTTCGACAAGACCGCCAAGCTGATCGGCCTGAACTACCCCGGTGGCCCGGAAATCGCCCGCCTAGCCGAGCGCGGCGTGCCTGGCCGCTTCGTGTTCCCGCGGCCGATGACCGACCGCCCGGGCCTGGAGTTCAGCTTCAGCGGCCTGAAAACCTTTGCCCTGAACACCTGGCAGCAGTGCCGCGATGCCGGCGACGACAGTGAGCAAACCCGTTGCGACCTGTCCCTGGCATTCCAGCAGGCGGTGGTGGAGACTTTGACCATCAAGTGCAAGCGGGCGTTGAAGCAGGCAGGCCTCAAGCGCCTGGTCATTGCTGGTGGCGTCAGCGCCAACAAGGCCTTGCGTGCGTCCCTCGAGGACATGCTCGGCAGCATCAAGGGCAACGTGTACTACGCGCGCCCGCAGTTCTGCACCGACAACGGCGCGATGATCGCCTATGCCGGCTGCCAGCGGTTGTTGGCCGGGCAAAAGCAGGACCTGGCAATCAGCGTGCAGGCACGCTGGCCGATGGAGCAGTTGCCGCCGGTTTAAGCGTTAGAAGTGCCGTTCGCGGCCTGCGAACAGGTCGCGAAGGTTGCTGCGGTGGCGCCATACGATCATTGCCGTCAGCACAGTGATCGGTAGCAGGGCCTCTGGCTCGCGCCAGGCCAGCAACGGCAAGGTCAGCGGTGTGGCGATCAGCGCCGCCAGCGAGCTGGTGCGGGTGAGGTAGAAGGTCAGCAGCCAGGCGCCAATGGCCAGCAGCGCGGCCGGGAAGTACAGGGCCATGAGCATGCCGGCGGCGGTTGCCACGCCCTTGCCGCCCTGGAAGCGGAAGTACAGCGGGAACAGGTGGCCCAGCACTGCGCACACGCCAACCCAGGCCTGCGCGTGCAGGTCCAGCCCGGCACCGCGGGCGAGCAATACCGGCAACAGGCCCTTGCACAGGTCGCCAAGCAGGGTCAGGATCGCCAGTTTGCGGCCTGCCAGGCGTAGCATGTTGGTGGCGCCGGCATTGCCTGAACCGCTGGAACGCGGGTCCGGGCTGCCCGTAAGGCGGCTGAGGACGATGGCGAAGGACAGCGAGCCGAGCAGGTAGGCGAGCAACGCCAGTAACCAAAACATGCTAACTATTCCGGGCGAGGACGCCCTGATTCTAACGGCGCCAGTCGCCCTTGTCGTGCTGTGGAGAGAAGTGCTTGGACAGAGTGTTCATCGAAGGCCTGGAAGTCGATACCGTCATCGGTGCCTATGACTGGGAGCGGGATATTCGCCAGTGCTTGCGCCTGGACCTGAGCTTTGCCTGGGATAACCGCCCGGCTGCGGCGGGTGACGACCTGAACCTGGCGCTGGATTATGCCAGTGTGTCGGCCCGTATCCAGGCGTTTGCCGAACAGGCGCGTTTCGAGTTGGTTGAAACTTTCGCCGAGCGCCTGGTGGCGACGTTGATGGAGGAGTTCCACATCCCGTGGGTGCGGTTGAAGCTGACCAAGCCGGGTGCGGTACCGGCGGCCCGTGGCGGTGTTGGCGTGGAGATCGAGCGCGGATGTCTCTGAGCACGGTTTACCTGGGCCTTGGCAGCAACATTGATCGCGAGGTGCATTTGTGCGCCGGGCTCGATGCATTGGCAGGCATCCTGACCGACATGCGCTGCTCGCCGGCGTTCGAAAGCCAGGCGGTGGGGATCAAGAGCGGTCCGTTCATCAACTTCGTGGTGACTGGGCAGACTGCGTTGCCGTTGATCGAACTGGACCGCCGGTTGAAGTTCATCGAGGCCGACAATGGCCGCTATGCCCCGGACCGCAAGGGGCTGCCGCTGGATATCGACGTGCTGATGTATGACGACTTGCACGGCACGTTCGATGGGCTGGTGTTGCCTCGGGCCGAGATCCTGAAGAACGCCTTTGTGCTGTGGCCACTGTCGCTGCTGGCGCCGGAGCTTGTGCATCCGGGGGTAGGCAAGACAATGGCGCAGTTGTGGCAGGAGGCGCGGATTGATCAGGTGCTGGCGCCGGTTGCCTTTGAGTGGCGCGGGTTGCAGCTGACTCCCGCGTAAGCCTGTACCGGCCCTTTCGCGGCTAAAGCCGCTCCCACAGGTACAGCGACAACCTCGAGAGCAACGCCGTCCCTGTGGGAGCGGCTTTAGCCGCGAAGGGGCCGGTATGTTCAACCGAGCTTGTAAGCTTCGAGGGCTTTCAGCCGCTCACCTTTGAGCGCTTCACCCAAGGCCTGGCCGGTCAGCCCTGCCTGCACCAATGGCTTAACATCCACTGCCCGCGCCGCCGCCGCTGCCCCTCGCAGGTATTCGGACTGTGGATAACCCGCTTTGCCCTCGCCCAGCGCTGCCATCTCGGAAGCGATCAGGAAGTCTTCGAATCGCTGTGGCCGCCGGTACACATCGAACTTCTGCAGCAGCCCCAGCAGTGCCGTGGCGGGCAACTCCTGCGCCTGGTTGCCCAGCTTCAGGCACTCACCCGTCAGCAGCGCCAGCTCCTGGCACTCCCGCGGCGCCTTCAGGCGCTGGTTGATGGCTTTGATCGCGGCCGGTGTCAGCGACTGCAGCAGGCAGGCCCAGCGTACATGCAGGGGCTGTTCGTGCATTGCCGACTGTTCCAGCGCTGCCAGGGCCTGAGGGGCGTCATCTAGCTCTGGCAGCAGCTCCTGCAGGGCCCCACAAGCATGCAGCACCTGGAAGAACACCTGCGGCTGCGCCTCCATCAGCGCCCGCTCGATTTCCTTCCAGCTGCGCTCGGCGGTCAGTGCCTGCAATTCGCCAGAGGCACTGATCTGACGCATCAGCTCAAGCGTCTCATCGGCAACCCGGAATCCCAGCGGTGCATAACGGGCAGCAAAGCGCGCAACTCGCAGCACACGCAATGGATCTTCGGCGAATGCCGGGGAAACATGGCGTAAAAGGCGCTGGTCGATATCGTCCTGGCCATGATAGGGATCGTATACCATACCCGTCTCGTCCTCGGCCATTGCATTGATGGTCAGGTCACGACGGATCAGGTCTTCTTCCAGGGTCACATCGGGGCTGGCGTGGAAAGTGAAGCCGCCGTAGCCCCGCCCGCTCTTGCGCTCGGTGCGCGCCAGGGCGTATTCCTCGCCGGTTTTCGGGTGCAGGAACACCGGGAAATCAGCGCCGACCGGTCGAAAACCCTTAGCGTGCATTTCCTCGACCGTGGCGCCGACCACCAGCCAGTCGATATCGCTGACAGGGCGGCCGAGCAGGCGGTCGCGCACGGCGCCGCCAACTTTGTAGATGTGCATGTGCAGCTCTCCATAACTGCCGACAGGATAACCCGTCGGCAGCCTTGAAGTTGCACTAGAGGTGGTGAATGACAGCCAGATCCATGCGGCCATAGTCGGCGCTTTCGCCGTGCTCGCCGCGTGGTGGCATGTGGTGGGTTTTCATCACCTGCTCGCCCTGGACGGTCTCCAGGTGGATGTCGAAGCCCCACAGGCGGTGCAGGTGCTTGAGCACTTCATCGGTAGAATCGCCCAGCGGTTTGCGGTTGTGTTGCTGGTGACGCAAGGTCAGCGAGCGGTCGCCCCGGCGGTCAACGCTCCAGATCTGCACGTTCGGTTCGCGATTGCCCAGGTTGTACTGCGCCGCCAGTAGTTCGCGAATGGTCCGGTAGCCGGCCTCGTCGTGGATGGCAGGTACATACAGGTCGTCGCGCTGGTCGTCATCGAGGATGCTGAACAGCTTCAGATCGCGAATGACCTTCGGCGACAGGTACTGCAGGATGAAGCTCTCGTCCTTGAAGCTGCTCATGGCGAACTTGATGGTAGAAAGCCAGTCGCTGCCGGCAATGTCGGGGAACCAGCGCCGATCTTCTTCGGTCGGGTTTTCGCACATGCGGCGGATGTCGGTATACATCGCAAAGCCCAGTGCGTAGGGGTTGATGCCGTTGTAGTAGGGGCTGTCGAAGCCGGGCTGGAATACCACGCTGGTGTGCGACTGCAGGAACTCCATCATGAAGCCTTCGGTGATCAGCCCCTCGTCGTACAGGTCGTTCATCAGCGTGTAGTGCCAGAATGTCGCCCAGCCTTCGTTCATCACCTGGGTCTGGCGCTGCGGGTAGAAATACTGGGCGATCTTGCGCACGATGCGCACCACTTCACGCTGCCAGGGCTCCAGCAGCGGGGCGTTCTTCTCGATGAAATACAGGATGTTTTCCTGCGGTTCGGCGGGGAAGCGCGCATCATCGCGCTCGTTACCCTTGTCAGCGCTTTTCGGAATGGTCCGCCAAAGGTCATTGATCTGCCGCTGCAGGTGCTCCTCGCGCTCCTTCTGCCGCCGCCGCTCCTCTTCGGCGGAAATCGGATAAGGCCGCTTGTAGCGGTCGACGCCGTAGTTCATCAGGGCGTGGCAAGAGTCGATCAGGTCTTCTACGGCATCGATGCCATGGCGCTCTTCGCACTGGGCGATGTACTGCTTGGCGAACACCAGGTAGTCGATGATCGAGCTGGCGTCGGTCCAGGTGCGGAACAGGTAGTTGCCCTTGAAGAAACTGTTATGGCCGTAGCAGGCGTGGGCGATCACCAGTGCCTGCATGCACATGGTGTTTTCTTCCATCAGGTAGGCGATGCACGGGTCGGAGTTGATCACGATCTCGTAGGCCAGGCCCATCTGGCCACGGCTGTAGGACTTCTCCGTACTGAGGAACTGCTTGCCGTAGGACCAGTGGTGATAACCCAGCGGCATGCCGACCGAGGCGTAGGCGTCCATCATCTGCTCGGCGGTAATGACCTCGATCTGGTTGGGGTAGGTGTCCAGGGCGTAACGCTCGGCCAGGCGGCTGATTTCCCGGTCGTAGGTCTGGATCAGTTCGAACGTCCACTCGGACCCGGTGGAAATAGGTTGGCGTCTCTGTGCTCTGGCGGTCATGTGGCTAACCTGCGCTGGAAGAGTTCACGGAAGACCGGGTAGATATCGCCGGCCGATACCAACTGCTGCTGGGCGAACGTATCGGGGAAGGCTTCGCCGATGCGCTCGTATTCGTACCACAGCGCCTGGTGTTCACGCGGGGTGATTTCAACGTAAGTGTAGTACTGCACATGCGGCATGATCTGCTTGGCCAGGATGTCGCGGCAGATCGGCGAGTCGTCGTTCCAGTTGTCGCCGTCGGAGGCCTGGGCGGCGTAGATGTTCCAGTCGCTGGCCGGGTAGCGTTCGGCCATGACCTCCTGCATCAGTTTGAGTGCGCTGGAAACGATGGTGCCGCCGGTTTCCCGCGAATAGAAGAATTCTTCCTCGTCGACTTCACGAGCGCTGGTGTGGTGGCGGATGAACACCACTTCGATGCGGTCGTAGTTACGCTTGAGGAACAGGTACAGCAGGATGAAGAAACGCTTGGCGATGTCCTTGGTGGCCTGGGTCATCGAGCCGGACACGTCCATCAGGCAGAACATCACAGCCTTGGAGCTGGGGTTGGGCTGCTTGACCAGCAGGTTGTACTTGAGGTCGAAGGTGTCGAGGAAGGGCAGGCGGTTGATGCGTGCCTTCAGGCGTTCGATCTCGTGCTCGACTTCCTGGATATCGGTGAAGTTGTCCGGTTCCTCGACCTTCAGGCGGGCGAGTTCCTTTTGTGCTTCGCGCAGTAATGCGCGGCTGCTGCCGGTCAGGGCGATACGCCGGGCATGGGCTGAACGCAGTGTGCGCACGATGTTGATGCGTGACGGGTTGCCTTCGTTGGCGATACCAGCGCGCACGGTCTTGAAAGTGTCGGCCCCGGTCAGGTGACGTTTGACCAGGTTGGGTAGCTCGAGGTCCTCGAACATGAACTCGAGGAATTCTTCCTGGGTGATCTGGAAGACGAAGTCGTCCATGCCCTCGCCGGAGTTGCCTGCCTTGCCGCGGCCGCTGCCACCGCCGCCGCCTTGTGGCCTTGGGATGTGTTCACCGGCAGTGAATTCCTTGTTGCCTGGATGCACGATGGTCTGCTTGCCCCCGCGACCATGGTGCAGCACCGGTTCGTCGATGTCGCGCCCCGGAATGCTGATCTGCTCGCCATGTTCCATGTCCATGATGGAACGGCGGCTCACCGCCTCTTCGACGGCTTTCTTGATGTGTTCGCGGTACCGCCGCAGGAAGCGCTGGCGGTTCACCGTGCTCTTGTTCTTGCCGTTCAGGCGTCGATCTATAACGTAGCTCATGGTCCCTCCGGTAGCTGGGAACAGCTGCACGCTTCAAGCTACGAGCTGCTGCACATAAAGGCAGCAAAGCAGCTGCCGCCGCCCAGGGCTGGCATGGCAGCCCTGGGCGCGCGGTGGGTAGCTTGTCGCTTTATTGCGATTTCCTGACCCGCAGGTACCATTCCGACAGCAGACGAACCTGTTTGTCGGTGTAGCCACGCTCCACCATACGCGTGACGAAGTCGTTGTGTTTCTGTTGGTCCTCCTTGCTTGCCTTGGCGTTGAAGCTGATGACCGGCAGCAGGTCTTCGGTGTTGGAGAACATTTTCTTCTCGATCACCACCCGCAGCTTTTCGTAGCTCAGCCAGCTCGGGTTCTTGCCGTTGTTGTTGGCACGGGCACGCAGCACGAAGTTGACGATTTCGTTGCGGAAATCTTTCGGGTTGCTGATGCCGGCCGGCTTCTCGATCTTCTCCAGTTCTTCGTTGAGGGCGATACGGTTGAGGATTTCGCCGGTTTCCGGGTCGCGGTATTCCTGGTCCTGGATCCAGAAGTCTGCGTACAGCACGTAGCGGTCGAAGATGTTCTGGCCGTATTCGCTGTAGGACTCCAGGTAGGCGGTCTGGATTTCCTTGCCAATGAACTCGATATAGCGCGGGGCCAGGTATTCCTTCAGGTAGCGCAGGTAGCGTTCGCGCACCTCGGCCGGGAACTGTTCCTGCTCGATCTGCTGCTCCAGCACATAAAGCAGGTGCACCGGGTTGGCGGCCACTTCATGCGGATCGAAGTTGAACACCTTGGACAGGATCTTGAACGCGAAGCGGGTCGACAGGCCGTTCATGCCTTCGTCGACGCCGGCCGCATCGCGGTACTCCTGGATCGACTTGGCCTTCGGATCGGTGTCCTTGAGGTTCTCCCCGTCGTACACCCGCATCTTCGAGTAGATGTTGGAGTTTTCCGGCTCTTTCAGGCGCGACAGCACGGTGAACTGGGCGAGCATCTTCAGTGTGTCTGGCGCGCAGTGCGCCTTGGCCAGTGAGCTGTTGATCAGCAGCTTGTCGTAGATCTTGATTTCGTCGCTGACGCGCAGGCAGTACGGCACCTTGACGATGTAGATCCGGTCGATGAACGCCTCGTTGTTCTTGTTGTTACGGAAGGTGTGCCACTCCGATTCGTTGGAGTGGGCCAGCAGAATCCCGGAGTAGGGGATGGCGCCGAGGCCTTCGGTACTGTTGTAGTTGCCTTCCTGGGTGGCGGTAAGCAACGGGTGCAGGACCTTGATCGGGGCCTTGAACATCTCGACGAATTCCATCAGGCCCTGGTTGGCCCGGCACAGCGCGCCCGAATAGGCATATGCGTCGGCGTCGTTCTGCGGGAATTCCTCGAGCTTGCGGATATCGACCTTGCCGACCAGGGCCGAGATGTCCTGGTTGTTCTCGTCGCCAGGTTCGGTCTTGGCGATGGCGATCTGGTTGAGGATCGACGGGTACAGCTTCACCACCTTGAACTTGCTGATGTCGCCGCCGAACTCCTGCAGGCGCTTGGTGGCCCAAGGCGACATGATGGTGTTCAGGTAGCGCCGCGAGATGCCGTACTCTTCCTCGAGAATGGCCCCGTCTTCGGTGGCATTGAACAGGCCCAATGGCGACTCGAATACCGGCGAGCCCTTGATAGCGTAGAACGGTACCTTTTCCATCAGCTGCTTGAGTTTTTCGGCCAGCGACGACTTACCGCCGCCCACCGGGCCCAGCAGATAGAGGATCTGTTTCTTCTCCTCCAGGCCTTGGGCGGCGTGGCGGAAGTAGGACACGATCTGGTCGATGCACTCTTCCATGCCATGGAAGTCGGCAAAGGCCGGATAGCGGCGGATAACCTTGTTGGAGAAGATTCGCGACAGTCTGGAGTTGGTTGAGGTGTCGATCAGCTCCGGCTCACCGATGGCCAGCAACAGCCGTTCGGCCGCCGATGCGTAGGCACTGCGATCCTCTTTGCACAGCTCGAGGTACTCCTGCAGCGAGAGTTCTTCCTGGCGCGTAGACTCGAAACGTTGTTGGAAGTGGCTAAAAATACTCATGACGTCACCTCGCTCGATACGTGGAGACGACGCCGGATCAGTCAGCTGATGCTGGCATGCAACCGGGGCTGCCGATTGCTGTATACCCCCAGAACACCCTGTAACGCTACCGATGACCCGCACGCCGGTGTACCGGCTCTCCCCTTTTTCTGGATGGCCTGCGCTTAAGAATAGTTGGTTATCCGCAAGGTCAAGGGCGAGGGGCGGAGAAGTTGCGAACGACCGTTCGTCAGATAAGCCGCAAGCCCGCATGGGGCGCGGGCTGCAGTAAAAATGAAAAAATTATTCGGCAGTGCCCTGGGCGGTTTCGGCCGGGTAGGTGGCGCGCCACAGCTCAAAGCCGCCGTCGACGCTGTATACGTCCGAGAAACCCTGGTTCACCAGATAGGCCGCAGCACTCTGGCTGGAATTGCCGTGGTAGCACACCACCAGGGTTGGGGCGTCGAGGTCGGCATTGCGGATGAACTCGGCGACAGAATGGTTATCCAGATGCTTGGCGCCAGTGATGTGGCCGGCGGCAAAGGCCTGCGGGTCGCGAATGTCGACGACTACCGCACCTTGCGCGCGAAGGGCCAGGGCCTGTTCGGGAGGGATGCGCTTGAATTCGCTCATGGGTACGGCTTCCTTCAGGATTGATCGTTCAGTGTAGGCGTTTGGGCGGGGAGGCGTAAGTTGCCGTCGTCGCTGCAGTCACAGCGGTGATATTCGCCGCTATCGACGTTGTACAGGGTCATGGCACCGCCCCACACGCAACCGGTGTCCAGGGCGATGATGCCGGGCTCGTTGACCTGCCCCTGAAGGGCGGCCCAGTGGCCGAAAATAATCTTCACGTGGCGCGAGCGGCGGCCTTTGTGTGCGTACCAGGGCTTGTAGCCTTTGGGGGCGGTATCCAGGCCTTCCTTGCTCTTGAGGTCGAGCTTGCCCTCGGCGGTGCAGAAGCGCATGCGCGTGAGGCAGTTGGTGATGACCCGCAGGCGTTCGATGCCGGTGAGGCTTTTGCTCCACTTGTTCGGCTCGTTGCCGTACATGCCGTCAAGGTACAGTTTCAGGCGCTCGTCGTCGCGCAGCACTTCCTCGACCTCGGCGGCCAACTCCAGGGCTTTGCCCAAGGTCCATTGCGGTGGAATGCCGGCGTGAACCAGCGCAATGCCGCGGGGTTCGTCGTAATGCAGCAGCTTTTGCTGGCGCAGCCAGTCGAACAGCTGGTCGGCGTCAGGCGCTTCGATGATCTCGCGCAGGGTGTCGCTTTTCTTCAGGCGTTCGACGTTATGCCAGGCGGCCAGCAGGTGCAGGTCATGGTTGCCCAGCACGCACACCAGCGACTGGCGGATCGAATAAAGGAAGCGCAGGGTTTCCAGTGACTCGGGGCCGCGGTTGACCAGGTCGCCGACCAGCCACAGGCGGTCGACGGCGGGGTTGAAATTGACCCGTTCGAGCAGGCACTTGAGTGGCTGCAGGCAGCCCTGCAGATCACCGACGGCGTAGGTAGCCATCAGTGCAGCGCCCCGGGCACCGCCAGGCGGAAGGGGGCGATCTCGGCATCGAAGCGTTTGCCGTCTTCGGCGAACATCTGGTAGCTGCCCTGCATGGTGCCCACGCGGGTGCTGATGACCGCGCCGCTGCTGTAGGTGTGGCTCTGGCCCGGGTCGATATTGGGCTGCTGGCCGACCACGCCGGCGCCACGCACTTCCTCGACCTCGCCGTCACCGTTGGTGATCAGCCAGTGGCGCGACAGCAGCTTGGCCTTCAGCGAGCCATTGTTCTGCACGGTGATGGTGTAGGCGAAAGCGAAACGACTGTTTTCGGGGTCGGATTGTTCTTTGAGGTAGCGGGTCACGACGCTGACGTCGATTTTATAGCGAGGGTCGGACATGCAAGGGCCTTGGGCAAACTGACGCAATAATGCAGTCTAGGCCATTGAGAGGGGGAAGGGCCAGCGGTGAGAGGCTTGGGGATTTGTGTTGTCTGTCCCGGCCCTTTCGCGGGTAAACCCGCTCCTACCTGGAGAGCATGGGTTTCAAGGTATGCACAGGACCTGTAGGAGCAGCCTTGTGCTGCGAAGAGGCCATTACTGTCGAAGAAAATCCTTCTTCGCAGCACAAGGCTGCTCCTACAAGGTACTACGCAGATTTTGAGGGCTGTGCAGTACCTGTGGGAGCGGGTTTGCCCGCGAAGAGGCCGGTACAGGCGATATCAGGCTTGCTGATCGGCCAACTGGTCAGCCAGGCGCACGAAGGCGGCCAGATCCAGCTGTTCAGGGCGCAGGCTGCCATCCACGCCGGCAGCTTCGATGGCCGCACTGTCGAGCAGGCCTTTCATGGTGTTGCGCAGGGTCTTGCGGCGCTGGTTGAAGGCTTCGCGTACCACCTGCTCCAGCAGCTTTGCGTCCTTGGCCGGGTACGGCAGCACTTCGTGCGGCACCAGGCGGACGATGGCCGAGTCCACTTTCGGCGGCGGGTTGAATGCGCCAGGGCCAACGTTGAACAGGTGCTCGACCCGGCAGTGGTACTGCACCATGATCGACAGACGCCCCCAGTCACCACCGCCAGGGCCGGCGGCCATGCGCTCGACCACTTCCTTCTGCAGCATGAAGTGCATGTCGCGGATCAACCCGGCATGGCTGAGCAGGTGGAAGATTAGTGGGGTGGAAATGTTGTAGGGCAGGTTGCCCACCACCTTGAGGCTGCGCGGTGGCACGCCTAGCTGGTTGAAGTCGAACTTCAAGGCGTCGCCTTGGTGCAGGCGGAAATTGCTGCGGTCGGCGAACTTGTGCTGCAGGATCGGCACCAGGTCCTTGTCCAGTTCCACCACGTCCAGTTGTGCCCCGCTGCCGAGCAGGCCTTCGGTCAGGGCGCCCTGGCCGGGGCCGATTTCCAGCAGATGTTCGCCGGCCTTGGCGTTGATGGCACGCAGGATGCGGTCGATGATGCCGGCGTCGTGCAGGAAGTTCTGGCCGAAGCGCTTGCGCGCCCGGTGTTGGTATTGCTCGTTCATGGTCGGTTCTCGGCCATCTGGTAGGCGGTTTCCAGCGCGACGCGCAGGCTGCCGGTGTCGACCTTGCCGGTGCCGGCCAGGTCCAGGGCTGTGCCGTGGTCGACCGACGTGCGGATGATCGGCAGGCCCAGGGTCACGTTGACCGCAGCGCCGAAGCCTTTGTACTTGAGTACAGGCAGGCCCTGGTCGTGGTACATCGCCAGCACCGCGTCGCAGTGCTCCAGATATTTGGGGGTAAACAGGGTATCGGCCGGCAGCGGCCCGCGCAGGTCCATGCCTTCGGTGCGCAGGCGGGCCAAGGTCGGCTCGATGATGTCGATTTCCTCGCGGCCCAGGTGGCCGCCCTCGCCCGCGTGCGGGTTGAGGCCGCACACCAGGATACGCGGGTTGGCAATGCCGAACTTGTCGCGCATGTCGGCATGCAGGATACGGGTTACACGCTCGACGCGCTCGGCAGTGATGGCGTCGGCAATGTCGCGCAGCGGCAGGTGCGTGGTCACCAGGGCCACGCGCAGGCCACGGGTGGCCAGCATCATCACCACTTGCGCGGTGTGGGTCAGCTCGGCAAGGAATTCGGTATGCCCGGAGAAGGCGATACCGCTTTCGTTGATCACGCCCTTGTGTACAGGGGCGGTGATCATCCCGGCGAAATGCCCTTCCAGGCAGCCTTGCCCGGCACGGGTCAGGGTTTCCAGCACGAACGCGGCATTGGCCTTGTCGAGCTGGCCCGGCACCACCGGGGCCGCCAGGGGGGTATCCCAGACGTAAAGGCTACCCGCTGGCGCCGGCTGCTCGGGCCATAGGCCCGGCGCTACCGGCAGCAGGTTGACGGCCAGCCCCAGCTGCGTGGCCCGCTCGGCGAGCAGGTCACGGCTGGTGATGGCGATCAGGGGGTGGGGCTGGGCGTCTGCGGCGAGCAGCAGGCACAGGTCGGGGCCTATGCCGGCTGGCTCGCCGGGGGTGACGGCGAAGCGCAGGGGCTTCACTGGGCGGCCTGGTCAGCGCCAGGCAGCTTGATTTCAACGTAGGCCTCGTCGCGGATCTGGCGCAGCCAGGTCTGCAGCTCTTCGTCGTACTTGCGGTTGCGCAGTACGTTCATGGCCTGCTGCTCACGAGCCTGCTCGGTGCTGTCGGTGGCGCGACGGCCCAGCACTTCCAGGACATGCCAGCCGTACTGGGTCTTGAACGGACGGGTGACTTCGCCTTGGGCGGCGTTGGCCATCTGCTCGCGGAACTCCGGTACCAGGCTGTTCGGGTCAACCCAGTTGAGGTCGCCGCCGTTGAGCGCCGAACCCGGGTCTTCCGAGAAGCTCTTGGCCAGCTCGCCGAAGTCTTCGCCGTTCTTGATGCGCTCGTACAGGCGCTCGGCCAGTTGCTCGGTAGCAGCCTCGCTGCGGATCTCGCTAGGCTTGATCAGGATGTGGCGAACGTGCACTTCGTCACGCAGCACGTTCTCGCTGCCGCCACGCTTTTCCTCGAGCTTGAGGATGATGAAACCGTTGGGGATGCGGATAGGCTGGGTAATTTCGCCAACCGGCATGCTGCTGAGCATCTTGGCGAAGTCTGGCGGCAGCTGGCCGGCTTTACGCCAGCCCATCTCGCCGCCTTCCAGGGCGTTTTCGCTGGCGGAGCGGGCAATGGCCATCTGGCCGAAGTCCGCGCCCTGCTTGAGCTGCTGGTACACATCGCCAACCTGGCGCGCGGCGGCCTGGATGGCTTCCGAGTTGGCCGCTTCCGGGGTCGGGATCAGGATGTTGGCCAGGCGGTACTCTTCCGACATCTGCATCTTGCCAAGGTCGGAGTTGAGGAAGTTCTTCACTTCCTGCTCGGAGACCTGGATACGCTCGGCCACGCGGCGCTGGCGCACGCGGCTGATGATCATCTCGCGCTTGACCTGCTCGCGGGCGTCGTCGAACGACATGCCGTCACGGGCCAGGGCGGCGTGGAACTGGTCCAGCGACATGCCGTTGCGCTGGGCAATGGTGCCCATGGCCTGGTTCAGTTCTTCGTCGGTGATGCGGATGCCGGAGCGCTCGCCGATCTGCAGCTGCAGGTTCTCGACGATCAGGCGTTCCAGTACCTGCTGGTCCAGCGCACCGGCAGGCGGCATGCCGCCGCCGCGCTTGGCGATGGTTTGCTGGACCTCGCGGACACGCTGGTCCAGCTGGCTTTGCATGACCACGTCGTTGTCGACGATGGCCACCACGCGATCAAGAGGTTGCACCGCGGCATGCACCGCGCCACTCAGCAATGCAACGCCCAGCAACGCCGGGCGCAGTCGATCAATAAGCTTGGTCTTCACGTTCACGGTAACCTTGAATGCCTTGGTCGAGGAAAGACTCGACCTTGTTGCCGACTACACCACCGAGGCCTTTCAGGACGATCTGAAGGAAGATGCCGTGGTCGCCTTTTTCGTTCGCCGGTAGGGCTTGGCTGAAGTCGTCGTAGTCGATCCAGTAACGGTTGATCAGACGCAGCTTCCAGCAGCAGTTGTCGTACTCGAAACCGCCCATGGCTTCCAGGGTGCGATTGCGGTTGTAGTCATGCTGCCAGCGAGCGATGACGCTCCACTGCGGAACGATCGGCCAGATGACCGAGAAGTCATGCTGCTGGATCTTGTAGTAGTCCTTGATGTAGTTCTCGCTGCCTGGGACGCCGTAGTCGCCACCGCCCACTTTCCAGGTACCGGTCGTGGAGTCGTAGGAGATGGTGTCGTTACGGTAGCGATAACCGAGGTTGACCACTTTGTTCGGATTGTCTTCAGGCTGGTAATGGAACATCGCGCTGCCCGAGCGGGTGCTGCGGCTGTCCGGGTCCCAGTTGAAGTCCGAATTGAAGCGCCAGTCGCGGTTGAAGAAGTAGTTGTACACCAGCGCATACGGAGATACATCGGACTGCGAGTCGCTGCGGGTACGGTAATCGATACCAGGGAGCTGAACTTTGCGGTCCTTGAAATAGAAAGCCTGACCGATGCTGAAGTTCTGGCGTTCGAAACCGTTTTCTTCGATCCAGCGGGTGGTCACGCCCAGCGACAGCTTGTTCTCGTCACCAATGCGGTCGGTGCCGCTGAAGCGGTTGTCGCGGAATAGCGAATCGTAGCTGAACAGGGTTTCACCCGAGTCGAACAGCGGGATGTCCTTCTGGTCCTTGTACGGGACGTAGAGGTAGTACATACGCGGTTCGAGGGTTTGCTTGTAGTTGGTGCCGAACAGCGAAGTTTTGCGGTCGAAATACAGGCCGCTGTCCACGCTGAAGATCGGTACGTCGCGGTTCAGCGAGCTGTTGTAGCTGCCGTACGCTGGGTTGGCCGATTGCGCGATAGCCTGGGTTTTACCCTGGCTGTCCAAGTCCAGATCGTAGTGGGTATACGCATACTTCAGCTTGGGGGTCAGGAAGCCGTAGCTGGCTTCCATCGGCAGGCTGATCGATGGTGCGACGTTGAAACGGTTGCCGTTGGCGCGGGCGATGCCGCTGACGTTCTGGTCCAGGCGGCGACCAGGCGCACCCGCCGAAGT
Source organism: Pseudomonas sp. A2 (assembly GCF_023100865.1). Taxonomy (NCBI): domain Bacteria; kingdom Pseudomonadati; phylum Pseudomonadota; class Gammaproteobacteria; order Pseudomonadales; family Pseudomonadaceae; genus Pseudomonas; species Pseudomonas sp. A2. Next base: position 542,203 of record NZ_CP039127.1, read on the forward strand.
GTCGGGAAGGCCATCTTCGTTCAATACAAAGTCGTCTTTCAGGTCACGATCGAAACGGACTGCCTCGGTTTCGTAAGCAATATTGAGCCCACCTGGCTCGTACGGCAGCTTGCCATTGAAGGTAATCTGCGGCAGGCGATCATACGGGGTGATCTTCGAGATGGTCGCCATTTCGTAGGCATGCACATTCAACCGCGCGGTGTAGCTGTCACCACGGTAGGTCAGTGCACCCTGCTGGTTCAGCAGGTCCTGGGTTTCAATACCGATCTGGTCGGATTCCAGGTCCTGGAAGTAGAACGGGTCGCTGATGTCGGTGTAGTCCACCTCGGTCATCAGGCGCTCGTCCAGCCCGCCCTTGTGCTGCCAGTTGACCATCCAGCGCTGCTCTTTGTAGTCAGTCTGGTCTTTGCGGTCGTCGTTCTTGTCGTTGAGGTACGCGCCACCGAACTGGCCTTCGCTGGAAGGCGTCAGGTAACGGAACTCGCCTTCCATCAGCAGGCCGCGCTTGGTCATGTAGCGCGGGTACAACGTGGCATCGTAGTTCGGCGCCAGGTTGAAGTAGTAAGGCGTGACCAGCATGAAGCCGGTATCGCTGGTGCTGCTGAACGATGGCGGCAGGAAGCCGGACTGGCGACGGTCGTCGATCGGGAAGTAGATGTACGGTGTGTAGAACACCGGGAAATCCTTGACCCGCAGCGTAACGTTGGTCGCGGTACCGAAACCGGTGGCCGGGTTCAGGGTGATGTTGTTGCCCTTCAACTGCCAGGCGTTGCTGCCCGGTTCGCAGGTGGTGTACGTACCGTCCTTGAGACGAATGATGGCGTTCTCGCCACGCTTGGCGTACAGGGCACTGCCGCGGATGTGCGACTTGTGCATCACGTATTCGGCGTTGTCGACCTGGGCCTCGCCCGTGTCGAGCTGGATCTGTGCCTCGTCACCGACCACCAGCGAACCGTTGTCACGGATCTTGACGTTGCCCTTGAGCTCGCCACGGTTTTCGGTCTGGTAGAGGTTGGCCTCGTCGGCCTCGGCCTGCATGCTGCCCTGGCGCATCACCACGTCACCGGCGAGGGTAGCGATCTGCTGCTCTTGCTGGTACTTGGATACCTTGGCGTTGATGTAGGTCGGCGACTCGTCCTTCGGCGTGGTGTCGGCCATGCCAGGGCGGGTTGGCTCGATGTAGGCGCCACCGCAGTACGGGCCGGTTTCGGCCAGCTGTGCGGCAGTGAGCTTTTCACGCGGAACCCAGTCCAGGTGGCTGTAGTCTTCGCTACGCGACTTCAGGCCACGGCCCTTGGCCTCGGTGACCAGCATCGGCCGGTCCGCGGTTTCGCCTTCGCTCGCGGCTTCGGTGCTGGTGCTGACTGCAGCACCCTCGTGCACCGGGCGCGGCGGCAGGTTGTTGGTTGGGGTCTTGGGCTTGCAGTCCCAACCACCGGAGGCGGACACTTGGCAGTCGAACTGTTCGGCTGCCACCACGTAAGACGTGGCCAGAGGTTGCAGGGCCAGCAGACCGCCGGTTACCAGCAACGGAAACTTTCTACGAAACGCGGGGGATTTCAATGCCATCTTATTAGTCCGGGCTTCCTGCGTGCCATCTGCCCGCGTGTGGGGCCGCACGCCTCTCGATGGTCTGAAAAAGATGCTGGATAATAAAGCATGACCCGCTTGACGGCTAGGGCCGTCGGAGACCCTTGTAATGCCTGAACACGATGTACGCCTGCAACAACTGACGGTCTGGCTCGATGAGCAGCTCAATGAGCTTTTCCGGAAAAACGCCTGGGGCGACGTGCCTGCAGGCAGCTTGACCGCGGCCAGCAGCGACGCCAGCTTCCGCCGTTATTTCCGCTGGCAGGGTGCCGGCCACAGCTTCGTGATCATGGATGCACCACCGCCGCAGGAAAACTGCCGACCGTTCGTCGCCATCGACCACCTGCTGGCCAGCGCCGACGTGCACGTGCCGCTGATCCATGCCCAGGACCTGGAACGTGGCTTCTTGCTGCTGGGTGACCTGGGCCATCAGACATACCTTGATATCATTGATGCGGACAACGCCGACGGCCTGTTCGCCGATGCCGTCGACGCGCTGCTGGCGTTCCAGCGCCTGCCGATGGACGCGCCGTTGCCCAGCTACGACGATGCGCTGTTGCGCCGTGAAGTCGAGTTGTTCCCGGAGTGGTACGTGGGTCGTGAGCTTGGCCTGGCCTTCAGCGATGCCCAGAAAGCCACTTGGCAACGAATCAGCCAGCTGCTGATCGACAGCGCATTGGCCCAGCCCAAGGTGCTGGTGCACCGCGACTACATGCCGCGCAACCTCATGCAGAGCACGCCCAACCCCGGTGTGCTGGACTTCCAGGATGCCGTGTATGGCCCGGTCACCTACGACATCACCTGCCTGTTCAAGGACGCCTTCCTCAGTTGGCCGCAGGCTCGGGTCGAAGGCTGGCTGCGCGACTACTGGCAGAAGGCGCAGGCTGCCGGCATCCCGGTGCAGGCCGACTTCGAGGCGTTCCAGCGTGCCAGCGACCTGATGGGTGTGCAGCGCCACCTGAAGGTGATCGGCATCTTCGCCCGTATCTGCCACCGCGACGGCAAACCCCGTTACCTGGGCGACGTGCCGCGCTTCTTCGCCTATATAAAAGAAGTGATCAGCCGCCGGCCCGAATTGGCGGAGCTGGGTGAGCTGATTGCCGAGTTGCAGGCCGGAGCGCGTGCATGAAGGCAATGATATTGGCAGCGGGCAAAGGCGAGCGCATGCGCCCGCTGACCCTGCACACCCCCAAGCCGCTGGTCCCGGTCGCCGGCCAGCCACTGATCGAGTATCACCTGCGGGCCCTGGCTGCGGCGGGTGTCACCGAGGTGGTGATCAACCATGCCTGGCTCGGCCAGCAGATCGAGGACCACCTGGGTGACGGCAGCCGTTTCGGCCTGAGCATCCGCTATTCGCCCGAAGGAGAGCCGCTGGAAACCGGCGGTGGCATCTTCAAGGCCCTGCCATTGCTGGGTGACGCGCCGTTCCTGTTGGTGAACGGCGATGTCTGGACCGACTACGACTTCGCGCGCCTGCAGGCTCCCCTGCAAGGCCTGGCTCACCTGGTGCTGGTCGACAACCCAGGCCATCACGGCCGCGGCGACTTCCGCCTGGTGGGCGAGCGGGTGGTCGATGGTGACGATGCGCCCGGCACGCTGACCTTCAGTGGCCTTTCGGTGCTGCACCCGGCGCTGTTCGAAGGCTGCCAGCCTGGCGCCTTCAAGCTGGCGCCGTTGCTGCGTCAGGCCATGGCTGCGGGCCAGGTCAGTGGCGAGCACTACCATGGGCACTGGGTTGATGTCGGTACGCTCGAACGCTTGGCCGAGGCCGAGCGCCTGATCGGCGAGCGTGCCTGACATGTGGTGGCCAAGCACGGTGATTGGTGCCGGTGCCGGCTTTGCCGTTGCCAGCATCCCCGGGGCCTTGCTCGGCGCGTTGCTCGGCCAGGCCATGGACCGCCGCCTGCGTTTGCAAGGCTGGGAGGACATGCGTGAACGCTTGGGCGGGCGCCCGGCGTTGCAGGACGACGAATTGCTGTTCGTGATGCTCGGGCGCCTGGCCAAGTGCGATGGCCGGGTGGGCGAGCAGCATATTCAGCAGGCACGCCAGGAGATGGTGCGCCTGGATCTGGCCGAAGCGGCTCGGCTGCGTGCGATTGCTGCGTTCAACCGCGGCAAGGCGGGCAAGGACCGGCTGGGTGGGCACCTGCGGCGCATTCGCCAGCAGCCGCATGCGGCCGAAGGTACCCTGCGTGCCTGTTGGCGCATGGTCTGGGCCGACGGCAAGATGGGCAACAAGGAGCGTGAACTGCTGCTGGACTGGGGGCAGAAACTGGGCCTGAGCCGGCGGCAGGTGCAGGCCATGTCGCTGGAGTACGAGCCACGCAAGGCGGCGGGGCCGGAAGGGGTCGCCATGACCTATGCGGCGGCGTTGCGCTTGCTGGCGGTCGAGGCGGATACCGATGGCGACAAGGTCAAGCAGGCGTATCGTCGACTGGTCAGTCGGCATCACCCGGACAAGCTGGCGGGTACTGGTGCCAGTGAGTCGCAGGTGCGTGAAGCGACTGAACGGACCCGGGAGCTGCATCAGGCTTATGCCATGATCCGCAAGCGGCGCGGGCTTTGATGGCCCTATCGCCGGCAAGCCGGCTCCCACAGGTATTGCACTGACCCTGAACACTGTGGCGTACCTATGGGAGCTGGCATGCCTGCGATAGGGTCATCATGGCAAACCTTACCCCTGCGGACTCATCCACCCCCGCACCCGGCGGAACAGTTGCTCCTGCTCGGCCGCCTTGTTCCCCGGCATGGCAATCAGCGACAACTGCCGGTACTGGCTGTCCTTCTGCCGCTTGCTGGCCTGCAGGCGCTGTGCGGCTGCATTGCGGTCACTGCTGCGGGTGGCGTAGTAGATGTCGGCAGTCGGCACTTTCAAGGTTGGCGCCAGGCTTTCCAGGTCATGCTCCACCCGAGCTGGAGTCTGCGCGGCAACCATTACCAGTTTCTGCACCTGTGGTGGCCGTTTCTCGCTCAGGTAGCGGGCCGCCCAATATGCGCCGCTGCCATGGCCGATCAGCACGATGCTGCGGGCGTTGTGCTGCTGGGCAAAGGCCACCGCAGCATCCAGGCGGGCGAAAATGCGCTCGGCATCGGCTGGGTCGGTTTGTTCGCTGGCCTGTTTGGCGTCAGTGCTCTCTGCGGTGTCGGCATCGGCTGCGGTAGCCTGGGCGACGTTGGCATTGGCATCGGCTGGTACGTCCTTGGCCGGGGCGCTTTCGCCCTTGTCTGGCTGCGGCTCGGCAGCCGGCTTGGCCTCGACCCGCGCCTGCGGGCTGTCGGCGAGCAGGTCGGGCAGGCTGATGCTCAGGCTGTGCCAGCCGATATCGGGGAACTTCTGCCGCAGCGGGCCGACCGCATTCGGCCAGTCAGCCGTTTCGCCAGCCCCCGGGACGATGATGACCGCGCCCTGTGGATCGCTGTCGTTGGCCGGTTTCCACAAGGCCAGGAAGCTGTCGGCACCGGCCTGAAGGGTCTGCTGTTCGGCCTTGGGCACCAGCCGTTCAAGTGCCTGGGCATCCTCCTGGCTGCGTTCCAGCAGCGGCGGGCGAGGGGCTTGGGCAACGGGTGCCTCGGTGGTGGTAGATGGTTTTTCGGCATCGGCGGCCAGGGCGCCGAGTGGAAGGATCGAGGCCAGGCAGCACATTGCCAGCGTCGTGCGATAAAGTGTGGACATGAGTCAACCCGGGGCCAGAATGATACCGGCAGCCTAATGGTATTTGCCCGTGACGGCCATGCTGCATGGCCGCTTTGCCAAGACGAGCGTGTAGATGAAGCGAGTGCGTCGCCTGATGGTTATCGGCTGCTTTTGGCTGCCCTTGATTGCATTGGCCAGGCCCGAATCGGTGCCCACGGTTGCCCTGGAACCGGCCCAGCAGCAATGGCTGGATACACACCGCAGTCTGCGTGTCGGCCTGGTGTTGCAGGCGCCTTACGCTCAGTTCGACCGGCGCCTGCAGCAGCTGTACGGGGCCAACGTGGAACTGGTGAGCAGCCTGGCGCAGGCGCTGCGGCTGGACCTTACCTGGCGCAACTTCGCCGACCAGGCCAGCCTCGAGCATGCCCTCCAGGCCGGCGAAATCGACTTTGCCCCGGGGCTTACCCAGACCCCCGCCAGCCTGCGTCTGTGGCTGTTCAGCGACCCTTACATGCGCGTGCCGCAACTGGTGGTGGGGCCGCGCACCGGGACGATGGCCGTGGAACTGGAAACGCTCGGAGCCGAGCAGCGGGTGGCGGTGCGCATGCCCAGCCAGCTGGCGGACTACCTGCGCGGTAACTACAGCAACCTCAACCTGCAAGGGGTACCCAACGAGCGCGAGGCCCTGCAATTGGTGGTGGGCGGCCAGGCCAGTTTCGCCGTGCTGGATGAAGCTCAGCTCAGCCGCCTGTCGCGCGAAAGCGAGTTCGGCGAGCTGGCTGTGGTCGGCGATATCGGCCTGCCACAACTGTTGCGCATCGGTTCGCGGCGCGACTGGCCGCTGCTGGCCGATGTGCTGGAGCGCGGCCTGCAGGCGCTGCCGGCCAAGGAACTGGAGCAACTGCACCAGCGTTGGCTGCAGCCAAAGTACCCACGCCTGAGCGAGTCGACAGGGTTCTGGAAGAACCTGGCACTGCTGTTCGGCTTGCTGCTGTTGTGTGCGCTGGCCACCCTGGTGTGGCAGCGTCGGCAACAGCGCCAGTTGGAGCGCAGCCTGCTGGCCACGCGGGAAAGTCTTGTGGAGCGGCAAGTGCGCGAAGAAGCGTTGCGCCTGAGTCAGTTTGCCATCGACCAGAGCACGGTGGGCATCCTCTGGGTCAACTGGGACAGCCACGTACGCTACGCCAACCATGCCGCCGAGCGCATGCTGGGCTACGGCGAAGGCGCACTGCTGGAGCGGCCGCTTAGCGACTTTGAACCCAGCCTGACCATGGATCGCTGGCTGGAGCTGTGGAAGGGCGCACGTACCGGGGCGGGCGGTGTTGGTCAGTTCGAGACGCAGTGCCGCCGGGCTGACCACAGCCTGTTGCCGGTCGAGCTGTCGCTGAGTTTTCTGCGCTTTCGTGACTCCGAGTACCTGGTGGTGTACCTCGCCGATGTCACCGAGCGCTACCGCGCCCTGGCGGCCCTGCGCGAAAGCGAGGCGCGGCTCAAGGGCATTGCCGGCAACGTGCCGGGGCTGGTGTTCCGCCTGGAGCGCGACCCGGCCGAGGGCGACCTGGAATTCCCCTACATCAGCGAAGGCAGCGAGGCCTTGGTGGGCTATTCGCCCAGTGAGATCCAGGACCCGCAGATGGGCCTGCGCAACCTGGTGCACCCTGAGGACCGTGCCGATTACCACCGGGTGCAGGACCTGGCCCTGGCCAGCGACCAGGACTGGTCCTGGCAGGGGCGCATCCTCACCCGCCAGGGTGAACAGCGCTGGGCCGACATCAAAGCCAGTACCCGGCGCCTGGGTAACGGCCAGGTGGTATGGGACGGTGTGGTTTGGGACATCACGCAGGGCAAGCGGGCCGAGTTGGCGCTGGCCAGGTCCCAGGAGCAGCTGCGCGAACTGTCGGCCCACCTGGAAAGCGTGCGTGAGGAAGAAAAAGCCCGCATCGCCCGAGAAGTGCACGATGAACTGGGGCAGATGCTGACCGTGCTCAAGCTGGAAGTGTCGATGTGCGAGCTGGCCTTCGCCGAGCTGGACCCGGGGCTGAACGAGCGGCTGGCCAGCATGAAGCGCCTGATCGCCCAGCTGTTCCAACTGGTGCGCGACGTAGCCACTGCCTTGCGTCCTCCGATTCTCGATGCCGGCATTGCCTCGGCCATTGAATGGCAGGCGCGGCGCTTTGAAGCACGGACGCAGATCCCCTGCCTGGTGCAAGTACCGGAAAATCTGCCAGCATTGAGCGATGCCAAGGCCATCGGGCTGTTCCGTATTCTCCAGGAGGCGCTGACCAACGTGATGCGCCATGCCCAGGCGCATAGCGTGGAGATCGAACTGGTGCGTGAGCACGGGCAATTGCGCATGACCGTCAGCGATGACGGCCAGGGCTTTTGCCGCGACCAGCCTCGGCCCACCTCGTTCGGCCTGGTAGGGGTGCGTGAGCGGGTGCTGATGCTGGGCGGCAGCATGGCGCTGGACAGTGAACCGGGCGAAGGCACCAGCCTGAGCGTGGCCATACCGTTGGAGTAGGAGAGCGATCGTGATTCGAGTGCTGGTGGCCGAGGACCACACCATTGTCCGTGAGGGCATCAAGCAGTTGATTGGCCTGGCCAAGGACATGCAGGTGGCGGGGGAGGCCGGTAACGGCGAGCAGTTGCTGGAAACCTTGCGCCACACCCCGTGCGAGGTGGTACTGCTGGATATCTCGATGCCGGGCGTGAATGGCCTGGAGGCGATTCCGCGAATCCGCGCGTTGCAGGACGCCCCGGCGATCCTGATGCTGTCGATGCACGATGAAGCGCAGATGGCGGCGCGGGCGCTGAAGGCCGGAGCGGCGGGTTATGCCACCAAGGACAGCGACCCAGCGTTGTTGCTGACCGCGATTCGCCGGGTTGCCGCTGGCGGGCGCTATATCGACCCGGCGCTGGCCGACCGCATGGTCTTCGAGGTGGGCCTGACCGAGTCGCGGCCGTTGCACACCCTGCTGTCGGAGCGAGAGTTTTCGGTGTTCGAACGCCTGGCCCAGGGCGCCAACGTCAACGACATCGCCCAGCAGTTGGCGCTGTCGAGCAAGACCATCAGCACCCACAAGGCGCGCCTGATGCAGAAGCTGAAAGTGAACTCGCTGGCTGAGCTGGTGAAGTACGCGATGGAGCACAAGCTGGTCTGATTGCGACATGCGCTTCCTGCGTGCTGTAGCGAATCCCTGTGGGAGCGGGTTTACCCGCGAAAGGGCCTGACCTGCCATCTGCGGTGCCTGGGCTGGCCTCTTCGCGGGTGAACCCGCTCCCACAGGGGCGTGCCGGAGGGCTGAGAGAAATATTCCAAACCCGCCATCTTTGTAGGGGAATCCCTACAACAAATCTTCCATCCGGATGATGGCATTCTCTCAGCACCCCCGATTTTCCGGCGCTTGCCGCTTGTCTAGTCTATGCCTACGCAGTCATCCAACAAGAAGGTGCAGGCATGAGCGAGGCGAAGTCGAACGCTGCAACCAGCGAAACGCTGGTCAGCTTCCGTGGTGTGCAGAAGAGCTACGACGGCGAGTCGCTGATCGTCAAAGACCTCAATCTGGATATTCGCAAGGGCGAGTTCCTTACCCTGCTTGGCCCGTCCGGCTCGGGCAAGACCACCAGCCTGATGATGCTGGCCGGCTTCGAAACCCCCACCGCTGGTGAAATCCAGCTGGCCGGGCGTTCGATCAACAACGTGCCGCCGCACAAGCGCGACATCGGCATGGTGTTCCAGAACTACGCGCTGTTCCCGCACATGACCGTGGCCGAGAACCTGGCGTTCCCGCTGACCGTGCGCAACCTGAGCAAGACCGACATCAGCGAGCGGGTAAAGCGGGTGTTGAACATGGTCCAGCTCGACGCCTTCGCCAAACGCTACCCCGGTCAGCTGTCCGGCGGCCAGCAACAGCGTGTGGCCCTGGCCCGGGCACTGGTGTTCGAGCCGCAGCTGGTTCTGATGGACGAACCGCTGGGCGCGCTGGACAAGCAGCTGCGCGAGCACATGCAGATGGAGATCAAGCATATCCACCAGCGCCTGGGCGTGACCGTGGTGTATGTGACCCACGACCAGGGCGAAGCGCTGACCATGTCCGACCGGGTGGCCGTGTTCCATCAGGGCGAAATCCAGCAGATCGCCGACCCGCGCACGCTGTACGAAGAACCCTGCAACACCTTCGTCGCCAACTTCATCGGCGAGAACAACCGCATCAACGGCACATTGCTGGCCAGTGATGGCAAGCGCTGCCAGGTGCAGTTGCCGCGTGGCGAGCGGGTCGAGGCGCTGGCGGTGAATGTCGGCCAGGCCGGCGAGCCGGTGACCCTGTCGATCCGCCCGGAGCGCGTGCGCCTGAATGGCCACAGCGAAAGCTGTGTTAACCGTTTCTCGGGCCGGGTGGCGGAATTCATTTACCTGGGCGACCACGTGCGGGTGCGCCTGGAAGTTTGCGGCAAGGGCGACTTCTTCGTGAAACAGCCGATTGCCGAGCTCGACCCGGCCCTGGCCGTGGGCGATGTGGTACCGCTGGGCTGGGAGGTGGAGCACGCCCGCGCGCTCGATCCGATTGCCGAAGCCCATTGATGGATTGCTTCACCAACCCTGTACTGTGGAGAGAATAATAATGCGCAAGCAGTTGAAACTGACCGCCCTGGCCCTGGGGCTGTTCGCCGCTGGCCAGGCCATGGCCGCAGACCTGACTGTTGTCTCGTTTGGTGGTGCCAACAAGGCGGCCCAGGTGAAGGCGTTCTACGAACCGTGGGAGAAGGCCGGCAAGGGCAAGATCATCGCAGGCGAGTACAACGGCGAGATGGCCAAGGTCAAAGCCATGGTCGACACCAAGAGCGTGTCGTGGAACCTGGTGGAAGTGGAGTCGCCAGAGTTGGCCCGTGGCTGTGACGAGGGCATGTTCGAAGAACTCGACCCGGCCCTGTTCGGTAATGAGGCCGACTATGTGCCGGGTGCCATTCAGCCATGTGGCGTTGGCTTCTTCGTATGGTCCACGGTGCTGGCCTACAACGCCGACAAGCTGAAGACCGCACCGACCAGCTGGGCCGATTTCTGGGACACCAAGAAATTCCCGGGCAAGCGCGGCCTGCGCAAGGGCGCCAAGTACACCCTGGAATTCGCCCTGATGGCCGACGGTGTGGCGCCGAAGGATGTGTACCAGGTGCTGGGCACCAAAGAGGGCGTGGACCGCGCCTTCAAGAAGCTCGACGAACTCAAGCCAAGCATCCAGTGGTGGGAAGCCGGCGCCCAGCCACCGCAGTACCTGGCCTCGGGTGACGTGGTCATGAGTTCTGCCTACAACGGCCGCATCGCTGCGGTGCAGAAAGAGAGCAACCTGAAGGTGGTGTGGAACGGCGGCATCTACGACTTCGATGCCTGGGCCATCCCGAAAGGTGCCAAGGATGTCGAGGAAGCGAAGAAATTCATCGCCTTCAGCGTGCAGCCAGAGCAGCAGAAGACCTACTCCGAGAACATCGCCTATGGCCCGGCAAATTCCAAGGCCGTGAGCCTGCTGTCGGACGCTGTGAAGAAGGACATGCCGACCACGCCTGAAAACATCGCCAACCAGGTGCAGATCGATGTGGCCTTCTGGGCCGACAACAGCGAGCAGCTGGAGCAGCGCTTCAACGCCTGGGCGGCGAAGAAGTAAACGACCAGTGTAGGGGGCCGCTTTGCGGCCCATCGCCGGCAAGCCAGCTCCCACAGGGGGCCGCTGCCCTGGAGTCAGCGCAGTATCTGTAGGAGCTGGCTTGCCTGCGATGGGCTGCGCAGCAGCCCCATTTTCAGTTCGTATCGCGGAGTTCGCCATGGCCATTGCAGTGCCCCTCAAAGAAGGCGCAGGTCCAAGTCTCAAGCAGCGCCTCAAGCATGCCGAGCGGGTCAACCGCTGGAAGGCGCAGGCGTTGATCGCGCCGCTGGCGCTGTTTCTCCTGCTGGTGTTCCTGGTGCCTATTGCGGCGCTGCTGTACAAGAGCGTCGGCAACCCGGAAGTGGTTGGCGGCTTGCCGCGCACCGTTGGCGTCATCACCCAGTGGGATGGCAAGAGCCTGCCGGGCGAGGACGTTTACAAGGCGTTGAGCCAGGATTTGGCCGAATCGCGCAAGAACCAGACCTTGGGCGACCTTTCCAAGCGCCTGAACATGGAGCTTGCCGGTTACCGCAGCCTGTTGGCAAAGACCGCGCGGGCGCTGCCGTTCAAGAGCGAACCCGCTTCGTATAAAGATGCCTTGCAGGCTCTCGACGAGCGTTGGGGCGACCCGGCCTACTGGCAGGCAATCCGCCGCAACACCAGTACGGTCACCTCTTTCTACCTGCTGGCTTCGCTCGACCACCGTATCGATGACCTTGGCGAACTGGCCAAGGCCACCCCGGACCAGGCCATTTACCTGGACATCTTCGCCCGCACCCTGTGGATGGGTGTGGTGATTACCGCAATCTGCCTGGTGCTGGCCTACCCGCTGGCGTACCTGCTGGCCAACCTGCCGACCCGGCAGAGCAACCTGCTGATGATTCTGGTGCTGCTGCCGTTCTGGACCTCGATCCTGGTGCGGGTGGCGGCGTGGATCGTGCTGCTGCAGTCGGGCGGCCTGATCAACAGCGCGCTGATGGCCATGGGCATCATCGACCAGCCGCTGGAACTGGTGTTCAACCGCACCGGCGTGTACATCTCGATGGTGCACATCCTGTTGCCGTTCATGATCCTGCCGCTGTACAGCGTGATGAAGGGCATTTCGCCGAGCTACATGCGTGCGGCGATCTCGCTGGGCTGCCACCCGTTCGCCAGTTTCTGGCGGGTCTACTTCCCGCAGACCTACGCCGGGGTTGGCGCTGGTTGCCTGCTGGTGTTCATCCTGGCCATCGGCTACTACATCACCCCGGCACTGCTGGGCAGCCCGAATGACCAGATGGTCAGCTACTTCGTGGCCTTCTACACCAACACCAGCATCAACTGGGGCATGGCCACCGCGCTTGGCGGGCTGTTGCTGCTGGCGACCGTGCTGTTGTACCTGATCTATAGCTGGCTGGTCGGCGCCAGCCGCCTGCGCCTGAGCTGAGGAGCCTTGTCATGCTGAGCCCTTACATGTCGCCCGTGGAGCGGGTGTGGTTCTACAGCCTGCGCATTCTTTGCGGCTTGATCCTGCTGTTCCTCATATTGCCGGTGCTGGTGATCGTGCCGCTGTCGTTCAACAGTGGTAGTTTCCTGGTGTACCCGCTGCAGGGCTTCTCGCTGCAGTGGTACCAGGACTTCTTCGGCTCGGCCGAGTGGATGCGGGCCTTGAAGAACAGCATCATCGTCGCCCCGGCAGCCACGGTGCTGGCCATGGTGTTCGGCACCCTGGCGGCCATCGGCCTGACCCGTGGCGACTTCCCGGGCAAGTCGCTGGTGATGGCGCTGGTGATTTCGCCGATGGTGGTGCCGGTGGTGATCATCGGTGTGGCCAGCTACCTGTTCTTTGCCCCGTTGGGCATGGGCAACAGTTTCACCTCGCTGATTCTGGTGCATGCGGTACTGGGCGTGCCGTTCGTCATCATTACCGTGTCGGCGACCTTGCAGGGCTTCAACTACAACCTGGTGCGTGCGGCAGCCAGCCTGGGCGCCTCGCCACTGCTGACTTTCCGCCGGGTAACCCTGCCGTTGATCGCGCCCGGGGTGATTTCGGGGGCGTTGTTCGCCTTTGCCACGTCGTTTGACGAAGTAGTGGTAACCCTGTTCCTGGCCGGGCCGGAACAGGCGACCCTGCCGCGGCAGATGTTCAGTGGCATTCGCGAGAACCTCAGCCCGACCATTGCCGCGGCGGCGACCTTGCTGATTGCCTTCTCGGTGGTGTTGCTGCTGACCCTGGAGTGGTTGCGTGGGCGTAGCGAGAAGCTGAGAACTCAGCAGCCGGCTTGATTAGTAGCGCAAGGCCTGCGCATTACCCTTGTAGGAGCAGCCTTGTGCTGCGAAGAGGCCGGTAAGACAAAAGCTATTCTTCGGTCCTACCGGCCTCTTCGCAGCACAAGGCTGCTCCTACAGACGCGAAGAGGCCGGTACAGGTTGATGCTAATCAGCCTTCATCCGCTTCCCTGGGTTACAATGCGCGCCACCGTGATTCTGCCAACAGGTGCGCCATGCAGCCCTACGCTATTGCCCCCTCCATTCTCTCTGCCGATTTCGCCCGTCTGGGCGAGGACGTCGACAAGGTATTGGCCGCGGGTGCCGACATCGTCCACTTCGATGTGATGGACAACCACTACGTCCCCAACCTGACCATCGGTCCGATGGTCTGCACCGCTCTGCGCAAGTACGGCGTCACCGCCCCGATCGACGTGCACCTGATGGTCAGCCCGGTCGACCGCATCATCGGCGACTTTATCGAAGCTGGCGCCACCTACATCACCTTCCACCCGGAGGCCTCGCAGCACATCGACCGTTCGCTGCAGTTGATCAAGGACGGTGGTTGCAAGGCCGGTCTGGTGTTCAACCCGGCCACCAGCCTGGATGCCTTGAAGTACGTGATGGACAAGATCGACATGGTGCTGCTGATGAGCGTCAACCCTGGTTTTGGCGGGCAGAAGTTCATCCCTGGCACCCTCGACAAGCTGCGCGAGGCGCGTGCGCTGATCGACGCCAGCGGCCGTGATATCCGCCTGGAAATCGACGGTGGCGTCAACGTCAACAACATCCGCGAAATCGCTGCCGCTGGCGCCGACACTTTCGTGGCCGGCTCGGCGATCTTCAATGCCCCGGACTACCAGGAAGTAATCGCCAGGATGCGCGCCGAACTGGCTCAGGCCCGCCCATGAGCGGCTTCGAGCAGCTGTTCCCCGGGACGCTGCCCAGGCTGGTGATGTTCGATCTGGACGGTACCCTGATCGATTCCGTGCCAGACCTGGCCGCCGCCGTGGACCGCATGCTGCTCGAACTGGGGCGCCCGCCTGCCGGCCTGGAGGCGGTGCGCCACTGGGTGGGCAACGGTGCCCAGGTGCTGGTGCGCCGGGCGCTGGCCGGCGGCATCGACCACGCTGTCGTGGAAGATGCGCTGGCCGACCAGGCGCTGGCGCTGTTCATGGACGCCTATGCCGAAAGCCACGAACTGACCGTGGTCTACCCCGGTGTGCAGGACACCCTGCGCTGGCTGCGCAAGCAGGGCGTGGAGATGGCTCTGATCACCAACAAGCCCGAGCGCTTCGTTGGCCCGCTGCTGGACCAGATGAAGATCGGCAACTACTTCCGCTGGATCATCGGTGGCGACACCCTGCCGCAGAAAAAGCCCGACCCTGCGGCGTTGCTGTTCGTCATGCAGATGGCCGGTGTCACCCCGCAGCAGTCGCTGTTTGTCGGCGATTCACGCAGTGACGTGCTGGCGGCCAAGGCGGCTGGCGTGCAGTGCGTCGGCCTGACCTACGGCTACAACCATGGCCGGCCGATCCACGACGAATCCCCCAGCCTGGTGATCGATGACCTGCGTGCATTGCTGCCCGGTTGCGCAGACCCGGCCACTGGGATAACGTTGGCGGACCTTCAAGCCTCACAAGACAGAGAGTCCACCGTGGCGGTTACCGGCAAATTCTGGATGAAAGTCATCAAGGCCCTGGCCCGTTGGCGTTGGCGCGCCTGACTTCAGCCTGCCGGCGCGTGCCGGCCCGTCCGTTTGCCTGACCTATTGCTGCTTGCCACGAGGCTACCCATGACCCGCGAAGAATTCCTGCGCCTGGCCGCTGCCGGCTACAACCGCATTCCCCTGGCCTGCGAAACCCTGGCCGACTTTGACACGCCGCTGTCGATCTACCTGAAACTGGCCGACCAGCCCAACTCGTACCTGCTCGAATCGGTGCAGGGCGGCGAGAAATGGGGCCGTTACTCGATGATCGGCCTGCCGTCGCGCACCGTGATGCGTGTGCACGGTTACCACGTCAGCATCCTGCAGGATGGCGTGGAGGTGGAAAGCCACGATGTCGAAGACCCGCTGGCCTTCGTCGAAACCTTCAAGGACCGTTACAAGGTCGCCGATATCCCTGGCCTGCCGCGCTTCAACGGCGGCCTGGTCGGCTACTTCGGCTACGACTGCGTGCGGTATGTGGAAAAGCGCCTGGGTGCCAGCCCCAACCCGGACCCGCTGGGTGTGCCGGATATCCTGCTGATGGTGTCCGATGCGGTGGTGGTGTTCGACAACCTGGCGGGCAAGATGCACGCGATCGTGCTGGTCGACCCGGCGGAAGAGCAGGCTTTCGAACAGGGCCAGGCACGCCTGCAAGGCCTGCTTGAAACCCTGCGTCAGCCGATCACTCCACGCCGTGGCCTGGACCTGAGTGGCCCGCAGGCTGCCGAGCCGGAATTCCGCTCCAGCTATACCCGCGAGGATTACGAGAACGCCGTCGGCCGCATCAAGGAATACATCCTGGCTGGTGACTGCATGCAGGTGGTGCCGTCGCAGCGCATGTCGATCGACTTCAAGGCGGCGCCTATCGACCTGTACCGCGCGCTGCGCTGCTTCAACCCGACGCCGTACATGTACTTCTTCAACTTTGGCGACTTCCATGTGGTCGGCAGCTCGCCCGAGGTGCTGGTACGCGTCGAGGATAACCTGGTCACCGTACGCCCGATTGCCGGCACCCGCCCGCGTGGTGCTACCGAAGAGGCCGACCGCGCGCTGGAAGACGACCTGCTGTCGGACGACAAGGAAATTGCCGAGCACCTGATGCTCATCGACCTGGGCCGTAACGACGTCGGGCGTGTGTCCTCGACCGGCAGCGTGCGCCTGACCGAGAAGATGGTGATCGAGCGTTACTCCAACGTGATGCACATTGTGTCCAACGTCACTGGCCAGCTGCGCGAAGGGCTGACGGCGATGGACGCACTGCGGGCGATACTGCCGGCCGGTACGCTGTCGGGTGCGCCGAAAATTCGTGCGATGGAAATCATCGACGAGCTGGAGCCGGTCAAACGTGGGGTTTACGGTGGTGCCGTGGGTTACTTCGCATGGAACGGCAACATGGATACCGCCATTGCCATCCGTACCGCGGTAATCAAGGACGGTGAGCTGCATGTGCAGGCCGGGGGCGGCATCGTTGCCGACTCGGTGCCGGCGCTGGAATGGGAAGAGACCATCAACAAGCGCCGAGCGATGTTCCGCGCGGTGGCGTTGGCTGAGCAAACTTCCGCCAAATAAGTTGATCGGGGCTGCGTTGCAGCCCTTCGCGGGCATGCCCGCTCCCACAGGGAAATCACATGCTGCAAGGCCTGTGCAATACCTGTGGGAGCGGGCGAGCCCGCGAAGGGCCGCAAAGCGGCCCCATCAATTCAAAAGTCGACGCTGACGCCCAAGCTCACTCCCTGCTGCGTCAATTCATCACTCTTGCGCCAGTTATAGTTGCCGCGCAAATGCACCCCCGCCACCACTTCATGGCTCACCCCCAGGCTCGCCCGGGTCAGGTCGCTGTGCGGCGTATACCCTGTCAGGGTGAAATCGTTCGCCGGCAGGCTGGTCAGGTGCATCGTCACATCCTGCTGGTCATCCTCGAACTCGTGCTCCTGCGCCACCTCGGCGAACAGCCGAGTACCTGGCAGCACCTGCACGCTACCCAGCAACCCCACGCCCAAACGGCGTGATGTACGTTCCTGGTCATCGAAACCCAGCGCCGTCGAGCGCCCGCTCTTCTCGTCATAGCCATCCACCTTCACCCGCGCATAGTCGGCGCTGATGAACGGCGCCAGCTGCCAGCTGCTGCTCTCGGCTGCCAGGTTGTAGCCCAGTCGCCCCGACATCGCCCAGGCCTCGCCATTGGTGTCGCCCTTTTCGCTGCGGTCGTTCACGCCAAGGGCGAAGGTGCGCTTGAGGTCGCTGTAGTCCAGGTGCCCGGCGGTAAGCGCCGCGTCGGCCCACCAGCGGTCCTGGCGGTATTGGGCGAAGGCGCTGGCAAGGTAGCTGTCCAGCTTGTAGTCCGAGTCCTGTGCGCCGGCTTCCAGCTTCTGCCGGTACACGCCTCCGGCCAGGCCCAGGCGCCATGCATCGTTCAGGCGGTAGCTGCCGCCCAGGGTCAGGTTGTAGCCGCGGCCGTCGCCGCTGGCCGCGCTGCGCTGGCCGTCGAAGTCCAGGTCCTGTGCGCCGGTGGCAACAAAGGCCTGCCACTGGCCAACTGCCTGCCAGGGTGTCTGCCACTGGTTGCGCAGTTCGTCCTGGTGAGCGCGCAGGCTGGCGTGGGCCATTTCCGGGAGCAAGGTCAGTTCCCAGGGGGCGGCGATGATCGAATAGGCGTAGTCGGCAATCAGTTGCTGGCCGGCAATGGTCGGGTGCACCGAGTCGTTGAACAGCAGCTTGGTCGGGTCTGGCGTGGCGCCGTTGATGCCATACACCGGATTTTCCACACAGCCTTCGCCGCTGTAGCAGGTGCCGACCAGGTTCTGGCCGCTGGCCAGGCCGAACTGCTCGGGGCTGGCCAGCGCTTCGCTCAGCAGCACAGGGATGTTCAGCGGAATGATTTCGGCATCGATCTGCCCCAGTTGGCTGAGCAGCGACTGGTTGAACGCGCCGGATAGCAGCGACAGTGGGTTTTGTTGCGGCGTACCGCTGAAGTTCGGTGTTTGCCCGAGGTCGGGCAGCAGCCAGACCATGATGTAGCGGGCGCCGCCTTGCTGCAGGGCCTGGGCGCTGGCGGCCAGGCGGGCGCCGGCGGCCACGGCATCGGCCGGGCTGTTGACCAGGCCTTGCAGGAAGTCATTGCCGCCGCCAGTCAGGTAATACAACGCGTTGGGGTCGGCGCGCAGGCCGTTGGCCAGGTAGCCCGGTTTATCACGCAGTACCAGCCCGGCGCCGGGTCGCCCTGGCGGGATGACGGTTTCGGAGGTACTGGTGATCGAATCCAGGATCTGCTGGGTGGTGTAGCCACCGACTGCCCAGTTGTTGCCGTCGGGAAGCCCCAGCACCGGATTGACCGGGGAGGTGGAGGGGCCAAGCTCGGTCGGGCTCACACCAAGCCGCCCGCCCAGGATCATCGGTGACACTGGCGCATAATTGCCATTGGCATCGCGGTTGGTGAAGCGCACCCCGCCAAACTGCCCAGCGTCGCTGAGGCTGTCACCAAACACGATCATGCTGGAGTAGGGCGAGGGTGCAGCAAAGGCCTGGCTGCAGGCTAACGCCAATGAGGCGAGGGTAAAGCGCAATAACGGTGCTTTTCGCATCAGGGAACATCCTTTTCTTTGTTTTTATCAGGACAACCCCATCGACCTTAGCAAATCGCAGTGCATCCCTCCCAAGTCCATTCGTTTCCCCGTGTTTACGGGCATATTGCGCCCGCCGCCCCGGTAGGCTACTGTGCCGGAACGTATGAGCGAGACCTATCCTGTGTTGATCGTCAGCAAACTCTTGATGCGCGTTATCAAGGCCCACGCCCGTTGGCGTTGGCGCGCCTGACTTTATCCCCTGCCGGCCCGTCCGGCCCGCCCCCGTTTGCCTTCCTGTCTACCGCCCCTGAATGGCCAAGCTGCGCCTTTGGCAGAAGCAGGAAGGTTCGAATTTTGAAGTCAGTAGATTCAAGAGGTTTAACCCGATGTTACTGATGATCGACAATTACGACTCATTCACTTACAACGTCGTTCAGTACCTTGGCGAGCTGGGTGCCGAGGTAAAGGTCATTCGCAATGACGAAATGACCATCGCCCAGATCGAAGCCCTCAACCCCGAGCGCATCGTCGTATCTCCAGGCCCGTGCACGCCGAGCGAGGCGGGCGTGTCCATCGAGGCCATCCTGCACTTTGCCGGCAAGCTGCCGATCCTTGGCGTATGCCTGGGCCACCAGTCCATCGGCCAGGCCTTTGGTGGTGATGTGGTACGTGCCCGCCAGGTGATGCACGGCAAGACCAGCCCGGTACATCACCGTGACCTGGGCGTGTTCGCCGGCCTCAACAACCCGTTGACCGTGACCCGTTACCACTCGCTGGTGGTAAAGCGCGAAACCTTGCCCGACTGCCTGGAAGTGACCGCCTGGACCGCCCATGCTGACGGCTCGGTCGACGAGATCATGGGTTTGCGCCACAAGACGCTGAATATCGAAGGGGTGCAGTTCCACCCCGAGTCGATCCTGACCGAACAGGGCCACGAACTGTTCGCCAACTTCCTCAAGCAGACCGGCGGCCGCCGCTAAGGATCGAACATGGATATCAAGAGTGCGTTGAGCCGTATCGTCGGTCAGCTGGACCTTTCTACCGAAGAAATGCGCGACGTCATGCGCCAGATCATGACCGGCCAGTGCAGCGAAGCGCAGATCGGCGCCTTCCTGATGGGCATGCGCATGAAGAGCGAAAGCATCGACGAGATCGTCGGTGCGGTGTCGGTGATGCGCGAGCTGGCCGACAAGGTCGAACTGCAGAGCCTCGATGGCGTGGTCGATATCGTCGGTACCGGCGGTGATGGCGCCAACATCTTCAACGTGTCCACCGCCTCGTCGTTCGTACTGGCGGCGGCAGGTTGCACCGTGGCAAAGCATGGCAACCGCGCGGTATCGGGCAAGAGCGGCAGTGCCGACCTGCTGGAGGCCGCCGGTATCTACCTGAACCTGACGCCCACCCAGGTAGCCCGCTGCATCGACAGCCTGGGCATCGGCTTCATGTTCGCGCAAAGCCATCATTCGGCCATGAAGCACGCTGCCGGCCCGCGTCGCGACCTGGGGCTGCGCACCCTGTTCAACATGCTCGGCCCGCTTACGAATCCGGCCGGGGTGAAACACCAAGTGGTCGGTGTGTTTGCCCAGACCCTTTGCCGCCCGTTGGCTGAAGTACTGCAGCGCCTGGGCAGCAAGCACGTGCTGGTGGTGCACTCGAAGGATGGCCTGGACGAGTTCAGCTTGGCTGCGCCGACCTTCGTCGCCGAACTGAAAAATGGTGAAATCACCGAATACTGGGTAGAGCCGGAAGACCTCGGCATGAAGAGCCAGAGCCTGCACGGCCTGGCCGTCGAGAACCCGCAGGCGTCGCTGGAGCTGATCCGCGATGCGCTGGGCCGACGCAAGACCGAAAACGGCCAGAAGGCCGCCGAGATGATCGTGCTCAATGCCGGCGCGGCGCTGTATGCCGCTGACCATGCCATGAGCCTGAAAGCCGGTGTGGAACTGGCCCACGACGTACTGCACACCGGGCTGGCCTGGGAGAAGCTGCAGGAGCTGGGTGCCTTTACTGCAGTATTCAAGGTGGAGAACGAAGCATGAGTGTGCCGACGGTGCTGGAAAGGATCATTGCCCGCAAGTTTCAGGAAGTGGCCGAGCGCAGCGCGCGCATCAGCCTCGCCGAACTGGAGGGCCTTGCAAAGGCTGCCGACGCCCCGCGTGGTTTTGCCAAGGCTCTGATCGAGCAAGCCGCGCGCAAGCAGCCGGCGGTGATTGCCGAAATAAAGAAGGCCTCGCCGAGCAAAGGAGTGATTCGCGAGAATTTCGTGCCGGCGGAAATCGCCGTCAGCTACGAGAAGGGCGGGGCGACCTGCCTGTCGGTGCTGACCGATGTGGACTACTTCCAGGGCGCCGACGAGTACCTGCAGCAGGCCCGCGCGGCGGTGTCGCTGCCGGTGATCCGCAAGGACTTCATGGTCGACCCGTACCAGATCGTCGAGGCCCGGGCCCTGGGCGCGGACTGTGTGCTGCTGATCGTGTCGGCGCTGGATGACGTGAAGATGGCCGAACTGGCGGCCACGGCCAAGGATGTTGGGCTCGACGTGCTGGTGGAAGTGCATGATGGCGATGAACTGGAGCGCGCGTTGAAAACCCTGGATACACCGCTGGTGGGGGTGAACAACCGCAATCTGCACACCTTCGAGGTCAGCCTGGAAACCACCCTCGACCTGCTGCCGCGTATTCCGCGTGATCGCCTGGCGATTACCGAGAGCGGCATCTTGAACCGAGCCGATGTGGAGCTGATGGCGATCAATGAGGTCTACTCGTTCCTGGTCGGTGAGGCATTCATGCGCGCCGAGCAGCCAGGGCTTGAATTGCAGCGGTTGTTCTTTCCGGAACAGGTGAAGAAGACTGTTCAGCAACTGGACTGATCGAATGAAGCCGGCGTTATTGCCGGCTTTTTTGTGTGCATGTAATGGCCCCTTCGCGGCGGTCCGACGCTTCGGCTCGCCCGCTCCCACAGGTTCTCCATCACCCTCGGGGTCTGTGGTAATCCCTGTGGGAGCGGGCGTGCCCGCGAAGAGGCCCTGAATAACAACATCAAAGGTGGATCAATGACCGATCAACCCCTGGCCCTGACCGTAGAACAAGGCCTGCACGCCGAACAGGAATTGCTGGCCGCCGTCTGCCGCGGCGAGCGCGACAGTGGCGTGCTGTTCTGGCGCCCGACCGACCACGCCCTGGTCATGCCCCGGCGCATGAGCCGTCTGGACAATTTCGAAGCCGCCTGCGCGGAGCTGGCGATTGCCGGCTGGCCGGTGCTGCTGCGCGAAACCGGCGGCGAGCCGGTGCCGCAATCACACGCCACGGTGAATGTTGCCCTGGTCTATGTTGCCCCTCGCAGCGAAGGCGACCACGGCCGTATCGAAAACGCCTACGAGCGCCTGTGCCTGCCGCTGTGTGAGGTGCTGCGCGAGTGGGGCGGGGTGGCGTCGGTGGGCGAAATCGACGGCGCCTTCTGCGATGGCCGCTACAACGTCAACCTCAATGGCCGCAAACTGGTGGGCACCGCCCAGCGCTGGCGCCAGGGGCTGGGTGGCAAGCGCCCGGTGGTGCTGGTGCACGGTGCGCTGCTGCTGGACAACGAGCGTGATTCGATGGTGGCTGCGGTCAACCGCTTCAACGAGTGCTGCGAGCTGGAGCAGCGCTGCCGCGCCGATGCGCACATCGCCCTGCACGAAGTGGCGCCTGCGGCCCCATGGTTCGAGCGGCTGTCGCAGGCCTATGCCAAGGTGCTGGCCGACCTGCCCAGGGACTAGCGGGTACCGTAGACCACCATGGTCTTGCCTTTGACCTGCACCAGGCTGCGTTCCTCAAGGTCCTTGAGGACGCGGCCGACCATTTCCCGCGAGCAACCGACGATGCGGCCGATTTCCTGACGGGTGATCTTGATCTGCATGCCATCGGGGTGTGTCATGGCGTCGGGTTGCTTGCACAGCTCCAGCAGGCAACGGGCGACACGCCCGGTAACGTCGAAGAACGCCAGGTCGCCGACCTTGCGCGTGGTGTTGCGCAGGCGCTGGGCCATCTGGCTGCCCAGGGCATAGAGGATTTCCGGGTCCTGGCGCGCCAGTTCGCGAAACTTCTCATAACTGATTTCGGCTACTTCGCATTCGGTCTTGGCGCGCACCCAGGCACTGCGCTGCTGTTCACCCTCGACCGGCTCGAACAGGCCCAACTCGCCGAAGAAGTCGCCATTGTTGAGGTAGGCGATGATCATTTCATGGCCGTCATCGTCCTCGATGAGGATGGTGACCGAACCCTTGATGATGAACGACAGTGTCTCGGCCCGGTCGCCTGCGCAGATGATGTTGCTTTTGGCGGTATAGCGACGGCGCTGGCAGTGCACCAGCAACTTTTCAATGTTCTTGATCTTGGCGGGTAGGGCGGAAGCAACCATCACGAAATCCTGTTCGATATGACGCATAGGCTTTTTATAAAGGTTGGCTGGCGGAATGCGCCAGTCATTTGGCGCCAGCTTATCAGACACTACCGGATGTTTCGGTACTAAACCGACATGACTCGTACTTTTCCCACAGCCGCACAAGGTCTAAGCTGACACCCTTTTTCGTAAATCAGGAGTCCGGGTAGATGAAGGCACGTATCCAGTGGGCCGGTGAGGCGATGTTCCTCGGCGAATCGGGGAGCGGCCATGTCGTCGTGATGGACGGCCCGCCCGAGGCCGGTGGCCGTAACCTGGGCGTGCGCCCGATGGAGATGCTGTTGCTGGGCCTGGGTGGCTGCAGCAGCTTTGACGTGGTCAGCATTCTGAAGAAGTCGCGCCAGGCGGTGGAAAGCTGCGAGGCGTTCCTGGAGGCCGAGCGTGCCAGCGAAGACCCGAAGGTGTTTACCAAGATCCACATGAACTTCGTGGTGAAGGGGCGTGGGCTGAAGGAGGCCCAGGTCAAGCGTGCGGTAGAGCTGTCGGCGGAGAAGTATTGCTCGGCTTCGATCATGCTCGAGCGTGCCGGGGTTGAGATTACCCACGGGTACGAGATTGTAGAGCTGGGTTGAACAGCATTTTGGGGGCTGCGTTGCAGCCCATCGCCGGCAAGCCAGCTCCCACAGGGATAGCACATGGCTTGAGGCCAATGCGGTCGAGGTGGGAGCTGGCTTGCCGGCGATGGGGCGCAGAGCGGCCCCAACAATTTCAGCTGCGAAGCGCCGGCAGCGCAGCCCGCACCCATCCCGGCAAACAATCGCGCATCACCCGGCTCAACCGCTCCCGCCGCTTCTGGTAAACCAGCCCCAGCCCGATAACCCCCAGCCCGATCAGGGTCACCACCACCGGGAACAGCAGCGAGTCGGCAAACACCTCGTACGACAGGTACCCCAGGTAAGCCGCCACACCCAACGCCCCGAACACCATGAACACCGGCCGGCGCAACAGCACCGCCATACCCATCAGGGCAATATTGATCAGGCAGTACAGGGCCTTGCCCAGCTCGCTGCCGCTGTCCACCAGCGTCAGCCCGCCCCAGAATGCCGCCAGCCCGGCCAGGTAGCCCCAGTGGGCATAGTCTTCGCGGGTGCGGCCGTCCACACCAACAAAAAACACCAGCAAGCCCAGACCGAACCACAGCGAAACCTCGCGGCGCTGTTCCCAGCTGAATGGCGAGCCGAAGAACCATTCGCTCAAGTCCATCGACATGAACCACAGGGCGACGGCAATCGGCATGACGATAAACGGGTAGGGGATCAGCCTCAGCATCAACAGCCCGGCAAGTACCGTGGCTGCTTCCATTGCCAGCCAGCCGCCCTGCACGTAGGTGTAGTACTGGTGATAGTTCGCCTGCGCATCATCCATTGGCCACCAGCCGGCCAGCCGTTCGATGGCGAACACCGCCAACGGCACGATGCTGACCGCCACCGCCGCCAGCACCCCGGCCGCGACGGGCTGTACGCGCCGTTGCAGGTTAACGGCGAACAGTGTGAGCAGCAGAATATAGAGGCTGGCGATGAGCAGCAGCGCCCAGTCGCCGATGCGCATCCAGGCTTCGGTAAGCAACCAGCCCATGGCTGCCATGATCAGCATGGCGCCGAAGTAGAACGCGACATGGGCCAGCTGGAAGCTGCCGCGCTGTGCCGGCTGCTGGTGCAGGAACGCCAGCAGGGCCTGGTCCTGGCCCTGCTGCAGAATGCCGGCTTGCACGGCGCGCGCCAGGTCCTTGGCGTCGAAACGGTCCGTCATGGTGATGCCTTCAGATACGGTAGGTGCTCTTGGTCATGACTTTGGCCAACAGGCTCATGCCAAAGCGAACCGGGGCAGGGAAGCGATAACCGCCGGCTTCCAGTGCAGACTCGGCGTGCTGTTCCTCGTCGACGCGCATCTGTTCGAGGATGGCCCGGGACTTTTCGTCTTCCTGCGGAATCTGCTCCAGGTGCTCGTCGAGGTGTTTGCACACCTGATGCTCGGTGGCGGCGACGAAGCCAAGGCTGACCTTGTCGCTGACCAGCCCGGCGAGTGCACCGATACCGAACGACATGCCGTAGAACAACGGGTTGAGCACGCTGGGGTGGCTGTTCAGCTGGCGAATGCGCTGTTCGCACCAGGCCAGGTGGTCCACTTCTTCCTCGGCGGCATGTTCCATGGCCTTGCGCACTTCGGGCAGCTTGGCGGTCAGGGCCTGGCCCTGGTACAGCGCCTGGGCGCAGACTTCACCGGTGTGGTTGATACGCATCAACCCGGCAACATGACGGGCCTGCTGTTCGTCAAGGTCGACGTCCGGCTGGACGATGGCCGGCGAAGGGCGGGCGGGTTGGCCGCTGAAGGGCAGCAAGGTGCGCATGGCGGTATCGGCCTGCAGCAACAAGCGGTCGAGCGGCGAGTAGTGACGTTCGGTAGCCATCGGGCACCTCCGCAAGAATGTGCCCGACAGTTTACCGCAATAGTGGCAGGGTCGCTTGCCGTGGATCAGCCCGGTGGCCAGTGCATCTGGCGCTGGCCAAGCACGTGCATGTGGATGTGGTAGACGGTCTGGCCGCCTTGCTCGTTGCAGTTCATGACTACGCGGAAGCCTTCTTCGCAGCCAAGTTCCTTGGCCAGGCGCTGGGCGGTGAACAAGATGTGACCAGCCAGGCCTTTGTCTTCCTCGGTCAAGTCATTGAGGGTGCGGATGTGCTTTTTCGGGATGACCAGAAAATGCACGGGCGCCTGGGGGGCGATATCGTGGAACGCCAGAACTTGGTCGTCCTCGTAGATGATCTTCGCCGGGATTTCCCGGTTGATGATCTTGATGAATAAATCGTCCACAGCACTTGCTCCATGGTGAGGGTCGGGCCGAGTGTACTCAGCCGGGCGCCGCTCGCCCAGTAGCTATTCCATACCAACCGGGCAATAGCGGCGGTGGATGGCACCGGCCAGCTTGCGCACCAGCCAGCGCGGCAGCAGACGCGGTGCGAACGCCATCCAGCGGTTGCGTCGGCCGGGCATGATCAGCGCGCGGTTCTTGTCCAGCGCGCGCACCGTGTACAGCGCAACTTCCTCAGGGCTGAGGCAGCGTGGCTTGCCATCCAGCCGCGGAATGCGCCGGCGCGAGGAGTGCACCGGGCCTGGGCACAGTACCGAAACCTTGATGCCGGTGCGCTTGAGTTCTTCACGCAAGGCCTGGGAGAAGCTCAGTACATAGGCCTTGCTAGCGGCATAGGCGGCCATCCACGGGCCAGGCGCCACCCCGGCCAGGCCCGCGACATTGAGGATCTGTCCGCCGCCCTGCACGGCCATCAGGTTACCGATGGCGTGGCACAGGCGGCTCAGGGCCAGCACGTTGACTTCCAACAAGTCCTGCTCGTCCGCCCACTCATGGGCCAGGAATGGCCCGTAGGTGCGCAGGCCGGCACAATTGACCAGCAGGTCTATACGTCGCTCGCCTTCCTCCAGTTCAAGCACGAAGCCTGACAGGCGTAACGGTTGGCTGAGATCGCAGGCGCGGAATAGCACCTCGACACCGAAGCGTTGGGTCAGTTCGATGGCCACCGGCTCCAGCGTTTCACGCTGGCGAGCCACCAGGATCAGGTTGCGCCCGCGCCGCGCCAGGGCTTCCGCCAGGGCGAGGCCCAGGCCGCTGGAAGCACCAGTGATCATGGCGTAACGGGTCATGCAAGGCTCCTGGGGGCTGAAGAGGGCGCCTAGTGTACAGCTTGGCCAGTCAAGGTGTTGCCTTTTGCTACAAGGTACGGGCGCGCAGCGCCTGGCAGCGCTCCAGAGCGTCCCGGTACTCGTCATGCAGCCGTCCGATCAGTGCGCTGGCACTGGGCAGGTCGTCGATACCGCCGACCCCCTGGCCCGCCGACCACACGGTCTTCCAGGCCTTGGCTTCGTCGTCGATCGGCTTGAGCTTGCCTTGCTCATGGCCGCCCTTGAGGGTATCCATGTCGTAGCCAGCTTGCTCCAGGCTCGGGCGCAGGAAGCTGGCAGGGACGCCGGACACCGCCGGGGTGTGGATGATGTCGGCGGCATGGGAATCGAGCAGCATCTGCTTGTAGGCGCCCGGGGCCTGGCTTTCTGCGGTGGCGATGAAGCGGGTGCCCATGTACGCAAGGTCCGCACCCAGCATTTGCGCGGCGAGGATCTCGTGGCCGTGGTTGAGGCAGCCGGCCAGCAGCAGGGTCTTGTCGAAGAACTGGCGAATCTCTGCGGCCAGGGCGAACGGGCTCCAGGTGCCCGCATGGCCGCCTGCGCCTGCAGCAACGGCGATCAGGCCATCGACACCGGCTTCGGCGGCTTTCTCGGCATGGCGGCGGGTGGTGACATCGTGGAACACCAGGCCGCCGTAGCCATGCACGGCATCGACCACTTCCTTCACCGCGCCGAGGCTGGTGATGACGATCGGCACGCGGTGTTCCACGCACAACGCCAGGTCGGCTTGCAGGCGCGGGTTGGTCGGGTGGACGATCAGGTTGACGGCATAGGGTGCTGGCGCCTGCAGCAGTGCCAGGCCTGCCTCGATTTCCTCCAGCCAGGCCTTGAAGCCGGCGCTGTCGCGCTGGTTCAGGGCCGGGAAGCTGCCGACCACGCCGCTGGAGCAGCAGGCCAGTACCAGCCTGGGGTTGGAGATCAGGAACATCGGTGCGGCAACCACGGGCAGGCGCAGGCGTTGTTCGAGGGAGGCAGGTAGCGACATGGCAAGGCTCCTTGAGTGGGTGGCTATGTCAGAACGGTTTGACCACCACCAGAATTACGATACCCAGCAGGAACAATACGGGTACTTCGTTGAACCAGCGATAGTAGACATGGCTGCGGGTGTTGCTGCCGCTGGCGAAGCGCTTGCGCTGAGCGCCGCACATGTGATGGTAGACGGTCAGCAGGATGACCAGGGTCAGCTTGGCATGCAGCCAGCCCTGGCTGAGCCAGCCGGGCGTGAGGTAGAGCATCCACGCGCCGAACACGTAGGTGGCGATCATCGCCGGGTTCATGATGCCGCGAAACAGCTTGCGCTCCATGGTCACGAAGCGTTCCTGGCTGATGCTGTCCTGGCTTTGGGCGTGGTAGACGAACAGCCGCGGCAGGTAGAACAGGCCGGCGAACCAGCAGACCACGCTGACGATATGCAGCGCTTTGATCCATAGGTAAAGCATGGGGGAGTTCCTTCAGGTATTCACGGTCGTCAGATAGTAGTGGTCAAGCGCCCGAAGGGTCACCCGAAGAGTTGTTACAGGCGCCTTGCGCCCCTATTATCGTGCGCTTTCCAGACGGCTCGTTGATAAGGGGCAAGCGTTATGATCAAGGTCGGTATCGTCGGCGGCACGGGTTACACCGGCGTCGAACTGTTGCGTCTGCTGGCACAGCATCCACAGGCCGAAGTGGCGGTCATCACTTCGCGCTCCGAGGCGGGCGTTGCAGTGGCGGACATGTACCCGAACCTGCGCGGCCACTATGACGGTCTGGCGTTCAGCGTGCCGGACAGCAAGACCCTGGCCGCCTGCGACGTGGTGTTTTTCGCCACCCCGCACGGTGTTGCCCACGCCCTGGCTGGCGAACTGCTGGCGGCCGGTACCAAGGTGATCGACCTGTCGGCCGATTTCCGCCTGCAGGACGCTGCCGAGTGGGGCAAGTGGTACGGCCAGCCGCACGGTGCGCCAGAGCTTCTCAAGGACGCGGTATACGGCCTGCCTGAAGTCAACCGCGAGAAGATTCGCCAGGCGCGCCTGATCGCAGTGCCGGGTTGCTACCCGACTGCTACCCAACTGGGCTTCCTGCCGCTACTGGAAGCTGGCCTGGCCGACCCGTCGCGCCTGATCGCCGACTGCAAGTCGGGTGTCAGCGGCGCTGGCCGCGGTGCGGCGGTGGGCTCGCTGTTCTGCGAAGCCGGCGAAAGCATGAAAGCCTACGCAGTGAAGGGCCATCGCCACCTGCCGGAAATCAGCCAAGGTCTTCGCCTGGCCGCTGGCAAGGATATCGGCCTGACTTTCGTGCCGCACCTGACGCCAATGATCCGTGGCATCCACGCCACCCTGTACGCTACCGTCGCCGACACCTCGGTCGACCTGCAGGCGCTGTTCGAGAAGCGTTACGCCAACGAACCGTTCGTCGACGTGATGCCGGCTGGCAGCCATCCGGAAACCCGCAGTGTGCGCGGTGCCAACGTCTGCCGCATTGCCGTTCATCGCCCGCAAGGTGGTGACCTGGTGGTGGTGCTGTCGGTGATCGACAACCTGGTCAAGGGCGCGTCCGGCCAGGCAGTGCAGAACCTCAACATCCTGTTCGGCCTGGACGAACGCATGGGCCTGTCCCACGCGGGCCTGCTGCCATAAGCAGCCAGCTTGCGAAAAGGCCCGCGTCGTGCGGGCCTTTTTGTATGTCGCGACTAAAGCCGCACAATTCTTGACCGATTTTCTCGGGAAAGCGGATAATGCGCGTCATCGAGTTTTATGGCGGCTACCACGCCGGGAGAATCAACATGAGCGTCGAAACCTTCACCCCCACCGCTTTGGAATTCACCCACGGCGCTGCGCAAAAGGTGAAGAACCTGGTTTCCGAGGAAGGCAACGATCGTCTGAAGCTGCGCGTGTTCGTCACCGGTGGTGGCTGCTCGGGGTTCCAATATGGGTTCACCTTCGATGAAGACGTGGCTGAAGACGACACCATCGTCGAGCGCGAAGGTGTTTCCCTTGTGGTCGACCCAATGAGCTTCCAGTACCTCGCCGGCGCCGAAGTGGATTACCAGGAAGGTCTGGAAGGCTCACGCTTCGTGATCAAGAACCCGAACGCTGCCACCACCTGTGGCTGCGGCTCCTCGTTCTCGATCTGAGGCCTGGCCATACGAAAACGCCGCGCAATTGCGCGGCGTTTTGCTTTCTGGCGTAACGTTCAGGCCGGGTAGATTGCGCCGAGTACGCGCAGGCCCTTGGCCGCTGTCACGCTAGGGCGATTGGCAGCGATGCCTTCCAGGCAGCAGTGGGCCAGCCAGGCGAAGGCCATTGCTTCGACCCAGTCCGGGTCCACGCCATGGGCGCCGGTGCTGGCGACACAGGCGTCGGGCAGCAACTGGCCAAGGCGTGCCATCAGGGCGCCGTTGCGCGCACCGCCACCGCAGACCAGCAGCGCTTCGGTGCCTTGCTGGGCGTTGCTCAACGAGTCGATGATGCTGCGTGCGGTCAGTTCCAGCAATGTTGCCTGTACGTCCTCGTCGCGGTAAGCGGGCAGGCGGGTCAGGTGGCCATCCAGCCAGGGCAGGTTGAATACTTCGCGGCCGGTGCTCTTCGGGCCGCTGCCGGCGAAGAACGGGTCGGCCAGCAGTGCGCTGAGCAAGTCGGCCTGCACCACGCCCGAGGCAGCCCAAGCCCCATCCGCATCGTAGGCCTGGCCGCGCTTGCGCTCGATCCAGGCATCCAGCAGCACGTTGCCCGGGCCGCAGTCGAAGCCGTGGACTGGCTTGTCGTGTTCGATCAGGCTGAGGTTGCTGAAGCCGCCCACGTTGAGAATTGCCAGGCGCTGGCCCAGATGGCTGAACAGGGTTTCATGGAAGGCCGGCACCAGTGGCGCACCTTGGCCGCCGGCGGCCACATCGCGACGGCGGAAGTCGGCGACCACGCTGATACCGGTAAGCTCGGCCAGCAGCGCCGGGTTGCCGATCTGTACGGTAAAGCCGCGTGCAGGTTCGTGGCGGATGGTCTGGCCGTGGCTGCCGATGGCGCGGATGGCTCCGGCCTGCAGCCCTTGCCTGGCCAGCAGTTGGCAGATGCCTTCGCCTGCCAGGCTGGCCCAGCGGTTTTCCGCCAGTGCAGCGCGGGCGATCTCGTCAGGGCCGCTGCTGCAAAGGCCCAGCAGTTCCTGGCGCAGGTCGCCGGGCATGGGCAGGTAGTGGGTGGCGAGCAGTTCGAGCTGCTCGCCTTGTTCGATCAAGGCAATGTCCAGGCCATCAAGGCTGGTGCCGGACATCACCCCCAGGTATAGCGCCATGTGCTTAGCGCTTGTTCGCTGCGAGCAGGGTGGCC
Organism: Pseudomonas sp. A2; assembly: GCF_023100865.1. Classification (NCBI taxonomy): domain Bacteria; kingdom Pseudomonadati; phylum Pseudomonadota; class Gammaproteobacteria; order Pseudomonadales; family Pseudomonadaceae; genus Pseudomonas; species Pseudomonas sp. A2. The sequence continues at coordinate 573,015 of NZ_CP039127.1, forward strand.
TTTTCCTGATCCATGCGGGCGATCAAGGGCTGGCTCTGCTGCAGGAAACGCTGGCGCTCGTTCCTGGCGATCGGGTCGGCCATCGGCACTTTCTGGCTCAGCGGGTCAACGTGCACACCGTTGACCTGGAACTCGTAGTGCAGATGCGGTCCGGTGGACAAGCCGGTGGTGCCGATGTAGCCGATGATCTGGCCCTGCTTGACCGAGCTGCCGGTCTTGATGCCCTTGGCAAAGCCCTGCATGTGGCCATACAGCGTCTTGTAGCGGTTGCCGTGCTGGATGATCACGGTATTGCCGTAACCACCGCGGCGCCCGGCCAGTTCGATGCGGCCGTCACCGGCTGCCTTGATCGGAGTGCCGCGTGGGGCGGCGTAGTCGACGCCTTTGTGGGCACGGATCTTGTTCAGGATCGGATGCTTGCGGCCGGCAGAGAAGCGCGAGCTGATGCGGGCGAAGTCGACCGGGGTGCGGATGAATGCCTTGCGCAGGCTGTTGCCATCTGCGGTGTAGTAACTGGTGTTGCCCTGCTTGTTGGTATAGCGCACGGCGGTGTAGGTCTTGCCGCGGTTGGTGAAGCGCGCGGAGAGGATGTTGCCGGTACCGACGACCTTGCCGTCCATCACCTTTTGCTCGTAAACCACATCGAATTCATCGCCCGGGCGGATGTCCTGGGCGAAATCGATGTCGTAACCCAGCACGCGAGCCATGTCCATGGTCATGCTGTGGGACAGGCCGGCACGTTGGGCCGAGGCCGACAGCGAGCTTTTGATCACGCCGTGGGCGTAGGCGGTACGCACAACCGGCTTGCTGATCTCGCGGTTGAAGGTATAGCCCTTGTCGGTCTTGTTCAGGCGAATGGTTTCGAGGTTGCTGACCTTGCTGTGCAGGCTGGCCAGCTGGCCTTCCTTGTCGAGCTCGAACTGCAGCACCTGGCCATGCTTGAGCTGGCTGAACTGCTTGGCCTGCTTGTTGCTTGCCAGAACGTCGTGCACCGCGTTGCTCGGCAGGCCGACCTTGGCGAACAGTGTGGACAGGGTGTCGCCACGGGCCACGGTGACTTCGCGGTGGCTGGGCTGCTTGGCAGCTTCGACGACCGGTTCGGCCGCAGGGGCTTCCTGCTCGGCCTTCTGCGTCTCGGGGGCGGCCTCTTCGATCTGGGCGAATGGTGAGCCTTGCTCACCTTCTGCCTGCACCAGCGGCGCAGCGCGGGATTCGTCCTTCAACTGCTCGGCAGGGCTCTCCAGCTCGAGGTTGAGGGTGGTTTTCTTGGCTTCCACTTCGCTGGAAGGAAACACCAGCAGGGCCAGGCTGAGCAGGGCGGCTATGCCGCTGGCGGCCAACAGATGGCTTTTCGGATAAAGCGGGGGCGCTTTAGGCGGTTCGTTGGTCATGGGCAAGGTGACTTTGAAAAAGGTGAAATGGAAAAGATGAATGACATGATGAAGATGAAATAACTGTATAAAATATAACCAAATCCATTTTCACGCAAGGGCGCGTAGACGCCGCAAGCCCGTGTTCGGGTCACATTCCTTTGCGAAACTTGTAATTGACGGCCGATCTTGTATGGTTGGCTCCCCCTGAATCTGAGCCTTGCGGGTTTGTCTATGAAGTCGGTTGAAGAGCAGCTGGCGCTTATCAAGCGCGGTGCGGAAGAAGTACTGGTCGAGTCGGAACTGGTGGAGAAGCTCAAGCGCGGCCAGCCTCTGCGCATCAAGGCCGGCTTCGACCCGACCGCGCCTGACCTGCACCTTGGGCACACGGTGCTGATCAACAAGCTGCGCCAGTTCCAGGATCTGGGGCATCAGGTCATCTTCCTGATCGGTGACTTCACCGGCATGATCGGCGACCCGAGCGGCAAGAGCGCCACGCGCCCGCCGCTGACCCGCGAGCAGGTGCTGGAAAACGCCGAGACGTACAAGCAGCAGGTGTTCAAGATCCTTGATCCGGCCAAGACCGAGGTTGCATTCAACTCCACCTGGATGGACAAGCTGACCCCGGCCGACTTCATTCGCCTGGCGTCGCAGTACACCGTGGCGCGCATGCTCGAGCGCGATGACTTCGACAAGCGCTACACCACCAACCAGCCTATTGCCATCCACGAGTTCCTGTACCCGCTGGTGCAGGGCTATGACTCGGTGGCATTGAAGGCTGATGTCGAACTCGGTGGCACTGACCAGAAGTTCAACCTGCTGATGGGGCGTGAACTGCAGCGCGCCTATGGCCAGGAGGCGCAGAACATCGTGACCATGCCGCTGCTCGAAGGGCTTGACGGCGTGAAGAAGATGTCCAAGTCGCTGGGTAACTATGTGGGTATCCAGGAAGCGCCGGGGGTGATGTACAGCAAATTGGTGTCGATCCCGGATACCCTGATGTGGCGCTACTTCGAGCTGCTGAGCTTCCGTTCCATGGAAGAGATCGAGCAGTTCCGTACCGACGTCGCCAATGGCGCAAATCCGCGCGACATCAAGATCAAACTGGCGGAAGAGATCGTTGCACGCTTCCATGGCGAAGAGGCTGCGGCCAATGCTCACCGTGCCGCGGGTAACCGCATGAAGGAGGGCGAGTTGCCGGAAGATCTGCCGGAGGTCGAAGTCGCTGCGGCTGAAAGCCTGCCAATTGCTGCCGTGCTGAACCGGGCTGGCCTGGTGAAGAACTCGGCTCAGGCGCGTGATTTGCTTAGCGGTGGTGCTGTGAAGGTTGATGGCGCAGTGGTGGATCGTGACTTCGTGTTTGCACTGGGTGCAACCCATGTGTGCCAGGCGGGCAAGAAGTCGTTTGCGCGGGTTACCCTCAAGGCCGAGTGATTTTCGGTGGGTTTAGCTATGTAAAAGCGGGGAGGCCGGTAGGCCTCCCCGCTTTGTTTTTGGGTTTTGGGTTGTTGGTTGTTGGTTGTGTCAGGGCTGCCGGGTGCCTGTCTTGAGATGGCATTGGCTTTGAGAGGTGCCTGTCTTGGGCTTTCTGGCGCCTGTGAGATCGAGCGCCGCCCGCGCGGCGCTTCGCAGCACAAGGCTGCTCCTACATCTGTTTCTGGCCAGTCTCTCCTGTGCCTGGCGCGCGCGACCGCCTTGTCTGTTCCATTCAACATCGAAGGTTGCGCCTGCTGCTCTTCATCAATCTCCAGCCATGCACCCAGGGTGCGCGCGCCAATGGCGCAGGAATAACTGGCCCGAAACAGATGTAGGAGCAGCCTTGTGCTGCGAAGCGCCGCGCGGGCGGCGCTCGATCTCATAGGCGCAGAAGGTGTTGTGGCGAGCACTTGGTAGCCTTGATAAGGTCTTCGCTTGGAACATTTCAAATAAATGAAATTAAAGGTTGACGCCCTCTCGAATCCCCTTATAATGCGCCCCACTTCCAGCGACATCGGAACGACAAACTTCTTGAAATTCAACAAGTTAGGTTGTTCAGAAAGAGTTGAAAGGGCTACGATCAAATGATCGCCAGCGGTTGAGATGATGGTTGACAGCGCTTCTAAACGCTGTATGATTCGCCTCCCGCTACGAGAGATCGCAGCGAGTCAAGTGTTTGAAGCTAAACGAGTTTCTCGCAAAAAAACTTCAAAATAAACGCTTGACAGCAAATGAGGAAAGCGTAGAATGCGCGCCTCGGTTGAGACGAAACGCTCTTAACCAAACGCTCTTTAACAAATCGAATCAAGCAATTCGTGTGGGTGCTTGTGAGTACGGACTGATAGTCACAAAGATTATCAGCATCACAAGTGGCCATGCGAGAAATCACATAGTCATTTGAGATTGCTGAGCCAAGTTTAGGGTTTCTTAAAAACCCAAGCAGTATTGAACTGAAGAGTTTGATCATGGCTCAGATTGAACGCTGGCGGCAGGCCTAACACATGCAAGTCGAGCGGATGACGGGAGCTTGCTCCTTGATTCAGCGGCGGACGGGTGAGTAATGCCTAGGAATCTGCCTGGTAGTGGGGGACAACGTTTCGAAAGGAACGCTAATACCGCATACGTCCTACGGGAGAAAGCAGGGGACCTTCGGGCCTTGCGCTATCAGATGAGCCTAGGTCGGATTAGCTAGTTGGTGAGGTAATGGCTCACCAAGGCGACGATCCGTAACTGGTCTGAGAGGATGATCAGTCACACTGGAACTGAGACACGGTCCAGACTCCTACGGGAGGCAGCAGTGGGGAATATTGGACAATGGGCGAAAGCCTGATCCAGCCATGCCGCGTGTGTGAAGAAGGTCTTCGGATTGTAAAGCACTTTAAGTTGGGAGGAAGGGCAGTAAGCTAATACCTTGCTGTTTTGACGTTACCGACAGAATAAGCACCGGCTAACTCTGTGCCAGCAGCCGCGGTAATACAGAGGGTGCAAGCGTTAATCGGAATTACTGGGCGTAAAGCGCGCGTAGGTGGTTCGTTAAGTTGGATGTGAAAGCCCCGGGCTCAACCTGGGAACTGCATCCAAAACTGGCGAGCTAGAGTACGGTAGAGGGTGGTGGAATTTCCTGTGTAGCGGTGAAATGC
>NZ_CP039128.1:0-14898 GCF_023100865.1 Pseudomonas sp. A2
TGCGGATCGAGGATCAGGCCGACGTCCAGGTCCGCCTGACGCACTTTCTGGCTGACGGTGTGGCTGTCAGCCACCTGCAGATCCAGCTCCAGCCACGGCCAGCTGGCGATGATCTCCGCCAGCGCGGCGGCGAAACCCCCTTCCGCCAGCGCCTGCACCATGCCAACGCTAACGCTTCCGCGCTTCATCCCCTGCAGCTCATCGAATTTCTGTCCGCGTCTGGCGAAACTCCTTTTGCCAGCGCAGCAGGTTGTCATACAGCAACTCACCGCGGTGGTCATCCGCAGTCCCTCCGGCAGGCGCTCGAACAGCGGGGTGCCGAAGGCCTCCTCGGCCTGCAGGATCTGGCGGTTAATTGCCGAGGCGGAGATATGCAGCTGCTCGGCGGCCCGGCGCAAGCTGCCGCAGCGGGCCACGGCGATGAAATAGTGCGCGAAACGGGAAAATGGACTCATGGCGCCCCTGTACTCTTTTTTGCAACAGCAGAGTGAATTAATGGTGATGGATGTGAACACCCTAATATGACAACAATAATCTCACAACAATAAAACAATCACCGATGTGAGCAGGAAGAGAAATCATGAAGACAACCACCCCCACGCCCCCCGCCCATTGCACCTTTGATCCAGAGGACTGGCTGCGGCTGGCCCGCTGCTGGCACCCGGTGGCCCGCGCCTGCGATATTGCCGGCGCCCCGGTGAAAGCCACCCTGCTGGACGAACAGCTGGTTATCTATCGTATTAAAGGCCAGGTGGTGGTCGCCCGCGACGTCTGCCCGCACCGCGGGGTGCCGCTGACCCTGGGATTTCATGAAGAGGAAGGCATCGTCTGCCCCTATCATGGCCTGCGCTTTGGCGAGGATGGCCGCTGCAACCGCATCCCCTCCAGTCCGGGGCAACCCATTCCGGCCAAACTGCATCTCACCAGCTTCGCCGTGGAGGAGCGCTACGGGCTGATCTGGACCTGCCTGGCCTGCGATCCGGACAATCCGCCGCCGTTACCGACCATGCCGCACTGGGACGACGCCGGCTTTCAGCAAATCAACTGCCCGGCCTTAGAGGTAAAGGGATTTGCCGGCCGCCAGGTCGAAGGCTTTCTCGATGTCGCCCACTTCGCATGGATCCACACCGACACCTTCGCCGACTCCGGACAACCAGCAGGTGCCGGACTACACCCCGCAGGAGACGCCGTTCGGCTTTGTTGCCGACTACTGGAGCTCGGTGGGCAATTACCCGGCCAGCTCCGATTTCCGCGCGCCGGATGGGTTCCAGTGGCTGCGTCACTTTGAAATGCATCTGCCGTTCACCGCCACGCTGACCATCCATTTCCCTGCCGATGCGAAGCTGGTGATCATGAACGCCGCCTCGCCGGTGTCGTCCCGGGTGACGCGGATGTTTGCCCCTATTGCCCGCAATTTCGACCTGCACGTGCCGGTGGAAGACGTACATGCGTTCAACCTGCGGGTATTTGAAGAGGACCGCCTGATGGTCGAGACCCAGCGTCCGGAACGGTTACCGCTGGATCTGACCCTGGAGGCGCATATTCCGGCGGACCGCAGCTCTATCGCCTACCGGCGCGGGCTGAAGAAGATGGGCTTTGGCGATTTCTTTCTGGTATGAGTGGAGGTCATATGCGCGACATACTCCCGGTGGTGGTCGATGGCCTGTGGCGCCAGGGCGCGAAAAATCTGGCCGTTAGTCTGGTGAGCGCCGAGGGGCAACCGCTGCCGGCGTGGACGCCCGGCGCCCATATCGATCTCCATCTTCCCTGCGGGCTGATCCGTCAGTACTCCCTGACCGGCAGCCCGGCCGAACGGGATCGCTATCTGCTCTGCATCGCCCGCGAGTCGCAGTCTCGCGGTGGCTCCCGTTATATTCATGACACCCTGCGCCCGGGACAGCCATTGATGATCTCTGCCCCGCGCAACCACTTTCCGCTGCACGAGGGCGGCCATGTGGTGCTTCTCGCCGCCGGGATCGGCATTACGCCGCTGCTGGCGATGGCCCACGCCCGGGCGGCGTCCGGCGCCAGCTTTACGCTGCACTATTACGTTAGCCGTGCGCAGGAGGCCGCCTTCGCCACCGAGATCGCCCGCCAGCTAGCGGGTGGAATCTGCCAGATCCACTGCTCAGACGAGGGGCAGAGTCCGCGCCAGCGGCTGGCGCAGGATCTGGGGGCTCCGGACGCCGACACCCGGGTCTACTTCTGCGGTCCGCCCGGATTTATGGCCCGGGTTCGCGATACCGCGCGGGCGGCCGGATGGGAGGAGGCGCAATTGCACAGCGAAGCGTTCCAGCCGCCCGCCCCGACGGCGGCGTCGGCGGCGGACGGAACCTTCACCATCACCCTCGCCTCCACCGGGGAGCGCTGGCCGGTGCCGGGGGACAAAAACCATCGCCCAGGTGCTGCAGGAACATGGCGTCGCGGTGCCGCTCTCCTGCGAGATGGGGATCTGCGGCGCCTGCCTGACGCCGGTACGCGAGGGAACCGTCGACCACCGGGATACCGTGCAGTCGGAGGCGGAAAAACAGGCCGCAGAGCAGCATATTGCGCTGTGCTGCTCCCGCAGCCTGTCGGCCAATTTAGTTATCGATCTCGCGGGATAAGCGGCCCGTCACCGGCTGGTCGGCGCGGGCGACCGGTTTCACCCGTACGGCGGCGAAGACAATCACCATCGCGCTCAACAGCAGCAGACCGCTGCCGGTGAAGACGCCGCTGGCGCCGTGCAAATCAAACACCGCCCCGCCGCCGGCGGCCCCGGCGCTGATGGCCAGCTGAATAGAGGCGACCAGCAGACCGCCCGCGCTTTCTGCTTCATCCGGCACGGTAGGTGGCAAGCCAGGTGGACCAGGCCACCGGCACCAGGCCGAAGGCAAATCCCCACAGGGCGACCAGCAGCCCGGCCAGCACGGTCAGATGGCCAAACGTCACCATCAGCAGCGCCAGAACGCTCATCATCAACGGCACCAGCGCCAGGGTGAGACGCAGGCTACGGTTCAGCAGATAGCTCGCCACCGAAGTGCCGATAAAGTTAGCGATACCGAAGCCGAGCAATATCAGCGAAACCCCTTCGACACTGGCCTGCGCGACGGTCTCAAGGAACGGCCGCAGGTAGGTAAAGAAGGCGAAATGGCCGCTGAAAATCAGGATCGTCGCCAGCATGCCGCCCAGCATACCGGGACGGCGCAGCACCCTGAACAGCGTGGAGAAGGTCCCGACGCTCTCCGGGCGCATGGAAGGCAGCACCCACAGCTGCCAGAGCAGCGCCAGCAGGCTGGGTATCGCACAGAGAATAAACACGTTGCGCCAGCCGATCAGCTCCCCGAGGTAGCTGCCGAGCGGCGCGGCCACCACCGTGGCGACAGACACCGCGGAAAAGATGATCGCCAGCGCCTTTGGCACATGGGCCGCCGGCACCAGACGCATCGCCGTGGCGGTGGACATCGCCCAGAAGCCGCCGATGGCGATCCCCAACAGCAGACGGCCCAGCAGGAGAAACGCCAGCGAATCGGCAAAAAGCGACCATCAGGCTGGAGACTATCTGCAGTACGGAAAAGAACATCAGCACCCAGCGGCGATCGATATTGCGGGTGGCGGTGGCGATCAGCAGGCCGGTAACTAACGCCACCAGCGCCGTCGCGGTGACCGCCTGTCCGGCCATCCCTTCACTGACGCCGAGGCTGCTGGCCATCGGCGTTAACAGGCTGGCGGGCAGAAACTCGGCCACGATCAGGCCGAACACCCCGAGGGCCAGGGCATAGACGGCGCGCCAGGCAGGTTTGGCGGGAGACAGGCTCGCGTCAGCAGCTATGCAGGAACTCATATACAACTCTCCAGGTTTATTAACATCCTGGTCATCTTAGGGCCTTACTTTCGGACGATATATGATGCATACTCTTCAGTTATTGATTATTCGTCCGGAATTACCATGAGCCAGCCTGCCATCGACCTGACCAGCGAACTGTTGCGCGGTATGCGCCTCTCCGGCGTTAACTACCGGCGCATCGAAACCGCACGCCCGTTCGGCGTCGGCTTTAGCGCCGTGGCGGGTAAAGCCCAGTTCCATTTCATCAGCCGCGGGCCGGTGCTGCTGCGCATGGCCAGCGGGGAACAGTTCACCCTCGAGAGCGGCGATGCGCTATTTATTCCCAACGGCGACGGGCACGCCCTGCTCTCAGATCCGCAGGCCACGGTGGTCAATGTGGCGCAGCTGCCCAGCGAAACGGTGTGCAGCACGGTAAGTTGTATCAACGCTGGCGACCAGCCTGACTGCCCGGAGCGCGCCGTCATTTTCAGCGGTTGTATGGACTTTGAGCTCGGCGGCATGCAGCCGTTGGTCAAGGCCATGCCCGAGGTGATGCGGGTCAGCAGCCTGCTAAACACCTGGCCGGAGATCCAGCCGCTGTTGGTAGCGATGGAGCGGGAATCGCTCACCCGCCAGGCAGGCTATGCTGGGATCCTCGCCCGGCTGGCGGACGTGGTGGCCGCGCTGATTGTCCGCGGCTGGGTAGCGTGCGGGTGCGGCAACGCCACCGGCTGGGTACAGGTCCTGCGCGATCCCCGGCTGGCGAAAGCGATCTACGCCATGCATCAGCGCCCGGGGGTCAACTGGAAAGTGGAAGATCTGGCGCGGGAGGCGGGTCTTTCACGCTCGCTGTTCGCGGAACGTTTTCTCGCCGCCACCGGCACCACCCCCGCCCGCTATCTCACCGAGCTGCGTATGCGGCTGGCGGTGCAGTACATCACCCATGAAGGCCAGGCGCTGGAAAAAAGTCGCCTTCAGCCTCGGGTATCAGTCGCTGGCGGCCTTCAGCCGGGCTTTCAAACGCATCACCGGCCAGCCGCCGGGAGCCCTGCGCGCCACGGCACGCTAGAGTCAGCCTTTATGTAAAGCGATACACGCCGTTGCCGACACGAAAGCGCTGCCCCTTAAGCGCCGGGTTGGCGACGCGGAACACCAGTTCGGTCAGCTGGTTGGCAGCCCCTTCACGGAAGATAAATTGCTGGCCGCCCACGTCCAGTCCCTGCTCCCCCAGTGGCGGAAAGCCCAGCAGCGCCTGCCAGCGATCGCGCACCGCCTGCGGATTGACCACCTCGAACACCGCCTGCTCAAGCGCAATGTCGCCCAGCGGATGCGGCGCGTCCAGCCTCTGGGCACGCAGCCGCGTCAGCCGGGTGGCGTCGTCTTCTCCCCACTGCAGCACAAAGGGATAGACCAGCCCGGCAGTGTCGCCATCGATGGTGAAGATCCGACCAGCGGATGATATTGCCCTGCGGATCGTTGCGCTGGCCATCGACAATCGGTGACACTGTCACCCCTGTACGACGCAACTGGTCATAGGTGGCGTCGATGTCGTCCGCTGCGCAGCGCCACCCGAAACAGCGCCTCATTCTCCGGCAGCAGCCGTGCGGCGTCGCGCGAAAGGAGGAATTTGTCCGTCGCGGCGCGCAGTTCGTCCGGGTCGGCAATGGCGAGGAATTCGATATACTCAGGCCAAAATAGCTCAGCGCATTGCGGGTTCCCCACCCCGGATGCCGCCCTCCGGCCACCGCCCGCAGCTGCTGCCCGGCAAAGATTTCAATCGCCGCTTCCGGCTGATTCACAAACTGTACTGCGTGGTCCCACTGCAAGGTTGCCATGATCTCTCCCGCGATTGTGCCTGGTCAGGCGCCTGCGGCAAAAGATAGTGCTGGGGTGAAGGGAATGGCAAACAAGAATTAAATATATCGAAAGCAGGATAGGTAATTTATATCAACGCGGTATGTCGCATCTGACAGGGCGATGAAACGGCGGGCAAAGAACCGCCCGCCACGGGGTCAGACCGACCCTTCTTTCTCAATCACCAGAATACGCGCCGCCCCCTGCGGGTGGAGCGACATGCTCGCATCCCACCCCGGCGTAGAAGATATCGCCGGCGTTTAGCATGATGACTCTGCTCCTCGCCGTCGACTTTCACATGCATCGCCACCTGACCATCCATCACGGCAAACACCTCCTGACCATCATTGATGTGCCAGATATAGGGTTGGTCGGTCCAGTGCAGACGCACGGTGGTACCGGAAAAATTGGCAATATCCAGCGCGCCCCACGCGCGGTCGGCGGTGAAATCTTTACTGCTCCAGCTCTGCATGATGGTGTCCTGTGGTAAGGGTTATTTTTTCTGCCAGTTTGCCCAGGGATCCGCTTTCTCCACCGGCGCGTCATCATCAAGGGAGGCGAGATACATAGCCTCCACCTCTTTGCGCGCCCACGGCGTCCGGCGGAGAAATTTGAGGCTGGACTTAATGCTGGGATCGCTTTTAAAGCAGTTAATGTTGACCTGGCGGGCCATTTCCGCCCAACCATAGCGCGCCACCAGGGCATTGAGCAGCGCTTCCAGCGTCACGCCGTGCAGGGGATCTTTCGAGCTGTGCATTACGATACGTCCGTTCCGCATTAAAAAGTGCGCCTACCTTACTGGCTCTCACCGACGGGCGCAACCGGCTTCATTACGCGCTTCGCGCCTATATCTATTTAACGCAAAAGCACTGAACCCCGCGCGGTCATAAATTAGAAAATAACGTTATTGGTTGCTTATTTGGCCTTGAGGCAAGCTGTGTTCAGCCCCGGACAGAGGAAATCACCATGCGCTGCTGTTGTGCCCGAACCCAGAACCTGAATCTACCCATAACTTATTACCCCGTTTTCGGAGAACACAATGAACGCGACCACCCTGCCGATTCTCGACCTGGCCCGCTACGCGGACCCCGCGGATAAAGCGGCCTTCCTGGCCGACCTGCGTCATGCCGCCCGCGACATCGGCTTCTTCTATTTGATCAACCACGGTGTCGACGACGCGCTTCAATATGAAGTTCAGCGCCAGTCCCAGCGCTTTTTTGCTCTCGATGAGGCGCAAAAACAGCAGGTGGCGATGATCCACTCCCCCCATTTTCGCGGCTATAACCGCGCGGCCTCTGAGCTGACGCGCGGCCAGCCTGACTGGCGAGAACAGTTTGATATCGGCGCCGAACGTCCGGCGCTGACCCTCAGCGACGACGCCCCGCGCTGGCAGCGCTGCAGGGTCCGAATCTGTGGCCTGCCGCCCTGCCGTCGCTTAAACCGGTATTACTTCACTGGCAACAGCAAATGACCCAGGTGGGCATCCGCCTGCTGCGCGCCTTTGCCGAAGCCCTGCAGCTCCCGGAGAATGCTTTCGATCAGCTCTACGGCGAGAAACCCAACGAGCATATCAAACTGATCCGCTATCCCGGCCAGCAGGAGACCCAAAGCAGCCAGGGCGTCGGCGCCCATAAAGATTCGGGGTTTCTCAGCTTCCTGCTGCAGGACGAGCAGAAAGGACTGCAGGTAGAGGTCGCGCCTGGAGAATGGATCGACGCCGTGCCGCTGGCCGGCAGCTTTGTGGTCAATATTGGCGAACTGCTGGAGCTCGGCGACCAACGGGTATTTGCGCGCTACCGTCCATCGCGTGGTGTCGCCGCCGGCGCAGCAGCAGCGCCTCTCCATCGCCTTCTTCCTCGGCGCCCAGCTTGACGCGGTGGTGCCGGTTTACACCCTGCCGCCCGAGCTGGCGCGTGAAGCGCGAGGGCCGGACAGCGACCCGCACAATCCGCTGCTGCGCGATGTCGGCTGGAATTATCTCAAGGGCCGTCTGCGTTCCCATCCGGACGTGGCGGAACGCTACTATCAGGACGTGTTTCGCGAACGCGCCGAGCAATTGATCGTTTAACCATAACTAAAAAGGAACACACCATGAAATATGCCGCTTTTAAACTGGCAGGGGTCGCACTGTCTCTTTCTCTGGCATGGACGTCTGCCCAGGCTGCCGCGCTGCGCGTCGCCGCGGACCCGGTTCCCCACGCGGAGATCCTCAACTACATCAAAAAAATTGATCCCAGCCTCGATCTGAAGGTGGTGGAGCTGACCAGCGGGGTCAACGCCAATGAACTGCTGGCCAGTGGCGATGTGGATGCCAACTACTTCCAGCATGTTCCCTATCTGAAGGATCAGGAAAAAGCGCTGGGTAAAACCTTTGCCGTCGCGGCCACGGTGCATATTGAGCCGCTGGGGATCTACTCGCATAAGCATAAAGATTTCTCATCACTGCCGGAAAACGCCACCGTGGCGGTGCCGAATAACACCACCAACCTGAGCCGGGCGCTGTTCCTGCTGCAGGCGCAGAAGCTTATTAAGCTGGACCCTAAATTTACCGACCCGGCCACCACCCTGGCGACGCCGAAGGATATTGTCGAGAACCCGAAACACCTGAAGATTCTGGAGATTGAATCGCCGCAGATCCCGCGCTCCCTCGACGATGTCGACCTGGCGGTGATTAACGGTAACTACGCGCTGGAAGCCGGCCTGGTGCCAGCGAAGGATGCCCTGGGGCTGGAAAGCGCCGAGCATAACCCGTACGCCAATATTCTGGTGACCACCCCAGCCCTGGCGAATGACCCGCGCATTAAGGCGCTGGCGAAAGATCTGACCTCGCCGCAGGTGGCGGAGTTTATCCGTAAAACCTACAACGGCTCGGTGATCCCGGTGGCCCCTCAGTCATGATAACCATCGAAGGGCTGAGCAAAACCTACGCCGGAACCGGCCGACCGGCGCTGAACGATATCGCGTTGCAGATACCGAAAGGGGCAATATACGGCATTCTCGGGCGCAGTGGCGCCGGCAAAAGTACGCTCATCCGCTGTCTCAATTTACTGGAGCGGCCCACCTCGGGCCGCATTCTGGTGAACGGACAGGATATTACCCAGTTGAACAAGGCGGCGCTGCGGGATTATCGCCTGCGCACCGGGATGATTTTCCAGCACTTCAATCTGCTGCATGCCCGCACCGTCGCTGGCAACGTCGCGGTGCCGCTAGAGATTGCCGGAGTGCCGAGGGCCGCTCGCGAGGCCCGGGTGCGCGAACTGCTGGAGCTGGTGGATTCTCAGCGAAAAGGCCGCTGCTTTCCCGTCACAGCTTTCCGGCGGGCAAAAGCAGCGCGTCGGCATCGCCCGGGCGCTGGCCGCCCGGCCGGAAGTGCTGCTGTGCGATGAGGCGACCAGTGCGCTGGATCCCGAGACCACCGCCTCGGTGCTGGCCCTGCTGGCGGATATTAACCAGCGCCTCAATCTGACCATTGTGCTGATTACGCACCAGCTGGAGGTGGTGAAAACCATCTGTGACCACGCGGCGCTGCTGGAACAGGGCGAGATTGTCGAAAGCGGTAAACTTGCCGACCTGCTGGTGACCCCATGGTCGCGGCTGCGCCAGTCGCTGCTGCACGACCCGCAGGCTGAACAGGAATTTCTTACCCGCCACGGCGTTCAGGGGAGGCCATTATGCGGAGTAGCATGAGCTGGGAAGATTTGTGGCCGTTATTACTCGACGGCACGCTGGATACGCTCTATATGGTGGGCCTGGCGGCCCTGTTTACCGTGCTGATCGGGCTGCCCACCGGCGTGCTGTTGTTTATTTCCCGCGCCAACGGGCTGGCGCCGATGCCGAAACTGAACGCGCTGTTAGGCGCGGTGATCAACATCGGCAGGTCGCTGCCGTTTATCGTACTGCTGATCGCCCTGATCCCCTTTACCCGGCTGATCGTCGGCACCACGCTGGGCAGCACCGCCGCCATCGTGCCGGTAACCATCGGCGCCTTTCCATTCTTTGCCCGTCTGACGGAAAACGCGCTCGACGAGGTGGACTACGGGAGAATTGAAGCCATTCTGTCGATGGGCGGCAACGTCTGGCACGTCATTTTTAAATCCCTGCTGCCGGAAGCCCTGCCAACGCTGCTGGCCGGGATCACGCTGACCATCGTGATGCTGATTGGTTTCTCCTCCATGGCCGGTGTGATCGGCGGCGGTGGACTTGGCGACCTCGCCATCCGCTACGGCTATCAGCGGTTTAATAATGAAGTCATGTTTGGCACAGTGCTGATCCTGGTGGCGATGGTCCAGGGGGTGCAAATGGCCGGCGATCGGCTGGTGCGTAGCCTGGCCCACCGCCGCTAGCCGTCAGTCATTAGTTCCAGCCGCTCTCTGCCGCCAGCTGGCGGACCAGAGTGGCGGCGTCACACTCGCGGATCAACCCCACCCCCTGCCCGGCCCAGTGGGCGCCATACTCATGGACACCCTGGGCTTTCGCGGCGGCGGCCAGTGCTTTGCCGATATCATACGCCAGCGGATAATCCGGCACGGCGCTCGCCGGATAGCCTTCCCCCAGCGCGCAGAAGGCATTCGCCAGACAGCGTGCCGGACGCCCGGATATCGCGGAGGTCAGCACCGTACGCCCGTCAAGGCTGTTGTGGATCGCCGCGCGATAGCCGGCGTCGGCGGCCGATTCCGGACACAGTAAAAACGCCGTACCGAGCTGTACGCCCTGCGCCCCCAACTGCATCACGCTGGCGATCCCCGCTCCGTCCATGATGCCCCCGGCGGCCACCACCGGGATGGTTAGTCGACGCCGCAGAAGTTGCACCAGGGTGAAGGTGCTCAGCTGCGCGTCAGGCGCCTGCGGAGCAAAGATCCCCCGGTGCCCGCCCGCCTCATAGCCCTGAGCGACCACCACGTCGATCCCCTGCTGTTCAATCAGCAGCGCCTCCTGCAGCGAAGTCGCTGTCGCCAGGGTAACGATCCCCTGCCGCCGCAGACGCTGGATCGTCTCACCTTCAGGAAGACCAAAATGAAAGCTCACCACCGGCGGCGACATGTCGAGAAGCAGCTCCAGCATCGGCGCATGACCGATAAATGTCTGGTAGATCTCGCTTAACGAATCCGGTGGCGTACTGCCATAGCGGGCAAAATGGGGACGTAATGTTGTTGCCCAGTCGGCTTCCCGCCGGGCGTCGCGCCGGGGCGGCGCATGGCAGAACAGATTGACATTGAACGGGCGGTCCGTCAGCTGGCGGGTGGCGACTATCATCGCTTCCGCCTGGGCAACGGTTGAAGCGCCCAGCCCCAGCGAGCCCAGCGCACCGGCATTACTTACCGCGGCAGCCAGCGCGGGGGTGGAGACGCCCGCCATCGGGGCCTGAATCAGGGGATAATCAATATCAAGAAGCGAAAGCAGCGGGTTGCTCATGGTTTCCTCATGCATTAACGATGCTGGAGGCTTACCATCTCCTTTAAAGATGGTAAGATCAACATTATTATCGTATTGAGAAGAAAAATATGAACCACAGCACACTCGAGATCTTCATTCAGGTGGCAGAAACGCAGAGCGTCACCCAGGCAGCAAAACGGCTGGGCCGCGCACAGTCCAATATCACGACCCGCATTCAGCAGCTGGAAGAGGAGCTTGCCGTTGAGCTCTTCGTTCGCGGCAACAAAAAAATGGTGTTGTCCCCGGCAGGCGTGCAGTTTCTCAGCTATGCCCGGCGGATCCTGAGCCTGGCGGAAGAGGCAAAGCAGGCTCTGCATCCGACAACCCCAGGCGGCAGTCTGCGTCTGGGCGCGATGGAGGCGACCGCCGCCAGCCGGCTGCCGCCGCTGCTTACCCGCTTCCAACAGCAGTGCCCACAGGTGGATATCACCCTCATCACCCAACCGACCCGCCAGTTAACCGAGGGGGTGTTAACCGCCGCCCTTGATGCCGCGCTGGTCTGCCTGCCGCCAGGGGCCGATGGGCAACCGGCCTGTCCCGACGAGCTGGCATTCACCCCGGTGTTTTATGAAACCCTGATGCTGGTCCGTCCGCAGACCCCGGGTCCGCTGCGGTTTGCGGCATTTGCCAGCGGCTGCAGCTACCGCGCGCTGGGAGAACGCTGGCTGGCGGAACAGAAGGCGGCCGTCGAGGTGCATGAGGTCAATTCCTATCACAGCATGCTTGCCTGCGTGGCGTCCGGGCGCTACGCCTGCCTGCTGCCGCAGAGCGTGCTGTCGCTGATGACGCTTCCCGAAAACTGCCTTAGCGAACCGCTGTGCGAGGCGACCACCCAGCTTATCTGGCGCAGCGGCTTGAGCGCCCCCGCCCTGAGCGAGTGGCGCAAGCTGCTGCAAAGCGTGGCGATTGGCTAAGCCTGGCGTTCGGTAAAGACCAGCCCTGCGGCAATCAGCAGCGCCAGCGCCGCGGCATAGAGCGCCGGGTTAAATGAAGCCGCGATCTGATACAGCGCGCCGGCGATAAGCGGCCCGGCAATCTGTCCCACACCGTACAGTGCAGTCATCGCGGCAATCATATTGAAGCTCACCTGATGGCTGAGACTTTTCGCCTTCGGTAGCGCAATGGTTACGGTGCCCATAAAGGTAAAGCCCACCAAAAAGCGCGCTTAGCACGCAAAACAGCAATGAAGCGCTGCAGGCTGGAAGGATCACGCCAAGCGCCTGGACGAGCAGGTTGCGGGTCAGCGCTTGCCGGTATCCCCACTTTAGCACCAGCTTATGCCAGATGAGGCAGGACGGCGCGGCCGCCAGACCAAACAGCGCCCACAGATGGACCGGGTCAACGCTCTGCAGCGAACCGGACAGAAACAACGGCAGATAAGTGGCGGTGATGATATAGCCGAAGCCCGCCAGACCGTAAACCATCAAGAGTCGCCACGCCGCGCGACGGGTATCGCTCCCGGACGCAGGCAGGGAGGTTTCAACATGGGAAACCCGCACCAGTGCAGCCGGCGGAGTCAGTAGCCAACGGATCGCCAGCGCCAGCAGCAGACCGGCGCATAATGCGCAGAGCAGCCAGATCTGCTGGCTGGTGAGGCTCAGGGCATGTCCAAGGGCGATCCCCTCCGCGGAGATAAATATCCCCAGCCCCACCCCGGCATACAGCAACGGCGCCCCGTGATGATGCCCCATATGTTCCAGCAGCCACAGCGAACCTGCAATCAGCGTTATCGCGCTCAGCGCGCCGGCGACGGCGCGCAGCGTAATAATGGTCCACGGCGAGCTCACCCAGGCCAGCAGCGCCAGGCTGGCGATGGTCAACCCGGCGGAGATAATGCTCAGTCGGGTGGCGGCCCCAGGCTGCACCCGCGCCAGCAGCAACGCACCGACCAGATAGCCAGCGTAATTGGCCGACGCGGCGAGATTGCCCTCGTGCAGGGTTAACAGACCTTCATTAAGCATAAGCGGCAGCACGCCGGTGAAGGCAAAGCGCCCATAGCCCATGCCGATCATCAGTACTATCGATCCAGCCAGTGCCAGCCATAAGGCCTGGCGCGATTGGTTATTCATCCACCACCCCACAATGATTCTCAATTTAAGAACAATAATATTGTATAATTCTTTTTTCATTATGATGAGGAGGTATTGTTGGCGCAAGTCGGATGTTAATCCGCTATGGTATTTACAGAGAGAAGGTGCGCCTGGGCACGGCTTAACACACGCCGGGCCGATTTACCGGTACAGTATCAACTCAACTTATGCTCACGGGAGTCATTATGTCGTTCTGTCATATGCGCATTGCCAGGCCGGTCAGTGAACTGGACACCACCGCCAGCATGTATTGCGCCGGGCTGGGACTCGAGCTGCTCGGCAGCTTTACCGATCATGAAGGATTCAGCGGGATAATGCTCGGCGCGCCCGAAGCGGGCTGGCATCTGGAATTCACCCACTGCCGCCACCATCCCGTCACCCCCTCGCCAGGCGATGAAGATCTGCTGGTGCTGTACTATCCGCAGCAGGCGGCATGGGAGGCACAGTGCGCAGCCATGGATGCCGCCGGATTTCTGCGCGTTACGGCGTTTAACCCTTACTGGGAGGTCAATGGCGTCACTTTCGTCGACCGGGACGGCTACCGCACGGTATTGCAAAACCGCGCCTGGGGCATGGTGTGTGATTCGTCGGGTATGGCGGCGAGCTGACGCTGAGCGAGGCGGGCGTTAAGCGCTGTAAAAGCAGTTATTTACATTCGTACAAATATCGTTCCCGTCGGTTACCGATAAAACGCTGTCGCGCCTCGCCAGCGCCCTCACGGCGCGCTATGCTACACATCCCGTTGTATTAACCTCTTATCCCTATGAGCACTTCCGTCAGCACTACACAACTCAATTTGCGCATTATTTCGATCGTTGTTTTTACCTGTATCTGCTATCTCTCCATTGGTCTGCCGCTGGCCGTACTGCCGGGCTATATTCACTATCAGCTGGGCTACAGCACCTTTGTGGCCGGAATTGTGATCAGTCTGCAGTACATATCGACGCTGATAAGCCGGCCGCACGCCGGGCGCTATACCGATATCTGGGGGCCGAAAAAAGTGGTCAGCCTTGGGATCGTCTGCTGCCTGCTCAGTGGCGCCTTCACGCTACTGGCGGTAGTCCTGCAGGCAACGCCGATGCTGGCCATTGCCGCGCTGCTGGCGGGCCGGGTGTTTCTCGGCGTCGGCGAGAGCTTTACCGCCACCGGCGCCACCCTGTGGGGGATCAAAACCGTCGGCGCGATCCACACGTCACGGGTTATCTCCTGGAACGGCGTGGCGACCTATGTGGCGATGGCGGTCGGGGCGCCGCTGGGAGTTACCCTCAATCACTATTTTGGCATCAGCGGCTTTGCTACGGTGGTAGTGCTGGTCGCGGCCATCGGTCTGCTGTTCGCTCGTACCCGCCAGGACGTCAAGGTGACCGCCGGCGCCAGAGCGCCCTTTCACGCGGTGGTGCGAAAAATCTGGCCTTACGGCCTGGGGCTGGCCTTTGGCACCGTCGGTTTCGGCGTTATCGCCACCTTATCACCCTCTACTTCGCCGCGCACAGCTGGCAGGGCGCCGCGTTTACCCTTTCGCTGTTCAGCGTCGGCTTTATCTGCGTTCGCCTGGTGCTGGGAAATACCATTACCCGCTTTGGCGGAGTCCCGGTCTCCCTGGCCTGCTTCATCATCGAAAGTCTCGGCCTGCTGCTTATCTGGCTGGCGCCATCAGCATGGATGGCCGGCGTCGGCGCCTTTCTCACCGGTTCGGGTTTCTCGCTGGTCTTTCCG
>NZ_CP039129.1:0-18332 GCF_023100865.1 Pseudomonas sp. A2
TAAAATATAGTCCACTGGCGTCATCAGTTCGAGTGATTTATGTGGCCTTTTGCTGTTATACAGCACCAGATATTCAGCCATTCTTTGATTAAACAAATTCAGGTCCTCAAAAAGCAACAATTCATTGAATTCAATAAATTGTTCTCTAAGTGTCCGGTTAAATCGCTCACAGGTCGCATTCATTTTCGGTGTGTACGGATAGGTCCAGATGTGTTTAATCGAGGCTTCCTGTAGCGTTTTATCAAAGTTACCGAGGAACTCCTTACCGTTGTCAGTGACAACTTGTCTGATAGCGACAGGAAAGAGCTTTGTGGCCTTGCTGAAGAAATGGCTGGTAATATCGC
This sequence comes from Pseudomonas sp. A2, assembly GCF_023100865.1. NCBI lineage: Bacteria > Pseudomonadati > Pseudomonadota > Gammaproteobacteria > Pseudomonadales > Pseudomonadaceae > Pseudomonas > Pseudomonas sp. A2. The sequence goes on from NZ_CP039129.1 coordinate 345, forward strand.
TGTTGAGTGAAGGGACCGCCAGGGCCAGCGCATAGTCGCTGTGCTCGTCGATCATGGTAATGATATAGCGGCGTAGGTCCCCCATCCTGAGTTCAATCGCGTCCATCCCTATGAGTTCGCCTGTTTTTACCGGGCGGTATTGTTTTGGTCTTCTGGGCTTCACTGAGCGTTTTTTTATCAACCGGGCTTTGCCCTGGCGCTGAGGCGTACGGGGATCATCCGCATTTTATCGTGAGCACCAGCAATGATTCTTCCAATGGTTGACGTGCTGGGACAGGTAAAATGCCGCGCTTCACACCATGGTTTCAGCCTGACAAAAATCTGCTCTTTGCCGAGATTGGGTAACTCAGTTCTCAGACGCCTGATCTCCTTGAGTACATCAGGATGCCAGTGCCTTGAACGGCGAACCAGAGGGGCTTTGCTTCTTGGAATTAGTGCTTCTGGACCACCGGTGCGCAGTAACCGGCGCCACCAGTAGAGTGTTCGCGTTGATACGTCAAAAGCATCAGCTGCGGCACGGATCCCGTGCTTATCCCAGAAGTTCAGAGCCTTCATTCTTAACTTCGCAATCTCGGGCATAAGAGAGTGTTTCATCGCATAAGCAGTTGCTCGGTAATACCCAAAATAGCCGACACCGATATGCTGCATCAACATCTGGCAATCCCTCCTTTAGTGTTCTGAGGCAATTGCAATATCTGTGTGAACTTACACAGGAGAAAAAGGCTATGAAACTGCCACCTAGTAACCTGTTATGGTGTGTATTAATAGTGTGTCTCACACTACTGGCATTCACCTACCTGACCAGAAAATCGCTCTGCGAAATCCGGTACAGGGACACAACCAGGGAGGTGGCGGCTTTTATGGCCTACGAATCCGCTAAGTAGCCAACCCCGGCGGAGGGCAACCTCCGCCATACAGGGGCTGAACTGTCTGGACATGCCTGAAGCGCTTTATGAAGGGGTTACCAGTGCGCTGGTAGCCCCTTTTTCCTGTAGACAGGAAAATAAAAAAGCCCGCACGATCGGCGGGCAAAGACACTCATCTATCTACACAGGGAGGAAATGAATCGCAAACCAGTTTAACACAGAGTATTACCGGTCATACCTGGTCACCAGTCTGAAATAGTCCAGTTCAGGAACACCTTCTATATCGCGAAATCTTCTTCATCAAGAGGGATTGGACTGTCTGACAGTTTCGTTGAAAAGCCAGCTTTACAGCTAAACAAAAACAATGGAGCATTTCCAATTGTCGTGGTATCGATATCAAACTTTTGCCGTTTTCAGCGCCTTGAGGATGTTCTCAAGCTGTCGCTTCATGCTCGCGGCACCTGTGCGAGGATGGCATGCACTGAATGGACCCTCGGTATCAGGGTCATATGTGTCTACCAGTTCCTCCAGCACAGCGATACAGTGAGATAAATGCTTGCTGGCGATATCTCTCTTTTCTTTACGCTGAACTCCTGTATGGGGTGTTGAGGAAGCCAGGTGATCCGGTTTAACAGCCATGGTTGTACCCTCTAAGTGCGTGCACACGCTGTTATACTGCCGCCGTAGTGCCAGTTTATATACTCACCGAGAGGCTTAGGACTCTGACTCTTCCAAAATTTCCACGACAGTTCCTGTCGCTGTGATTGGATTGCCGTTCTCGTCATGCAGATCGACTGTCACATTCTGTCCCTCATCAACTGAATCAACAATTAGTGTGCCTACGGTGCCATCATTGAGCAATACGGTATATTTATGCATTATCAATTCCTTCGGTTGCGATTCGTTTAAATGATACAGGAAACTTTTTTCGTTATCTTGTTTAACTTTTTGTGCTATCTCTAAATGCTTTGCGTTCTGTTGGGGATTTAGGCATCAGTCGCCATCGTTGCCTAACATGTTGTTAAGCGCTTCTATCAGTTCAGGGGGAGCTGGTGGCAAGTCCTTAAACTCTCTTAACCAAGCTTTGATGCTTTCCGGCTCGGCTATGTAATCATTATCAATAACAGGGTTGTCAAACTGATCTGAATGCTTCATATCTTGACCTTTTATCACAGAAATGGCGGTAGGAATGGAGAAATACGGTACATGCAAATAATAGTAAATAAAGAGTGGACGTCAATACGTTCATTTGTTCGAAAATTAATTTCATAAAAAACAATCAGGAAAATCATTTATCTTTATTCCCTGTCGTCTTTAATATTCCGATATGATGCATGTTAACTCACAAAAACTCTGGATGATTCTGAGTGCTAGAAATGACTAAGGGATTTATAACCGCTTTGGTATGCATCTCCCGTAAGCTGTAAATAGCTTCCGGTGAGAATAGGGGGTGATGGCCGTTATTTAATTGGTATCCTGGTGTGCATGAATGGAATATTCACTCATACCTTGCCAATATTTTTGTTAAACAGGGGGGCACGAATGAAAACTCAAAACACACCAGCCACTCACAGCGACATTCTTTTTACCCATATCGTGAATACGCTGGTGGACCTTGCTAAACATGAAGGCACTCTAATGACGTTTGAAGGCCTTCTGCGGAACGGTATCGAGGTAGATGAAGAGATGATGGATAGCATGCTGGGGGTGAGTCAGGACTCAGCTGCTCAGTGCGTGGTTCAGCTAAGGGATTGTGGCGCCATAACGAGCCCTGCGGTATATGAGATGGTTACTCACGTTGAGCAACTGGCGATGCGTTTAGCCCCAGACTGGTGGAAGCAAATCGTGCCATGGTCGGTTCAGCCGCTGCGTTATTACCAGAAAGAGGCTATGGCAAAACGCGAACGATTTATTGTCCGTCATAGGGAAAGGCAGTACCCCTTCTTCGTATACGTAACTGGTCAGGTAGAGTATCCGGAAGATGACCCGCTGTATGGCACGTACGTTACAGAAGGTACATTCCTGGTAGGTAAAGCGAAAACCATACATGATGCCCTTGAGTGCGCAAAAGAAGCTTTTACGCGGGGTGAATGGATTGTCCAGGATGAAGAAGGGCGGGATGAGTTAGTTGACCACCTGACAGGACGAGACCAGGGGCCGGTGAGTTTTTCCGAAAGGACTATAGAGATCCGCGATAAGGGTGACAGGCTGGTGTTAACAGGCAATGCCCGCACACTGGAGTGGCACCGCCATGTAACCAGCCCTGATGAGATCGAAAAGATAAAAGCACAGCAAAAAGACCTCTATCAGAAAGCAAGCTATGAGAGTGGCTGGGACAACTACGAGACCGCACGCCAGTTGCGACAGGAAGCAGAAGAGTTATCCGTGGGCATAGTAGATGAAAGCTGGCGCAATCTGCCGGACGTTATTAAAGCCGTTGAGGAGTTTCATTATCCTGCGTTCATGGATGAAGAGACGTTCGCCTTTAACGCAGACGAGGACATGGGAATAGCATGACGGCCAGCTGGTGGGGCAAGCACGTACAAACCAACCCGCTAAAGTACCAGGTGGGCCAGCTGGCACATGCCGATCACCCCAGAAACCCAGAACCTTTCTTCTGATTGCGATTTTTTCATGCAACCAAAAGTGCTCGCGGGCACAGAGGTGGCCGCTTATCCCGGCTTTATTTGCAGTCATCAAAGTGTAACGAAATCGTTTGCGTTAATGTTCGATTATGGTATTTATTGTTACCCATTACATTTGCAGATGGAAGACGGCGAAATGCAGTTCATCCAATATGGAGTCGTAATTCTGGGCCTGGGTGTGGTAGCCGCCGTATTGTTCGCCTTTGACAGGCAGATCTCAGGTAAGCACCGGCGGAGATTAAGAAATATTTCACGCGAGAAAAGTCAACGTTAAACAACGTATCAGGGTGGAGTGACTGACTGGACGTATCCGATCCTCTCCCTTCAACTGATGCAGGTTGCATAATCGTCATGTACTGCTTTCTGAAAGAGGTCATGAAGGCAATCAGAGGAAAAATTATTTCCTTCACACTGGCAGGCACCCTGCACATCACCTGAAGCACCTGACGCAATTATTACCAGCAGAGCCGCCATGAAGGCCTATATAGCAGTCAGAGCTCTGTAAAATATTCCGTGGCGCGTTCACTACAGACAATCTGATCATGTACAATTTAAACATATCCCCAAAGTAGTCTCGTTAGACTGGCCGTAACAAAATACCCCTTAAACAAAAGGTATCTGCATGGACATCAAAATACATGTCAAATCGTCAAGGTCTCAAGCCATTGTCAGTAATTTGACGTGCGGCCTCCGTGGACTTAAGGCAATGACACTCTTCTTCTTCGCGACATTACCATTATCCTTTTTATTCACGTTGTGCGCATTTCCTCATGCGATAGATGAGGGTAAGTATATTCATCTACTATTATGGGCAATAGGATTGAACGTGATCTGGCTGCTGTGCAGATGTTGAAGAACGAGGACGAATTTTTCACACCATTTAAGCAGCCTATAAGCTTTCCATTTCATCAGGAAAAAGTAACTCGTCAGGAAAAAGTAACTTTCGCCAATATATCGTTGACTTTTATCTTTCTGGATGACGGTTATAAAAATGGGAGGGGCAAGGACTATTAGCATCATAGATTCCGGGGTTCGCTCTCACTTACCCCGGTCAGGCAATCTAATGAGAAGCAACTGTCTATGTCATCTGAAATCGCGTATGTTGCAACATTCACGCTTAACGGCGAGGTTCATGCTGACAGGCTGGGAGCATTGTCCGAGCCTGTCCCACCGTCATCCTTGATTGAACCGATGTCTCCCGGAAGTCTGGCGCTGGCGGATATTATCAATAAGGCTGCTATCGTTGATCCTGACTCTCCAAGAGGTGCGGGAATCCTCAATAACGCTGTTTAAATGCGTGCGTATTGTACCACAGGGGCAACAGTGGTCGGTGGACAGGAACGACGATAAAGCAAGTCGGCTTGGGAGAAGTAACTTTCTTGGGAACGGTTATTAATCAGGCTGTGTTGGTTTATGTGCTTATCCAATGGAGATAACGTTAATGAAAAAGCAGGCAGGAATGTTCCTGATTTGTTTTATTTTTCTACTATCACTGAAGCAGGTTAAAGGAGCGGATGAAACGCGTAATCACTCTCCCGATGAAGCTAGAGTGTTGCACGCCAGCGCTTCGATAGAAGTTGCGAACGCCGACGAGCCCGATGATGAGGACACGGTTCGTCTGACAAAAAATGAGTATGACGAGCTGGTCTGGAAGGCTAAAACCTACCAAGAGCTAAACCCGATGAAAACAAGCGATCCTCGGGAGAGACACGGCTTTTCATGGGATTTCTTTTGGGGTTGGGTGGGTGGTGCTTTTACGACAACCCTCATCTATTTTTTCTGTTTTGGCGACAAGAAAAATGGAACCAAGAAGTAATAATATGAAACCCGCTCCATACGTCACCTATGTGAATATAATTACAACAAAAGCGTATTTAGGTATTTCGGATTCTTACGCTGATGGCTAAATCCCTGCGGAAGAGATTGAGGTAAGGGATGTGGTAATCTTTCGGTTTTGTTGAAGAATGCTGGCTCAACCATCCGGTGACAGCGGTTGAGCCAAACGAAACGGGCAATCAGGAAAAATATGCTCGTTACTTGTGCCCGATCAAGCTACTGCTGGGTCAAAAACTCTGTGGCATATTCAACAGTGTCGAGAGAGGCACATCCCGACATGCCAAAAAACCGGCGATCATCGACACCGTTGATCCTGAATGGGACAAGGGTTCCAGAATAGCCTATCTGGACGTTCAGTTCTTCAATCACTATGTCCCGACGCTCCAGCTGCGGCTTAGAGAAAACGCGCTCTCTGTTCACGAGTATGTCCTGAATGACGGCATCGGTTGCCTGACCAGCTGTAACCGTGGGACAGGCCTTGATATCAGCTCTGAGCGCTGCTTTCGACTCAAAATAATACAGCGCGATAAGTCCGCACAGCAGCAACACAATGCCCGCCATACCAAGACCAACACCTTTCAGAAACCTGGACATACTACATCACCGATAGGATATGGATGAGAACAAGAAAGAAGCCAGAAATTTGCCATAAACATACTGTGTAATCCAGCCCAGAAAATGACTCAAAATGCCTGGAAAAGATTGAGTGTTGGATTAAAGGATAAAAAAAATATCCCGGAATGGCAAAATCCAACAGTTAAGGGGATAGGGCACTACATGGCTACTGTAAAATGTTGTCTTAAACCCAAAAATAAGAGATTCGAGCATGAAGGTAAATATAAAGGATGCCCCACCCAGGTCAGAAACCATAATTCGCAACATTATTTCCGCTGTAAGAGCAACGGCGATAATGACGGAATATTATCTGCGCTCATTCCCGGTCGTGTTTTTTTATGTGCTGGTGGGATTTGCATTAGCATTTGATTCCACGGGTGTCCCTTTGGCTACCCTGCTGCAACAAGGAATGTTAACTAACATTCTGACCTGTTCGGTTATGGGTAACCTCCTCTGGCTGGGGGTTAACCTGGCATTAAGAGGCGATTCCGTTTTCAAAAACCTGTGAGCGGCTGATCAACGCTCTCCGTGTCCAAAGTTACTTTCTGAATAACTTGTCAAAGAATGGAAATATCATGCGCAGCAAAATCAGCAAAACCTCGATCTCACTAATCTGTTTGATGCTGGTGGCCACCTCTGCGGAAGCAGGGTATAAATCCAATCGGTCTTCCTACAAATCATCCTTCCGCCCATCGACCATTACCAAGTCGTACAACACTTCAACCAGAAGCCAGGCAAGCCGCACGGTTAACGATACGCCAGCACCGGCTAGCACCAAACCACTGACCACCAGCCATAAAGCGATGATTGCAGGTTCTGGAGCCGCATTAACGGTCGGGGCAGTTTCCGCGTCCTCAGGGAATAAACCGTCAGAGAGCACCTCCGGAAGGTGGAGAACCAGGCTGGAGGGTATGCTGTTGTCAGTAGTCGATCTCAGGCCAAGGGAGATAACGAAGGCGCTGCTGCAGGCACTACGCCAAAGAAATCAGTGAACGGGTCGGAGCTGGTGGCTAAGAAAGGGGCTATACCTGCATCAAGTCCAACATCCGAAAAATCGTCGTCTCTCCCGTCGTCTCAGAGCATTCCAGGAAGTTCTGAGCGGGGCTCTTCATCTGTAAAATTCATCCCTCCTTCACAGAACCTTGTAAGTAACATCATAGAGAAAGATAAAAGTAATCATTTCGGTTTCTCGCATCTTGCGATGCTGTACTGGATAACGAGCAGCAACAACAGCCATGCATCCTCGCTTACATCCAGCGACAAAGAGTGGATTCAGCAACAGATAGAAGAGCAGGAAAGTAGTGGTGCAAGCCGCGAGGCAGCTATCAATGAGCTCAAAGCTGCCGGGGTAGATACCTCATCGATGACGGTTGCGGATAACAGCCAACACGCGTCGACTGTCTCCTTCTCCTACGATATGCCGACAGAATTAAAGGCGGGTAAGGTCTGGACGTTCGTTGTAAATGCCACATGGAATGATAAAAAACAGGCTCCGTCATGCGAGTTGCAAGGCGCAAAATTTATGGCAGACAAAGACAAGTTATACGGCATGTGGAAAGCACCTGAAACTGTTGGGCAGAAAACGCAAATGAAGTGCAAAGCGTTTGGTGTGGAAGAAATTAAAACGCTGGTGTCTGTCTGACTGGACAAACATTGCCAGCTGCTGATGGGGGAGCCATGCGGTTCCCTTTATCGCTCATCGTAAAGTAATAAATTTAGTACCAACAAATTTCGCAACTAACTTTTGGACGATTAGCTTAGCCTCAACCATTTTTTTAAGAAATTTGGTATTATAAGACCTGGTCTTCTCTTATTCAGGCATGCATTATCCCATTGCTGCAAATAGTCATCTCTGAAGACTACGCCCCAATGCTGTTTACCATCTAATTCGCGAGTTCTTAAAGCATAATCATAAATGTCTATTAGAATATCGATTGATGAGTCCCATATTTCATTAGTTAATTCAATCCCTTCTCGCGCTGCGAGTTGAGGGTAAAAGTGTTGAAGGCCGATGGCATACTCGGGCTTACAGTATTCAACAAGAAAACCGTTAAAGATGCCAGGTGAGTAAACTCTATCGTATCCACCATGCCATAATGTTAAAGAATTCAACCAATTGATTGCTTCCAGGTCTTCCATGTCCTCTAGCAAGACACCAGATTGTATGCCCTGTTCTCGGCAATCTAACACTGAAGCTACGTTCTCCATAAGCATTGTATATGCTTCTGTTGGTTTCATTATTTTTAAATCCATCAATTAGACCATCCTTTAAAAATCTAACAGTACCTTTAATGTAGACATCGTCTGTAATAATCCCAAAAGACAACGAGGCTCATAATCTGTTATAAGATAACGTAGGTCAAGGACCGGTAAGAGAAAGTAGTCAATACTCCACTGACCGGCTTAAACCTGTTCACCAGTGGGTAAACCAGTAAGCACGACATTCAACGGGAAAAGTAACTTTTGGGATGCCCCGGTAAGACGATTTCCTTAAACAGGAGCCGAAAATGTATAGCCGTTTCATGAACGATCCACTTGATGAGGAATACCTGCTTTCCCCTGGTATTGTGGGTTCCTATGCTGATGGTGAAATCCCGGCAGAAGAGATTGAGGTAAGGGATGCGGTAATACGATTCAAAGTCACAGGCGATCAGGTGTTGTCCATGAATCTGTTCCACAGGCTGTTTCATTACCAGCGTTACAGGGAGGTTAGGGCATCATTCAACAAAAGCAGGTTAGCGCTGGTGGACATGGTTAATCGTTCCCCATTCCACAAAGCAGCAATGCGGCGTATCTACAGTGATTTGCCAGAGCAAAGCATTGCCCGTAGGGTTCTGGTTGATTTCATTGGATAGCGTACGCTGACCGGGAGGAAGTCGTTGCACAATAACGATATGTTTATATGACAGGCATTCAGATATAACGATTACTTTAATTGTCACCCTGTATGGCTCATTCTCGCCGTAGTGATGCTGTTATGCAGGCTAAGAGGTAAAAAAAAAACTGCAGCTGGTGGGCGAAGGTATCCACATCAGTAAATTGTGGTCGTAATGGACCGGGCTCGATCGTAAACGCGTTAATGTATATGACAGGACGTCGCCGTTCATATCGGCCCCTGCCCGGAGACGGCGACCCCCCCTGATATCCCGGTCGGCATTCACCACAAAAGGCACTTTTCATCAACGGACCTCACCGAGGTAATTCATCAATGTGCCACATAATTTCTGGTTGTTTATGAATGCCCGATCATCTGAATCCTGTTGCTAAATACTCACCAAAAGCACTGGTAACAAAAACTCGCACTAAACATAGTTTCAGACCCGGATACAATTCCGATATAAGTCACTTTTTTTGGGGCGCGGGAAAGTCGCTTTGTTGCATGTTTGAAAAGGGGGCTTTGAGGAGGCTTTCGAATATTTATAATGGGAGCACGTTCGAACTGCTGGTGGATATGACATGACATTTCTCAAATCTCTGGACTCGCCGCCGTTCATCGCAACATATCGTTGGGCTGGGTCATTCGATGGACGGTATATGCCACAGGCATATTCTCTTTTGCTGGAACTGAATCAACACACTTATCTGCCGGTGGTTAATGCCGAGTTTGATATCTGTGTCATCAGCTGCGGCAAAGAGTGGTGGCGCTTCAGGCTGGTGGATGTGAAATCTGATGAACGTCAGGAAGGAATGGTAGCCCGGACGGCATACCGGTTAAACCAGTCAATGGGGATCGCTGAGCAGATGGTTAACATGATCCGCGCCTGGCAGTCCGTTCCGTACCTTAATCCTCCTGCATCTGACTACTTTAGCTAAACAGGGCCAGCTGGTGGCCCTGTGCATATAGAACGGTGGAAAATGGATGTGAGCTATTCACGGTACTGCTTGTGGATGACCTCTGAGCGCTTACGCGAAAATAACTTTTTCAGCGCACGGAAGAACAGGGTGGTTGTCAGTAGCGTAAAATAGGTCACCCTGTGCGGTACAGATATTGGTTGTCGATGTTTCAGTTTCAGTGAATACACGTGTCCCAGGTCGGTCAGCAGCGTCTGCGGCAGCATTGCTTTACGCAGGTCATTTTCGATCCAGCCAGTCTCCTCAACACTAAACACGGGCTCAGCATCGTACGCAGTGAACTTGTTCCCGAGGTCATCACAATTACGGCACAACCACTCCGGTGCTGGATCTGCCATAAACTTACTGGAGCCCGTCAGTAACACAACATTTACAATACCCTCATCTCCCCGCTTTATGGCCCGACACACTCCGGATATGTGGGTTTTGTTCTGAACAAACGGGTTTAACATCTTATGTTTCGCTTTACCGAAACCGTATACAACCGTCCACGTTTTATCATCGAGAGCACCATAAATGTCACCGGTATAGTTTTTCTCTTCGATAATGAAAATACCCTTCGTGCTGATAAAGATATGGTCTATCTGCGTTGTCTGGGAGGAGTTGAGCGGTAGGGTAATGTCAGATATAAGCGTCCCTTCAAGGTCTGCTAAAACCCCCTTTAATGCATTTCGTGTGCGCTGCTCGCTGAACATGTTACTGATAAGCGGCCAGATGCACAGGATGATGCATGACAGGATCAGCATGACGAACACAAGAAAAATGGTCGACAACATGGTCAGGTCCATCGCTACCTCACTGTGCTGGTGGTGTGAAGCGCACTGGATAAAGCCTCTTTAAGGTTCACGTCCAGTGACAATCCTAACATGCTGCTTAACGATGCTTTTGGCGCGTTGTAGTCGCGAAAACGCGTGGTGCCGTAGACAATACTCAGGCGTTCACGCACCTCTGTGCTGGTGGCTGTATCATCGATAAGGCCAAACTGCTTCGCACGGTCCCCCAGCCAGAAACGCCCCGTGTAGAGCTGTTCTTTGTCCGCCTGTTCACGCGAAAGTAACTTTCCTTTACGACCGGCTTCGACATCATTGATAAACTGGTCATGCATTTTGTTGAGTAACTCACTATGCAGAAAGGCCTTGGTTTCGTCATCAATCGGACGCCAGGGGTCAAGTGAGGCCTTCCAGGCTCCGGCCGTCAACGGTTCGTTAGCCACACCAAGACGGTCCATGATCCTGGACACATCCCAGTGGTCCATACGTACGCCAATACTGCCAATGATGGCGTTGGGATCCGCATAGATCGCATCAGCCGGTGAGGCTGCGTAATAACAGGCGGAGGCGCACATATTTTTAATACTGACGATGATGGGGCGGACGTCCCGGGCGGCGGCTGGCAGTTTGCCATGCCCAGTACCCACGGCTTTCAGCAACGCCTGTTTAACCGCTTCAGAGGGCGCTGGTGGCATGTCCTTTTTATTCGGGGATGTTGTGGGGTCGGAGTTTTCAATTGTGAGCCCCGGTACTCCATGGAGGGAGTCGCGAAGCTCGTTTATCTCACGATAAATATTAATAGCGTCAGACGGACCACCGCCGCCAGATTCGGCCTCAATCAGGATCGCTTTTGCGTGCGGGTTATCCCATGCTTCACGTAAAGCGCGGGCAATAATGACACCGTCGCCTGTAGGCGAGCCAGTACCCATTTCACCATGGATACGGATAACCGCGATATGGTCTGCCCCTTTACCGTTTTTCTGTTTATCCTGATACATGGACCAGCCGCTAAACCTGCAAACCCAATACCAATAATCGTCAGGGTTATTTTTGATAACACATGCGATTTATACAAACGGTAAAACTTCTTACTTTCACGCGATACCACGTCCTGAACCGAGCCTGTTTCAGGTTGCGATGGTCTTTTTTTAAACATATTCTTCCTCACATGAGTTTTTGGTAGTGCGCGAGAAGCCGGTTAATGGCAATAGCGAGCAACGCCAGGGCAAGTGGCGGAAAATACTGTGTCAGTCCATAAAATAAATTCAGGTTAGGGATGACCAGATAAGCAATTATCAAAACACCGATTATCGACAGCGAACGGAACCAGAGGCGATAAAGCTGAATTGTAACATCGCCAAAAACAAATCTCTTCATTTTCCACTGGTAATAACCATCCAGTGCCAGAGCTATCATCAGGGGAGGAATGTAAAAAACCAGCCAGCCAGCAAATACCAGCGGTAAATCGCCTGATACACCATTAACGGGATGTTTCGGGCAGCGGTATAGCTCGGGCTCATGAATTTGTTTGCCGCGAGATTCATTCCGCGTGCCGGTTTGGTTTATCATCCTCAGGCAAAAGAGTCTTATTCAGGTAAGCCGTAATGTTTAGTTCGACAAAAAGGTAATTAAACGTCTTTTCCGTATTACGCGTTACCTCCTGCCATCTCTCCACATCCATAAGCAACTTACTGGCGTTCACCTCAGCGGTGATATCCTTATAAAGTTTGTTAGTGTCTTCCAGGTAAACGTTAAACAGAAAATAAATCAGCAGACCCAACCCTAATCCAAACCGGATCATCGTCATTCTCTGCGCCGGTGATGCTGCCAACTTACTGATTTAGTGTATGATGGTGTTTTTGAGGTGCTCCAGTGGCTTCTGTTTCTATCAGCTGTCCCTCCTGTTCAGCTACTGACGGGGTGGTGCGTAACGGCAAAAGCACTGCCGGACATCAGCGCTATCTCTGCTCTCACTGCCGTAAAACATGGCAACTGCAGTTCACTTACACCGCTTCTCAGCCCGGTACGCACCAGAAAATCATTGATATGGCCATGAATGGCGTTGGATGTCGGGCAACCGCCCGCATTATGGGCGTTGGCCTCAACACGATTTTACGTCACTTAAAAAACTCAGGCCGCAGTCGGTAACCTCGCGCATACAGCCGGGCAGTGACGTCATCGTCTGCGCGGAAATGGACGAACAGTGGGGCTATGTCGGGGCTAAATCGCGCCAGCGCTGGCTGTTTTACGCGTATGACAGGCTCCGGAAGACGGTTGTTGCGCACGTATTCGGTGAACGCACTATGGCGACGCTGGGGCGTCTTATGAGCCTGCTGTCACCCTTTGACGTGGTGATATGGATGACGGATGGCTGGCCGCTGTATGAATCCCGCCTGAAGGGAAAGCTGCACGTAATCAGCAAGCGATATACGCAGCGAATTGAGCGGCTTAACCTGAATCTGAGGCAGCACCTGGCACGGCTGGGACGGAAGTCGCTGTCGTTCTCAAAATCGGTGGAGCTGCATGACAAAGTCATCGGGCATTATCTGAACATAAAACACTATCAATAAGTTGGAGTCATTACCGGCTCCTGATTATTGATACTTTTATAGTACTGTGAGCCTGAGGACAATTTTTCCTTTAAAAGGGTGAAATCGCTATTTAACTATTTTTTTTACCGGGCACGAAAGGATAAAAACCGTAGTTGTCCTGCAAAAGCATCCAATTATGGAAAAACTATGAATGCAACATGTTGACGAGAAAATCTGATGGAAAAAGTTTACCTGTCTGGTATTGTCAGGAAAACCGGCAAAGGATTCAACTAACCAGGGGTGGTTTGTTGAATATGGAGCAGTAGCAGCCCCTTTGCCGGTTTGTCATCCTTTCATGCCTGCATCACTTTCCTTCCTGCTACCTGAAGACATCCACATACGATCTGCAAAAAAGAAGCCCACGTTTCGTTATGGGAGTGAACTACTTTTTTCACGAAAAGGGTCTCTCTGGGTGCACAATCCGTGACACTGTCACTTTCAGATGTAAGTGATCTAATATCATTGGATATAGTCACAATAGTAAATGTCAATAGCGATAAAATAACAGAAATTGATTATAAAATTGATACTTATTAAATAAAACAGAGTTTCAATATGTCGCTATAAAAACAATAAAAATGTATGGATTCAGGAATAATGAGAAATATGCTCATATTTTCATCGCTTCAAGAGGTATGCAACATCCTAGTTACAGTTCGAATAATAACGATTATTCCTTGTGTTAATATTATGTTAATAACAATAGTGGGGTAACCGGCTTCTAAATCTGTCCAAAAGTTACTTTTCGAGTGGTTTCCGCCCAGGTTGCGCTACGCGAAATCTGAAGAAAATCGGAGGGGTGAGTACGTCAGATTTCACGTAGCGCGCGGCAATGTAAAAGAAAATATTCGGATGATTTCTGTCCGGTTAATGGGGCAGTATTAAAATCGCTGGATGAAGAACATCAGGGATGAAACCCTTTAAGCCTCAAAAGTTACTTTTATCTTTTGGTTGGGGGAACGAGCAGGGGAGTGGAATCGTCCATGATATCAGGTCCTGTTTTCAATAGAACGCATAATTGTACTTTTATTTTATGATCTTGCGGCAAGATGTGCAGACCTATCCATGCAGGAGTAAAGTAGATATGTTTGAAATAAAACATCAACCAAATAATTAACCATAATATGTTTTATAAAATATTTTTTCAAACAAACACATTCAAACTAGGGGCTTAATCTAAAAAGTCATTATGATAACTGAAAGATAAGAATAAAAGATATTTTCAGAAGTTATGGTTTAATAGCTCTATAACAAAGATTAACCTAAAAAAGTTACTTTCTGAGACCATGTGAGAATCACTTTGAATCGGATTCTATTACTATGTGTTAAAAAATGGCTGATATTTTTAATAGGGCCGAAGCCCTTACAGAAGCATTTGGTAGTTAACTGCTGGCCTTATCGGGCAGATGGGGAGGGGGCCAGCCGGTGCTTCCCATGAAGCCCAACCATCCTTTCCATATCGTTCATTATAGTAACTTTCTTTGATCACCTTACGTGCCAAATATGAAGCAGTATCCATACCAAATACCTCAATAGGAAAAAAGTTCAGTACTCCCTATATCCGTCAGGCAGAAATCCGGGAATACATCATTATTAGAAGCATCATATCTCAGAGGTTTTATAAATGATCGCTCATGCTTATGAAGATAATTTAGCATGGTCAGTTCATAGCTCGAGTCTGCCGGGATCCAGTTATCATCAACATTCATCAAAGCAATCTGAAGTGTTTTAAGATAGTATGTATCATTCCCCTTAAATTTACCTAGCTCGCCTATAGCAATACAGATGACGTTGCCTCCTGAACGCCAATTTGCTATTTCAGAGCTGAATCTCTTCTCCAGTGATGCCCAGTTATCAGTATTCATCAGCACGATCAGAACACCAGAAAAGAACTTGACAGGAAGTCGTTTTGATGTATTCGAATGTTTTTCAGGGTTGTATTTCGATAGAACATTGAGACAAATCAAACTCTCCTTTTTCTTCAGAGCATCTGATGTCATTTTTATATTTTTCATCACCTGAGGTGTTGAAGGGTATGCACCTACAATTAAATACATGAGTCGGGAGAATGTTGACTACCCGTATTTGGGTACCGTGCCAGGAAATAAGTATCACCGCCAGAGTTATATTTTACGGAAAGTGATTTCTGTCCTTTGCCTTTACACGAGCAGCTAACCTTAGCTTCTACAGAAGCATGCGCCCGGGACAAAACTGCGTACCAGCTCTTTTTAAATTCGTCTTTTGTCTGGAAGTCTCTTGAGTACCTTTTACTGTCATCCCCAAAAGATATAATCACATCATTAACAGTCGACATCCCCCCCCTTTACTGAGCTGAGATGCGTTGTCATTCACCTCTGGCAATAATTTTCATATACATTGACACAATAGCATGTAGTTAATAAAGTAACAAATACTTTGAAAGTAAATTTTCAAAATCGTTGTGATTTCACCCTCAACTCACATTTTATGATTATCACCCAGAGACAACCAATGATAAACATCCGGATGACCAAGTTAGCCATTTTCCCGCTGGCTGTTTTTCTTTTAACAACACCGCTGACTTCAATTGCCAAAACTTTCTCGGCAAAAAGTTGTCAGAGTAATTGATGGTGATACTGTACAGGCTTATGACGGTGCAATAAATACAAGAATACGGCTCTATGGAATTGATGCCCTGAAAGTAAGCAAGCCTTCGGGCAGAAGGCTAAGCAGACAATGATCCAGTTGGTCGCAAACCAGATTGTAAATATTCAGGACCATGGGCAGGACGCCTATGGACGTATGCTTGGTACAATCTATCTTAAAAGCCAGGATATTAATTCCATCATGGTTGCAGAAGGCATGGCCTGGGCATATCGCTATCAGGGTCGATTAACTGTACCTGAATATGGGACTCTTGAGCAGAACGCTCGCAATGCAGGTAAAGGTCTGTGGTCGGACCCGAACTCGATTGAACCACGTCAATGGCGCAAAGCGAATAAATAAATACATAAGGAATGACATTTAGATCTTCACTATATCGAACTAAATTGTATTGATTATTTGCCTGGTGACTTTTACAATTACAACACCTCTTTACATTGAATTCAACGATTAATTCATAACCAAAGAGACAGATTTTTTGAGGTGTTTTTTTCAAGATTGTGAATTTACAAACTGGGAAGTATCCTGTCTAAGGAAGATAGAATCAGCATGAGAGCTATTCCTTTTTAATATGTTTTTCGATTGAAATAATTTAACTTGCGAAGCCACTTGCTGAAAATTTTTAATTAATTTAATGTTGTTATGTAACTGCATAACAATGTGCTTAAAGAGGTAACTATGAGCGAGACATTACAGGTTCTCAATAACATCCGTACACTTCGCGCTCAGGCACGAGAGCTGCCATTAGAAGTGCTCGAAGAAGTATTAGAAAAGTTCACTGTTGTAGTCACTGAACGCAGTGAAGAAGAAAAGGCGGCCGAAGCAGCTAATCGAGAGCGTTTAGAAAAACTCTCTCAGTACCGGGAAATGATGATCGCTGATGGTATAGATCCGAATGAACTGATGGACGCGGCCGTTAACATTAAAGTACGAAAAAAGCGTGAACCTCGTCCGGCGAAATATGCTTATATAGACGAAGCTGGTGAGCAAAAAACTTGGACAGGTCAGGGTCGTACCCCGGCACCAATTAAAGCTCAGTTGGATTCAGGAAAAACTCTCGAAGATTTCCTGATCTAAACAATTTTCCGTAGCTATATAAAACCACCTTTATAAGGTGGTTTTTTTTCTCATCGACACGCATTATCGTGGTTCGTCTGACAGTAGATAAAAAGATCACAAGGATTTCTTCACTTAGAACTTAGTCCGCAGCAGGGAAGGTCAGGTGATCGCTTAAAATTTATAGTAAGGGGTCCGCTTGGAAAACGGAAAATATCCTACGTTAAGCCTGTTTTTGAGCTGGCATGACGGTCCGCTGTGAACGAAGAGCGGACGTAATGCCAATGACATTAGCGCCCCTCTACAAACTACTTCAGCGGTGGTAATACATTCAGCATCAGAACGACATATTCATAGCATCGGGCAGGGGTTGAGTATTACCGGTTCGTGTGTTGAGGCTCGCCAGAAGTTTCATTTCTTCCTCTGAAAGTTCAAAATCCCAGACATCAACGTTTTCACTAAATCGTGCACCATTGGTTGTTCTGGGCAGAGGCGTGAGTCCTTGTTGAAGATGCCAGCGAAGTACAATCTGAGCCGGTGAATGGTCATGTCGTCTTGCCAAAACCATTACCACCGCATTGCGTAAAACTGCTGCACCATTACTACCAAAAGGGCTGTAACTCTGAATGGCTATTCCGGCTTCATGATGATAATCACGGACATCACACTGTTGAAAATGCGGATGCAGTTCAAGCTGATTCACAGCCGGCACCACACCAGTATCCTCTATAAGCCGCTCTATATGCTGGCAGGTGAAATTGGACACACCAATGGAACGAATCAGACCGCTGGCCTCCAGCTCGATTGATGCTTCCCAGGTTTCCACATACAAATTTTTTGCGGGTATCGGCCAGTGAATGAGAAAAAGCTCAAGGTATTCGACGCCCAGACGCTCCAGTGTTTCGTTAAAGGAGACAAGCGTACGTGCATAGCCCATATCCCTGCCGCGAATTTTAGAAGTAATAAACAACTGCTCACGCGGTACTTCGGTATACCGTAACGCACGGCCTACCCCATCTTCATTAAAATATGCCTGGGCCGTGTCAAAGTGCCGGAAGCCTGCTTTCAATGCCTGTCGGATCAGAGAGTCAACGTCCCTGTTGTCAATCAGCCA
>NZ_CP039130.1:0-25147 GCF_023100865.1 Pseudomonas sp. A2
GCTATTTCAGCAGACGTTTGCAGGGCGCGAATTTCATTAAACAGGGTCAGCGCCTCGGTATATTCCTTGCGTAAATAGCCTAACCACTGCTTAATTCTCGCCACATGATACAGGCCGGTATCACCCTGCTTTTCCAGGCGGGTATATTTTTGCAACAGCTGGACCACCTGCGGCCACGGCATGCGCGGTTCGTTGTATTTGATCACCCGGCTGAGGTTCGGCACATTGAGCGCCCCGCGGCCAATCATCACCGAATCGCAGCCGGTGACAGCCATACAATCCTGGGCGCTTTGCCAGTCCCAGATTTCACCGTTGGCGACCACCGGGATAGTCAGGCGCTGGCGGATCTCGCCGATCGCCTGCCAGTTGATGCGTTCGGCTTTGTAGCCATCTTCTTTGGTACGGCCGTGAACCACCAGTTCGCTGGCCCCCGCCTGCTGCACCGCGTCGGCGATTTCAAAGCGCCGTTCACCGCTGTCCCAGCCAAGACGAACTTTCACCGTCACCGGCAGATGCTCGGGAACCGCCTCTCGCATGGCTTTCGCGCCGCGATAGATCAACTCTGGATCTTTCAGCAGCGTTGCCCCGCCGCCGCTGCCGTTTACCAGCTTCGACGGACAGCCGCAGTTTAAATCCACCCCCCATGAACCCAGCGCCACCGCGCGGGCGGCATTTTCCGCCAGCCACTCGGGATATTGTCCCAGCAGCTGGACGCGTACGCGGGTGCCGGACGGCGTGCGGCTCTGGTGATGCAGTTCCGGGCATAGCCTGTAGAACGATTTTACCGGCAGCAGTTGATCCACCACGCGCAGAAATTCGGTGATGCAGAGATCGTAATCGTTAACCTCGGTCAGCAGCTCGCGCACCAGCGAATCGAGCACGCCTTCCATCGGCGCCAGTAGAACACGCATATCGTTACCCGAAAAAAAAAGAGGCGCTATGGTAGCGCCTCCGGGCGCTGGTTGAAAGCGCTCAATGCGTCGGACCAGACGCACGCCGTTCCCCGCACGCTCGATGCGGCAAAGCGGCGAGATAATCTCTATGCTTTACAGAGGTCTGTGGCGTCCCATTCGCCTTTATTTGCCGCGCCTCATTCAGCAAGGTAGCGTGGGGAGCGATCCCGCCTGAGCCGCAAGGTGTCGGGCCCTGACGGGTGAGACTATGGTTCCCGTAAGCTATCAGCGCTATGCATAGAATTCATGATGTGATCGGTAGCACATTTTATGGATTAATTGTATGATGAATGCACTTCATCAAGGGTTATTACCATGAGTAAATCGCTGACTATTATCTGGCAGTACCTGCGGGCTTTCGTCCTGATTTACGCCTGCCTGTACGGCGGAATTTTTATCGCCGGGCTGCTGCCTATCACTATCCCCGGCAGCATCATCGGCATGCTGATCCTCTTCGTGCTGCTGGCGCTGCAAATTATGCCGCCGCAATGGGTCAACCCCGGCTGTAATATCCTGATCCGCTATATGGCGCTGCTGTTCGTGCCGATCGGCGTTGGGGTGATGCAGTACTGGGATCTGCTGCGCGCCCAGCTGGGGCCTGTCGTTATCTCCTGCGCCATCAGTACGCTGGTGGTGTTTGTAGTGGTGAGCTGGAGCTCCCATTTGGTGCATGGCGAACGTAAAGTGATTGGCCAAAAAGGAAAAGAAGAATGATGCATGAAATCTGGTGGTCGCTACCGCTAACCCTGATCGTCTTTTTTCTCGCCCGCAAACTGGCGGCCCGCTTTAAGTTCCCGCTGCTCAACCCGCTGCTGGTGGCGATGGTGGTGATTATTCCATTTCTTCTGCTGACCGGGATCTCCTATGAGCGTTATTTTGCCGGCAGCAAAGTCCTGAACGATCTGCTGCAGCCGGCGGTAGTGGCCCTTGCGTTCCCGCTGTATGAACAGCTGCACCAGATCCGCGCCCGCTGGAAATCTATCATTACCATCTGCTTTATCGGCAGCTGCGTGGCGATGATCACCGGCACCACCGTCGCTCTGCTGATGGGCGCCACGCCGCAAATCGCCGCCTCTATTCTGCCTAAGTCAGTCACTACGCCGATTGCTATGGCGGTTAGCGGCAGCATCGGCGGCATTCCGGCCATCAGCGCCGTGTGCGTAATTTTTGTCGGCATCCTCGGCGCGGTATTTGGGCATACGTTGCTTAACCTGATGCGCATTCGCACCAAAGCGTCGCGCGGCCTGTCAATGGGCACCGCCTCGCACGCCCTCGGCACCGCCCGCTGCGCCGAGCTGGACTATCAGGAAGGCGCGTTTAGCTCACTGGCGCTGGTGCTGTGCGGGATCATCACCTCGTTGATGGCGCCGTTCTTATTTCCGCTGATCCTCGCAGTGGTAGGTTAATTGTGATTTAAATCACATTTTTTAATGCAACAAATCAGAGTTGCATAAAGAATGAGATATTCATCACATATGGAACCGCTGGCCGCCCGTACACTGGCTTCCCATTACACTGTTATGAGGCAACGCTATGCACTCACGTTTTCAAGCTGCTTTGACGACTCTGGCAGCAGATCTGCAGGCGGCCATCGCCCCGATGCTCGCCGACCCGCATTTCCCGGCGCTGCTCGAAGCCGATCAGGTGGCGACGCTGCAGCATGCGACAGGTCTGGACGAAGACGCGCTGGCTTTTGCGCTACTGCCGCTTGCCGCTGCCTGCGCGCGCCCCGACCTTTCTCATTTTAACGTCGGGGCTATCGCCCGCGGCGTCAGCGGCCGCTGGTACTTTGGCGGCAATATGGAGTTTCTCGGCGCTACCATGCAGCAGACCGTTCACGCGGAACAGAGCGCCATCAGCCACGCCTGGCTGCGCGGCGAGACCTCCCTGCGCGCTATCACGGTGAACTACACGCCGTGCGGTCATTGCCGTCAGTTTATGAACGAACTGAACAGCGGGCTGGCGCTGCGCATTCATCTGCCGGGTCGCGAAGCGCATGCCCTGGAGCACTATCTGCCGGACGCCTTTGGCCCGAAAGACCTGGAGATCAAAACCCTGCTGATGGATGAACAGGACCATGGCTTCCCGGTCAGCGGCGATGCCCTGACCCAGGCAGCTATTCAGGCCGCCAACCGCTGCCATGCGCCCTACAGCCACTCGCCTTCCGGCGTGGCGCTGGAGCTGAAAGACGGTACCATTTTCAGCGGTAGCTATGCGGAAAACGCAGCGTTCAACCCGACGCTGCCGCCGCTGCAGGGGGCGCTGAATCTCCTGAGCCTCAACGGCTATGATTATCCCGCTATCCAGCGGGCAATCCTGGCGGAGAAAGCCGACGCGGCGCTGATCCAGTGGGATGCCACCGTCGCCACCCTGAAGGCGCTGGGCTGCCACAATATTGAGCGCGTCCTGTTAGGTTGATCAGCCTGAGCAGATTGCCGGACGGCGTCTTCGGCTTATCCGGCCGACTTTTTATACCGTTAGGTGTCGGGTGGCGCTACGCTTACCCGACCTACGGTTCGCGCCATGGCGACCTGAAGATCCCTATGCCGGGTGTCGGCTCACGCCTTACCCGGCCTGCATTCGGCGATCTGTCTATATTGCTGAAAATCCCCGCAATCAAACGCGGGTTTCTTGCGCTTACCCGGCGGGTAAAGTAGCCTGAAGACTCCGTTGTCTATTATTGAGCCAAGTTCATGTTAAAGCGTGCGTTCTACAGCCTGTTAGTCCTGCTCGGCCTGCTGCTGTTGACCGTGCTGGGCCTTGACCGCTGGATGAGCTGGAAAACCGCGCCCTATATCTATGATGAACTGCAGGACCTGCCCTACCGTCAGGTCGGTGTGGTGCTGGGCACCGCCAAATATTACCGCACCGGCGTCATCAATCAGTATTACCGTTACCGCATCCAGGGTGCGCTGAACGCCTACAACAGCGGCAAGGTCAACTATCTCCTGCTGAGCGGCGATAATGCTCTGCAAAGCTACAATGAACCGATGACCATGCGTCGGGACCTGATTAAAGGCGGCGTCGATCCCGCGGATATCGTACTGGACTATGCCGGTTTCCGTACCCTCGACTCGATCGTCCGTACCCGGAAAGTGTTCGACACCAACGACTTCATTATCATCACCCAGCGCTTCCACTGCGAACGGGCGCTGTTTATCGCCCTGCATATGGGGATCCAGGCCCAATGCTACGCGGTGCCGTCGCCGAAGGATATGTGGAGCGTGCGGCTGCGCGAGTTCGGCGCCCGCTTTGGCGCGCTGGCGGACCTCTATATCTTCAAACGGGAACCGCGCTTTTCTCGGCCCTCTCATCCCGATTCCGGCGCAGCAGCATGACGTGCCGGATGACGCCCAGTCCTACCCGGCCGTCACCCCGGAGCAGCTGCTGGAGCTGCAGAAAGGAAAGTAGCCTCCATCAACGCATTCGTTTCAGATATAAAAAAACCCGCGCCAGGCGCGGGTTTTTGATGCGTTCAATCTTATTTCTTACGGGCGTATTTCAGGGAGTCCAGCGCCACGGCGAAGATAATAATCGCCCCCTTAATAATGTACTGCCAGTAAGGGTTGACGCCGATATAGGTCAGGCCGTAGTTGATGACGGTGAAGATAATCACCCCGGTCACCACGCCAAACACCGTTCCTACCCCGCCGCTGAACGATACGCCGCCCACCACACAGGCGGCGATGGCGTCCAGTTCATACATAAAGCCGAGGTTATTGGTCGCCGAGCCGATACGACCGGCTTCCAGCAGGCCGCCGAAGGCGTAGAACACGCCGGAGAGGGCATAGATCATCAGCAGGTTTAACGCTACGTTAACCCCGGAGACCTTCGCCGCTTCCGGGTTACCGCCGATAGCGAAAATGTTTTTGCCAAAGCGCGTCTTGTTCCACAGGATCCAGACAAAGAAGACGGCAATCAGCGCGTAGAAGGTAATGTAGGACAGGCGGAAGGAGCCCAGCGCCACAAACCCCTGCGCGAAATGGGAGAAGTGGCTGTCGAAGCCGGAGATCGGCGACGCGCCCACGAAGTCGTAGTACAGCGAGTTAATGCCGTAGACGATAATCATGGTGCCGAGAGTGGTAATAAACGGCGTCACGTTCAGGTAGGCGAATGACGATCCCGTTAATCAGGCCGATGACCGCCCCGATGGCGCACACCAGCAGGATCACCAGCGGGATCGGCATGGTCGCCATATCCGGGAATACCTTATTGGCATTATCCACCGCCTGCAGCATGGTGGCGGCAATCACCGCCGCCAGACCCACCTGACGGCCGGCGGAGAGGTCGGTCCCCTGCGTGACGATAAGTCCAGGCCACGCCGAGGGCAATAATAATACGCACCGAGGACTGGGTCAGAATATTACTCAGGTTGAGCAGACTTAAAAATGTCGGATCCTGGAAAATAATAATGGCCAGCAGGACCAGAAGGACAACATATATCCCACCCTCTTTCAGGTAAGTGAGAAAACTCTTTTTATTTAACGCACTCATGTGAAGCCCCTGATCTTAAAGGTGCAATGACGCAAGACGCAGTATTTCGTTTTGCGTAGTGGTTTTAGTCTCAACAATGCCCGCGACCAGGCCGTTGCTCATCACCAGAATGCGGTCGGTAATCCCCAGCAGTTCCGGCATTTCGGAAGAAATAATAATGATCCCTTTGTCTTTTTTAGCCAGTTCGGCAATCAGCTGATAGATTTCAAACTTGGCGCCGACGTCGATACCGCGCGTTGGCTCATCCAGCATCAGGATCTCCGGCTGGGTCAGCAGCCAGCGGCCTATAATGACCTTTTGCTGGTTACCACCGGAAAGCGAGCCAATCTGCGTATGCTGACCGGGGGTTTTGACGCGCATCGAGTCAATAACCCATTGGGTATCGCTCTTCATTCGCGAGTTATCCAGCAAGCCGACGCTGTTTTTATATTTCTTAATATTGGAGATCAGCGAGTTAAACCCGATATCCAGATAGGCGTAAATCCCGGTAGAGCGCCGCTCCTCGGTCACCAGCGCAAAACCGTGGTTTATCGCCTCGTTGGCGCTGTGGTTGTTGATCTTCTTGCCGTGCAGCGTGATGGTGCCGCTGGCCTTCTCACGGATGCCGAACAGGGTCTCCACGATGTCGGTGCGTTTAGCGCCCACCAGGCCGGCGATACCGAGAATTTCGCCCTTATGCAGGTCAAAGGAGACATCGCGAATGGAGGGCTGGCGCAGCGAGGTGAGATTGCGCACCTGGAGGATCACTTCGCCCGGAGTGTTTTCGCGATCCGGAAAACGCTGGTTAAGCGAACGCCCGACCATCATGGCGATGATCTTATCCATATCCAGCCCTTCCAGCGGCTGGGTGGCGATCCACTGGCCGTCGCGCAGGATGGTTATTTCATCGCACAACTGGAAAATTTCTTCCATTTTATGCGAGATATAGACGATACCGCAGCCGCGATCTTTCAGCTTACGGATGATCTTAAACAGATGGTTGACCTCTTTTTCCGTCAGCGATGACGTCGGCTCATCCATGATGACGATTTTGGCGTCATAGGAAAACGCCTTCGCGATCTCAATCATCTGCATCTGAGATACCGATAAGGTACCGACGCGGGCGCGCGGATCGATATCAATATCCAGCTCATCAAAATGGCCTTGGTATCCCGGTACATTTTGTCCTGATCGACAAACATGCCTTTAGTTGGATAGCGCCCGAGCCACATGTTATCCATGACCGAACGCTGTAATACCAGGTTTAATTCCTGATGCACCATCGAAATACCGTTTTCCAGGGCTTCTTTCGCCGAATGGAAATCGATCTCTTTTCCCTGAAAAAGAATGCTACCGGAATCTTTTTGATAGATCCCAAAAAGGCATTTTAATAATGTCGATTTACCGGCGCCGTTCTCACCCATTAACGCATGAATGGAGTGCGGACGAACCTTCAGGTTGACATTATCAAGAGCCTTGACGCCAGGAAACGATTTGTTGATGTTGCTCATCTCCAACAAATATTCGCCTGACCGTTCGCTATTATTGCTGACCATAGTTATACCTGGCTGCGTTCATGCAAGCCCCGTCCGGCGCACTAGCGCCAGCAGGAGTCTGGTTCTGTATCAGGAATAATCGGGCGTGGATAACCCACGCCCGCAACTCACATCACGATTATTTGCCGGTAAACTGGCTCAGGTTGTCTTTATCGACGCCCACGTAGGGGACGCGAACAATCTTGTTGTCAATTTTCCAGTTGGTGCCTGCCGCGGCGTCTTTCCCGTCGGCAAGGTTTTTCGCCAGCTCGAAGGTCGCTTTCGCCTGGTTGTTGGCATCGTTCAGCACAGTACCGGCCATCGCGCCGGATTTCACCAGCGCCAGGGCTTCCGGCAGGGCATCAACGCCGAACACCGGAATGCTGCTCTTGTTGTGCGCTTTCAGCGCTTCAACCGCGCCCATCGCCATGGCGTCGTTGTTAGCGATCACCACTTCAATCTTGTTGGCATTCGGGCCGGAGAGCCAGGCGTCCATTTTGTCTTTCGCCTGGGCGGTATCCCACATCGCGGTATCCAGCTGCAGCTGCTGGGTCTTCAGACCTTTATCATTCAGCTCTTTAATAACGTAAGTGGTACGCGCTTCCGCATCCGGATGGCCCGGCTCGCCTTTCAGCAGAACGTACTGGATCTGACCGTCTTTATTCAGATCCCAGTTCGGGTTGGCTTTCCAGTGCTTGGCGATCAGATCGCCCTGAATAATCCCCGACTCTTTCGAGTCGGTACCGACGTAATAAGCCTTGTCATAACTATCCAGCGCTTTGCGGGAAGGCTCTTTGTTGAAGAACACCACCGGAATATTCTGCCCGCGCGCCTTTTCAATCACCGTACCTGCGGCGGCCGGGTCAACCAGGTTAATCGCCAGCGCCTTCACGCCTTTCGCCAGCAGCACGTCAATCTGATCGTTTTGTTTCGACTGGTCGTTCTGCGAATCATTCATCAACAGTTGGACGTCTGGCGCGGATTTGCCATCTTTTTCAATCGCCTTACGCACTACCGACATAAAGTTGTCGTCATATTTATAAATCGTCACGCCGATACGGGTATCTGCTGCGTGTGCGGCGGCGCCAAATAACAGACCAGCCATTACAGCAGACAGGGTAAACACCTTCTTATTCATGGAATCTCCGGTTTTATTATGCAGGGTCATTATTGTGAGAAAATGCAGGCGGGATTTGTTGCATTAGTGTTACCGCACAACGCATTTCACGACGAAAATTCGGTCTTCCGTGTCGGGTAACGCTCCAGAAAAATACGACTGTAAAACTCGTTTAACGCCTTGTTCCTACTAAATAAAGTGAGGAATATCCATCACCTCGTGGTTCAGACTGGTAAACGCTGCCATCATAATCAGGCGAATGTTAATATACTGTGAATTTACTCACAAATTGAAAGCGGTTACATCCCGCGATCGCGTCAGTTAGTGATCGGCCCCACAGTTTGCCGCTGGGCAACGGAATGACGGCGCACCAGCGTCGGCATAAAGCAGTGCGTCGCCTCGCGATCCAGCTTGCCGGCCGCCCCCAGCAGCGCCAGCTCGGTGGCCAGCTTTGCCATCGACATTACCGGATAGCGCACGGTGGTGAGCTGAGGATCGGTGTAACGGGAAATAGGAATATCATCAAAGCCAATCAGCGACAGATGCTGCGGCACGACAATGCCGTTGTCCTTCAGCGTCGTCAGCGCGCCGGCCGCCATGCTGTCGTTATAGGCAAACACCGCGGTGAGGCCGAGATTGCGCCCCAGCAGTTCGACCATCGCCGCTTCACCGCCCTGCATATCCGGGGAGCCGGAACCGATCCAGCTGTCCGGGGCGATGATGCCTTGCTCCTGCAGCGCTTTGCTCCACCCTTCCCGGCGCATATCGTCATCTTCAATGCCGTGGTTTGAGGAGAGATAGCCGATGCGCTGGTGACCATGATTGAGCAGCATACGGGTGGCCATCAGCGCGCCGCTGACGTTGTCGAGTCCGACGCAGCGATGGGCATACCCCGGCACGATGCGGTTGATCAGCACCATCCCCGGGATATGTTGCATAAAGTCGCTCAGTTCATCATCGCTCAGCGCTTTCGAATGGACGATCAGCGCCGAGCAGCGCTGACGGATCAGCACCTCGATGGCGTGACGCTCTTTTTCCGCCTCGTGATAGCTGTTGCCGATCAGCACATATTTCTGATGCTGCTGAGCAACGGTATCCACTGCTTTCACCAGCGCGCCGAAGAAGGCATCGGAGACGTCCATCACCACTACGCCGATGGTATCGCTGACCTGGGTGGCCAGCGCCTGGGCGTTGGCGTTGGGCCGGTAGCCCAGTTGGGTCACCGCTTTCATCACCACGTCGCGCGTATCCGGACTCACCAGCGCGCTGTTATTCAGCACCCGCGACACGGTGGCCACGGAAACGCCCGCCTGGCGGGCGACATCACGAATGGTGATCATACTCAGCAACCTTAAGAGAATTACAGCACGTCACATTCACCTCCTGTGCTTAGCAAGGAGGCTATTCTGGCAGCGACCCGCGGTCCGCTGCGTGAGTGAGGTCACACGGCTGGAAACGTTTACATCCGTTTTGTTAATGATTGTGATCGAGATCGTTATCTGGATGTGTCTTTCAATGATGTGCCTGACGCACGCAGGGTTAACTGACGCCACAGCCATTCCACCGGCCCCTGGCGGAAGCGGCGCAGCCAGAGCGATGAGACTAAGGAGGTTAACGGCCCAGATGGGGGGGACAAAGGCCAGCAGCTGCAGACGATCGAAGCGCATAAACAGCCCAAGATGATAAAACAGGGTGGTGCAGATCAGGGTCTGCAGCAGGTAGTTGGTCAGCGCCATGCGTCCGACGCAGGCGATAGCGCCCACCAGGCGGAAACGGCAGAGCTGCGGCCAGTAGCCCCAGGCCAGCGCGGCATAGCCGATAGCCTGCAGCGGGGCGCTAAGTTCGCGCGGCGCCTGCAGTAAAAACGCGCACCAGCGATAGTCCCAGGCCAGATACCACTGGGCGAATATTGCCGGCAGATTGACCGCCATGCCGGCCGCCACCAGCAGCGCGCCGGTACGCCGGTAGTGACGCAGGCTAAACTGCCCCTTCAGCCAGCCGCTGCGCATCAGCGCCGCGCCCATCAGCATCATCCCCGCCAGCTGCCAGCCATACTGCGCGCCCAGCGCCAGCAGATTGTCAGATAGCATATCCGCCCGGTTGCTGAACGCCTCCATGCCACCGTGCAGCTTCCAGTACTGCTCATACTGCAGGTTCGCCGCGTCCGGCGCCCACGAGCGATTCGCCGCGGTCCCGGAGATCATCCCCAACAGGACCAGCACCGCAATGCCGGTGAGGTAGAGCACCACCCCGGTGTTGAACAGCGATTTGACATGGTGCGCCTCACGCACCATGCGCCAGCTCACCAGCCCCACCAGGGCATAGGCCAGCAGAATATCGCCATCCCAGAAAAAAAGACCGTGAATGAAACCGAGCAGCGCCAGCAGCGTCAGCCGCGACTGGATCCAGCGCTTCCCTCGCGGAAGCAATAGCTGAAGACCGGCGCCAAACAGCAGCGCGAACAGGGTGAGAAACTTCACCTGCGCCAGCAGGTCGAGGAGCGCCCAGGTCCAGGCATCGCTAAGGGACGCGCTTCCTGACCAGGCGGGATTGAGATAAGCGGCCTTCGGCAAGCCGAAGGCGCTGATATTGAGAAGCAGGATACCGAGGATGGCGACGCCGCGGACAAAGTCCAGCGTGACATTTCTCTCCATGCACCCTGCTCCGTTTTAGTCGTGGTGACGTACTGCGCGCAGGAATTCCTGGCGGGTATTCTGGCTGGATTTAAACAGGCCGCCGAGAGAGGTGGTGGTGGTGGCGCTGGTCGCGTCGCGAATGCCGCGCGCCTTCACGCAATAATGCACCGCGTCAATGGATACCGCCACGTTGTTGGTGCCGAGCAGCGTCTGCAGCGCGATCAGGATCTGCTGCGTCAGACGCTCCTGGACCTGCGGACGTTGGGCGAAGAACTGCACGATGCGGTTGATTTTCGACAGGCCGATCACCGAATCTTTCGGGATATAGGCTACCGTCGCTTTACCATCGATGGTAACGAAATGGTGTTCGCAGGTGCTGGTCAGGGTGATATCGCGCACGGTGACCATTTCATCGACCTTCATTTTGTTTTCAATGACGGTGATTTTCGGGAAGCGAGAATAATCCAGCCCGGAGAAGATCTCATCGACATACATTTTGGCGATGCGATGCGGGGTCTCCATCAGACTGTCATCACTCAGATCCAGATTCAGCAGTTGCATAATCTCGGTCATATGACCGGTAATCAAACGCTTGCGTGTTTCGTTATCAATTTCTTGTACTGGCGCACGCATCGGCGTCTCCAGCCCACGAGCGACCAGCGCTTCATGAACGAGGACGGCTTCTTTACTCAGTGATGACATTTATGTTTCTCCTGCAGGTGTGGCGCTCTTTGCTTTTTCTGGGGGCAAAGTTTGTATTCATTGTGCGTGAGGTGGCGCACAGAATCCAGTAGCCGTAACGATAATTATTGAAATTGGCGCTGCCTTTTATTAGGGAGCGAAGCCATGCCTCAGGCGCGACGCCAAATCCTTATCGCCGTATCCGGAATGTTCCAACCGCTGTACGCATTCATAAGCGCCGTCGCTACACCGGCATGTTGGCTATAAGTTGCATTAATGATGCAGTAAGTTCTCAAAAGGAGAAAGTGAAAGTTGCTCACCGGCTAATGAAATATCTGTATTATGAACGTTTACGCGCACATCCCTTCCGAGGAGCCTTGCATGGAACTGCTTGAAGAGCATCGCTGTTTTGACGGCCAGCAACAACGCTGGCGTCATCACTCCCCTGTCCTGAACTGCGCCATGACGTTCAGCATTTTTTTACCGCCTGAGCGCGAAACGCCGCCGCCGGTGCTGTACTGGCTGTCGGGGCTGACCTGTAACGATGAGAACTTTACCACCAAGGCGGGCGCCCAGCGCATTGCCGCCGAGCTGGGCATCGCGCTGGTGATGCCGGATACCAGCCCGCGCGGTGACGAGGCGGCCAACGACGACGGTTACGATCTCGGACAAGGCGCCGGCTTCTACCTGAACGCCACCGAGGCGCCCTGGGCGGCGCACTACCGAATGTACGATTACCTGCGTGACGAACTGCCCGCGCTTATTCGTAGCGAGTTTAGCGTCGGCGAACGCTGCGCCGTCAGCGGCCACTCGATGGGCGGCCACGGCGCGCTCATTATGGCGCTCAAAAATCCCGGCCGCTACGCCAGCGTCTCCGCCTTCGCGCCGATCGTCAATCCCTCCCAGGTCCCGTGGGGCAAGAAAGCGTTTACCGCCTATCTCGGCGCGGATGAATCGGCATGGCACTCCTGGGACAGCTGCGCGCTGATGCAGGCCAGCCGGCCGGAGGACGCCGTGCCGACGCTTATCGATCAGGGCGACAACGATCCATTCCTTGCCGGACAGCTGCAGCCGGCGGTACTGGCGGAGGTCGCGCGGCAGAAGGCCTGGCCGTTAACGCTGCGCATCCAGCCCGGTTACGACCACAGCTATTACTTCATTGCCTCGTTTATTGAAGACCATCTGCGCTTCCATGCGCAGCATCTCTTTGGCTAAACGCCAATGCGCCGCGAAGCTGCTTCGCGGCGCATGTTCAGGCCTACAGGATGCGTTTTAGCGCCGGCAATCAGAAGCGATAATCCACCGCCATAAAGTAGCGACGGCCTTCTTCGGTATAGCTGTAGTCGTCCCGGCTCAGATCTTTATCACCCACGTTCTGCACCCCGGAGCGCAGTTTCACGTTTTTGGTCACCTGCCATGCCGCGCCAACGTCAAACAGGGTGTAGCCGCCCGGCGTTTTGCCGGTGGCGCTCACCGCGCGCTGCTGGCCGGTATAGTTGGCCGTCACGTAGAAGGACCAATCGTCCAGCGGTTTCCAGTCGAGCGTGCCGTTGGCGGTATGGAACGGCAGCGTCTGCAGCGGTTTGTTCGCCGCCATTGCTCAGATCGCGACCATCGTTGTAGGTGTAGTTCACCGTCAGCTTCCACTCATCGCCAAACGGGATCTTCACCTCCGTCTCCACCCCTTTGATGCGGGCTTTGTTGACGTTGAAATAGCGGAAGATCGGCACGCGCTTGCCGTTGACGGTTTTCCAGCCGACAAAGTTCGGGTAGCCCGGCGCTTCGCTGGCGCTGGAGGTGCGCAGAACATCGATCATGTCGTCGACATTATTCTGGAAGGTGGTGATGCTGCCTTCGACATTTTCAAGCCAGCCCTCTTCCCCGCGGTAGTAGAGACCGAGCTCGAAGCTTTCGCTGGTTTCCGGTTTCAGATCCGGGTTACCGACGATGCTGCACGAGCCGCGACAGGAGTTGGTGGTCCAGTCGGGGTTAAGCTGCAGCAGCGACGGGGCTTTAAACGCCGTCGCCCAGCCGCCTTTGACGGTGACGGTATCGGTGGCGTTATACACCAGATAGGCGCGCGGGCTCCAGTGATCGCCATAGGTCTGATGGTCGTCCATACGAATGCCGGTGGTCAGCGCCAGCGGCTCGATGATGCGCCATTCGTCTTCGATAAACAGGGCGTACTGGCTGGCCGACGTTGACTGGCCGCCGCTGCTCAGGTTGACCGGATCTTTCAGTTTGTCGTGGCGCCATTCGCCGCCGAAGGTCACCAGCTGGTTAATCATGCCCAGCGGCAGGACATACTTGCCGTCGATGGCATTGCTTTCCGAGGTAATAGTCCCGCTCTGCCCTGGATTTTTGTTATCCACCTTTTCGCCGTAGAACTTGAGCTCGCTATTGCCGATATCCCAGCGGCCGTTATGGCTCAGAGAGTAGTTCTCCCGCTCAAGGCGGTTGCGGTCAAGGGAATCGGAATCGCGATCCTGACGGTCAAAGCCGTAGCCTGCGGTAAAATCGTGGTTTTCGTTCGGCGTCCAGGCGAATTCAACATTGCCATCGCGGCTGGTGAAGCCCTCGATGCGCGGCGTCTCGCCGGTGGCATTACTGGATGACTGCGGATCGTCCTTGGCGCGTTTTGCCAGGCTGCCGTAGGCCTTCATTCCAAGTACGCCGTCGATCAGCGGGCCGCTGGTGAAGAACTGGCCGTTATAGGTATCCCCGCGATCGCGGTGCTCCTGAATAGTGGTATCAGCACTCAGCGTCCCGGTCCATTTCTGGCCGATTTTTTTGGTAATAATGTTGACCACCCCACCGAGCGCATCGGAGCCGTAAAGGGAGGACATCGGGCCGCGCACCACTTCGATACGCTCAATAGCATCCACCGGGATCCAGTTAAGGTCGAAGTCATTGTGGCGGAAGACGGCGTTCCGCGAGTTAACGCGCTTGCCGTCGACCAGGATCAGGGTATAGCTGCTGCTCAGACCGCGGATGCTAACGCCCTTGCGGTTATCCCCTTCGTTGGTGAGCTGGACCCCAGGCACATCGCGCAGCACGTCTTTCAGGTTCTGAACAGGCTTGCGTTGTAAATCCTGTTGGGTGATGACGCTGATGCTCGCCGGCGCGTCTTTGACATTCTGTTCAGTGGCCGAGGCGGTCACCACCAGCGTTTCTTCATTCACATCGGCCAGAGCCGGAAACGCCAACGATACGACGGACGCAGACAATCCCGCCCGGATAAAAGGGTTTAACCTGAACATTCCAAATCTCCATGAGGTGTACAACCAAACAAACAACAAGGTGCTGCTCACACGCGCTGGCGGCCTTGCCGCTCTGTCGGCGGCATGCTCGCGCTGTTTTCTCGTCGATGTGGCTGGTCGCCCGGTGTCAGTCTGTACAAGCGGCAGAGACGGGGAGTGGCTTCATCCGTAATGGGCGAAAATGATAAAGATAATGATTACGATTATCAATATAATTATGAAGAATTGTGACAAGCTGTAACCGCACAAACATAAAAAAAGCCCTCTGTTCAGAGGGCTTGCGGGTGATGACAAATCTGTCTTCGTTATTGTGCTCACATGTCTGCCGGGTGGCGGCTTCCGCCTTACCAGGCCTACGAAACATCGCAATATCAATCAGTTACGCGGTTATCTGTAGGCCCGCGCAAGCGCAGCGCAGCCGGGCAATCCCTGAAGATTGCACTTTGCCAGCAATATAAAGCCCTCTTCACAGAGGGCTTTTATCGCACAATCGCGAAGATTAACGCTTAAAGCGGTCCGGGAAGGTCATTTCGCTGTAGCGAACAAAGCGGGTGCCTTTCGCCAGCTTGTAACCAAACCAGATGACGAGGAACAGCGGAATACCGATGTAGGTCGCCGCCACGCCGCCCCAGTCAATGGTGTCCTTGAGGAACGCTTCGTAGTTCTGTCCGAGGGTGATGATCAGGCACAGCACGAA
This sequence comes from Pseudomonas sp. A2, assembly GCF_023100865.1. Taxonomy (NCBI): domain Bacteria; kingdom Pseudomonadati; phylum Pseudomonadota; class Gammaproteobacteria; order Pseudomonadales; family Pseudomonadaceae; genus Pseudomonas; species Pseudomonas sp. A2. The sequence goes on from NZ_CP039130.1 coordinate 15,353, forward strand.
GGCGAAGATCGGCCCCAGCGGGAAGAACCCGGAACGATACGGCAGATTATTAATATCGTTACCCTGCAGGACGTAGCCGCGACGGAAACGATAGTGGCTGATCGCAATACCCAGCCAGGCGATAAAGCCCGTCATCCCGGAGGTGTTCAGCAGCCACAGGTACACCGTCTGGTTGCCAAACATGGAAGTCAGGAAGCACAGCGCCGCGATCACGGTGGTCGCGTACAGCGCGTTACGCGGCACGCCGCCACGCGACAGCTTCGAGAAAATGCGCGGCGCTTTACCGTCGCAGGCCAGGGTGTACAGCATACGCGTGGAGGCGTACATCCCGGAGTTCCCCGCCGACAGCACGGCAGTCAGGATAACGGCGTTCATGATTGCCGCCGCCGACAGCAAACCAGCATGCTGGAACACCAGGGTGAACGGGCTGACGGAGATATCCTTCACATCATTGCGCAGCAGACTCGGATCGGTATACGGAATGATCAGGCTGATAATCAGGATCGCGAAGACGTAAAACAGCAGGATACGCCAGAAGACCTGGCGCACCGCGCGCGGAATGTTCTTCTCCGGATTTTCAGATTCACCGGCAGCGATGCCGATAAGCTCGGTGCCCTGGAACGAGAAGCCGACAATCATCGCCACGCCAATCATCGCCGAGAAACCGCCGGCGAACGGCGCATCCGCGATCCCCCAGTTGCTCCAGCCGGCTGGCTGCGCCCCTTTGAAGATGCCGACAATCATCATCACGCCGACGATGATAAAGATAATGACGGTGGCTACCTTTATCAGCGAGAACCAGTATTCCGCCTCGCCAAAGCCGCGCACCGAGATCCAGTTCAGCAGGAACATGATGCCGAGGAACAAGGCGCTCCAGATCCAGCCCGGAGTGTCGGGGAACCAGTAGCTCATCACCAGCTGTGAGGCCACGAGGTCAACGGCGATCGTCACCGCCCAGTTGTACCAGTAGTTCCAGCCCAGCGCGAAGCCGAAGCCTTCTTCAACATAATTCTGCCCGTAGGTGGCGAAGGAACCGGATACCGGCATAAACGCCGCCAGCTCGCCGAGGCTGGTCATCAGGAAATAGACCATCAAACCGATCAGAATATAAGACAGCAGCGCCCCGCCGGGACCTGCTTGCGAAATGGTTGCGCCAGAGGCAACAAAAAGACCCGTACCGATGGAACCGCCGATGGCGATCATGGTCAAGTGGCGCGCCTTCAGTTCACGACGTAGCGTGGGCGCTTCTGTGGTTTTAGTTTCCGAAACCATGTGATAATGCTATCCATCCAAAAAATGAGGCGCGATTGTAGCAGACGATCGGGGTTCCATCCGGTACAAATGCAAAGTTATAAGAGAGCTTCATGATCGCCCGCAAATTATTAGTAAAGCACTAACCTGCGGAATTGCCAGCGAATTCCCCCCGTAATCAGGCGATAAAACCGGGCTGCTACACCTGGCAATAGTGCAGAAAACGTTGTAATGCTTTAGAAATATGCTTCTGCCGGTGATGGATCCGCCACAGCGTGCGCGTCAGCCGGGGCAATGGCACTTTCAGCTCCGCCAGCGTGCCCGAGGCAAGCTGTTCGGTAATCACCCGCCGCGATAGACAGCTGATGCCCAGGCCATGCCTGACCGCGTGCTTGATCGCCTCTGAATTACCCAGCTCCATGCCCAGATGAAACGCCGGCAGATGCGACAGCAGAACGTAATCGACAATCTCCCGAGTGCCGGAGCCATGCTCGCGCAGGATCCACGGCGCCTCGGCCAGTTGCTGCAGGGTCACCTCCCCCGCCAGCAGCGGTGAGTTGGGCGCGGCAAACACCACCAGCTTCATCCTCCAGCCACGGCTCGGCAATAATATCGGCGGCATGGCACGGCCCCTCAATCAGGCCGAAATCCACCCGCAGGTCGGCGACGGCGTTGATGACGTCCAGGCTGTTGCCGACGCTCAGCTCGACCGGCAGATCCGGGAAGTCATGACGATAGCGGGCAATAATCTCCGGCATAATATAGTTGCCGATGGTGCTGCTGGCGTAGACTCGGATCGCCCCGTTATCGCCGCGAAACAGCTGCTCGATCTCCAGGGCCCGCTCCAGCAGCGCCAGCGCACGCGGATACAGCAGCCGTCCATGCTCATTCACCACCAGTCGTTTACCGACGCGGTCAAACAGCTGCACGCCGAGCTGCCCTTCCAGATCGGTCAGCGCGGCGCTGACCGCGGATTGCGAAAGCGCCAGCATCTGTGACGCCTGAGTGGTCGACCCACTCTTGTGGACTTCGGCGAACACTTCCAGCTGCCGCAGCGTAATATGCATAACCCACCCGTTTAGTAATCCAACCTGAATAACCTTCCTTACTATGGTGACACAAATCGAGGCGGCTGACGGAAGGAAAATCCGCTTATATCACAAAATCATCGTCTTGCCGGCGAGACCGCCCCGCTTCTGCCTAACCCGCTCTCGCCCCGTTGTAACCGGCGAAGCGGCCATTAACCACTTATTACGATTGATTATAAACATATAATCAATTTTATATTTAATCCCGCGCGGCGTAACCTTTAGGCAGACAAAGGAGAAGGTTATGACAGCACTCACTTTACCCACCAAACATCGTTCCCTGTGGCATTTTGTCCCAGGCCTGGCGCTGACCGCCGCTCTGACCGGCGCCGCCCTGTGGGCCGGTAGTTTCCCGGCCATCGCCGGCGCGGGCTTTAGCGCCCTGACCCTCGCTATCCTGTTCGGGATGGTCGTCGGCAACACGGTCTACCCGAAAATCTGGCAGCCCTGCGACGGCGGGGTGATCTTCGCCAAGCAGCATCTGCTGCGCCTGGGGATCATCCTCTACGGCTTTCGCCTGACGTTCGCCCAGATTGCCGACGTCGGCGTGAGCGGTATTTTGATTGACGTTCTGACGCTCTCCAGTACCTTTTTTCATCGCCTGCTTCCTTGGCCAGAAAGTGTTTGGTCTCGATAAACACACCAGCTGGCTGATCGGCGCCGGCAGCAGCATCTGCGGCGCGGCGGCCGTGCTCGCCACCGAGCCGGTGGTCAAAGCCGAAGCCAGTAAAGTGACGGTTGCCGTCGCTACAGTGGTTATCTTCGGTACCATCGCCATCTTCCTCTACCCGGCGATGTACCCGCTGCTGGCGCACTGGTTTACCCCGGAGACCTACGGGATCTATATGGGCTCCACCATGCATGAAGTGGCGCAGGTTGTTGCCGCCGGCCATGCGGTCAGCCCGGACGCGGAGAACGCGGCGGTTATCGCCAAAATGCTGCGCGTCATGATGCTGGCTCCGTTCCTGCTGTTCCTGGCGGCGCGTGTTAAACAGCTGACCCCGGCAGGCAACGGCGAGAAAAGCAAAATCACCATTCCGTGGTTCGCCATTATGTTCATCCTGGTGGCGGTGTTTAACTCCTTCCATCTGCTGCCGAAAGCCGTGGTGGATATGCTGGTGACGCTGGATACCGTCCTGCTGGCGATGGCAATGGCCGCCCTCGGGGTCACCACCCACGTCAGCGCGCTGAAAAAAGCCGGGGCGAAACCGCTGCTGATGGCGCTGATGCTGTTCGTCTGGTTGATTGTCGGCGGCGGGGTCATTAACGTCGCTATCCACAGCCTGATGGCATAAAGCACTACATCTTTCTCCAGTTAAGCCGCTATCATTACCCACCCCCCAGCGGCTTTAACTGGAGTTTTTTTATGAAATACGTAGGAGCGCACGTGAGCGCCTCAGGTGGACTGGCCAATGCCGCCATTCGCGCCGCCGAAATCGAAGCAACCGCCTTCGCCCTCTTCACCAAGAACCAGCGCCAGTGGCGCGCCGCGCCGCTCAGCGACGAGACCATCGCCGAATTCAAAGCCGCCTGTGAAAAGTATCACTTTGGCCCGGGGCAGATCCTGCCGCACGACAGCTACCTGATTAACCTTGGCCACCCGGTGGAAGAAGCGCTGGAAAAATCCCGTGATGCTTTCATTGATGAAATGACCCGCTGCCAGCAGCTGGGGCTGACGCTGCTCAACTTCCACCCCGGCAGCCATCTGCAGCAGATCCCGGAGGAGGAGTGCCTGGCGCGCATCGCCGAATCGATCAATATCGCGCTGGCGAAGACCGAAGGCGTTACTGCGGTGATCGAAAACACCGCTGGCCAGGGCAGCAACCTCGGCTTTAAGTTCGAGCACCTCGCGGCCATCATCGACGGCGTGGAAGATAAATCCCGCGTCGGCGTCTGCATTGATACCTGCCATGCTTTCGCCGCCGGCTACGACCTGCGCAGCGCCGAAGCCTGCGAAAAAACCTTCGCCGCCTTCGAACGCATCGTCGGTTTTCAGTATCTGCGCGGCATGCATCTCAACGATGCCAAGAGCGCCTTCGGCAGCCGGGTCGACCGTCACCACAGCCTGGGGGAAGGCAACATCGGCCACGATTGCTTCAGCTGGATCATGCAGGACAGCCGCTTCGACGGTATTCCGCTGATTCTGGAAACCATCAACCCGGATATCTGGGCGGAAGAGATTGCCTGGCTGCGGGCGCAGCAGATTGCCGAAGTGGCGTAAATAGAGACAAAAAAAGGGCCGAACAGTCGGCCCTTTTTTATTGCGGTAGGATTATGCCGCTTTTTCAACTTCCGCTGTTTGCGCCTCAGGGCGTTTCAGCACGGCGTAGGCAAGGCCCGCCACCAGCGTTCCGGCAACAATCGCCAGCAGGTAGCCCAGCACCGGCGTAATCGCCCCCGGGATCAGCAGAACAAACAGCCCGCCGTGCGGCGCCATCAGTTTCGCGCCGACCGCCATGGAGATAGCGCCGGTTACCGCGCCGCCGACGATACAGCACGGCAGAACGCGCATCGGGTCACGGGCGGCAAAAGGAATCGCCCCTTCCGAGATAAAGCACAGGCCAAGAACCAGCGCGGCTTTGCCCCCTTCCCGCTGCCCTTTGTCGAACTTATTGCGCGCTACCAGCGTCGCGATACCCATCGCCAGCGGTGGCACCATACCGGCCGCCATGATCGCCGCCATCGGCGCATAGGTCTGGGTACTCAGCAGGCCAACGCCAAAGGCATAGGCCGCTTTGTTTACCGGCCCGCCCATGTCGGTACACATCATCGCGCCGAGGATCGCGCCCAGCAGAACCGCGTTGGCGGTGCCCATGGTTTGCAGCCAGTGGGTCAGCCAGGCGAGGATACCGGCTACCGGTTTACCGATCAGATAGATCATTGCCAAACCCACGATCAGACTGGAGACCAGCGGAATGATCAGGATTGGTTTCAGGGCTTCCATACTCTGCGGCAATTTCAGCTTCGTGCTGATGGCTTTCGCCACATAACCGGCAAGGAAACCAGCGATGATCCCGCCGATAAAGCCGGAGCCGCCGCTAACCGCCAGCATACCGCCGATAAGGCCCGGGGTCAGACCCGGACGGTCGGCAATGGAGAAGGCGATAAAGCCTGCCAGTACCGGCACCATCAGCGCGAAGGCCGAGCCGCCGCCGATCTGCATCAGCGCCGCCGCCAGGGTGTCTTTCACTTCAAACGCTTTGATCCCGAAGGCAAAGGAGAGCGCGATACACAGGCCCCCGGCCACTACCATCGGCAGCATATAGGAGACGCCGGTCAGCAGGTGGCGATAGGCGCCCGCCGACTCTTTTTTCCCTTCAGCAGCCGCCTGAGGTTTGCCGGATGGCTGGTACGGTTTGGCTTCCGCCACCGCTTTATCCAGCTCCTGGGCGGTTTTCTTCAGCGCCAGACCGGTGGTGGTGCGGTACATCGGCTTGCCGGCGAATTTCGCCAGGTCCACCTCGATATCGGCAGCGACGATCACCAGATCCGCCTCGGCCACCTCTTCCGGGGTGATGGCATTGCCCGCCCCAACGGAGCCGCGGGTCTCCACCTTCACCCACCAGCCGCGTTTTTTGGCTTCGGTTTCGATGGCTTCTGCCGCCATAAAGGTGTGGGCGACGCCGGTCGGACAGGCGGTGACCGCGACAATGCGTTTCTGCCCCTGAGCGGCGGCCGGAACGGCTACCGCCGCTGGCGCAACGTAGGGCTTTAGCGTGGTCTTTCGCTTCTCCCAGGAACAGCTCCGGATGGGCGACAGCACGGTTAATATCGCCCAGGTAAACGTTTTTACCATTCAGCGCGCTATCGGCCGGCAGCGCGGCTCCAGCACGATGGCCAGTTCGGCGTCATTCGGGTTATCAATCAGCTCAAGGTGCGCTTTCGGCGCCGCGGCACCCAGCAGGGTTTTCGCCATGTAGGCGCGCGCCTGTCCGAGTCCGGCATCAATAATCAGCAGCGTTTTCATTATGCCTCTCCTGCTGTCAATTAAAGGGTTGTAAGTCGACGCGCGCCATCATCGCGGCCAACTGGGTACGGTCGGTAATTCCTACATTGCTCTGGCTGACGGCCAGGGCAGCGACGGCGGTCGCCAGGCGCAGGGTATGCTCGCTGGATTCACGCATCAGCAGGCCGTAAATCAGGCCGCCGACCATCGAATCGCCGGCGCCAACGGTGCTGACCACTTCCACTGAAGGTGGTTTAGCAATCCACTCCCCAGAGGCGTTGACCCACAGCGCGCCCTCTTCGCCCAGGGAGATCACCACGTGGGCGATACCCTGCTCGCGCAGCGCATGGGCGGCGTCGATAACATCTTTCATCTCCGGCAGCTTGCGGCCAGCCCAGATTTCCAGTTCGCGACGGTTCGGTTTCACCAGCCACGGCGCCGCTTTTAGTCCGGCAACCAGCGCTTCGCGGCTGCTGTCGAAAATAATGCATGGGCACTGACTGCGCAGACGGGTCATCCAGTCGGTGAAGGCTTCCGGGCTAACGCCGGACGGCAGGCTGCCGCTGACGCAGACCATATCGAACTGCCCGAGCCAGCTCAGGGAGTCGTTGACGAAGCGTTCCCAGTCGCCCGGGGTGACTTCAAAGCCGGAGAAGTTGAAATCGGTCACTTCGCCATCTTTTTCCGTCAGCTTAACGTTGATACGGGTCCGGCCCTGCACCACCTGGAAACGGTTGGCGATCCCCAGCTCGCTGAACAGCTGCTGAAAGCCGTCCTGGTTGTCTTTACCCAGGAAACCGCCGACGGTGACGTCAATGCCGAGATCTTTCAGCACTTTCGCCACATTAATGCCTTTCCCGGCGGCGTGCAGGCCGGTGGTGCGCACCAGGTTCACTTCACCGCGTTCAATCTCCGGGGTGAATCCCACCAGGTCGTATGCCGGGTTTAACGTAATCGTTGCTACACGTCTGCTCATTTATGCGCCCTCCCCAAGGCCTGCGGCGATCGCTTCGCCAATCGCATCCAGCGCTTGTTGCGCATCCTCACCCTGCGCGGTAAAACGCAGACGGTGACCTTTTTTCACACCCAGCGCCACAACCTTCATCAGGCTGCGACCGTTAGCCGGCTTGCCGGAACCGTCGAGATTGGTAACGGTGATGTCGCTGGAAAATTGTTTAATGGTGTTGACCAGCATGGTGCCCGGACGGGCATGCAGGCCGTGTTCATTGCGCACCACGAATTCGGCGCTCAGCACATCTTCGGCAATGGCGTCGTCGCTGGTCAGCAGCGCCAGCACGGTGGCGGCGTCGGCTTTCAGCAAATGTTCAGCTTTCTTGTCCAGCAGCAGCTTGCTCAGACGGTTCAGCACTGCGGTCGGCTGCTCGTCGGCCATCGCCACCGTGACCAGCAGGGAAACCGGCTGCTCGTCGCGGGTAAAGGCGTTAGCCGCGCGGCTGACCGCCACGGCGCTGCGCAAATTGCCTTCCGCACTGTCGTTCAGCCAGACGCCCTGACCGAGGTTCAGCGGCGTATCGTTAATGACGTGGCTAACGAAGGCGGCATCGACAGCGCCAACTTCTTTCAGACGCGCCGCGTTCAGCGCCTGCAGGGTCAGCAGATCGCTGGCCGCGACGTCGAGACTGAGGGTCTCGTTATCCAGCTTCAGCGCTTCGCTCTGCTTCTCTCCCATCAGCAGCGCACGCAGCTCTTCCGCGGTGGTGGCGGACTGCAGCTGCGCGGCGACCGCGTCATCGCTCAGCACGTGGGTCAGCTGACGCAGCAGGCCGAGGTGTTCATCTGAGCTGGCGGCAATCCCGATCGCCACATAGGCGGTCTGCCCTTCACCCCAGGTGACGCCCTGCGGGAACTGAAACACCTGAACGCCGGTCTTCAGCACCTGGTCACGCGTATCCGTCGTGCCGTGCGGGATCGCGATCCCGTTGCCGAGGAAGGTCGAGGTCTGCTGCTCGCGAGCCAGCATGCCGTTCACGTAGCCATCGGCCACGTTGCCGGCGCTGACCAGCGCGGCGGCGACCTGCCGGATGGCCTCTTCTTTATTACCGGCCTGCTGGCCGGGATGAATATCCTGCACAGATAACTGGAACATGGTTCTCCTCTCCTGCTGAATTGAATCGTTTCAGCTAACTTGAGAAAAAAGGCGCCATCTGACGGGGAACGGATTGCCGAATGACGCTGAAACGTTTCAAGAATTTTGTACCTTTCTTGCTCAACGCGCAAGGTACGTCAGCGACTTGATTGCAGAACTTAGAGGTACTGCACACTTTTGCTGAAGCCTTAGCTATCGACCGCCTAGAACGTCAGCTTTTTGCTGAACCTCTATATTTTGAAACGCCTTTTTAATTATTCGTGCCATACTACTGTTTATTTTTAGCCAGCAGGCGTAAACTCCGCGCCGTCTCCTGAAACTACAGAAAACCAAACCCATGGAAAACCGTAGCGCCGCTCTCCCCCGACGCGGGTTCGATGTCACCTCTTCCGCCTTCTTAATCGTCGCCTTTCTGACGGGCATTGCCGGGGCGCTGCAAACCCCGACCCTGAGCCTGTTTCTGACCAACGAAGTGCACGTCCGCCGGCGATGGTCGGTTTCTTTTTTACCGGCAGCGCGGTTATTGGCATTCTGGTCAGTCAGTTCCTCGCCGGCCGCTCCGACCGTCAGGGCGATCGCAAGCAGCTGATTGTCGTCTGCTGTCTGCTGGGGGTGCTGGCCTGCGTACTCTTTGCCTGGAACCGCAACTATTTCATTTTGCTGTTCATCGGCGTTTTTCTCAGCAGCTTTGGATCGACCGCCAACCCGCAGATGTTTGCCCTCGCGCGGGAGCATGCCGACAGGACCGGCCGCGAAGCGGTGATGTTCAGCTCCATTTTACGTGCCCAGGTCTCCCTGGCATGGGTGATTGGTCCCCCGCTGGCCTACGCTCTGGCGATGGGGTTTGGTTTTACCGCGATGTATCTCAGCGCCGCGGCGGCGTTTATCGTCTGCGGGATCATGGTCTGGCTATTCTTGCCCAGCATGCGCAAAGCAAAGCCGGTAGCGACCGGCCGGCTGGAAGCTCCGCGCACGCACCGCCGCGATGCGCTGCTGCTGTTCAGCATCTGCACCCTGATGTGGGGTACTAACAGCCTGTACATCATTAACATGCCGCTGTTTATCATTAACGAGCTGCATCTGCCGGAGAAGCTGGCGGGGCTGATGATGGGCACCGCCGCCGGACTGGAAATTCCGACCATGCTGATTGCCGGTTACTACGCCCGGCGTTTCGGCAAACGCTTTCTGATGCGTCTTTCTGCAGTGGCCGGGGTGCTGTTTTACGTCGGCATGCTGACGGTGCATACGCCAGCGCTGCTGCTGGCGATGCAGGTGCTGAACGCCATCTATATCGGGATCCTCGCCGGGATCGGCATGCTCTATTTCCAGGACCTGATGCCGGGGCAGGCGGGCGCGGCCACCACCCTCTATACCAATACTACCCGCGTCGGCTGGATCATCGC
>NZ_CP039131.1:0-51421 GCF_023100865.1 Pseudomonas sp. A2
GGCGATCAGGTTGGTGGCATGGCAGTGCATGATCACCCGGTCTTTGCCGCCGGTCAGTTTGATGCGCTCGCTGTGCGACAGGAAGTGTGCCGGCAGCTCGGAGGTCGGGACGGCATCCTCCGTCAGGCCCCACAGGATATGGTATCCCGCGCCGTCGCTGTCGACCTTCACCACGCCGAGGTTAGCGGCCGGGTCGAGCTGGACGTTACGGAAGAATTTGCCGGAGCCGGTGACGATAAACGGCTGGTTGGCCAGGGTTGGCATCGGCTGGCTGAGGGCGATATAGCGCGGTTTGGCGTGGAAATCCGCCGCGTAAGGTTCGATATCCGCTTCATCCAGACGCAGCGTCAGGTTGCCGCCGTTGCGTTCGTCCCAGCCTTTCAGCCAGGCGTCGGAGGTGGCTTTGATCATGCCCTGGACGAACCAGGCGTCGATAATGGTCTGCATAGTCTTGTCTTTCCTGTTGATTCGGTGCGGGGTTGACCCCCTCACCCTAAATATGTGCGTGCCCCCGGATTGCGCCGTAAACGGCTTATCCGGGCTACCGGTTCGTAGCCCGGGTAAGGCGTCAGCCGCGACCCGGGGAAGCCCGTGCATTACCCGCGCTGGCTCAGAACCGCATTCTCATAAGCCCGTACGCTGTCCAGCCACTGGCTGCCCGCCGGCGTGTCGTGACGCTGACAGTACATCTCCCAGATGGCCTGCCACGGCAGCGATTTTTGCTCTTCGAGCAGCGCCAGGCGGGCGGTGTAATCGCCGTCGTTCTCCAGCTGGCGCAGCTGGGCGGTCGGTTCCAGCAGGGCGCGCAGCAGCGCTTTTTTCATATTGCGGGTGCCAATCACCCAGGCCGCGATGCGGTTGATGGAGGCATCGAAGAAGTCGAGGCCGATGTGCACGCGGTCAAACAGGTTATGGCGAATGATTTCGCTGGCGATGGCCTGGGTTTCATCATCCAGCAGCACCACGTGGTCGCTGTCCCAGCGCACCGGGCGGCTGACGTGCAGCAGCAGGCGCGGGATGTAGAGCATGGCGGCGGAGATCTTGTCGGAGATCACTTCCGTCGGATGGAAGTGGCCGGCATCGAGGCACAGCGCCGTCTGACGGCTGGTGGCGTAACCCATATAGAACTCGTTGGAGCCGACGGTGTAGCTTTCGGCGCCGATGCCGAACAGCTTGCTCTCCACGGCGTCGATATGGTGCGCCGGGTCGAGCTTCTCGCTGATCACCTCATCCAGGGCGTTCAGCAGCCGCTGGCGCGGGGCGAAGCGGTCAACGGTTATATCCTTCATGCCGTCCGGCACCCAGATATTCATCACCGACGGCGTGCCCAGCTGTTCGCCAAAATAAGCGGATACGCGGCGGCTGGCTTTGCAGTGGTCGATCCAGAACTGGCGAATCTCATCGTTGGCGTGCGACAGGGTAAAGCCGTCGGCGCTCAGCGGATGCGAGAAGCAGGAGGGGTTGAAATCCAGCCCCAGTTTGTTGGCTTTCGCCCACGTAACCCAGTTTTTAAAGTGCTCCGGCTTAATCTCATTGCGCGCTACCGGCGCGTCGGATTCCAGGTAAATAGCGTGCAGATTGAGACGCTTTGGCCCCGGGATCAGGCTCAGCGCCTGCTCAAGGTCGGCGCGGAGTTCTTCTGCATTGCGCGCTTTGCCCGGGTAGTTGCCGGTCGCCTGGATGCCGCCTGTCAGGCTTCCCGCTGGGTTTTCGAAACCGGCGACGTCGTCACCCTGCCAGCAGTGCATGGAGACGGGCAGACGGTCCAGCTGGCGCAGGGCCTCCTCGACATCCACGCCGACGGCGGCGTAGCGCTGCTTAGCAATTTCCCAGGCTTGTTCAAGTTGAGTGGTCATGCGCAAAGCTCCTTGGTCTGTTGTGGCTGAAACTGCGCCACGAAACGGGCAATTTCACTATCAGGATTGGGGGTAAAAGTGGTGAGCGCCGCGTTGCCGCGCACTACCTGACGAAACTCATCGACATTGGCCAGCTCGTCGAGGGTCATTAACTGGATGCCGATATTGCCGAGGGTAGAGGCCTCTATCGGGCCGGCCACGACGGCGATCCCGCAGGCGTCAGCGCACAGCTGGTTGAGCAGCGTGTTCTGACTGCCGCCGCCGACGATATGCAGCTGGCTGAAGGGGTGGCCGCGCAGCGCCGCCAGCTCGTTAAGCACCCGGGCGTAGAGCAGCGCCAGGCTGTCGAAAATGCAGCGCGCCAGTTCGGCATCGCTTTCAGGAACCGGCTGCCCGGCGTCGCGACAGGCGGCCTGGATCTCGGCGCTCATACTGGCCGGGTTGATAAAGCGGTCATCGTTGCAGTCAATTATGAAGCGGCACGCCGGTAGCGCGGCGGTGCGGGCGATCAGCCCCTGCAGGTCGCTGACGTTTTGCTCTTTTAGCACCCGCTGCAGCAGCCACAGGCCCATGATATTTTTCAGCACCCGATAGCGGCCTTCGGCTCCGCCTTCGTTGGTGATATTGGTCTGCAGCGCCGCGTCGCAGGTGTACGGCGTCAGGCTTTCAAACCCCATCAGCGACCAGGTGCCGGAGGAGAGATAGGCGGCATGGCGGTCGGCCAGCGGGGAGGCGATCACCGCGCTGGCGGTGTCGTGGCTGGCGACAGCGACTACCGGAATACGGTTACCCTGCGGGCAGATCCAGTGGCCTATCACATTGCCGGGGTGGGTCGGCTTTCCGAACCACGCCAACGGCGCGCCGGTCCAGTTCAGCAGCGTCTCATCCCAGCTATCGCTGTTAATATTGACCAGCTGGGTGGTGGTGGCGTTGGTATATTCCCAGTTCAGATTGCCGGTCAGGCGGAAGCTGAAATAGTCGGGGATCAGCAGGGCATGGGCAGCCTGACTGACCAGCTCCGGCTGCTGCTCCACCAGCGCGCGCAGCTGATAAAGCGTATTAAACGGCAGAAACTGAATGCCGCTGCGGCGATAGATTTCCGCCCGGCCCAGCTGCGCTTCAGCGTGACGCAGCAGGCCCTGGGTGCGGTCGTCACGATAGGAGATCGGCAGCCCGACGCGCTGACCCTGCTTATCCAGCAGGACATAATCTACCCCCCAGGTATCGATGCCGATACTGTCTATCAGAATGCCCTGCTCACACACTTTCTCCAGCCCGCGGCGGATCTCGCCTTCCAGGCTATCTACATCCCAGCAGTCGAAGCCGTCTACTTTCTGCAGACTATTGGTGAAGCGATGAATTTCGCGCAGCGTCAGGGCGCGCGGCCCGGGCTGATAGCTGGCGAGCATCACCCGCCCGCTGGAGGCGCCTAAATCGACAGCGACACAATGACGAATACTCATGAAACGATCCTTCTTAAAATCATTGTCCGCAGTCTAAAAAAGGCCGTTTACTGACACCTTCTCGCTACGGACAGCCAAAACTGGCCGCTGGCAAGAAAGCAAAGGTGACCGTGAGGGACATCACAGTTTGCGGTTTTAGGGGATGGCTAGGAGGATGTGATGGCCTCCGCAGTTCCGCATCTTTCCGGCTGATTCTTGAAAAAGCGGCAGGATTTACGAATTTCGCGGTCAAAAATTGAAGGCCGGATAGCCAACCCTTCATTACTATCAGCCGGTGACTGATAATTTTTCTCATTACGAGGGTGGCATCATGACCATATTGCACAGTACGGATTTCTTTAAGGCCGGGATCTCGACGGTGGCTATTGAACCCCGCCTCCCTCAGTCGGCCTTTCCGGAACATCACCATGATTTTCATGAAATAGTTATCGTGGAGCAGGGATCGGGTATTCACGTCTTCAATGGCCAGCCCTATACCATCGGCGGCGGTTCGGTCTGTTTTATCCGCGATCACGACCGCCATCTTTACGAGCACACGGATAATCTGTGTCTGACCAATGTGCTCTATCGCGCGCCGGATGCGTTTCGCTTTCTCGCCGGGGTCAGTCAACTACTGCCCCAGGAACAGGAAGGAAACTACCCCTCGCACTGGCGGGTGAATCAAACCGTCCTGCAACAGGTGCGGCATATCGTGGCGCAGATCGAGGCCGTGGGGAGCGATACGGATACTCATGCCGTCGCCAGCCGTGAGATCCTGTTTATGCAGCTGCTGGTGCTGTTACGTAAAAGCAGCCTTGCGGAAGAGGCCACCAACAACGATGCGCGGCTGAATCAGCTGTTGGCCTGGCTCGAAGACCATTTTGCGCAGGAGATCTGCTGGGAGGAGGTGGCGGCGCAGTTTTCGCTGTCGCTGCGTACGCTGCACCGCCAGCTAAAGCAGCAGACCGGTCTGACGCCACAGCGCTATCTTAATCGGGTGCGCCTGATGAAAGCCCGCCACCTGCTGCGCCACAGCGATGAAAGCGTGACTGATATCGCTTATCGCTGCGGCTTCGGCGACAGTAACCACTTTTCGACGCTTTTTCGCCGGGAGTTCGACTGGTCGCCGCGCGATATCCGTCAGGGGCGCGACGCCATTCTTCAGTAACGCGAGAAGAGTCAACGTATTGCAGACTAAAAACGCGAATAATGCGCCGTTATCCGCGTTTGGAGTGTGAGCCGTGGCCGGTCTGATTTTACGTAAAGAGGAGTTTTTCCCTTCCGCCACACAGGCAGTGGCGGTGGCAGACCGCTACCCGCAAAATGTCTTTGCCGAACATACCCATGAGTTCTGCGAGCTGGTGCTGGTGTGGCGAGGCAACGGGCTGCACGTCCTTAACGATCGCCCCTGGCGCATTACCCGCGGCGATCTGTTCTACATTCGCGCCGAAGATAAACACTCCTATGCTTCCGTTAACGATCTGGTTCTGCAGAACATCATCTATTGCCCGGAGCGGCTGCAGCTCAATTTTGACTGGGCCGGGGCGATCCCTGGCCTCTTCGGCACGCCGTGGAAGCCCCACTGGCGCATGGGCAGCACAGGTATGGCGCAGGCGCGCCAGGTGATTAGCCAGCTTGAGCATGAGTGCGCCCGGCGCGACGCGCAGGGAAATGCGATGGCCGAACTGCTTTTTGCCCAGCTGGCGCTGACGCTGCAGCGCCATCGCTACGCGACGGATGATCCCGCGGCGACGCAGCGCGAAGCGCTGCTGGACAAACTGCTGGCCGCGCTGGCGGCCAGCCTTAGCCGCCCCTTTGTTCTGGAGCGTTTCTGCGAGCAGGAGGGCGGCAGCGAGCGGGCGCTTCGCCAGCAGTTTCGCCAGCAAACCGGGATGACCATCAATCACTATTTACGCCAGCTGCGGATCTGCCATGCGCAGTATCTGCTGCAGCATACCGAGCGCTTAATCGGCGATATCGCCATGCAGTGCGGCTTTGAGGACAGTAACTACTTTTCGGTGGTTTTTAGCCGGGAAATCGGCATGTCGCCGGGGCAATGGCGGCAGCGCAGTCGCGCCGCCGCCTGAAGAGCGTCGTTGTCAGGCAGATGATCCGGTGATTAACTGGCCATTCCCAGACCGACGATATTGGCGGCGATGATAATCACCACGCAGCCGAGGCTCAGGACGCTCACCGGACGGCGGCCGGCATTGTTCCACTCCTTCAGCACCAGACCCACCACACCGCCGCACAGCACGTAGAAACTCATGTGCAGCATCCAGCTCATATAATCATACTGCGCCGGAATGCTGGCGTGGCCCCAGGCATAGAAGAAGAACTGGAGGTACCACATCAGACCGCCGAGGGCGGAGAGCAGAAGGTTGCTGATGATAAGCGGTTTGGCCAGCGAGAAATCGGCTTTAACTGACAGGTTCTTCACTTTCGCCAGACGAATAAAGCAGAAGCCAAGGTTAACCAGCGCCCCGCCGCCCATAATCACCACGTAGCTTGGCAGCGCTGCGTACAGCGGGTCGACGCCGAGCGCCGCGGCGGCATCATGCATCGGTTTGGCGGCGTTCATCGCGAACGACATCCCTGCGGAGAAGATACCGCACATTACCGCCAGCAGAAGCCCTTTCTTCAGATTGAACTCTTCGGCTTTGATGCCCATTTTGCGCTCTTTCAGCTGGCCTGCGCGGGTGACGATGCCGACGCCAATCACCGCCACCAGCACGCCGAGCAGCGTCATTTGACCGCCCTGGGTGTGCATCAGCACTGCAAACTGACCGTTAATAATCGGCGTCATCAGCGTGCCGACAATCAGCGTGATGCCAATGGCGATGCCAATCCCCATCGACATGCCAAGATAGCGCATGGTCAGGCCATAGTTGATATTACCAATGCCCCACATGGCGCCGAACAGAAAGACCGGCAGCAGCGTGGAGGCGCTAAAAGAGCGGTAGTAGGCCCAGAAGTCGGGTAACAGCGTGGCGCTGATGGCCCAGGGCAGAATCAGCCAGGAGACGATCCCCCCGACCGACCACATGGTTTCCCACGACCAGTGTTTTACTTTCTTGAACGGGGCATAGAAACAGGCGGCACTGGCGGCCCCTATCAAATGCCAAAAAATACCCATCGTAATCGCGTGGTTCATTGATTTTATCCTCATCTTTTTTTATCGGAGACGGCGGCTTCCGATGGGATGAGTGTAAAAATTGGCCGCTTTGGCCGCCTTCAGGACGTTGCCACAGGATGGCGAACCCTGGCAACCATGGGCTTAATTAGTTGTTCTACATCACAAAACGACGGGTATTTCTTCTGGTTATATCCATATGAAAAATACGGCATTGATAAGCATTTTCAATACCATTTAATTAACTATAATGGACAAACTGCTTACGCGGCGTTAACACTTGAGCCGCTCGACAATAATGGAGATGATTATGAGCTATACCCTGCCATCCCTGCCTTACGCTTACGATGCTCTGGAACCGCACTTCGACAAGCAGACGATGGAGATCCATCACACTAAACACCACCAGACCTACGTGAACAATGCCAACGCCGCGCTGGAAAGCCTGCCGGAGTTCGCTAACCTGTCCGCTGAAGAGCTGATTACCAAGCTGGATCAGCTGCCGGCTGACAAAAAAACCGTACTGCGTAACAACGCCGGCGGCCACGCGAACCACAGCCTGTTCTGGAAAGGCCTGAAAACCGGTACCACCCTGCAGGGCGACCTGAAAGCGGCTATCGAGCGCGATTTCGGTTCCGTGGAGAACTTCAAAGCGGAATTCGAAAAAGCCGCTGCTACCCGTTTCGGCTCCGGCTGGGCGTGGCTGGTCCTGAAAGGTGACAAACTGGCCGTTGTCTCCACCGCCAACCAGGATTCCCCGCTGATGGGCGAAGCCATTTCCGGCGCTTCCGGCTTCCCGATTATCGGCCTGGACGTCTGGGAACACGCTTACTACCTGAAATTCCAGAACCGCCGCCCGGACTACATCAAAGCCTTCTGGGACGTAGTGAACTGGGACGAAGCTGCAGCGCGTTTTGCCGCCAAAAAATAAGGTTGCATTGCGCTAAAAGAGAAGCGAGTCTGATGACTCGCTTTTTTTATATCTGTAGCAAGGAGAGCAGCCATGCATTATCCGGTGAATGTCTTTGTCGGCAAAATCAGGGACTACGCGGGCAGTCGCCCCAGCGCGATCGACAAAATCCAGGTCGACGGAGAATTGCAGCTCGGCGATCTCGGTCTCGATGGGGACCAGCAGGCGGAGAAGAAAATCCACGGCGGGCCGGACCGCGCGCTGTGTCATTATCCGCGCGAACACTATGCCGACTGGATCCGTGACTTCCCCCAGCAGGCCGAGCGGTTCTGCGCGCCGGCGTTCGGCGAAAACCTCTCCACCACCGGGCTTACCGAGCAAAACGTTTATATCGGCGATATCTTTCGCTGGGGCGAGGCGCTGATCCAGGTCACCCAGCCGCGATCGCCGTGCTTCAAGCTCAACTTTCATTTTGCGATCAATGATATGGCGCAGCTGATGCAAAACAGCGGAAAAACCGGCTGGCTGTACCGGGTGATTGCCGGAGGGCAAGTTTCCAGCGATGCGCCGCTCGAGCTGGTTTCCCGGCTGAGTGATGTCAGCGTTCATGAGGCCGGGGCGATTGCCTGGCAGATGCCGTTTGATGATGATCAGTACCACCGCTTACTGTCGGCAGCGGGCCTGTCTGTTAGCTGGAGCCGAACGATGCAGAAACGGCGTTTAAGCGGCAAGATAGAGGATAGTTCGCGGAGATTATGGGGGAAATAATCCCCCATATTAAGTATTCCCGGGGATGCTCCCGGCGCAGCGCCGCACAGCGCAGGCCGGGTCGGCGTCAGGTTCGTTTATACAGCGGCAGCCAGATTGTTAAACGCAGACCACCCAGCGGGCTGTCGTCGGCCTTCACCCAGCCGCGGTGCTGCTGAATAGCGGTTTCGACAATCGCCAGCCCCAGGCCGGTGCCGCCGGACTCGCGGTCGCGCGCCTCGTCGGTCCGGTAGAATGGCCGGAAAATCTGTTCGCGATCCTCCGGGCTGACTCCCGGGCCGTCGTCATCGACGTTAACCGTAATCCCGTCTTTATCCACCGAGAAGCTGACGGAAATTTTCGTATGCGAGTAGCGCAGGGCGTTGCGCACGATATTCTCCAGCGCGCTTTCCAGCGCATTGGGGTTACCGTACAGCGGCCATGGGCCCGGCGGATACTCAACGGTGAAAGATTTCCCCATCTGCTCGGCTTCAAACGCCGCATTGTCCAACACTTCGTTCCATAGCTGATTGGCTTTCACCGTCTCGCTGACCAGGGCGTTTTTCGCCTGATTGCGCGACATCACCAGCAGGTCGTTGATCATGCTGTCCAGCCGGTGCGCTTCGGTTTCGATACGCTCCAGCTCCTTGCTCTCTCCGCTGCGGCGGCGCAGCAGGGCGGTACCTAATTGCAGGCGCGTAAGCGGCGTGCGCAGCTCGTGCGAGATATCGGACAGCAGCCGCTGCTGGCTGGTCATCATCCGCTCCAGGGCCGTCACCATCTGGTTAAAACTGGCGCCAGCGGCTAAAAACTCCTGCGGCCCGGCTTCCAGCTCCGGATGCTGGCGCAGGTTGCCCTGGGCGACTTCATCGGCGGCATTTTTCAGCTTACGCGCCGGTTTCGCCAGGCTCCACGCCAGCCACAGCAGCAGCGGGGCGCTGACCAGCATCGTGACGATCAGCAGCAGCAGCGGCCGGTCAAACAGCAGGTTGATAAAGTCGGATTGTGAGGTGCTGGCGGGACGAATCAGATAGAGCTGATAGTTATCCTCCCCGTCCCGGACGGAAAACGGGCCCACCATTTCCAGGCGGCCATAGCGTTTTTTCTGCGGATGATCGGCGTTATCGGCCTGGCCGATAAAGTTACGAATGATCTGCATTTCGTTGCGTTCTGCGCCGATCACGCGGCCTTCGCTGGTCACCAGCAGCAGGCGTTGTCCCGGAGGCGCCCATTTATCGATGGCGCGAAACAAACGACGCCACCACATCAGGTCGTTTGGCGGATCGTTGGCCAGCTCGGCCTCGACGTGCTGCTCGATCATGATGCCCTGACGCTGCTCGCTTTCCAGCAGCTCGGTCATCTGCCGGGAATCCAGTTTGGGCAACATCAGCACCAGCATCAACACCAGCGCCAGCGTGAGCCAGAAGATGGCGAAGATGCGTGCAGTCAAACTTCCAATCATGAAGCGGAAACCATCAGATACCCGCGGCCACGCAGCGTTTTAAACCACGGATGGCCATCTTTGCGCTCCGGCAGCTTACGCCGCAGGTTGGAAATATGCATATCGATGGCGCGGTCGAACGGCGTCAGGCGCTTGCCTAACACTTCCTGGCTTAAATGCTCACGGGAGACTACCTGACCGAGATGCTGCGCTAACAGATAGAGCAGGGTGAACTCGGTGCCGGTGAGCTCCAGCGTCTGGCCATCGAAATTGGCTTCCTGGCGGCCCGGATTGAGGCTTAAGGCATCCACTTCCAGGGTTGGTGAGCCGGCTTCGGTCGTCTGCTGCTGCTCGCTCCAGTGGGAACGGCGCAGAATCGCGCGTATACGGGCCACCAGCTCGCGATCGTTGAATGGCTTAGGCAAATAGTCATCCGCGCCCAGCTCGAGGCCGAGAACGCGATCCAGCTCGCTTCCGCGCGCTGTTAGCATGATAACCGGAGTCTGGTGTGTCTGACGCAGCTCTTTCAGCGTATCAATACCGTTTTTCTTCGGCATCATCACGTCGAGCAGCAATAAATCAACGCTGTCGTCCAGAAGGGCCAGCGCCTGTTCCCCATCATGGGCCACCAGCACGTTAAAACCTTCCATATCGAGCAGCTCTTTTAACAGGGAGGTGAGCTCCCGGTCATCATCAACTAACAGGATTTTATTCATTGTTTAAATACCTCCGAGGCAGAAATTACGTCATCAAGGCCCGCTAATCCATGACTTTACGTTGTTTTACACCCCCTGACGCATGTTTGCAGCCTGAATCGTAGACTGTCTCTCGTTGAATCGCGACACAAACGTTTTGGGAGTATGTGATGCGCAATGTTATCGCTGCCGTCATGGCCTCAACGCTGGCGCTAAGTGCATATAGCCAGGCCGCTGAAGTCGTTACCAGCGTTAACTGGCTCCCCGGAGACGACGGGGGACAGCGCGGTAGCCAAAGCCATATGTTTGACGGCATAAGTTTAACCGAGCAGCAACGTCAGCAGTTACGGGATCTTATGCAACGGGCACGCCACGACAGGCTCCCCGTTAATGTTAGCGAAATGGAGACAATGCATCGCCTTGTCACCGCAGAAAATTTTGATGAAAACGCTGTGCGCGCTCAGGCAGAAAAGATGGCGCAGGAACAGGTTGCCCGCCAGGTCGAGATGGCTAAGGTTCGCAACCAGATGTACCACCTGCTTACGCCAGAGCAGCAAGCGGTTTTAAATGCTAAGCACCAGCAGCGTATGGATCAGTTGCGTGAGGTTGCAAGGATGCAGAAAGGCTCAGCGATGATGCTTTCGAGTAGTAGCAACACCCTGCAACCCCAGTAACAAACCCTGTTTTCCTTGCCATAGACACCATCCCTGTCTTCCCCCACATGATGTGGGGGTTTTTTTTGCCCTTTTTACGGTAAATCAACTCCTTCGCCTATCCCGTGAGCGTCACAAGTTCGGGTTATACTAAGCGCATTGCAGGAGAAGGAGCCTATATGAATCAATCTTATGGCCGGTTGGTCAGTCGCGCCGCTATCGCCGCGACGGCTATGGCCTCCGCGTTACTTTTGATCAAAATTTTTGCGTGGTGGTATACCGGTTCTGTCAGTATTCTGGCTGCGCTGGTGGATTCGCTGGTGGACATTGCCGCCTCGCTGACCAACCTGCTGGTGGTTCGCTATTCGCTACAGCCTGCTGATGAAGAACATACCTTTGGTCATGGCAAAGCGGAGTCGCTGGCGGCGCTGGCGCAAAGCATGTTTATCTCCGGCTCGGCGCTGTTCCTGTTTCTCACCGGCATTCAGCACCTGGTGCGTCCGGAGCCGCTGCAGGCCGCCGGCGTCGGGGTCGTCGTCACATTGATCGCCCTCGTTAGTACGCTGGCGCTGGTGACTTTCCAGCGCTGGGTGGTGCGAAAAACCCAGAGCCAGGCGGTGCGGGCGGATATGCTTCATTATCAGTCTGATGTTATGATGAACGGCGCCATTCTGGTGGCGCTGGGCCTCTCCTGGTACGGCTGGCATCGCGCCGACGCGTTGTTTGCCCTGGGGATTGGCATCTATATTTTATATAGCGCGCTGCGGATGGGCTATGAGGCGGTTCAGTCACTACTCGACCGCGCCTTGCCTGACGAGGAGCGTCAGGACATTATCACCATCGTGACCGCATGGCCCGGCATCCGCGGGGCGCACGATCTACGAACGCGGCAGTCAGGGCCGACCCGCTTTATTCAGATTCATTTGGAAATGGAAGATAACCTCCCGCTGGTGCAAGCCCACGTGATTGCAGACCAGGTGGAGCAGGCGATTCTGCGCCGTTTCCCGGGGTCCGATGTCATTATCCATCAGGATCCCAGCTCTGTGGTGCCAGCGGCGCAGCAGGGCTTTTTTGAGCGTTAGGTTATAGTCTGTAAACTCGATGTAAAAATGTGGGGCAGATCGGCATTTTTTGTATAAATTACCGCCGTTTGGTCTGACCTGAATCAATTCAGCTTGAGGCGTTTGATATACTATTGTCATTAGCGTCGTGCACTCCTGGTGAGGGAGCGCTTCAGGCAACAGAATTATTTTTTGCTTCCTAAGTTCAGAGGTAGTCATGATTAAGAAAATCGGTGTGTTGACAAGTGGCGGTGATGCGCCGGGCATGAACGCAGCAATTCGTGGCGTTGTGCGCGCGGCATTAACGGAAGGTCTGGAAGTTTTTGGAATCTATGACGGTTACCTCGGATTGTATGAAGACCGTATGGTTCAGCTCGACCGTTACAGCGTTTCCGACATGATCAACCGCGGCGGCACCTTCCTGGGCTCCGCTCGCTTCCCGGAATTCCGCGAAGAACACATCCGCGCTGTGGCTATCGAAAACATGAAGAAGCGCGGCCTGGACGCGCTGGTGGTTATCGGCGGTGACGGTTCCTATATGGGGGCGATGCGCCTGACCGAGATGGGCTTCCCATGCATCGGCCTGCCGGGCACTATCGACAACGATATCAAAGGCACTGACTACACCATCGGCTTCTTTACTGCCCTGAGCACCGTGGTGGAAGCGATTGACCGTTTGCGCGACACCTCCTCTTCGCACCAGCGTATCTCCGTGGTGGAAGTGATGGGCCGTTACTGTGGCGACCTGACCCTGGCGGCGGCGATTGCCGGCGGCTGTGAGTTTATCATGGTGCCTGAAGTGGAATATACCCGTGACGATCTGGTGGCAGAAATCAAAGCCGGTATCGCGAAAGGGAAAAAACACGCTATCGTGGCCATCACCGAGCACATGTGCGACGTTGACGAGCTGGCAAGCTACATCGAGAAAGAGACTGGCCGTGAAACTCGCGCCACCGTCCTCGGCCACATTCAGCGCGGCGGTTCCCCGGTTCCTTACGACCGCATCCTGGCTTCCCGCATGGGCGCCTATGCGATTGAGCTGCTGCTACAGGGCCATGGCGGCCGTTGCGTCGGCATCCAGAACGAGAAGCTGGTGCACCACGACATCATCGATGCCATCGAGAACATGAAGCGTCCGTTCAAGAACGACTGGCTGGATTGCGCGAAGAAACTGTACTAAGTTACGCGCCGGATAAACAAAAGGCCTTCTCATGGAGAAGGCCTTTTTTATGGCGGAAGGTTTATTCGATATCCAGCGGGTCTTCCGACAGGATCATCCCGGTGTTATCGGCATACAGATGGTCGCCGGAGAAGAAAGTCACCCCGCCGAAATTGACGCGCACGTCGCTTTCGCCGATGCCTTCGCCAGCCGCGCCGACCGGAATAGCCGCCAGCGCCTGAATACCAATGTCCAGCTCCTCAAGGTCGTCAACCTGGCGCACCGCGCCATAGACCACCAACCCTTCCCATTCATTCTGGACGGCCAGACGCGCCAGGTCAGCGTCAATTAACGCGCGTCGTACTGAGCCGCCGCCGTCGATCAGGAGAATATGACCACGGCCATTCTGCTCGAGCAGATCGTAGAGCAACCCGTTATCCTCGAAACATTTAACCGTAATGATCTGTCCACCAAACGACGACCGTCCTCCAAAGTTAGAGAACAGCGGTTCCACGACGTTGACATCTTCCTGGTAGATGTCACAAAGCTCGGAAGTATCGTATTTCATAGGCTTAACGTTCAGTTGCTGCGAGAGTTTTTAGTATATCCCGCGAATCGCATTGTTGGCAAAATCATCAATTGTTAATTGATATTTGTCAGTTAAGCCATCAGCTTACTGGCAATAATTCCGATAACAAACAGCAGGTTGGTTAGTAAAGCCCCTTTGACCGTCTTTTCGAGCATTGGCCGCATCGCCAGCGGATCGGATTCGCGCAGGACGTAGCGCGCCTGTTTCACCAGCAGCGGCGTGGCGAGAATAAACAGCCAGCCCCAGGCTGAATGCAGCGCCAGCAGGTTAAACAGCGCCAGACACAGCAGGGCGCCGAGCAGCAGGCAGGCATGATAGCGGCGGGCATTGACCGGGCCCAGGCGCACGGCGAGGGTGTTCTTCCCGTTCTGCCGGTCGCTGTCGATATCGCGCAGATTATTGATGTTCAGCACGGCGGTCGCCAGCAGACCGCAGGCTGTCGCCGGCAGAAAAATGGCCGCTTCCACATTATGGGCTTGCAGATACCAGCTGCCGAGGACGCTCAGCCAGCCGAAGAAAACGAGTACTGAGATATCACCCAGACCAATATATCCATACGGACGGGTGCCCACCGTGTAGGTGATGGCGGCCACGATAGACAGGCCTCCCAGGGCGAGGAAGCCGATGAAATCGCCGACGCTCTGCCAGGCGGCGCACAGCAGCGCCAGACCAAACAGGCAGATGAGTACGACGGTGACGATCAGAGCGCGCTTCATCTGCTGGGGGGTAATCACCCCTTTCTGCATCCCGCGCAGCGGCCCGATGCGATCCGGTTTATCGCTCCCCTTAACCGCGTCGCCGTAGTCATTGGCGAGGTTGGAAAGAATTTGCAGCAAGCCGGCGGTGATCAGCGCCAGCAGGGCAACCCAGGGATCAAAATGGCCCTGCTCCCAGGCAAGGACGGTGCCAACAATAATCGCGGCAAATGCCAGCGGTAACGTTTTAGGACGCAGGCTTTCCAGCCACGCCTGTGAACGGCTGATATCAGTCATAGTTATTCTAGCCAATAAAAATGGGGGCGATAGCCCCCATCAACAGTGATGAAAATGCATTGCACCGGATTATAGGATAAAACGGCTCAGATCTTCATCTGCCACCAGAACATCCAGGTGTTTACTCACATATTCGGCATCAATAGTGATGGTCTGGCCGTTCATCTCGCTGGCATCATAGGAGATATCTTCCACCAGGCGCTCCAGCACGGTGTGCAGGCGACGCGCACCGATGTTCTCGGTGGTTTCGTTTACCTGCCATGCGGCCTGGGCGATGCGCTTGATGCCGTCTTCGGTGAATTCGATGTTCACCCCTTCGGTCGCCATCAGCGCCTTGTACTGCACGGTGATGGAGGCATTCGGCTCGGTCAGGATGCGCTCGAAGTCGTGGGTGGTCAGCGCCTTCAGCTCAACGCGGATCGGCAGACGCCCCTGCAGTTCCGGGATCAGATCGGATGGGCTGGCCACCTGGAATGCGCCGGAGGCGATAAACAGGATGTGGTCGGTCTTGACCATCCCATGTTTGGTGGAGACGGTGCAGCCTTCCACCAGCGGCAGCAGGTCGCGCTGTACGCCTTCGCGGGAGACGTCCGGGCCGGAGGTGTTGCCGCCGCGCTTACAGATTTTGTCGATTTCGTCGATAAAGACGATACCGTGCTGCTCTACAGCGTCGATGGCTTCCTGCTTCAGCTCTTCCGGATTGACCAGTTTGGCCGCTTCTTCTTCAATCAGAAGCTTCATCGCGTCTTTGATTTTCAGCTTACGCGGTTTCTGCTTCTGACCGCCGAGGTTCTGGAACATAGACTGCAGCTGGCTGGTCATCTCTTCCATGCCCGGAGGGGACATGATTTCAACGCCCATCGGCGCCGCAGCGAGATCGATTTCAATCTCTTTATCGTCCAGCTGGCCTTCACGCAGTTTTTTACGGAACGCCTGGCGCGCTGCAGACGGTTCCTGCGACGGCTCAGTCTGGCCCCAGTTGTTCTTCGCCGGTGGGATCAGCACGTCAAGCACGCGCTCTTCCGCCAGCTCTTCCGCGCGGTAACGGTTCTTATCGATGGACTGCATGCGAACCATTTTGATCGCCGCATCGGTCAAATCGCGGATGATGGAGTCCACTTCTTTACCGACATAGCCCACTTCGGTGAACTTCGTCGCTTCAACTTTGATAAACGGCGCGTTGGCCAGTTTTGCCAGACGACGGGCGATTTCGGTTTTACCGACGCCGGTTGGGCCGATCATCAGAATGTTTTTCGGCGTGACTTCATGACGCAGCTCTTCGTTAAGCTGCATCCGACGCCAGCGGTTACGCAGGGCGATAGCAACAGAACGCTTGGCGGCGTCCTGACCGATAATGTGTTTGTCCAGTTCGCTGACAATTTCGCGTGGGGTCATTTCAGACATGGGAGATCCTTACGCTTTAGAAGGTAATTCTTCGATGGTGTGGAAATGGTTGGTATAGATGCAGATATCACCTGCAATATCCAACGCTTTCTCGGCGATGTCGCGCGCGCCCATATCGGTATTTTCCAACAGCGCGCGGGCCGCGGCCTGGGCGTAAGGACCGCCGGAGCCGATAGCAATCAAATCGTTTTCCGGCTGTACCACGTCACCGTTACCGGTGATGATAAGCGACGCGTTTTCGTCCGCGACGGCCAGCAGCGCTTCCAGTTTGCGCAACATCCGGTCAGTTCGCCAGTCTTTGGCCAGCTCAACGGCGGCCTTCACCAGATGGCCCTGGTGCATTTCCAGTTTACGTTCAAACAGTTCGAACAGCGTGAAGGCGTCGGCGGTGCCGCCAGCGAAACCGGCAATCACTTTGTCGTTGTACAGACGACGCACTTTCTTCACATTGCCCTTCATCACGGTGTTGCCCAGCGTGGCCTGGCCATCACCGGCAATAACAACATGGCCGTTACGGCGAACACTTACAATTGTAGTCACGAGCAGACCCCTTGGTTGCAAAAGCGGAACAGGGGCCCCGCGCTGTCCGCGGGGCCGAATGCAATTATAGATGGGGGGGATTTTGAGGGTTTCAACCCCTGGCGGCGAGACGAATGCAGTTCGCGTGTCCAGCCATCTTCAGGCGGGTGATCATCTCGTTGGCGCTTTCTTTGCCTTTCAACGGGCCAATAACCACGCGGTTCCAGCCGTTGTTAGTGGTAATGTGCGAAGCAAACCCTTCGAAAGCCAGCTGAGCGCGGACGGTTTCGGCCTGCTCGGCGCCTTTAAAAGAGCCGCACTGGATCATCCAGCTACGATCGTCTTTCTTCTCGGCAGTGGTTTTCGGCGCTTCTTCCACCCGAGCTACCGGCGCCGCGGCCTGGGTACGCGGCTGCGTGGTATTGGTATGCGCTGGCGTCTGCAGCAGATCCTGGTACGGCTGCTGGTTTGACGCGGTCTGCTTCGGCTGTTGCTGCTGAACCGGCTTCGGCTGCTGTTGGACGGTCTGCGCCTGAGTCTGCGCCCACTGTTGCTGCTGCGCCTGCTGCTGTTGCTGCGCTAAACGCTGACGCTGAAGCGTCTGCTGGCGCTGCGCCGGCGTTTGTTCGTTCCATGGCACTTCGGTCAGCTGGGTCGGCTGCTGGCGCATATCGGCCTGCATCTGGGCGAGCAGCTGGCGCTGCTCGTCGGTCAGCTGTTCCGGTTTCATGACTTCGCCACCGGCGGTCGGTTCGGTCGGCGCGCGGACGCCAGGCTGGCGGCTTTCCAGCTCTTTAATATAGCGCCAGCGCTCTTCCGGTTTGGGCGGCAAGCCGTTGCCGGCGGCCTGGCGATTTTGCATCGCTTCCGCTTCTTCTTTCTTATGATGCGTAATGAAATAGAGGCCACCGATAAAGGCCACCAGCACAGCCGCCGCGATCGCCACCATCGCCGGTGAAATCGCCGGAAGGCTGCTTTGCTTATTCCTTGAGCTTCGGGTCGTGCTCTTTTTGCGCCGCGAAGAAGCCGGTTGGCTGCGGCGTACATAATCTCGTTGTGCCACTATCGTTTCGCTGTCTTATATTCGTTCGTCAGCCCGCCATGTTACTTAAGCGGCGGGCCTTTGACCAGAAGAGCAGGCCCGAAAGCCTGATGGTTATCGTCTGATTTTTTGCGTACTGCCGCGAACAATCAGTTCGCAATCGAGCAGACGCGAGCCGCTGTTCACGTTATGCCCCTGCATTTGCTCCAGTAATAGCAGCATTCCTTCACGGCCGATATCAAACCGTGGCTGTGAAACCGTGGTCAACGGCGGATCGCAAAATTCAGACAACGCGATGTTATCGAAGCCGACAATTGACAGGTCGTCCGGCACTTTCAGACCGCGACGTTTTGCCAGCGATAAGGCGCCCAGCGCCATCACATCGCTATGGCAAAAGACCGCCGTGGGCGGCACCGGCTGCGCCAGCAGCTGCTCCAGCGCATTGGCGCCGGCTTCGAAGGTAAAGTTGCCGCGAGCAATATAGTGCGGATCGACGGTGATACCGCTGCGGCGCAGCGCCTGCACATAACCCTGCAGGCGATAATGGCACAACGGCATATCTTCCGGGCCGGCGATACAGCCGATACGCTGATGTCCCAGCTCGTGGAGATAATTTACCGCGTTAAAGGCCGCCGTCAGGTTATCGATATGGACGGTGGGCAGCTCCAGCTCCGGCGCAAACTCATTCGACATGACCATTGGCGGCAAATTGCGCTGCTCTTCCACGCTGGCGTCAAACGGCAGGCGCGAGCTGAGCAGCACCATGCCGTCGATCTGCTTGGTGATGATAAGGTCGATAAAGGTTTTTTCTTTCTGATTCTGGTGGGCGCAATCGCCGATTAACACCAGATAGCCGTGCTCGGCGGCAGTGACTTCAATACCGCGGATCACTTCACTAAAGAAGGGATCGCAGATATCCGGGACGATCACGAGGATCGTTCCGCGATTCGTTGCGCTTCATATTGCGTCCGAGCGACTGCGGTAAATAGCCGACTTCCAGCGCCGCCTGCTCGACCCGGTTACGGGTGGCTTGCGACACCTTATCAGGGTTCATCAACGCTCGGGACACGGTTGCCGTGGAAACGTTTGCCTTGAGGGCGACGTCTTTCATGGTGGCGGCAACCACTTGTTTTTTGGGCTTCACCTGGTTTCTCCTCGCTGAATGGCGCTGGCATTTCCCTTGGGCGCTAACTGCTGCATCATTTTTATCAGATAGTCGCGGCAGTGAGTTACAGAATTTTCATGAAAAACGTGATGCTTGTTAAATTTTTCGATCCGGCTCGCAAGAGAAGGCTTATCCTTCAATCGGATCGACATCCAGCACCCACTTCACTTTTCTCGCCTCCGGAAGCGTATTGATCAGCGCCAGCGTACCGCTAACGATATGTTGCAGACGCACCCGCGAAGGATGCTGCAGCAATATTTGCCAGCGCCAGCGGCCGCCGCGCTTTGGCGCCAGCGCCGGAACCGGACCGAGCACCCATAGCTTTTCGTCGGCCAGCGGGCTGGCCTGCAGCAGATTGCGCAGCTGTTGTAAAAACAGCGGCGCCTGCTGGTTGTTATGGTCTTCCGCACGAATCAGCACATGGCTGGTCCACGGCGGCAGCTGCATCGTCTGCCGCTCTGCCAGCGCCTGTTCGGCAAAGGCGTCGTAGCCTTTATACAGCAGGGTCTGCAGTAGAGGGTGTTCCGGATGGTGGGTTTGAAGAATGACCTCGCCCTGTTTTCCTGCCCGGCCCGCTCGTCCGGAGACCTGGGTATAAAGCTGAGCGAAACGCTCTGCGGAGCGGAAATCAGCGGAAAACAGCGCCCCGTCGACATCCAGCAGGGAGACGAGGGTGACGTCCGGGAAGTGGTGCCCTTTGGCCAGCATTTGGGTGCCAATCAGAATACGCGCCCCGCCGCGATGGACGGCGGCGAGATGCTCCTCCAGCGCTCCTTTGCGGCTGGTGGTATCGCGGTCGATACGCGAGATAGGCACCTCAGGGAACAGCGGCGCCAGGGCCTGCTCCAGCTGCTCGGTGCCGATCCCTACCGGCACCAGATGCGTGGAGCCGCAGGAAGGACACTGGCGCGGGATTGGGCGCTGGCTGTCGCAATGGTGGCAGCGCAGATGGTGCTGCGCCTGGTGCAACGTATAGTAACTGTCGCAGCGCGGGCATTCCGCTATCCAGCCGCAATCGTGGCACAGCAGCGCTGGCGCAAAGCCGCGGCGGTTAAGAAACAGGATCACCTGGTTATCCGCTTGCAGGTGCTGGCGCATACGGCTAATCAGCGCGGGAGACAGGCCCGCCTGCAGCGGTTGCCCTTTGAGATCGAGCACGTGCTGCTGGGCCGGGCGCGCATTGCCCGCGCGTTTGCTTAAGGTTAACTGGCGATATTTACCCTGGCGGACGTTATGCAGAGTCTCCAGCGCCGGCGTCGCCGAGCCGAGAATTATCGGGATCTGCTCGCTGTGGGCGCGCCATACCGCCAGGTCGCGGGCATGGTAGCGCCAGCCTTCCTGCTGCTTGTAGGAGCTGTCATGCTCTTCGTCGATGACGATGACGCCGAGATCTTTAAATGGGGTAAACAGCGAGGAGCGGGTGCCGATCACAATGGCCGCTTCGCCATTTTTCGCCTTCAGCCAGGCCGAGAGACGTTCGCTGTCATTGAGCCCGGAGTGCAGCACTTCCACCGGCGCGTTAAAGCGCTGGCGAAATCGGGCGATGGTTTGCGGCGTCAGGCCGATCTCCGGCACCATCACCAGCGCCTGGCGCCCCTG
Organism: Pseudomonas sp. A2; assembly: GCF_023100865.1. Lineage (NCBI taxonomy): Bacteria > Pseudomonadati > Pseudomonadota > Gammaproteobacteria > Pseudomonadales > Pseudomonadaceae > Pseudomonas > Pseudomonas sp. A2. The sequence continues at coordinate 20,408 of NZ_CP039131.1, forward strand.
CGCCAGCACATTCTCCAGCACGCTCAAATAGACTTCCGTTTTCCCGGAGCCGGTAATACCCGCCAGCAGCCAGGCGGAGAAACGATCGGCGGCGCTGTGGATCGCCCCGACGGCGGTGGCCTGCTCGGTATTCAGGCGCAGGCGTTCGCCGGCAACCGAATACGCGCTGCGCCAGTCGGTGAGGGCGGGCGCTTCGCAGGCCAGCTCCGCCAGCCCTTTGCCGCGCAGCGCCTGCAGCGCCGCTTCATTGAATTCCAGTTCGCCAACCTGATGACGCCAGATTTTGCCCTGGCGCAGCGCCGCCAGCGCCTGCTGCTGCTTCCGGGAGCGTTTCAGACCGTTAAGGTCGACAACCTGCCCCTGCTCGGTGGCGAACCAGTACCACAGCGGCGTGGCGCTGGCGGGTTTGCCCTGGCGCAGCATAACGGGTAATGCATGGAACAGCACATCGCCGATCGGGTGATGGTAATACTCAGCCGCCCACATCAGCAGTCGCCAGACAGTCGTGGAGAAGGCCGGCTCGTCGTCCAGCGCTTCGGCGACCGGTTTTAGCTCATCCAGCGGCAGTTCGCTGCGCTCGCTCACCGCCGCGACAATGCCGATCCGCTCCTGTTTGCCGAACGGCACCCGCACCCGACAGCCCGCTTTGACCGCCATGCCTTCAGGCAGCAGGTAGTCAAAAGTGCGCGGTAGCGGAACGGGTAGGGCAACGTGGGCGACGGACATGTCATCTTCCTGACTTGAAATCTGGCGGGATAGTATACACATTACGATAAGGCGGCGCGGATCAGTTTGCATATGCTGGTCAAATTCTGTATGATTCGCCGCCTTTGATGCGCTTTATATCGCATTGAAGATTGACCATTACCGCGTGCTTCACGCTGTCAGCAGCGTAGAAGGCGACGGGAAATTACTAATATCGCGTGGTGTCTGGCGTTAGGGCTGGAAGAGCGACGCGGCCTTAACTGAGGTTCTCCCATGAAAAAAGGTATTCACCCAAATTACGACGAAATTACTGCTACCTGTTCTTGCGGTAATGTCATGAAAATCCGCTCCACCGTTGGTCACGACCTGAACCTCGACGTGTGCGGCAAATGCCACCCGTTCTTCACCGGCAAACAGCGTGATGTTGCTACCGGTGGCCGTGTTGACCGCTTCAACAAGCGCTTCAGCATCCCGGGCAGCAAGTAAGTTGCCAGAAGAAGCCGCCTCAGGGCGGCTTTTTTGTCTCTCCCGCCTGCCTGGGCGGGAAAGAAAAAAGGGCGGAAGATTATTCCGCCCTTTTTATCGTCTCAGTATTCCCACGTATCCGGGTCGATTCCCAGTTCACGCATAATCGCTTTCGCCGCTTCCGGGATCTCATCGCTGCGCTCTTTACGCAGGTCTTCATCGTTAGGCAACGGTTGTCCGGTAAAGGCATGCAGAAACGCTTCGCACAGCAGCTCGCTGTTGGTCGCGTGACGCAGGTTATTCACCTGACGACGCGTGCGTTCATCGGTGAGGATTTTTAACACCTTCAGAGGAATGGAAACCGTAATTTTCTTTACTTGTTCACTCTTCTTACCGTGCTCAGCGTATGGGCTGATATATTCGCCGCTCCATTCAGCCATGAGATACCTTAATCCTCTGTTTATTAGTGAAGGGCCAGAATATTCCGCCCGGGCTATAATTGCGCGTAGTTTACCGTATGCGCGGGCTTTCTGACATGAGATAAGCCGCCGACGACGTGCGCTAATGCATATAATTTTAACGGCTATTTGCACTTTGCTCAATCTATACGCAAAGAAGTTTAGATGTCCAGATGTATTGACGTCTATTGTGACAATGATTACTCTGGAGCCTGACTTTTCACCGATTCAGCCCAGGAACTTCCCAACATGACGCGTAAACAGGCCACCATCGCAGTGCGTAGCGGTTTAAATGACGACGAGCAGTACGGTTGCGTTGTCCCGCCGATTCACCTCTCCAGTACCTATAACTTCACCGGCTTTAATGAACCGCGCGCCCACGACTACTCCCGTCGTGGCAATCCGACGCGCGATGTGGTGCAGCGCGCCTTAGCGGAGCTGGAGGGCGGCGCCGGCGCGGTGCTGACCAATACCGGAATGTCGGCGATCCTGCTGGTGACGACGGTGTTCCTTAAACCTGGCGATCTGCTGGTGGCGCCGCACGACTGCTACGGCGGCAGCTACCGTCTGTTCGACAGCCTGGCGAAGCGCGGCTGCTATCGCGTCCAGTTTGTCGATCAAAGCGATGAGCAGGCGCTGCGGGCGGCGCTGGCGGAAAAACCGAAGCTGGTGTTGGTGGAAAGCCCAAGTAATCCATTGCTGCGGGTGGTGGATATTGCGAAAATCTGTGGTCTGGCGCGTGAGGCCGGGGCAATTAGCGTGGTGGACAACACCTTCCTGAGCCCGGCGTTGCAAAACCCGCTGGCGCTGGGCGCCGATCTGGTGCTGCATTCCTGTACCAAATACCTCAATGGTCACTCCGATGTGGTGGCCGGGGTGGTGATTGCCAAAGATCCGGCAACTGTCACCGAACTGGCATGGTGGGCGAATAATATTGGCGTCACCGGCAGCGCCTTCGACAGCTATCTGCTGTTGCGCGGGCTGCGGACGCTGTCTCCACGGATGGAAGTGGCGCAGCGAAATGCCCTGGCGATCGTTGAGTATCTGAAAACCCAGCCGCTGGTGAAAAAGCTGTATCATCCATCGCTGCCGGAAAACCAGGGGCATGAAATTGCGGCGCGTCAGCAAAAAGGTTTTGGCGCAATGTTAAGCTTCGAGCTTGACGGTGACGAGCAGACGCTGCGCCGTTTTCTGAGCGGGCTGTCGCTGTTTACACTGGCGGAATCGCTGGGGGGCGTTGAAAGCCTGATTTCCCATGCGGCAACGATGACGCATGCCGGCATGGCGCCTGAAGCGCGTGCCGCCGCCGGAATTTCAGAAACGCTCCTGCGTATATCGACCGGTATTGAAGATGGTGAAGATTTAATTGCCGACCTGGAAAATGGCTTCCGGGCAGCAAACGAGGAATAAAGATGAGTGTGATTGCGCAGGCAGGGGCGAAGGGTCGTCAGCTGCACAAATTTGGTGGGAGTAGTTTAGCGGATGCGAAATGTTACCTGCGCGTCGCGGGGATCATGAAGGAGTATTCGCAGGCGGGGGATATGATGGTCGTCTCCGCCGCTGGCAGCACCACCAACCAGCTGATCAGCTGGCTTAAGCTTAGCCAGAGCGATCGCCTTGCTGCGCATCAGGTTCAGCAGTCGCTTCGCCGCTATCACACCGAGCTGATTGGCAGTCTGCTGGAGCCTGCGGCGGCGGATACGTTGATAGCCGCCTTTATCCACGACCTTGAGCGTCTGGCTGGTCTGCTGGACGGCGGGGTTTCCGAAGCGGTCTATGCGGAAGTAGTCGGCCATGGGGAAGTGTGGTCCGCGCGCCTGATGGCGGCGGTTCTCAATCAGCTGGGTATGGAAGCCGCCTGGCTGGACGCGCGCGCGTTCCTGCGCGCGGAACGCGCCGCGCAGCCTCAGGTGGATGAAGGATTATCCTATCCGCTGCTGCAGCAGCTGATGGCGCAGCATCCTAACAAACGTCTGGTGGTGACCGGCTTTATCTCCCGTAACCAGGCCGGCGAAACCGTCCTGCTGGGCCGTAACGGGTCTGACTACTCTGCCACCCAGATCGGCGCGCTGGCGGGTGCCTCCCGGGTCACTATCTGGAGCGACGTTGCCGGGGTGTACAGCGCGGATCCGCGCAAGGTGAAAGACGCCTGCCTGCTGCCGCTGCTGCGTCTGGACGAAGCCAGCGAGCTGGCGCGCCTGGCCGCGCCGGTGCTCCATGCCCGTACGCTACAGCCGGTTTCCGCCAGTGATATCGATCTGCAGTTACGCTGCAGCTACACGCCGGAACAGGGTTCCACGCGCATTGAGCGCGTGCTGGCCTCCGGTACCGGCGCACGGATTGTCACCAGCCATGACGACGTCTGCCTGGTGGAGTTCCAGGTGCCGGCCGGTCACGATTTCAAACTGGCGCATAAAGAGCTGGACGCTCTGCTCAAACGCGCCCAGCTGCGCCCGTTAGCCGTTGGCGTCCATGCCGACCGTAAGCTGCTGCAGTTCTGCTATACCTCCGAGGTGGCCGACAGCGCGCTGAAATTGCTCGATGAAGCCGGTCTGCCGGGCGAGCTGCGTCTGCGTCAGAAGCTGGCGCTGGTGGCGATGGTGGGCGCGGGAGTCACCCGTAACCCGCTGCACTGCCACCGTTTCTGGCAGCAGCTCAAAGGGCAGCCGGTGGAGTTCACCTGGCAGTCTGAAGAGGGGATCAGTCTGGTGGCGGTGCTACGCGCCGGGCCGACGGAAAGCCTGATCCAGGGGCTGCATCAGTCCTTGTTTCGCGCCGAAAAGCGTATTGGCCTGATGCTGTTCGGCAAAGGGAACATTGGTTCCCGCTGGCTGGAGCTTTTCGCCCGTGAACAAACTACGCTCTCGGCGCGTACCGGTTTCGAGTTTATTCTCGCCGGCGTAGTCGACAGTAAACGCAGCCTGCTGAATTACGACGGGCTGGATGCCAGTCGGGCGCTGGCTTTCTTCAACGATGAAGCGGTGGAGCAGGATGAAGAGTCGCTGTTCCTGTGGATGCGCGCGCACCCGTATGATGATTTAGTGGTGCTGGACGTCACCGCCAGCGAACAACTGGCCGACCAGTATCTTGATTTCGCCAGCCATGGCTTCCACGTCATTAGCGCCAACAAGCTGGCGGGCGCCAGCAGCAGTGATAAATATCGTCAGATCCACGACGCGTTTGAGAAAACGGGGCGCCACTGGCTATATAACGCCACCGTGGGCGCCGGCTTGCCGGTGAACCATACAGTGCGCGACCTGATTGACAGCGGCGATACTATTCTCGGCCTGAGCGGTATCTTCTCGGGAACGCTCTCCTGGCTGTTCCTGCAGTTTGATGGCACCGTGCCGTTCACCGACCTGGTGGATCAGGCGTGGCAGCAGGGGCTGACCGAGCCGGATCCGCGCGTCGATCTGTCCGGTAAGGATGTGATGCGTAAGCTGGTGATCCTCGCGCGGGAAGCGGGCTATGACATCGAACCGGATCAGGTGCGTGTGGAATCACTGGTGCCGGCGCACTGTGAAGAGGGGTCGGTCGATCACTTCTTTGAGAATGGCGAAGAGCTGAACGAGCAGATGCTGCAGCGTCTGGAAGCGGCCCGCGAGATGGGGCTGGTGCTCCGCTACGTGGCGCGCTTTGATGCCAACGGCAAAGCACGCGTCGGTGTGGAAGCGGTACGCGAAGAGCACCCGCTGGCGGCGCTGCTGCCGTGCGATAACGTGTTTGCCATCGAAAGCCGCTGGTATCGCGATAACCCGCTGGTGATCCGCGGGCCCGGCGCCGGGCGCGATGTGACCGCCGGGGCGATCCAGTCGGATATTAACCGCCTGGCGCAGCTGCTGTAAGCGTCGCGTTATACTCTTGAACCAGTGAGGCCACTATTTGCGTTACGCGCCCTGCGGAATACAGGGCGCTCTGCGCAAACGCGGGTCTGTTTTTCAGCCATATTGTAAACCGTCGGCTGGCCGCAAGGTCTGGTAGAAAGGCGTTCTCTTCTGCAGTGCCGGCAAGCCGGCAGACCATTTTCTGATTCTCTTCCTGCGTCCAACGCTGCCATGAGTTTTGCCACCAGCCATGATGGGTTTTCCCCTGTAGCTGCCACGGAGCCGGGCTGGCTGGGTTCCTTATCTCTTCTTCCACATACCATAGATCGCCTTGCCGCTGACGAAAAAGCGGCGCCCAGGCAACGATCGCCGCGCCGCGTAAAAAGCATTCATGCGCAATAACGTGCGTTTTCACCTCTGGAAACCGCTGGCTGAGCAGTTTGAAATGACCGTGCGCGGCGATAACCGGGCGCAATATATTGCCGCGGGCATGGCGCTTTTGCATTGCGCTGCCGTACTGGATTTCATCGAACTGACTGCGTTGTAAAAAGCGCATTTCAGTGAGAGAAATACGTTGAATAATATCGTCAGTCTCCTCCCTGTCGGCTTGTCCGCCGCGCCAGTGATAGCGTAATGATTCGCCTACCGCGAAAGGAGTGAAATTAGAGGTAAGATGAATAACATTACCGCGCACGGCATCAAAGCTTAATAAAAAGTAGAGCTTTTGCCCGGCGGCATTACCCTGGAATGGCGCTATCAACGGTACGCTGCAAATACGTCGTGGGGCTTCAATTGGGGCGATGTGTGGGAATTTTGGCGTCCAGACCTTTTTACAGTGGCGGCACTGAAGGCGTTGCGTACCCAGCGGATTGCGGCCGTAGCGAATAATATCCCGCTGATAGCATACCGGGCAAAAATAGCCGTAGCGGCGGGCATGATCCGTCAGATAAGCCGCCAGCCAGGGGCGGAATTCCCGTTCGTTAAACAGGGGGGGATAGCTGCCGCAGGCTGCGCAGTGGAGCGCCGGGTAGCCCAGCCGAAAATTCGGGAAATGATACTCAGCCGCAGACGGTAAACCTAAATTGCGGCAGCCAAAGGTTTTACAGGCGTTAATGGTAAAGAGAGTATCCACTGGCAGGTCAATACCAACGATTTTTACAGGTCGTTAATTTTGTCCTGCTCAGGTTGCATACAACTGTGAATGCTCTCACATAAAAAAGTCTTTCAGAACGTAACTTAGCGGTTCTTTATCACTCTGAAAGGAACTCCGATGAAACTAAAAACAATGAGCGCAGCACTTCTGTTAACTTTGCCTTTCTGGGCCTGCGCCAAAGATGTCACCATCATTTATACCAACGATCTTCATGCCCATGTCGAACCTTATAAAGTGCCATGGATAGCGGATGGTAAACGAGATATTGGTGGTTGGGCGAATATCACGACGATGGTGAAACAGGAAAAAGCGAAAAATAACGCGACCTGGTTTTTTGATGCCGGAGATTATTTTACCGGGCCTTACATCAGTAGCCTGACGAAGGGCAAAGCGATAATCGATATTATGAATACGATGTCCTACGATGCGGTGACTATCGGTAATCATGAGTTCGATCACGGCTGGGATAATACGTTGCTTCAGCTTAGCCAGGCGACATTCCCGATTGTTCAGGGCAATATTTTTTATCAGAACAGCGATAAATCGTTCTGGGATAAGCCCTATACCATTATCGAAAAAGATGGCGTGAAAATTGGCGTGATTGGCCTGCACGGCGTGTTTGCTTTTAATGACACCGTTTCTGCCGCGACGCGAGTGGGTATCGAAGCGCGTGATGAGGTGAAATGGCTACAGCATTATATCGATGAACTTAACGGTAAAGTGGATCTGACCGTGGCCCTGATCCATGAAGGCGTCCCGGCGCGTCAGTCGAGCCAGGGGGGAACCGATGTGCGTCGTGCGCTGGATAAAGATATTCAGACTGCGGGTCAGGTGAAAGGCCTGGACGTTTTAATTACCGGCCATGCTCACGTTGGCACACCGGAGCCCATTAAAGTGGGTAATACGTTGATTCTTTCTACCGATAGCGGCGGCATCGATGTGGGTAAACTGGTGCTGGATTATCAGGAGAAACCGCACCAATTCACGGTGAAGCACTTTGAGCTGAAGACGCTTTATGCCGATGAGTGGAAGCCTGATCCGCAGACAAAACAGGTCATCGACGGCTGGAATAAGCAACTTGATCAACTGGTGCAGCAGGTTGTCACGCAATCACCAGTCGAACTGACCCGCGCTTATGGCGTCTCTTCGCCGCTGGGCAATCTTGCCGCTGACGCCTTGCTGTTGGCAGCAGGTAGGAGTACGCAGATGGCGTTAACCAACTCGGGCGGGATCCGGAATGAGATCCCCGCCGGGGCGGTGAGCATGGGCGCCGTTATCAGCACCTTCCCGTTTCCCAACGAGCTGGTCACCATGGATCTAACCGGGAAGCAGTTGCGTAGCCTGATGGAGCATGGCGCCGGGTTGAGCAACGGCGTGCTGCAGGTCTCCCGGGGACTGGAAATGAAGTATGACAGCAGCAAACCTGTGGGCCAGCGCGTTGTGTTATTCAGGCTAAACGGTAAACCGATTGACGATACGACGGTTTACCATATTGCCACCAACAGCTTCCTTGCAGATGGCGGCGATGGTTTTGTCGCGTTTACCGAGGGGCAGGCGCGTAATACCTCCGGCGGCTATTACGTTTCAAATGCGGTCGTAGACTATTTCAAAGCCGGGCAAAAGATAACGGATGAGCAGCTTAACGGGCAGCGCGTTGTCGATGTGAAGAAATAAGTTTTTAAGGCCGGGCAGTCAGCCCGGCCTTAAGCGATCAGTGGGCCGCAAATACCGCCCTGGCGGCAAACAGGCCGTTGAGGGCCGCCGGGAATCCGGCATAGACTGCCATCTGCATGATCGCTTCCGTAATCTCCTCTTGCGTCAGGCCGACGTTTAATCCTGCGGCAATGTGTACTTTCAGCTGTGGCTCGGCGTTACCCAACGCCGTGAGCGCGGCGATGGTGGCGATTTCCCGGCTGCGTAAATCGAGCCCTGGCCTGGCGTAAATATCGCCGAAGGGGAACTCAATCAGATAGCGGGCGAAATCGGGGGCGATATCCCGCAGGCTGTCGACGACGGCTTCCCCGCCCTTACCATCCACCCGCTGAAGCATTTCCTGACCGATGATGTAACGTTCGCTGGACATCGTTTTTTCCTCTCTGTGATGGTGCGTTAAGAGGAAGGGTAGGGAAGTGTGCCGGACTTGAGTAATACCCTTTCGTGATACCTTTTCAGTATGACAACTTCGCGATTACATTCCCTGGATATTCGCCTGCTGCGCGCCTTTGCAGTGGTAGCGGAGGAAAATAACATCAGCCGGGCGGCGCAGCGGTTATTTATCTCGCAGCCGCCGCTGACCCGCCATATCCGCCATCTGGAAGCGCAGCTGGGGGTGACGCTGTTTCAGCGCCATAGCAAAGGCCTGATCCTGACCGACGCGGGTAAAGAGGTGCTGGAGATGATTCAACCTCTGCTGGCGCTCCAGGAACGCACGCTGGCGGCATTGAGTGAGCTCGCCGCCCACTCGCCGCAGGCTCTACGTCTGGGCGTGACGACGGCCTTCGAACAGGGCATTTTCGCCGCCGTTGAGGCTGCGCTGAGCGAACATACCCGCGCGTTGCATATCACCCCGCCACGCCTCACCGGCGCTGGCTCAGCAGGTACGCAAAGGCAAACTCGATGCGGCGCTGGTCGCGTTGCCGCTCAATACTGAAGGGCTGCACCTGCACCCATTGCCGTATCATGAGCCGCTCATTGCGGCATTACCTGCCTCCTGGCCGGAAGCCGCCAGGCCAGGGCTGACGTTAAGCGCGCTCAATCATCGGCCGCTGTTCTGGTTTAAACGCGAGCGTAATCCTGGTTTCTTTGACTACACGCGCCGTATTTTCGACCGGGCTGGCTATGCCCCGACGTATGTGGAAGAGCCGGCCGAGCATGATGTGCTGCTGGCGCGTATTGCGCGCGGGGAAGGCATGATCCTGCTGCCGGCGTCCTTTTCCGCGATTCAGCGTCAGGGGGTGGCGTTCTGCCCGGTGGCTGAGGGCGACGCGATGCCGTTAAGCCTTGGGGTGATTTATCCGCCTCACCAGGCAGAGTCCGTGCAGCAATGGCTTTCTCTGCTGGATGGCATTCTGGCGACTGGCTAGTCTCAGGCTGACTCGCGAGCCACCTTATATTGCCCACCGAGCCGCTTCCTGTGCGTGGTCAGGTGATCGGAAGATGAACTTTTTTCAAGTAGGTGACCTATTCCTCACTCTTTACGCAGATTTTTCTATTGACGCCCGCGCGCTTTTCCGTCATTTTTACATCTGGACGTCTAAACGTATAGAAGTTCGCAATATAACAGCCATTACATGCGATTGATGAGGTAAGGTATGAGCTTTTTTCACGCCAATCAGCGGGAAGCCCTGAATCAGAGCCTGGCGGAAGTCCAGGGCCAGATTAATGTGTCTTTTGAATTCTTTCCGCCGCGCACCAGTGAAATGGAGCAAACCCTGTGGAAATCCATCGATCGCCTGAGCAGTCTGAAACCGAAGTTTGTTTCGGTAACCTATGGCGCGAACTCTGGCGAGCGCGATCGCACCCACAGCATCATCAAAGGCATTAAAGAGCGAACCGGTCTGGAAGCAGCGCCGCACCTGACCTGTATCGATGCCAGCCGCGATGAGTTGCGCACTATCGCTCAGGATTACTGGAACAACGGTATCCGCCATATCGTCGCCCTGCGCGGCGACCTGCCGCCGGGCAGCGGTAAACCGGATATGTACGCCGCCGATCTGGTGACGTTGCTGAAAGAGGTAGGCGATTTTGATATCTCTGTCGCCGCGTATCCGGAAGTGCATCCGGAGGCGAAAAGCGCGCAGGCGGATTTACTGAACCTGAAGCGCAAAGTAGAAGCAGGGGCCAACCGCGCGATCACCCAGTTCTTCTTCGATGTGGAAAGCTACCTGCGTTTTCGCGATCGCTGCGTCTCGGCAGGCATCGACGTGGAAATCATTCCCGGTATCCTGCCGGTCTCCAACTTTAAACAGGCGAAAAAGTTTGCGGATATGACCAACGTCCGTATCCCGGTGTGGATGTCAAAAATGTTCGAAGGGCTGGATAACGACGCCGAAACCCGTCAACTGGTGGGGGCGAATATCGCCATGGACATGGTGAAGATCTTAAGCCGGGAAGGGGTCAAGGATTTCCACTTCTACACCCTGAACCGCGCCGAGATGAGCTACGCCATCTGCCATACGCTGGGCGTACGCCCGGCCTGAGTTTTCATTAACGTTTAGTGCGATGGCGAAGCCGGTATTCGCCATCGCTTTTTTTTGCCCAAAACGCTGATACAGGTCAGGGGAGAGCAGAAGATAAAGCGCGTATAGTGCCAGCCTGATAATTGACAGGGATGGGTTATGCAATGGCAAGGAAGAGCGATCCACTGGCGTTTGGCGGGTTGGCGTTATTAACGCTGATCTGGAGCTTTAGCTGGATCGCGATGAAGCAAGTGACGAGCTATATCGGCGCTTTTGACTTCACGGCGCTGCGCTGTATTTTTGGCGCCGTGGTGCTATGGATAGTGATGTTGATCCGCGGTAAAGCGCTCAAGCCGACGCCTTTCGGCTACACCCTGGCGATCGCGTTATTGCAAACCTGCGGCATGGTCGGTCTGGCACAGTGGGCGCTAATGAGCGGTGGCGCCGGTAAAGTGGCGATCCTGAGTTATACCATGCCATTCTGGGTAGTGGTGATGGCCGCGTTATTCTTAGGTGAGCGCATGCGGCGATGGCAGTATATCGCCATCGGGGTGGCATGCGTGGGCCTGATACTCGTACTTCAGCCTTGGCAACTCGACTTTACTTCCCTGAAAAGCGCCTTGCTGGCGATCCTCTCTGGCGTGAGCTGGGGGGCAGGTGCGATCGTCGCGAAGCGTATGTATACCCGGTATCCGCAGGTTGATTTGCTGGCGCTAACGACATGGCAGATGCTATATGCCGCCGTAGTAATGAGCGTAGTGGCCTGGCTCGTCCCGCAACGGGCGGTAGACTGGCAGCCCGACGTTTTCTGGGCCCTGGCTTACAGCGCAATCCTTGCAACGGCGCTGGCCTGGAGTCTGTGGCTTTTTGTACTGCGTAATTTACCGGCAAGTATAGCCGGTCTGAGTACGCTGGCCGTACCGGTCTGTGGCGTGCTATTTTCCTGGTGGCTACTACATGAAAATCCAGGAAAGGTGGAAGGTTGTGGCATTGCGTTGATAGTACTGGCGTTGGCGATGATCAGTATCAAGAGACGAGGGGCATAGCCTGCTCCGGCCTGCAGAGATGCATAAAAAACACCCGGCTGTCGCCGGGTGTTTTGCTCTGGTTTATTCCCATTCCTGCAGGAAGCGCTGACCATACTGGTCGGCCACCAGCAGCGCGGCGTAGACCTGGTCGGAATCAACGCCGCCCGGCATATTGTGAATGGTTTCGCCTTCAGCGCAGGCGGCTTCCGCCACCAGACGCATTTTGGTCGGGATATCACCTTTGATATCCAGCTGCGCCAGGGTGATCGGCAGCCCAACGCTGTGGCACAGCGCGGCGACGGTCTCTATTTCGTCCACCGGCGCATTTTCCAGCACCAGCTGCGTCAGGGTTCCGAACGCCACTTTTTCCCCGTGATAATAGTGATGGGCGTCAGGGATGGCCGTCATGCCGTTATGAATCGCGTGCGCCGCCGCGAGACCACCGCTTTCGAAACCCACGCCGCTCAGATAGGTGTTGGCTTCCACCACCCGCTCCAGCGCCGGGGTGACCACGTGCTGTTCGGCGGCCAGCATCGCTTTTTCACCCTCTTCGAGTAAGGTGTTGTAGCATAGCTCGGCCAGCGCCAGCGCCGCCTGGGTGCACTTCCCGCCCGCCATGGTGGTGGCGCCGCTACGGGAGCAGGCGCGGGCTTCGAACCAGGTAGCCAGCGCATCGCCAATCCCGGCGGCCAGCAGGCGGGCCGGCGCGCCGGCAACGATCTGCGTATCGACAATGACCATGTTGGGGTTGCGCGGCAGCATCAGGTAGCTGTCGAATTCCCCTTCGTCGGTGTATATCACCGACAGCGCGCTGCACGGCGCATCGGTGGAGGCGATGGTGGGGGCGATCGCCACCGGCACATTCATAAAGTGGGCCAGCGCTTTCGCGGTATCCAGGGTTTTGCCACCGCCGATCCCCAGCACGGCGGTGCACTTCGCGTTGCCGGCGATATCGCGTAGGCGGTTGATTTCATTATGCGAACACTCACCGCCAAACGGCGCGATTTCAGCCGCCAGGCCAGCGTCGGCCAGGCTTTTACGCAGCATCTCTTCCGCAAACCCCAGGACGAACTTATCACCGACCACCAGCCAGCGCTCGGCCAGCGGTTTCAGATAGTCGCCGAGGCGCTTGATGGCGCCTGCGCCCTGGATATATTTGCCTGGTGATTGAATAATGCGATCCATTTCGATTCCTCCTCGATGACCGTGACGCCGCCCGCAGGCGGCTCGCGGATCCGGTTACAGATTCAGCGTGCCAAAGGCGTTATTCCAGTCCTGTTCAAACTTCTCTATGGCTGACTCTACCGCAGGGGTGCCGAGCATTTGTTGCGCTACATCTAGTGGAAGGGTGATTGCTTCGCAGCCAGCCAGCAGACAATCCAGCGCCTGGCGTGGCGTTTTGAAGCTTGCCGCCAGAACTTTGCTCTCGGGCGCATGCATTTCCAGCAGGGATTGCAGCTCCTGCACCATGCGGATGCCGTCCCCGCCCTGGGCGTCGACGCGGTTAACGTAAGGCGCGACGTACTTTGCGCCGGCCAGCGCGGCCAGCAGGCCTTGCGAAGCGCTGTAGACGGCGGTACCAAGGGTCGGGATGCCTTCTTTCTTCAGCAGTTTGATAGCGGCGAGCCCTTCGGCGGTGACCGGGATTTTGACCACAATGCCCGGCACGGCATTGCTCAGACGTTTGGCCTCTTCCACCATGCCCTGCGCGTCGCGGCTCATGGTCTGCGCGAAGAGGGTGCCCTCCGGACCGACGGCTTTTTGCAGGCGCGGCAGCACATCCCAGACCGGGACTTTACCGGCGGCGATAATGCTCGGGTTGGTGGTTACCCCGGCCAGCGGGTAGATGCGGGCCAGGCGTTCCACTTCGGCGACGTTGGCGGTATCCAGATAGAGTTCCATTGTGTTTTCCTCAATGCTTAATTCGGTGCTGTCGTTGAGGTAAGCATACGGCTTTCGTTCGAAGGATAGCCAGATGACAAATTTGCCAAAAACTGGATAAATGTACGCATCGTGATTAAGGATGATTTAGATCACATTTATCGGCGCTGGCTGGGATGGGAGGTAACTATAGCGCGCACAAAAGTCAGGTTTAACACACAAAAATCTAGTTTTTTACCGGGGATGCTTTTTCCGTCAGCTGGCTATGGTACTGGCGGCGGTATTCAGACGGCGAGCGTTCCGTAGTTTTGCGGAACAGGCGGCAGAAGTAGTTGCTGTCGGCGAAGCCGCAGGCGTGGGCGATGTCTTTCACTTTCATATCGTGGCCCTTCAGCAGCATACGGGCCTGTTCGAGACGAATATGGTTTAGATATTCATTGAAGCCCATTGGCCCACATTTCTGGAACAGATGGGAAAGATAGTTGGGAGAGAGGTAGAACGCCTGGGCCACCGATTCCCGGCTCAGCGGTTCCGCATAATGGATGTCCATATATTGGCGGATCGCTTCGAACAACGCCTGGCTGCGCGAGGAGGTTTGCGCCTGGCTGCCGAGAAGATCATGGCAGTGGCTGAGCAGGCTGACGACGATGCTGCGGGCGGTTTGCTGCTCCTGCGGTTGCATCCGGAGTTCATTGAGCGCCTGCAGCAGAAATGATCCGACGCGCGGCCCGCGGCGCAGCGCCTGCCGCTTGTCGACAACAGTTATCGCCTTGCCATTCCAGTGCTGCAGCGAGCACTCCAGCTGCTGCTTAGCGAACAGGATGCTTAACAGCAGGCAGGGCGCTTGCCACTGCGGGCAGTTCCAGCTATCGCCAGGGATATAGAGCACGTCATGGGCCTCAAGGAGCGGGGCGTTATCGCCGAGGGCCTGGTCGGGCAACTGCCCATCAAGGAGAATATTCAGACGGGGAAAATCCACCTGCACCTACCGGCTCAGCAGGCAAGCGCGTCTCGCCGGCGAAATAAACCCGGCCGAGGCTGGTCTGCTTTTTTAGCAATGCATCAATAAGTTGATTGATATCGTTGTCCATCATTCTTCCGTTCAGCGCATCACCCTTTTCATCATACCGGACATTATTCCAGCGGTAAAAGCGCTTGCCTGTCGCTCTTGCCTCCCAGATAAGATATGTTATATCGTAACAATTTGTCGCCATTGATAGCAAACTCAGGAGAGAGTAATGACCAGAAAGATCCCCCTGCTGGCCTTAGGATTCGGCATGGCTTTAGCCAGCGCCCAGGCGTTCGCCCACGGCAACCATAGCCATGGACCGGCGTTAACCGAAGTAGGAGCGTCAGGCCAGCGAAGGCATTTTTGCGGATAAAGATGTGCAGGAACCGCGCGCTGAGCGACTGGGAGGGCGTCTGGCAGTCGGTGAACCCGTATCTGCTCAACGGCGACCTCGATCCGGTGCTGGAGCAGAAGGCGAAAAAGCCCGGCGGCAAGAGCGTGGAGGAGTATCGCGCCTATTATAAGAAGGGCTACGCCACCGATGTGGAGCAGATTGGCATTGAAGATGACGTGATTGAGTTCCACGTTGGCCAGACCGTCAATAGCTGCAAATACCGCTATTCAGGCTATAAAATTCTGCATTACGCCTCCGGTAAGAAGGGCGTGCGTTATCTGTTCGAGTGCCAGCAGGGCGATGCCAACGCGCCGAAATTTGTGCAATTCAGCGACCATATCATTGGCCCGCGTAAATCACAGCATTTCCATATTTTCATGGGCAATGAATCACAGGAGGCGTTGCTGAAAGAGATGGATAACTGGCCGACCTATTATCCGTATGCGCTGCATAAAGAACAGATCGTTGATGAGATGCTGCACCACTAGAACGGGCGGAAAACCCCCGGCCGGGCGGCCGGGGAGAGATAGATTAACCGGTGTTACGCATACCGGCGGCGACGCCGGCGATGGTGACCATCAGCGCTTGTTCAACGCGCGGATCCGGGTCCTTGCCCTCTTCTTCAGCCTGGCGTGAACGGTGCAGCAGTTCCGCCTGCAGGACGTTCAGCGGGTCGGTATAGATATTACGCAGCTGGATAGACTCGGCGATCCACGGCAGGTCGGCCATCAGATGGGAGTCGTTGGCGATGGCCAGCACGACGTTGATATCGGCAGCCAGCAGCTTGCGCAGCTCGGAACCCAGCGCCCACAGCTCCGGCTTCACCAGGCGCTGATCGTAGTACTCCGCCAGCCACAGGTCGGCCTTCGAGTAAACCATCTCCAGCATGCCGAGGCGGGTAGAGAAGAACGGCCAGTCGCGACACATGGCTTCCAGTTCACTCTGTTTTCCACCTTCGACCACCTTCTGCAGCGCAGCGCCAGCGCCCAGCCAGGCCGGCAGCATCAGGCGGTTCTGGGTCCAGGCGAAGATCCACGGAATGGCGCGCAGCGACTCGACGCCGCCGGTTGGACGACGTTTTGCCGGACGCGAACCCAGCGGCAGTTTGCCCAGCTCCTGCTCCGGGGTCGCAGAGCGGAAGTAAGGGACGAAATCTTTGTTTTCACGCACGTAGCCGCGATACATCTTGCACGACACGTCGGACAGCTCGGCCATGATGTCGCGCCATTCTGCTTTCGGCTCCGGCGGCGGCAGCAGGTTGGCTTCCAGAATGGCGCTGGTATACAGCGACAGGCTGCTGATGGTGACTTCCGGCAGGCCGTACTTAAAGCGGATCATCTCGCCCTGCTCGGTAACGCGCAGGCCGCCTTTCAGGCTTCCCGGCGGCTGCGAGAGCAGCGCGGCGTGGGCCGGCGCGCCGCCGCGGCCGATAGAGCCGCCGCGACCGTGGAACAGCGTCAGTTCAATACCGGCTTTTTCGCAGGTTTTGATCAGCGCGTCCTGCGCCTGGTACTGCGCCCAGGAGGCGGCCATCACGCCGGCATCTTTAGCGGAGTCAGAGTAGCCGATCATGACCATCTGCTTGCCCTGGATAAAGCCGCGGTACCAGTCGATATTCAGCAGCTGGGTCATGACGTCGTTGGCGTTGTTGAGGTCATCCAGCGTTTCGAACAGCGGGGCCACCGGCAGAGCAAAGCCAATCCCGGCTTCTTTCAGCAGGAGATGAACCGCCAGCACATCGGACGGCGTTTTCGCCATCGAGATCACGTAGGCGGCGATCGATCCGCGCGGCGCCTCGGCGATCACCTTGCAGGTGTCGAGAACTTCACGCGTCTCTTCGCTTGGCTCCCACTGGCGCGGCAGCAGCGGACGTTTGGAATTCAGTTCGCGGATCAGGAAAGCCTGTTTGTCGGCTTCCGACCAGCTTTCGTAGTCGCCGATCCCGAGGTAACGGGTCATTTCACCCAGCGCTTCGGTATGGCGGGTGCTTTCCTGACGAATATCAATACGCACCAGCGGTACGCCGAAAGACTTCACGCGGCGCAGGGTGTCGAGCAGCTCGCCGTTGGCGATAATGCCCATGCCGCAGGCCTGCAGCGATTTATAGCAGGCGTACAGCGGCTCCCACAGCTGCTCGTTCTGAGTGATCAGTCCCGCCGGTTTCGGCAGCTTCTGACCTTTCAGACGCGCTTCCAGCCAGGCCTGGGTCTCCATCAGTTGAGAGCGCAGTTTTTTCATCAGATAACGGTAAGGTTCCTGAGCGCCCTCGGCGCCAGCCAGGGCGCGCAGCTCGTCGGTACACTCCACCATCGACAGCTCGGAGATCAGCACCTGCACGTCTTTGAGGAACAGGTCGGTCGCTTTCCAGCGGCTGAGCAGCAGCACGTGGCGGGTGATGTCGGCAGTCACGTTCGGGTTGCCGTCGCGGTCGCCGCCCATCCACGAGGTGAAACGCACCGGGACGAAGTCCACCGGCAGCTGATAGCCAAGGTTGGCTTCCAGCTGTTCGTTCAGCTCGCGCAGATAGTTAGGCACCCCTTCCCACAGGCTGTTTTCCACCACCGCGAAGCCCCATTTGGCTTCATCGACCGGGGAAGGGCGGTGCTTACGAATTTCATCGGTATGCCACGACTGGGCGATCAGCTGGCGCAGACGGCGCATTAGCTGATGGTGCTCGTAGTCAGCGATATCTTTGTTGTCCAACTGCTTAAGGCAGTTGTTCACTTCCACCATTTTATGGATCAGCGTCCGGCGGGTGATCTCGGTCGGGTGGGCGGTTAACACCAGCTCCAGAGACAGCGATTCCACCGCTTGTTTGATGGTCTCTTCGTTGAGATTGGGTTGGTCTTTGAGCTTTCTCAGGGTACGCGCAATGACTTCCGGATTGCTGGCCGCTTCGCCATTGGCCGAAATGCTGTGGTACTGCTCAGCGGTGTTGGCCAGATTCAGAAACTGGCTGAAGGCACGGGCCACCGGCAGCAGTTCGTCGTTTGACAAATTCTGCAGCGTGGTCAGCAGCTCCTGGCGGTTAGCTTCGTTGCCGGCGCGTGAAGATTTGGACAACTTACGGATAGTTTCGACACGATCAAGAATATTTTCTCCCAATGCATCCTTGATGGTATCGCCCAGCACCTTGCCGAGCATACTGACATTACTACGCAATGCGGAATATTGTTCGTTCATGTTACCCCAGACACCCCATCTCATTTTATTTTGTTATATCCGCTGCGCTGGAACGTGAGCAACGGATAAGCAACCCGTCTTTTATAAAGCCACGTAAATACCCCCACGTCAATTACTGCGAAATCGCTTCAGCAAACGAGTAAATCGCCGTAATTTGCGAAATTTAATTCAGGGAGCGCTGGATAAGTATCGCTTATGGAAATGTGACGATCGTCACCGTTCCGCCCCGGGAGAACGGGGCGGAAAAAGAGGGCGATTTTAGTGCCAGCAGAAGTGATGAACCACCTGGCTAATCAGCTCCCGGGTCGGCTTGATAAAGCGCGTCTCCAGATACTCGTCAGGCTGATGGGCCTGATTGATGGAGCCCGGGCCGAGAACCAGCGTCGGACACAGCGTCTGGATAAACGGCGCTTCGGTGCAGTAATTCACCACGTCGGTCTGCGCGCCAAGCAGTTTCTCGACCACCTGCACCAGCTTATGGTCCGGCGGGCACTCGTAGCCGGGGATCGGCGGATGCAGCTCAGAGACCGTCAGGCGGCCCGGCCAGCGTTCGCTGACCGGGGCCAGCGCCTCGCCCAACAGACCATTAAGATCGTTTAGGGTCATCCCCGGCAGCGGGCGGATATCCATATGCAGTTCACAGCAGGCGCAGATACGGTTTGAGGCATCGCCGCCATGGATAGCGCCCAGGTTGAGGGTTGGGTAAGGGACCGTAAACGCCTCGAAGTGATAGCGCTCTTTAAGCAGATCGCGCAACTGCATAATCCGGCCGATGGCGTCGTGCATCAGCTCAATCGCGTTGACCCCGCGCGCCGGATCGCTGGAGTGGCCGGACTGGCCCTGAATACGGATCGCGTTGGACATATGGCCTTTATGGGCGCGGATCGGCTGCAGGGAGGTGGGCTCGCCGATGATGGCGCAGTCCGGGCGCAGCCGGGTGGTTTCGGCAAAGTAGCGCGCGCCGGCCATGCTGGTCTCTTCGTCGGCAGTGGCCAGAATATACAGCGGCTTTTTCAGCGTGGTGACGTCGACATCGCGCAGGGCGTCGAGAATAAAGGCGAAGAAGCCTTTCATATCGGCCGTGCCGAGACCGTAGAGCTTGTTATCGTGTTCGGTGAGGGTGAACGGGTCGCGCGTCCAGCGGCCATCATCGAACGGCACGGTATCGGTATGCCCGGCGAGCAGCAGGCCGCCGGCGCCGTGTCCGGTGCTGGCCAGCAGGTTGAATTTATGGCGCGTATCCGGCACCGGCTGTATCTCAACATTGAAGCCGAGATCGCGGAACCAGCCTGCCAGCAAATTGATTAAAGACTCATTGCTTTGATCGAGAGCCTCTTCGGTCGCGCTGATGGACGGTGTGGCGATCAACGCGCGGTAAATCTCGATAAAGGGCGGTAAATTGTTTTTCATTGTTGACACACCTTGGGTCGTGATAGTATCAATATTCATGCATTTATTGTGAATAAAAATACAATATCGTTGAGCGTAAGAAAACCCATCGAATGTAAGGAGATGCGCTTCCAATGTTAAATACGCTGATTGTGGGTGCCAGTGGTTATGCCGGCGCAGAGCTGGTGACCTATATCAATCGTCATCCGCATATGAACATAACCGCTTTGACGGTCTCCGCGCAAAGCAATGATGCGGGAAAATTAATTTCCGACCTGCATCCGCAGCTCAAAGGCATTGTCGATATGCCGCTGCAGCCGATGTCCGATATCAGCGAATTCAGCGCTGGCGTGGACGTGGTGTTTCTCGCCACCGCGCACGAAGTGAGTCACGATCTGGCGCCGCAGTTCCTTGCCGCTGGCTGCGTGGTGTTCGATCTCTCCGGTGCCTTCCGCGTTAACGATGGGGCGTTCTACGAAAAATATTACGGTTTCACTCATCAGCATCCCGACCTGCTCAAACAGGCGGTGTATGGTCTGGCGGAGTGGAGCGCGGATGCGCTTAAAGACGCGCAGTTAATCGCAGTGCCAGGCTGCTATCCGACGGCGGCGCAGCTGTCGCTGAAGCCGCTGATTGAGGCCAATCTGCTGGATCTCAACCAGTGGCCGGTAATCAACGCTACCAGCGGGGTGAGCGGCGCGGGTCGTAAGGCCGCGATCGGCAACAGCTTCTGTGAAGTTAGCCTGCAGCCGTACGGCATATTTAACCATCGCCATCAGCCGGAGATTGCCAGCCACCTCGGGGCAAAGGTAATTTTTACCCCGCACCTGGGTAATTTTAAGCGCGGCATCCTGGAAACTATCACCTGCCGCCTGAAGCCGGGCGTCGGCCATGCGCAGATCGCGGCGGTTTACCAGCAGGCTTACGCCGATAAACCACTGGTACGTTTATATGATAAAGGCGTGCCCGCTTTGAAAAGCGTCGAAGGCCTGCCATTCTGTGATATCGGTTTTGCCGTGCAGGACGATCATCTCATCGTCGTCGCGGCAGAGGATAACCTGCTGAAAGGCGCCGCAGCGCAGGCGGTGCAGTGCGCGAATATTCGTTTCGGCTTCGCTGAGACGCAGTCTCTTATTTAAGGTGTGATGATGAACCCATTAATTATCAAACTTGGCGGCGTATTACTCGATAGCGAAGAAGCGCTGGAGCGCCTGTTTACCGCGCTGGTTAACTACCGTGAAGCGCACCAGCGTCCGCTGATTATCGTCCACGGCGGCGGCTGCGTGGTGGATGAGCTGATGAAGCAGCTCAACCTGCCGGTGCAGAAGAAAAATGGCCTGCGCGTTACGCCGGCTGAGCAAATCGACATCATCACCGGCGCGCTGGCGGGAACCGCCAACAAGACGCTGCTGGCGTGGGCGAAAAAACATGGTATTTCCTCGGTAGGCCTGTTCCTCGGCGATGGCGATAGCGTGAAGGTGACGCAGCTGGATGCTGAGCTGGGCCATGTCGGGCTGGCGCAGCCGGGCTCCCCGACGCTGATCAACACCCTGTTGGCCGGCGGTTACCTGCCGGTGGTGAGCTCTATCGGGGTGACCGATGAAGGGCCAGCTGATGAACGTCAACGCTGACCAGGCGGCGACAGCGCTGGCGGCCACCCTGGGGGCGGATCTGATCCTGTTGTCTGACGTTAGCGGTATCCTCGACGGTAAAGGGCAGCGCATTGCCGAGATGACCGCCGAGAAAGCGGAGCAGCTGATCGAGCAGGGGATTATCACCGACGGCATGATTGTTAAAGTGAATGCGGCCCTTGACGCCGCACGTGCTCTGGGTCCGTCCGGTGGATATCGCCTCCTGGCGTCACGCCGAGCAGCTGCCGGCGTTATTTAACGGCACGCCGATCGGCACACGTATTCTGGCTTAAGATTTCATGCCCGGCGGCGCGTCGTCTGCCGGGCTTACAAGACCGTAGGCCGGGCGGCACAATGCCGCCGGCGGAACTAACGAATAAAGGAAGCATGTTATGGCACTTTGGGGCGGGCGTTTTACACAGGCAGCAGATCAACGGTTCAAACAGTTCAACGACTCGTTGCGCTTCGACTATCGTCTGGCGGAGCAGGATATCGTTGGCTCTGTCGCCTGGTCGAAAGCGCTGGTAACGGTCGGCGTTCTGAGTGCCGCTGAACAGCAGCAGCTTGAAGAAGCGCTGAACGTGCTGCTGGAAGAGGTGCGCGCCAATCCGCAGCAAATCCTCGCCAGCGATGCCGAAGATATTCACAGCTGGGTGGAAGGCAAGCTGATCGATAAAGTGGGCCAGCTGGGCAAGAAACTGCACACCGGGCGCAGCCGTAACGACCAGGTCGCCACCGATCTTAAACTGTGGTGCAAAGATACCGTTGTCGAACTGCTCTCGGCGAACCGCCAGCTGCAGAGCGCGCTGGTGGAGACCGCCCAGCAGAATCAGGACGCGGTAATGCCGGGGTACACCCACCTGCAGCGCGCCCAGCCGGTGACCTTCGCGCACTGGTGTCTGGCCTACGTTGAAATGCTGGCGCGTGACGAAAGCCGTCTGCAGGACGCGCTGAAGCGCCTCGACGTCAGCCCGCTGGGCTGCGGCGCGCTGGCGGGGACGGCGTATGAGATCGACCGCGAGCAGCTGGCCGGCTGGCTGGGCTTTGCCTCCGCCACCCGCAACAGCCTCGACAGCGTGTCCGATCGCGATCATGTGCTGGAGCTGCTTTCCGATGCGGCTATCGGTATGGTGCATCTGTCGCGCTTTGCGGAAGATCTGATTTTCTTTAACTCCGGCGAGGCGAACTTCGTCGAGCTTTCCGACCGCGTGACCTCCGGCTCCTCGCTGATGCCGCAGAAGAAAAACCCGGACGCCCTGGAGCTTATCCGTGGCAAATGCGGCCGCGTGCAGGGTGCGCTGACCGGCATGATGATGACGCTGAAAGGACTGCCGCTGGCCTACAACAAAGACATGCAGGAAGATAAAGAGGGGCTTTTCGACGCCCTGGATACCTGGCTCGACTGCCTGCATATGGCGGCCCTGGTGCTGGACGGCATTCAGGTAAAACGTCCCGCGCTGTGCGGAAGCGGCGCAGCAGGGCTATGCCAACGCCACTGAGCTGGCGGATTATCTGGTGGCGAAAGGCGTACCGTTCCGCGAGGCGCACCATATTGTCGGTGAAGCGGTAGTGGAAGCCATTGCGCAAGGGAAACCGCTGGAAGCGCTGACCCTGGCCGATCTGCAGAAATTCAGCCCAGGTGATTGCGGACGATGTGTATCCGATCCTGTCGCTGCAGTCCTGCCTCGAGAAACGCGCAGCGAAAGGCGGCGTCTCGCCGCAGCAGGTAGCCCAGGCTATCAACGAGGCGAAGGCTCGTTTAAGCTAATCCTTAGATATCTGCCCTCCCTGACCCGGCCAAGCCCAGCGACGCCGGGTTTTTTATGCAAAAAAAAAGCGGACGCAAGGTCCGCAAAAGTTCACGTTGGCTTTAGTTGTTCGGGTAGAGAAACAGTGTGACGGGTCAGTGATTTTCACAGGTAGACCGTCTTTATGGGCGTATTATTGAACAGAAAACTTGATAGGGATAATCGTTCGTTGCTATGCTATCTATCGCCATGGACTATCGTGGCGATGGAGGATGAATAATGAATATTCGCGATCTTGAATACCTGGTAGCGCTCGCCGAACACCGCCACTTCCGGCGGGCGGCTGACTCATGCCATGTGAGCCAACCGACGCTCAGCGGACAGATCCGCAAGCTGGAGGATGAGCTTGGCGTCATGCTGCTGGAGCGCACCAGCCGTAAGGTTCTGTTTACCCAGGCGGGGCTGTTGCTGGTGGATCAGGCGCGTACCGTGTTACGCGAAGTAAAAGTGCTCAAGGAAATGGCAAGCCAACAAGGGGAAACCATGTCCGGGCCGCTGCATATCGGCCTGATCCCGACAATTGGCCCGTACCTGCTGCCGCACATCATTCCGATGCTGCATCAGACCTTCCCGAAGCTGGAAATGTATCTGCACGAAGCGCAGACCCATCAGCTGCTGGCTCAGCTCGACAGCGGTAAGCTCGACTGCGCCATCCTGGCGCTGGTCAAAGAGAGCGAGGCCTTTATCGAGGTGCCGCTGTTCGATGAGCCGATGATGCTGGCTATCTATGAAGATCATCCGTGGGCGAACCGCGATCGGGTGCCGATGTCGGATCTGGCCGGTGAAAAGCTGCTGATGCTGGAGGATGGCCACTGTCTGCGCGATCAGGCGATGGGCTTCTGCTTTGAAGCGGGGGCGGATGAGGATACCCACTTCCGCGCGACCAGCCTGGAAACGCTGCGCAATATGGTGGCGGCAGGCAGCGGCATTACCCTGCTGCCGGCGCTGGCGGTGCCGCAGGAGAGAAAACGCGATGGCGTAGTCTACCTGCCGTGCATTAAGCCAGAGCCAAGACGCACCATCGGTCTGGTTTATCGTCCAGGGCTCCCCGCTGCGCAGCCGCTATGAACATCTGGCGGAGGCCATCCGCGGCACGATGGATGGCCATTTCGACAAGGCGTTAAAACAGGCGGTTTAAGCCGTTCAGCGCGGCAACCCGGTACGCTTCCGCCATGGTCGGGTAGTTAAAGGTGGTGTTGACGAAGTACTCAATGGTGTTGCCACCGCCTTTCTGCTCCATGATCGCCTGGCCGATATGAATAATTTCGGCCGCGCGCTCGCCAAAGCAGTGAATGCCAAGGATCTCCTTGGTTTCCCGATGGAACAGGATCTTCAGCGTACCAACGCTCATACCGACGATTTGCGCCCGCGCCAGGTGTTTAAACTGGGCGCGGCCCACCTCATACGGCACTTTCATCGCCGTCAGCTGCTGCTCGGTTTTCCCGACGGAGCTGATTTCCGGAATGGTATAGATCCCGGTCGGGATATCTTCAATCAGATGCGCTGAGGCTTCGCCTTTCACCAGCGCCTGGGCGGCAATGCGTCCCTGATCGTAAGCGGCAGAAGCCAGGCTTGGATAGCCGATGACATCGCCAACCGCATAGATGTGCGGGAGGGCGGTCTGATACATGCTGTTGACCTTCAGCTGACCGCGGCTGTCGGTCTGCAGACCGATATTTTCCAGCGCCAGGGTGTCGGTGTTGCCGGTGCGGCCGTTAGCGTACAGCAGGCAATCGGCCTTCAGCTTTTTGCCGGACTTCAGGTGCATGATCACCCCGTCATCCACCCCTTCAATTTTCTCATACTCCTCGTTGTGGCGAATAACCACGCCGCTGTTCCAGAAGTGATAAGAGAGCGAGTCTGACATCTCCTGATCGAGGAAGGCCAGCAGACGATCGCGGGTGTTGATCAGATCGACCTTCACCTCCATGCCGCGGAAGATCGACGCATATTCACAACCGATCACCCCGGCGCCGTAAATGATCACATGGCGCGGCTCATGCTGCAGGCTGAGAATCGAATCGCTGTCATAGATGCGCGGGTGGTGGAAATCGACATCCGCCGGATGGTAGGGGCGCGATCCGCAGGCGATAACGAATTTCTCCGCGGTCACAGTCTCGACCGTGCCGTCATGGCACTCCAGCGCCAGAGTATGCTCATCCACGAAGTGGGCATTGCCCTGCAGAATTTCACAGTGGTTGCGCTCATAGAATCCCTGGCGCATATGAGTCTGCTGGTTGATGACGCTGTCGGCATGGTTAAGGATGTCGGCGAAAGAAGAGCGAAGAAGGCGGGAGTGGTCGCTGTAGAGGGGGTTTTGGTTAAACTCGATAATACGGCTGACGGCATGGCGGAGGGCTTTCGACGGGATGGTGCCCCAGTGGGTGCAACCGCCGCCGAC
This sequence comes from Pseudomonas sp. A2, assembly GCF_023100865.1. NCBI lineage: Bacteria > Pseudomonadati > Pseudomonadota > Gammaproteobacteria > Pseudomonadales > Pseudomonadaceae > Pseudomonas > Pseudomonas sp. A2. Next base: position 45,915 of record NZ_CP039131.1, read on the forward strand.
ATTATGGTAGCGCTCGATGACGGCAACGCGTGCTCCCTGTTTCACCAGTCCCATGGCGGCGCCTTCCCCGCCAGGACCGGAACCAATCACTATTGCATCATAATCCCAAGAGTGTGACATGGCATTACTCACCTGTTTTATACATAAAATAAACACGATGATAACATTCGCTGCGCTTTAACCCAATTATCGTTGTGCTTTTTTGCAGCATAAAAGCAGAAACGGCTCGTAAACAATCATTCACAATCCAGGGCAAACCGATTAGTTTTAATCTCTGGTATAGTGCCAGCAGGGCTATTGGAAGGATTCATACATCGTGATGGGCGTAAGAGCACAACAAAAAGAAAAAACCCGCCGTTCGCTGGTGGAAGCGGCATTCAGTCAACTTAGCGCTGAGCGGAGTTTCGCCAGCCTGAGCTTGCGTGAAGTGGCACGGGAAGCAGGGATCGCGCCGACGTCCTTTTATCGTCATTTTCGCGACGTCGATGAGCTGGGCCTGACGATGGTCGATGAGAGCGGACTGATGCTGCGCCAGCTGATGCGCCAGGCGCGCCAGCGGATAGCCAAAGGCGGCAGCGTGATCCGCACCTCGGTCTCCACCTTTATGGAATTTATCGGTAACAACCCGAACGCCTTCCGCCTGCTGCTGCGCGAGCGCTCGGGAACTTCTGCGGCGTTTCGCGCCGCCGTCGCACGCGAGATCCAGCACTTTATTGCGGAACTCGCCGACTATTTAGAACTCGAAAACCATATGCCGCGCGCCTTTACCGAAGCGCAGGCTGAAGCTATGGTCACCATCGTTTTTAGCGCTGGCGCGGAAGCGCTGGATGTCGGCCCTGAGCAGCGCCGGCAGCTGGAGGAACGGTTGGTACTGCAGCTTCGAATGATCTCGAAAGGCGCGTATTACTGGTATCGCCGTGAACAAGAAAAAATGTCACATCATTCCGAATAACGTGAAGGACGAGCAATGAAACACTCAGTTCAAGATAAAGGTACGCTGCTGCTGGCGCTGATTGCCGGGTTATCCATTAATGGCGCCTTTGCGGCGCTGTTCAGTTCGATAGTTCCGTTTTCCGTCTTCCCCATTTTATCCCTGCTGCTGACGGTCTACTGTCTGCATCAGCGCTATCAGAATCGCAGTATGCCCGTTGGGCTACCGGGCCTGGCCGCCGCCTTTTTTATTCTCGGGGTGCTGTTGTACAGCACCGTCGTGCGTGCGGAGTACCCGGATATCGGTTCTAACTTCTTCCCGGCCGTTCTGTCCGTCGCGATGGTCTTCTGGATCGGCTACAAGATGCGTAACCGCAAAGATACCGCAGCCGAGTAAGCCGCCAGTGGTAAAAAAACCGGCAATATGACAGTTGCCGGTTTTTTTGGGCCTATTTGCGGGTCAGCAGGACGCCGCACTCCATGTGATGGGTATACGGGAACTGGTCGAACAGCGCCAGCCGGGTAACGTTGTGCGTCTGGCTTAGCGTTTCCAGATTGCGACACAGCGTTTCCGGGTTGCACGAAATGTACAAAATACGCGGATAGGCCTGCACCATTTTTTCCGTCTCGCTGTCCAGCCCGCTGCGCGGTGGATCGACGAAGATGGTTTCGCACTGATAGCTATGCAGATCGATACCCTGCAGCCGGTTGAACTGCCGCACCCCGTTCATCGCCTGAGTAAACTCTTCCGCCGCCATGCGGATAATCTGCACGTTGTCGATATGGTTAGCGGCGATGTTGTACTGCGCCGCCGCCACCGACGGTTTGGCGATTTCGGTGGCCAATACGCGATCGAAATTACGTGCCAGCGCCAGCGAGAAGTTACCGTTGCCGCAGTACAATTCCAGCAGGTCGCCAGTCGCCCCTTTGGTGACATCCAGTGCCCACTCCAGCATCTGAATGTTCATGGCCGCGTTCGGTTGGGTAAAGCTGTTTTCCACCTGACGGTAGATCATCTCCCGCCCGCCAACCGGCAGGCGTTCATCTATATAGTCTTGATCGAGCTCGATTTTGGTTTTGGTCGCCCGCCCAATCAGATGCACATTGAGCCCCTGGGCTCGCAGGGCGTCACGCAGCGCCTCCGCTTGCTCATCGCCAGGCATCGTCCAGCTTTTTATGATACAGCAGCGACACGACCGCCTGGTTGCTGAGGGTGGTCAGATAGTCAATCTGGAACAGCTTCTGGCGTAGCACGGGATTGTTGCGTACGCCCTCCAACATGGCGGTCATCAGCTGATTGATCAGCGCGCTGGCGGCCGGGAAGCTGTCAACGCGAATCCGCGACCGGGTCTGCTGATCGAAAATAATATGGTACAGATCGTCGCCATCGTGCCACAGACGGAACTCGGCGCGCATGCGGTAGTGGCTGACCGGCGAACGAAACACTTCCGGAACCGGCGCGGCAAAAGGCGCCATCATGGTTTGCAAACGGACGACTTTTTCTGCCAGCTGCGCTTCGTATTGTTCGGTAGGAAGGTGTTCGGGGGTCATGATGCATCCTGAATAAAATAAGTACGCGGGGATTGTAGGGAAAGCGCCGGGGATGTCCAGCCTCGAATGTGGCGGGAAATATAATTAGCAGTCTGGACATCTATATGAGTCTAATTGTAGCATTCGCCTACCGGTCCTGTGAGTTAAAAGGGAACCCAGTGGAAATCTGGGGCTGACGCGCAGCGGTAAGGAAGGTGAGAAATGAGCGCACTCGGTGCAGACACTGCGGCTAGCCGTGGGAAGTCATTATTTCTTGAAACAGCCTCCAAGCCCGAAGACCTGCCGGAATACGTCGCACTGGGTTTTATCGTCGCGAGCAAATGATAAAACCTGCGGCATCCTTTTTCTGTTTCGGATGCTTTTACAATGATTAAAAAAGCTTCGCTGATGACGGCCTTATCCGTCACGGCATTTTCCGGCTGGGCGCAGGATAGCAATTCAGATACGTTAGTGGTGACAGCAAACCGTTTTCAACAACCGGTCAATACCGTGCTGGCGCCGACCGACATTGTGACGCGCGATGATATCGACCGCTGGCAGTCCAAAGATTTAAACGATGTGATGCGTCGTCTTCCCGGGGTTGATATTTCCCGCAACGGCGGCATGGGGCAGAGTGCTTCGCTGTATGTCCGGGGGACGGAGGCTCGCCACGTGCTGGTGCTGATCGACGGTGTGCCGATGGCGCGTCCTGGGATCTCCAACGGCGTAGATATCAGTCAGATCCCTATCTCACTGGTCCAGCGGGTGGAATACATCCGCGGCCCGCGCTCCGCGGTGTACGGCTCCGGAGCGATCGGCGGGGTGGTGAACATCATCACCATGACCGACGCTGAGCGTTCGCAGATCAACGCCGGCGCGGGTACGAACGGCTATCAGTCCTATGACGGCGCCTTTAACAAGCGGTTTGGCGATACGTTGGTTACCGCTGCTGGCGCCTATCAGACCACCAAAGGGTTTAACGTCCAGCCGAATTCCTCTTACAGCGGCGACAGCGATCGCGACGGCTACCGCAATAAAATGCTGTGGGGCGGGGTACAGCATCAGTTCGATGACAACTTCTCGGGGTTCTTCCGCGGCTATGGTTATTCCGCCAACGCTGACTATGACCAGGGTAACTGGGGCTACGCAGGTGGAAACGATGAAGATCAATCCTATACCCAATCCTGGGATACCGGTCTGCACTACCACTCCGGAATTTACTCCTCCCAGCTGATTGCTAACTATCAGCGCATCAAAGATTACAACTACAGCAGCGACGCTGGCCGCTATGCCGCGGGCACCACCCTGGATGATATGGAACAGCGCTATATCCAGTGGGGAAATAATGTTGTGGTAGGCCATGGGGCAGTGAGCGGCGGCGTTGACTGGAAACAAGAGAAGCTGAAATCCAGCGGAACGACCAGTACCGACGTGTATAAGCGTGACACCACCGGTCTTTATCTGACGGGACAGCAGCAGATTGACAGCGTGACGCTGGAAGCTTCCGGCCGTGAGGATCATGACGAGCAGTTTGGCTGGCACGGTACCTGGCAGACGGCCGCAGGCTGGGAATTTATCGACGGTTTATCGGACAACGCTCTCGTACGGCACAGGATTCCTCGCCCCCTCCCTCGGGCAGCAGTACGGCGCAGAACGCTTTGGCATCGCCTCTAACCCGAATCTGAAGCCAGAGGAGTCGAAGCAATGGGAAGCGGGCCTTGAAGGGTTAACGGGGCCGGTCGACTGGCGCCTCTCCGCGTATCGCTATGAGATTCAAAACCTCATCGATTACGACAACAACGCCTATTACAACGTCAAGTCGGCAACGATTAAGGGGCTCGAGTGGACGGGGAATATAACCACCGGGCCGGTGGAGCACCATCTGACGCTGCAGTATGTTGACCCTCGCGATGATGAAACCAATAAGATCCCTCTATCGCCGGGCGAAGCAGCAGGTGAAATACGAGCTGAACGGCCAGGTCTACGATCTGGGGTGGGATGTGACGTATCACTACATCGGCAAGCGTTACGATTATGACTACGACAACTCGCGTACCGTCAATATGGGTGGGTTGAGCCTCTGGGATGTCGGTTTATCGTATCCCGTCACCTCACACCTGACAGTTCGTGGTAAAATAGCCAACCTGTTCGATAAAGATTACGAGACAGTTTATGGCTACCAATCTGCAGGACGGGAATACACCTTGTCTGGCAGCTACACCTTCTGATCCACGTCCCACCGTGCTGGTGTTTGATTCCGGCGTCGGTGGGTTGTCGGTTTATAATGAGATTCGGCAGCTGCTGCCGAATCTGCATTACATCTATGCTTTCGATAACGTTGCCTTCCCCTATGGCGAGAAGAGCGAGGAGTTTATCGTTGAGCGCGTTGTGGAAATCGTCACCGCTGTCCAGCAGCGTTATCCCCTGGCGCTGGCGGTGATCGCCTGCAATACCGCCAGTACCGTCTCCCTGCCTGCCCTGCGTGAAAAGTTCGCTTTCCCCGTCGTTGGCGTGGTGCCGGCGATCAAGCCCGCCGCCCGTTTAACGGCGAACGGCATTGTTGGCCTGCTGGCGACGCGCGGTACCGTAAAGCGTCCTTATACCCGTGAGCTGATCGACCGCTTTGCCAATGAATGTCGGATTGAAATGCTGGGGTCGGCGGAGCTGGTGGAGCTGGCGGAAGCGAAGCTGCACGGCGAGCCTGTGCCGTTAGAAGAGCTGCGCCGTATCCTGCGCCCGTGGCTGCGGATGCAGGAGCCGCCGGATACGGTGGTGCTGGGCTGCACCATTTTCCTCTTTTACAGGAGGAGCTGCAGCGCGTTCTGCCGGAAGGCACGCGGCTGATCGATTCTGGCGCGGCGATTGCCCGTCGCACCGCCTGGCTGTTAGAGCATGAAGCGCCGGATGCGAAGTCCAGCGACGAGAATAAAGCATTCTGCATGGCGCTGACGGCAGAAACAGAACAGCTTTTACCCGTTCTGCGTCGCTATGGCTTCTCGACGCTGGAAAAATTACCGCTCTAAGGGCGTTTTGCACAAAAAAGAGAC